>NZ_JARGEN010000027.1 GCF_029211125.1 Curvibacter soli
TCTCTACCCAGGATGCCAGGCGTAAGCTCACTCGCATTTATCCTCGCGTTTCAACATGACTGACTAGTAGGCATGTCCGACATCACGGTCACCATCGACGGGACCCTCACGCGCACCATCTACTACGCGGCATCGGCCAACCCGGCCACAGGCACCACCCCGCGCTGGCACACGGGCCGCTCCGACGGCTCCACGGTCATCGACGGCAGCACCCGGCTGGTGGCCGACGACGAAGCGCCCGCGCTGGACGCATCGGGCAATGCGGCGCAAAGCGGCGGCGGCAATGCCTTCTCGGCCTATGCCCCCGGCACCAGCGGCCTGCCGCTCAAGGCCCTGCCGGTGGATAGCGGGCTGAATCTCAGCAACCCGGCCCTGCAAACCGACGCTGCCTGCACAACGGCGGGCTTCACCGGCATCGAACCCGGCAACTGCAAGTCCGACGGCGAGATGGACATGGAAGCCAGCTTCCCCAGCGGCGGCGCGGTGTACGTGACGGGTTCGCACTCCAACAACAAGAACGGCCACAGCCGCCCCGACCGCTGGCGTTTCTTCAAGCTCACCCCCGGCGGATCGGGCGCGGGCACCACCCTGACCCTCGGTGGCTATTACCAGTGGCTGCGCGAGGACATCCGCACCTGGGACGCGGGCAACGCCGACTACTTCGGCCTCGTGGCCAGTTCGAACGGCGGCGCGGGCCAGCAGCCCGAAAACCCGAACCTTGCCGGCTTCTCCATCGAAGGCGCGACCACCAGCCCCACCGACTCCGCCGCCTGGTTCGGCTTCCGCGCACCGCTGGTAACTGCTCCCGGCCAAGGAGCCGTCACGGCTGGCAGCGCCACGGGCCGCACGCATGCGCTGATCGTTCCGGTCACCAACTTCACCACCCTTGGCACCGCCGCCGGCGGCACCAAGGGCACGGCCACGTTCGGCGCGCCGATCCGCCTGGACCTGGGCGGGCGCGGCATCCGCGAAATCCGCAAGAACGCCGCCAACCAGTACCTCATCATCGCCGGGCCGCCCGACAGCGCCACGGGCACTGCGCCCAAGGACTTCCGCCTCTATTCGTGGGACGGCAGCGTCAACGCCGCCGGCCTGGCGGTCAACCTGCGCCTGCGCAGCAACGCCAACCTGGCCGCCGACACGCGCTGCGCGCCCGAGGGCATCGGCGACCTGCCCACGAGCCTGGATGCAAGCGGCAGCGTGGAAGTGATCAGCGACTGCGGCGATGCCGACTTCTATGCCAATGGCACGGCGGCCAAGGATCTGACTTACGCCGCCTGGAAGAAGACCCGCGCCGACAGCGTTGCGCTGGCGGCCTTGCCCACGGTGGCGCTGTATGCCGGCACGCCCACCACGACGACCCTGCCGTTCACGGCCACCCCGTCGGCTGCCGGCACGCTGTATGCCGTGGTGCTGCCCGCGGCGGCAGCCGCGCCGAGTTGGGAGCAGGTCGTGGCGGGAACGGACTCCACCGGCGCCGCCGCTATCTGGAAGAACACCCCGTCGGTGGTCGGCGCCACGGCCACGAACCTCACGGCCACGGGGCTGACCCCCAGCACGGGCTACAAGGTCCATGCCGTGGTGGTGACCACGGCGGGCGGCTATGCCAGCACGCTGGGCACTCTATCCGGGACTACCGACACGCCGCTGCCGCAGACCATCACGTTCAACCCGCTCCTCGACCAGACGCTGGGCGCCGCACCGTTCACGGTGAGCGCCACGGGCGGCGGCTCGGGCAACCCGGTGGTGTTCACCTCGACGACCGCCGTCGTCTGCCGCGCCGATGGAACCAACGGCAGCACCGTGACGCTGTTGGCCGCGGGCATCTGCATCTTGCAGGCGAACCTGGCGGGCAACGTGAACTTCGCTCCCGCCACGCCCGTGTCCCAGAGCTTCACGGTGAGCGCGCCCACCGCCAGCGGCACCACCTTTGCGGGCAACGGCAGCAGCGTCAGCAGCGCAGGCGTTGCCGGTGGCGCATGGCAGTTCGCGTCGAACTCCCCGGGCTTCGGAGCGGCGACGGGTCTGCCGGGCTTGCCGGCGGGCTACACGTTCCCGTATGGCATGTTCAGCTTCGTGCTCGTCAACGGAACGCCCGGCACGTCGGCCACGGTGAGCCTGAGCCTGGCGCAGCCCGCGCCCGCCAATGCCGTGCTCTGGAAGTATGGGCGCCAGGCGGTCGGCGGCGCGAAGGTGTGGTATCAGCTCACCCCGACCTTCTCGGGCGACCGCAAGACGGTGAGCTTCACGGTGACGGATGGCCCCGGCGCCGCCACGGGCGACGATGACCAGGTGGCGAACAGCGTCATCATCGACCCCGTGGGCCTGGGCCTGGGCGGCGGCGCGACCCCCATCCCCACGCTCGGCGAATGGGCGCGCGGTCTGCTGGCGCTGACGCTGGCGGGCCTGGCCATGCTGCGGCTGCGCGCGCGCCAGCGCGGTTGAGCCAGCGGGCGGCGTTCAGGGTTCGGGGCCGGGCCGTTTTCTCTCATCCCCTTGTCTGCCTGCGGGCAGGGGATGCCAGCAGTTTCTCGCGCCCATCATCAACCGCCGCCGCCCCTCACCCGCCTCTCCCCAGCGGGGGAGAGGCGGAATGCCGGAATGCTGAAATAGGGGGAGTATAGGGTCGCACCGCCCGCAATATCTGCGCTGCAAGATGGCATATGGGGGAGTATGCCTTCCGTGGCGGCCTCTGGCAGCGGGTGGGCGGGGCCCGCCGCGGCGAGCCGGCCCCCTCGCGCGCCATCGACTGCCGCAGCCCCTCGCGCCGCCTCTGTCTGCCCAACGGGGAGAGAGGAATGCCGGAGCGCTGCTACAGCGCCTCCACGATCAACTTCTCGCCTTCGAGCCGCACCTGCGCGGGCTTGCCGACGATGTCGGCTGGAAATGCCTTCTCGCTGGTGCGGTAGATGCCGGCGATGGAGACGAGCTGCGGCTCCAGGCAGGTGCTGAAGATGCGCGCATCGGCATTGCCGCGCGCGCCGGCCAGGGCGCGCCCGCGCAGCGGCGCGTAGACGTGGATGTTGCCGTCGGCGATCACCTCGGCGCCGAAGCTCACCACGGCCAGCACCACCAGGTCGCCGCCGCGCGCATACACCTGCTGGCCCGAGCGCAGCGGCTTGTCCACCACCAGCGTACCGGGGCCGGCCACGGGAACCTCGACCGGCACTTGGACCGGCACCTCGCGCACCACCTCCACCTCCACCTCGCGCGTGGCCACGGCGGGCTCCTCGGCGGCCTCGGCCAGCCCCGCCGCGCGCGCCGCCGCATGCTGGGCCGCGCTGCCGCCGCGCACGGCCACGGGCAGCGTGTGGTAGCGGCGCAGCAGCGCGATCAGCGCGGGGAAGTCGATCGCCGCGTCGCCGGCCAAATGGCCCAGGTCGATGACGACCGCGTCGCCATCGAAGAATTCAGGCGTGTCGCCGAACTGCTGGCTGAACGCCTGCGCCAGCGCCTCCGGGTCTGGCGTCCTGAGCAGCAGCGCCACCAGCGGCAGCGTGGCGCTTTTGAACTCGAAGCTGGCACGGGCGTGCCCCGCGGTGGTTGCGGCCATGGAGAGTGCGGACGTGAAATGCGCAGAGTTTACCGTGCAGCAAGCGGGGGGAGGACTCTCGCACTCTGCCGCTGTGGCGGCGCCGTGGGCGCGTGTGCCGGACGGATCCATGCCATCCGCCCCGGTGCGGCCCGGGTGCCGCGCGCCGCGGCGGCGTTCGTGGATTGGCTGCGCAGCGAGCTGGCTACAGGCCCAGCGAGGCCACGAAGCGGTCCACCGCCCCGGTGTAGTCGCCCGGTGCGCCGAGGTCGTCGTTGATGTCGCGGTGCGACTTCGCCTGCGGCAGCAGTTCGGCGCGGATGCCCAGCGCCCGCGCGCGCTCGGCGAAGCGGCGCGACTGGCCGCACGAATCGTCGGGCCGCGTGGTCGAGCACACCAGCAGCAGCGGCGGCGCACCTGCCGCCAGCGCGCCGATGGGGGATGCCGCGCGCCAGACGGCGGGGTCGCCGCCGAACGCGCGGTCGTAGAAGCGCAGGTGGGGCCGCTCCATCAGCGCCGGCACGTCGAGCGCCGCGCTGTCGAGGGCGATGGTGCCACGCCAGCGCCGTGCGCCAAGCGCCTCGGCGCGTGCTGGGTCGGCGCCCAGCAGCGCCACCAAGTGCGCGCCCGCCGAATGGCCCATCAGCAGCAGCCGATCCGCATCCGCGCCCCACTGCGCCGCGTGGGCCTGCGCGGCGGCGATGGCGCGCGCCACGTCGCGCGCCTGCTCGTCGGGCCGCGCCTGCGGCGCGAGCCGGTAGTTCACCGACACCAGCATCCAGCCCTGCCGCGCCACCCAGTGCGCGAGCTTGTTGTCGAGCCGGGCAGCCGTGGTCTTGTCGCCGATCATCCAGGCGCCTCCGTGCACCATCACCAGCATCGGCACGCGCGCGGGCCCGCCTGCGGGCGACGGCAGGTATACGTCCATGCGCTGGCGCACGTCGGGGCCATAGGGCAGGTCGGCGATGCGCCGCACACCCGGCGGCAGCACGGCGGCGGCGGCGGCACGGCGGCCGCCCTCGCGCGGCGCAAAGTCCTGCCCGGCTGCGGGCTGCGCGGCCAGGGCGCAGGCCAGCGGCAGGCAGATGCACAGGCGGCAAATGGCCATGGCGCTTCTCCGGGAAGCAGTCATGCCGGTGGCCCCAGCAGCACCGCCAGCCGCGCCCGCCAGCCCGGCGCGGCGCGCAGGTCGGCGCCCAGGCGCAGCCACTCGTGCAAGGCGATGCGCAGCGGGTTGTGGCTCGCCAGCGGCGTGGTGAGTCCGTAGCGCAGCGGCTCGTCGGCGCGCAAGTCCACGAAGGTGCCGAACAACCGGTCGAACACGATGAGCGCGCCGCCGTAGTTGCAGTCCAGGTACGCGGGGTTGCTCGCGTGGTGCGCCTTGTGGTGCGTGGGTGTGTTGAGCACCCATTCGAGCGGCCCCAGGCGCGGCATCCACGGCGCGTGCAGCCAGAACTGATAGAGCAGATTGAGCGCGAGCGCGGCGAACACGGCCCGCGGCGGGAACCCCAGCCAGATCAGCGGCGCGAAGAACACCCCCGTGCCGGAGAGCTTGCCAGTCCAGCCCAGGCGCAGCGCGGCGGCCAGCGTGAGTTCGTTGGACGAATGGTGCACGGCATGGGTGGCCCAGAACCAGCGCACGCGGTGTGCCGCGCGGTGAAACCAGTAGTAGAAGAACTCCGCGCCCACGAACAGCAGCGCGAACGCGAGCGGCGTGGCCAGCGCGATGGTCTGTAGCCGGTGCGCGTAGGCCAGGGCCAGCAGCGGCGCGGCCAGCGACAGGCCCAGCGCATCGACGCCGCGGCGCACCAGCATGTCGACCATCGAGGCGGCGCAGGCGCGCCAGTCGTAGGCGCGGCGCATGCCGGTCAGCACCAGCCCTTCGAGCATGGCGGCGGCCGGTACCGCCAGCAGCAGCGCGCCGAGCCAGGGCAGCATGGCAGGCGCGCCGGCCGCGTCGAGGATAGGGCGCGCGGGCATGGACCTCGGGCTATTTCGTCGCGGCCCGCCGGCCGGCGCGCTGCCGGGCCATGTAGGCCTCGATGTCGGCCATCGTCACACTGCCGCCGTGGCTGGCGTCGATGGCGTCGAAGTTCTTGTAGACCCAGGGCATCTTGTCCTTGGCCTCATCGCGGGTCAGGTGGCCGTCCGTATTGGCGTCGGCGGCGCCGAAGCGCTTGTGCAGCGTCTCGCGCATGCGCTCGCCCCGGCTGCCGTCGCCGGCGGGCGCGGCAGGCGTGGACTGCGCCTGCGCTGCCGTGCCGG
This sequence comes from Curvibacter soli, assembly GCF_029211125.1. Taxonomy (GTDB): domain Bacteria; phylum Pseudomonadota; class Gammaproteobacteria; order Burkholderiales; family Burkholderiaceae_C; genus Curvibacter_A; species Curvibacter_A soli. The sequence continues at coordinate 5,798 of NZ_JARGEN010000027.1, forward strand.
CGAGCGCCGCGGCGCAAAAAACCACGCGCAGCAGCGCGGCGCGCGAAAAGGAATGGGGTTGCATGGTGACCGTCCTTTCTGTGGAGTGGCGGGTGCAGGAGGCAAGGTTCAGCGGCAGGCGATCACGGCGCCGCTGGCGTTGTAGCAGGTGGCGCTGTGCGTCAGGCCCGTGCCGCTGCTGTAGGACGTGCTGCTCTGCACGCTGTTGCCGGTGGTCGCGCTGGTGGCGGTGGTGCTGCGCTCTTGCGTGACGGTGCCGTCGGCGGCGCGGGTGGCGCTGCCGCTGCTCTGCACGCTGCCCTGGGCCCCCGTGGCGTTGAAGCCGCTCTGGTGGGTAGCGGAGCCGTCGCTGTTCACCGTCGTGGTGCCGGCGCGCTTGGCCATGCCGCCGTTGGGGCCGCGCACGGCGGCGCCGCTGGCGGCCGTGGCGTTGCCTGCGCCGTCGGTGGTCACGCCGCGCGCGCGCAGCGCGCCGCCGCCATTCGGACCATGGCGGCCCACGACGCTGGTGGCGGTGGTGCCGCCGGCGGCGTTGGGCCGCACCACGGTGCGGCGCCCGGCATGGGCGTCGGGGGATGCGAGGCTGGCGGCGAGCAGCGCGGCGCACAGCGCGGTGGTGGAAAGAATGCGGATGGCTTGCATGGCAATCTCCTGTCGGGGTGGTGGCCGGGCGCTGCGGAATGCGGCGACCCATGGACGGGCACTGTACGCCGCGCCCGAGCGCCGGCGCTATGCGCGGCGCGTGGTTTCGTGACGGTCCATGAACACGCGGGCCACGCCTGTCATGGTTTGTCATGGATTCGCGCGCCGCCGCGCCACGCGGACGCCGCTACGATGAAGGCCATGACCACGAGCGAACCGCTGGCCCGCATCCTGATCGCCGACGACGAGGCCGACCTGCGCGCGCTGCTGCAGCGCTACCTGGGCGACCAGGGCTGTGCGGTGCGCGCGGTGGAGGGCGCGCAGGCGCTGGAGAAACTGCTGGCGCGCGAGCGCTTCGACGTGCTGGTGCTCGACGTGATGATGCCCGGCGAGGACGGCCTTTCCATCTGCCGCCGCCTGCGCGCGCAAGGCGAGACCATCCCCATCGTCATGCTCACCGCGCGCGGCGACCCGCTGGACCGCATCATCGGCCTGGAGATGGGTGCCGACGACTACCTGCCCAAGCCGTTCGAGCCTAGAGAGCTGCTGGCGCGCATCCAGGCCCTGGTGCGGCGCCAGCGCATGCTGGGCGCGCATGCCGGGCCTGCGCCCGCGCGGGGCGTGCTGCGCTTCGGTGCCTTCGCGCTGGATCTGGACGCGCAGCGCCTCACGCGCGGCGCTGGCGCGGCGGCGCAGGACGTGCCGCTCACCGGGGCCGAATTCGCGCTGCTGCGCGCGCTGGCGCAGAACCCGCGGCGCCCGCTCGGGCGTGACCGCCTCCTGGCGCTGGCCTACGGCCCCGGGCACGAGGCCACCGACCGCAGCATCGACGTGCAGGTGATGCGCCTGCGCCGGCTGGTGGAGGACGACCCGGCCCAGCCGCGCTTCATCCGCACCGTCTGGGGCGTGGGCTACCAGTTCATCCCCGAGGGTGATGCGCCATGAGGCTGACGCCGCGCACGCTGCTGGGCCGCAACGTGCTGCTGATCGTGGTGCTGGTGGCGCTGGGGCAAGCCGCCGGCGCGGTGCTGGTGCGGCAGCTCTTGCTCAAGCCCCGGCTGGAGCAGATGGCCGACGGGCTGGCGCGCACCGCGGGCGCGCTGCGCGCCGGCATGGCTGCGCTGCCGCCCGCCGCGCGGGCCGATTTCGTGCGCCGGTTCAACGCCCAGGCGCCGCAGGCCGCCGGCCCGGCCACCGCACGCGGCGGCCTCCTGCCACCGTTGAGCCCGCTGGAGCGCAGCATGGTGCGCTCCGTCTCGCGCCGCCTCGCCGGCCAGGACGCGGACATCGTCTGGCGGCGCGAAGCCGGCGGCGGCCTGGCGCTGCGCATCGCCATGGACGGGGCGGACTACTGGATCGCGCTGCCCGGCCTGCTACCCGCACGCGAGGCCACCGGCGCGTGGCTGGGCGCATCGCTCGCGGGCGCGCTGCTGGCGCTGGCCGGCGCGCTGCTGATCCAGCGCCGCATCAACCGCCCGCTCGCGCGCCTGGCGGACGCCGCGCACCGGCTGGCCGGCGGCGCCGCGCCCGACCCGCTGCCCGAGGACGGCCCGGCGGAAATCGCCACCGTGGGCCGCAGCTTCAACCACCTGGCGCGCAGCCTGCAGGACGCCGAGCGCGAGCGCGCGCTGATGCTCGCGGGCATCTCGCACGACCTGCGCACGCCGCTGACCAAGCTGCGCCTGGGCGTGGAGATCCTGCGCGAGCCCGCCGGGCCCGAACTCGCGGCGAGCATGGAGCGCGGCATCGCGGAGATGGACGCGATCGTCGGCCAGTTCCTCGACTTCGCGCGCAGCGGCGCGGAGGAAGCGCCCGCCCCCGCCAGCCTGGCCGCGTTGGCCGCCGAGGTGGCCGCCGCCTGCGGGGCCCAGGGCCGCGCCGTGGCGCTGCAGGCCGGCCCCACGCCCGCCGCGCCGCTGCGCACGCAACTGCTGCGCCGCGCGCTGGTGAACCTGGTGGAAAACGCCTGGCGCCACGGCCAGCCGCCCGTGACGCTGCGCACGGGCGCCGACGCCGAGTGCCTGTGGGTCGAGGTGGAAGACCACGGCGCCGGCATCGCGCCCGAGGACGCGCAGCGGCTCAAGCAGCCGTTCCACGGCAACGCCCGCAAGGGCACGGGCCTGGGGCTGGCGATCGTGGAGCGCGTCGCCCGCGCGCACGGCGGCCGGCTGGACCTCCTGCGCGGCACGTCCGGCGGCCTGCGCGCGCGCATCACGCTGCCGCTACGCAATTCACATTAACGACAGGTGCATACCGCTCTCACCCACGAGATGAACGCCATCGAAGCCATCAACGCTCGATTTCATGCGGCTTGGCAAGGGATACGAAGCGGTCAACTGCCGTTTCTAGTGCAGTGTTCGATGCTTGGCGGCACCAATAAAAGAGATGCGTTTTGGCGCAGGGCAAGGCGCAAACCACAGCGATAGCCGTAGCTATCGCGAGGATTTGCAACGCCGCCATGCGTCAAAAGGCGCGGTTTCATGTGCTGCTTAGCGTTGAACACTGCACTAGGCGCATAGCTGCTCGTGCTTGCCACGCAGGCGCTGGAGGCCAATTCGACTATGAATGCTGGCCGTGCGGCAGCGCCGATGCCGGCAGGCCGAACATGCGATCGAACCCCCAGTTGAAGACGAAGGTGTAGCCCAGGAAGAACACCACCAGCCCCAGGTCCATCACGAAGGCCCGCCACAGGCTGACGCCGAACCACCAGGCGAACAGCGGCACCAGCCAGACGATGAGCCCGCCCTCGAACCCGATGGCGTGCGCCACGCGCCGTGCCACGCTGCGCCCGCGCACGGACTGGCGCGCCTCCCAGCGCTCGAACAGGTGGTTGAACGCGAAGTTCCACGCCACCGCGATGGCCGAGGAGGCCACGGCCATCACGCCCGCATGGGCCACGCCGCCGTCCGCCAGCAGCGCCAGCCCCAGGCTCGTGCAGGCGATGGCCAGCCCTTCGTACAGCGCGATGAACAGCAGCCGGCGGCGCAGGCCCTGCAGGTCGAACCAGAGCGCCCGGGCAGGGCGGGGGGAAGGCGTCGTCGTATCGGTCGCGGGCATGGGGCACACTGTATGCCAGGGGCGGCAATCAGCCGTGGCGGGCGGCATGTTGCTTCTTTTTTTATAGCTGCCATCGCTCTTATAACAAGGGTTTCAGGTACAAATGACCATGAAAACCTTATGGAACCTGCGGTAGCAGCTATTTTTTTTGATCCTGGAAACGGCAGTTGGATGCGCCTGCCGGTGCCGCGATCGGCGTGCCAGGCAAGACCGGGCGACGCGGCGGGCTTGCTGCCCGCAAGGAGGAGCAACGCCGCATGGTGCCCCGAGCGCGGTGCTGGCAGGTGCATGGCGCTCTCACCCACGAGGTGAACCCCATCGGAGCCGGCAACGCTCGATTGCATGCGGCCTGGCAAGGGATGCAAAGCGGTCAACTGCCGTTTCCAGGTTGAGAGAACCGGAGAACGTGCCGCCGCTCCAGCGCCGGACGTGCGGCCCTTGGCCCTACCGCCCCCCATGCGGGCCGTGGTCCGGCGAAGCGGAATTGTGCGGGCGCTGCATGCCTGGCGGACGCTGGCCCTGGTTCGGCGGGCGCTGATGCTGGTTCGGCGGGCGCTGATGCTGGCCCGCATGCGGCGGCACCTGTGAAGGCGGGTGCCAGTTGGGGTGCGGCGGCGGCAGGTGGTGCCGCGGCGGCGGGCGCCCGCCCCAGTAGCGCGGCTCGCCATACCACGGCTGGCTGCGGTAGTGCGAGCCCCAGTAGCTGCCGATGGCAAACGAGATCAGCGGCACGCCGATGACGGCACCGTACTGCGGCAGCAGCACCGTGCGGCCCTGGTAGGGGTACGACAGGCTCGGCGCGTAGATCCAGCCGCGCAGCGCGCCGCCCTGCAGCAGCACGTCGCACCACTGGTAGCCCGCCGTGCACCCGACCACTTCGAGCGGCGTGTTGAGCCCCAGTTGCGCCACGATGGGATAGTTGGGCCCCGGGCCGGCGCGCAGGTTGGCGTAGACGTTGGTATAGGCCTGCTCGGCGGCGGCCAGGGCGGGGGCGGCAGCGGCAAGTACCAGCGCCATGCGGCGCAGGATGGATGAAAGACGCATGGCTGTCTCCTGGGTGCGGGGAAGTAGGGGGCGGCATGGCTGGTTCCGCCAGACCCCCACGATACCGCGGTCCATGGCACTGCCCACGTCGGACAATGCCTTGACTAGGCTTCCGTGCCGTCTGCGGCGGCCCGCATCTCCGGGGGTATGCCCTCCTCGATGGGGCATTCCTCGGTGCCCACCATGGGCCGCGTGCTGGCCTCCACCGCCTTCTGCGTGCCTTCGGGGTCGTTGACCCAGCGCGCGTAGAAGTCGTAGGGGCAGGCGGCCACGCCCTTGTCGCTGTCGCGCGAGTTGATGGTGCCGGGTGTAGCGGCGGTGCAGCAGCCCGAACAGTTGGTTCTCGCTCTGGCCGTTCTTGCGGAAGTCGTGGATCAGGTTCTTGGACAGCGCGGCGTACTGGATGCAGTATTCCTCCTCGCCGCATTCACCGAGCGCGCGGCCGTCGAAGCCGACGCAGACGATGAGAGTGATCTTCAGGCCCTTGGGGCCCTCGCTTACGTAGGTGCTTGCTGCCAGGATAATTGTCAAGATTGTTTGGCGCATCAACAATAGCAGTTTTTTCCAATTCACCAGGAGACTCCCGCATGGGCGCAACCACCCCCGATTCCGTTGTCACCACCGCCCGCCTGGGCACCGTCCTGGTCGTGACGGTCAACAACCCGCCGGTCAACGCATTGAGCGTGGCCGTGCGCCAGGGGCTGGCCGCTGCCATGGCGCAGGCCCAGGCCGATGATGCGGTCGCCGGCGTCATGCTGGTGGGTGCCGGCAAGGCCTTCATCGCGGGCGCCGACATCCGCGAGTTTGGCAAGCCCGCCATGCCGCCGTCGCTGCCCGAGGTGTGCCGCAGCATCGAAGACTGCAGCAAGCCCGTGGTTGCGGTGCTGCACGGCGCGGCGCTGGGCGGTGGCCTGGAAGTGGCGCTGTCGGCCCATTACCGCCTGGCAATCCAAAATTCGTCGGGCGGTGCCAAGCTGGGCCTGCCCGAAGTGACGCTGGGCCTGCTGCCTGGCTCGGGCGGAACGCAGCGCGCGCCGCGCCTGATGGGCGTCAAAGCCGCCACCGAGCTGATGCTCAGCGGCCAGCACCTGTCGGCCAAGGCCGCGCTGGCGGCGGGCCTGGTGGACAAGCTCGTCGAGGGCGACGACGCCCAGGCCGCTGGCCTGGCCTACGTCAATGAACTGCTGGCGCAGAACGCCCCCGTGCGCCGCACCCGCGACATCGCCATCCCTGACCCCGCTGCCGCGCTGGCCGAGCTGGAAATGCTCAAGGCAGACACCGCCAGGAAAACCCGTGGCCTGTTTTCGCCGCTGAAAATCATCGAATGCGTGCAGGCCGCCGTGCAGTTGCCGTTTGACGAAGGCATGGCGCTGGAGCGCTCGCTGTTTTTGCAGTGCATAGACAGCCCGCAGCGCGCCGGCCTGATCCACGCCTTTTTTGCCGAGCGCGAGGCGGCCAAGGTGCCCGAGGCCCGCGCCGCCGCGCCGCGCCCGGTTGCCAGCATCGCCATCATTGGCGGCGGTACCATGGGCGCGGGCATCACCGTGTCGGCCCTGGATGCGGGCTACCCCGTGATCATGGTCGAGCGCGATGCCGAATCCATCGCCCGCGGCCGCGCCAATGTGGAAAAGGTGTACGCCGGCCTGGTTGCCAAAGGCCGCATGACCGAAGAGGCCAAGGCCGCCGTCATGGCCCGCTACACCGGCAGCACCTCTTATGACGACCTGGCCAACGTGGACCTGGTGATCGAGGCCGTGTTTGAAGACCTCGAAGTGAAAAAAGCCGTGTTCAAGGAACTCGACCGCGTCTGCAAACCCGGCGCCGTGCTGGCCACCAACACCTCGTACCTCGACATTGACGCCATCGCCGCCGCCACCAGCCGCCCGCAGGACGTGATTGGCCTGCATTTCTTCAGTCCGGCCAACATCATGAAGCTGCTGGAAATCGTGGTGCCAGCCAAGGTGAGCGCCGGCGTGGTGGCCACCGCCTTCGAGCTGGCCAGGAAGCTGAAAAAACTGCCCGTGCGCGCGGGCGTGTGCGACGGCTTTATCGGCAACCGCATCCTGGCGGTGTACAGGCAGGCAGCCGATTACCTCATGGAAGACGGCGCCAGCCCCTACGAGATCGACGCCGCCGTGCGCGACTTTGGCTTTGCCATGGGGCCGTTCCAGGTCACCGACCTGGCCGGTGGCGACATTGGCTGGGCCACGCGCAAGCGCCGCGCCGCAGCACGCAAACCGGGCGACCCCAAGGCCCGCTATGTCGAGGTGGCCGACCGCATCTGCGAGCGCGGCTGGTTCGGCCAGAAAACAGGCCGCGGCTTTTATCTCTACCCCGAAGGCGCCCGCGTGGGACAGCCTGACCCCGAAATACTGGCCATCGTCGACGCCGAGCGTGCCAAGAAGGGCATCACGCCGCGCAGCTTCACGGCAGACGAGATCATGCGCCGCTACATGGCCGCCATGGTCAACGAAGGCGCCAACGTGGTGCACGAAGGCATTGCGCTGCGCCCGTTGGACGTGGACGTCACGCTTATCTCGGGTTACGGCTTTCCGCGCTTTCGTGGCGGCCCCATGAAATGGGCCGACATGGAGGGCCTGCCCAGGTTGCTGGCCGACATCGAGGCGTTCGCCAAGGAAGACCCGCTGTTCTGGAAACCCTCGCCGCTGCTGGTCAAGCTGGTGCAGGAAGGCAAAAATTTTGACAGCCTGAACCACAGTGCATGAGCAATGCATGAGGGCGTTGTTGTTCAACACACCGACCGAAAGAGACGAGACACCATGGACCTGAATTTCACCCCCGAAGAAGAAGCCTTCCGCGCCGAGGTGCAGGCTTTTCTGAAAGAAAAACTGCCCGCGCACATCGCCAGCAAGGTCAAGGCGGGCCATCGCCTGTCCAAGGCCGATCAGGACGAGTGGCACGCCTTGCTCAACGAGCGCGGCTGGTACGCCAACCACTGGCCCAGGCAATACGGCGGCCCTGGCTGGGGGCCGGTGGAAAAGTTCATTTTTGACACCGAATGCGCCCTGGCCGGTAGCCCGCGCATCGTGCCCTTTGGTGTGAACATGCTGGGCCCGGTGCTGATCAAGTTCGGCAACGAGGCGCAAAAGCAGTATTGGCTGCCGCGCATCCTGGCCTGTAAAGACTGGTGGTGCCAGGGGTATTCCGAGCCCGGAGCGGGCTCGGATCTGGCCTCGGTCAAGACCACGGCGGTGCGCCAGGGCGACCACTACATTGTCAACGGCCAGAAGACCTGGACCACCCAGGGCCAGCATGCCAACATGATTTTCTGCCTGGTGCGCACCGACCGCGAAGCGCGGCCCCAGGCGGGCATCAGCTTTTTGCTGGTGGACATGAAGTCGCCCGGCGTGGAGCTGCGCCCCATCCGCACGCTCGATGGCGACCACGAAATCAATGAAGTGTTTTTCACCGACGTCAAAGTGCCGGTGGAAAACCTGGTCGGCGAAGAAAACAAGGGCTGGAGCTGCGCCAAGTACCTGCTCACCTACGAACGCACCGGCCTGGCCGGCGTGGGTTTTTCGGTGGCGGCCATGGAAAAGCTCAAGGTGATTGCCGCCAAGGTCCACCGCAATGGCAAGCCCTTGAACCAGGACCCGCAGTTTGCCGCCCGCATGGCCCGCGTCGAGATCGACCTGGAAAACATGAAAACCACCAATCTGCGCGTGATTGCCGCCGTGGCCGGTGGTGGCGTGCCGGGGGCCGAAAGCTCGATGCTGAAGATTTGTGGCACCGAAATCCGCCAAGAGATTTTGTCGCTGATCCGCCGCGCCATGGGGCCGTACGCACTGCCCTTCATGGAAGAAGCGCAGTACGCCGAGAACAACGTGCCTCCCGTCGGCCCGAAAGAGGCGGCCACTGCGGCTGCCCACTACTTCAACTACCGCAAGCTGTCGATTTTTGGCGGCTCCAATGAAATCCAGAAAAACATCATCTCCAAGATGATCCTGGGTCTGTAGCAATGAATAACCCCCTGAGCCGCTGCGCGGCTTGCCCCCTTCTCTGGCATCGCTGCGCGATGCGCAAGGGGGGGCACCGCCAGCGCGGCGTGGTGGCCCTTGCGTGGTGGCCGCTGGCCTGGGCGGCGCCAGTTGCATGAGCCCTGTTCCATGCCAAGCCGCAAACAATTGATTCCAGAGGAAAGTGGACATGAATTTTGAACACACCGAAGACCGCCGCATGCTGGCGGACACCCTGAACCGTTTTATCTCTGAGCAATACGGCTTTGAAACCCGCAACGCCATTGCCTATGGCGACATGGGCTGCAGCCCCGCCTTGTGGGCACAGTTTGCCGAGCTGGGCGCCATTGGCGCGCTGTTCCCCGAGCTTGACGGCGGCTTTGGCGGCGCAGGCTTTGACGTGGCCGTGGTGTTTGAAGCCCTGGGCCGTGGCCTGGTGGTCGAGCCCTTTTTGGGTGCCCTGATGGTGGGACGTGCCCTGGCCGCAGCCGGCACGCTTGCGCAAAAAGAGCATATTGCCAAGCTGATCGATGGCAGCACCGTGGCCGCGCTGGCGCACGACGAGCCCGACAACCATTACGAACTCTCCCGTGTCAGCACCTGTGCGGTGCGCAGCGAGGGCGGCTGGGCGCTCACCGGCGCCAAGGCCGTGGTGGTGCAGGGCGACAACGCACAGCTCTTGCTGGTGTCGGCCCGCACCGCGGGCGCGGTGGACAGCGAAGACGGCATTTCGCTGTTCCTGGTGCCTGCCGACGCAGCGGGCGTGGCACGCCGGGGCATGGGCCGCATCGACGGTGGCCGCGTGGCCGAAATCACGCTCGATAACGTGCAGTTGGGCGCCGCTGCGCTCTTGGGCACCGAGGGCCAGGGCTTTGCCACCCTGGAGCTGGCCGTGGGCTGGGGTGTGCTGGCGCTGTGCGCCGAAGCGCTGGGCGCCATGGAATCGGCCAAGAAAGACACGCTCGAATACCTGCAAACGCGCAGGCAGTTTGGCGTGCCGATCGGCAGCTTCCAGGCCCTGCAGCACCGCATGGCCGACCTGCTGCTGGAGGTGGAGCAGGCGCGCTCGGCCGTGATCAACGCGGCTGCGGTGATCGACAGCAGCAACCGCATCGAGCGCGAGCGCGCGCTGTCGGCGGCCAAGGTCAGCATTGGCCGCATCGGAACCCTGGTGGCAGAGGAAAGCATCCAGATGCACGGCGGCATCGGCATGACCTGGGAGCTGCCCCTGTCGCACTACGCCAAGCGCCTGGTCATGGTCGACCATGAACTGGGCGACGAAGACCACCACCTGGCGCGTTTCATGGCGCTGGGCCGAGGCTGACGCTATGGCCGAGCCGCTGCTGCAGCGCAGCGGAGGCGCGGTGCTGATGCTGTCCAACAAACAGGGCGCAAGCGGTGACCTGCGCCTGATGGATGTCCAGCCCTACAACACGTTGGTGCGGTGCTACCAGTTCCATACCACCTCCTTTGTTGCAACAGTCGACAAAGGCAGGGCCGTGGGCGGCGCGGCTGAAGATGCCTGAAGGCGATAACCCTGGAAACGGCAGTTGACCGCTTTGCATCCCTTGCCAGGCCGCATGAAATCGAGCGTTGCCGGCTTCGATGGCGTTCACCTCGTGGGTGAGAGCGCCATGCACCTGCCAGCACCGCGCTCGGCGCGCCATGCGGCGTTGCTCATCCTTGCGGGCAGCAAGCCCGCCGCGTCGCCCGGTCTTGCCTGGCACCCCGATCACGGCACCGGCAGGCGCATCCAACTGCCGTTTCCAGGTTCAAGGAAGCGGCGTGACTTGCCCTACCCCTGGAATTGGGTAAAATTACTCAATATGTTGAGTAAAAAACAATTCCAGCGCCAACAGGCCGCTGTGCTGGCAGCCCGCCTGCGCGAGCCGCGCCGTTTTATCCAGGTCGTGGCGGGGCCGCGTCAGGTGGGAAAGTCCACGCTGGTACAGCAGGCGACAGAAACCTTGTCGCAACCCGTGCGCCATGCGAGCGCAGACGAGCCGACGCTGCGCGGCACGGACTGGATAGCCCAGCAGTGGGAGGCGGCACGGCTTGCCCTCGCCAGCCCCGAAGGGGCGGTGCTGGTACTCGACGAGATTCAGAAGATTGCGGCCTGGTCGGAAACCGTTAAACGCCTGTGGGATGAGGACACGCGCGCCAGGCGCCCGCTCAAAGTGGTGGTGCTGGGTTCTGCGCCGCTGCTGATTGCCCAGGGGCTGACCGAAAGCCTGGCCGGGCGGTTTGAAACCATTGCGGTGTCGCACTGGTCGCTGGCGGAAATGCGCGCCGCATTTGGCTGGTCGCTGGGCGAGTTTGTGTGCTACGGCGGTTATCCGGGCGCCGCACCGCTGATCGGGGACCCTGCGCGCTGGCTGCGTTATGTGGCCGACAGCCTGATCGAAACCTCGATTTCGCGCGATGTGCTCTTGCTGACTCGGGTGGACAAGCCCGCGTTGCTGCGGCGGTTGTTCGAGCTGGCCTGCCGTTATTCGGGGCAGGTGTTGTCCTATACCAAAATGCTGGGGCAGTTGCAGGATGCCGGCAACAGCACGACGCTGGCGCATTATCTGGCGCTGCTGGCGGGAGCTGGTATGGTGTGCGGCTTGCCCAAATACGCGGGTGACATGGCACGCAGCCGCGGCTCCAGCCCCAAGTTGCAGGTGCTCAATACGGCGCTGATGACGGTGATGAGCGGCATGTCGCTGGACGAGGCACGCGCCGACCCCGAGTTCTGGGGGCGTCTGGTGGAGTCTGCCGTGGGCGCACATCTGGCCAATGCTTCCATGCGTGGTGAATGCGCGCTGCATTACTGGCGCGAAGGCAACCATGAGGTGGATTTCATCGTGCAGGCCGGGCGGCGCTTGACTGCCATCGAAGTGAAAAGCGGCCGCGCGCCGCAGGCACATGCAGGCACGGCAGCCTTTGCAAAGGCCTTCAAGCCGCAGCGCAGCCTGCTGGTGGGGGGCGATGGCATCGCGCTGGAAGAGTTTTTGATGCAGCCGGTTGCGTATTGGGTGAAGCCATGAGCGAAGACCCGAAGTCCGTTCGCTATGAAGCGATTGCCCTCTCCAACGAAAGTACGGTCGTTGCTGAATTCCAGCCGGAAGACGAGGAAAAGTCTTTGTGTGGCAGCGAGAATTACAGACTCTCGAGGGACTTACAGAATTCCCCAAACCTGCCGAATTACCCGCGATCTGATGCAGAAAAAAGGTGCGGGCACCGCCAA
>NZ_JARGEN010000028.1 GCF_029211125.1 Curvibacter soli
CGTTGCTCTCAGACTACTTGCGTCAGGAACTCAGAAGTCCATCGCTCTCCATGGCTTTTGCGTAAGTCCTAGTTACATAAGTTGTTGATTTTTAAGTTATCCTGGAAACGGCAGTTGGATGCGCCTGCCGGTGCCGTGATCGGCGTGCCAGGCAAGACGCGACGACGCGGCGGGCTACTTGCCCGCAAGGAGGAGCAACGCCGCATGGCGCGCCGAGCGCGGTGCTGGCAGGTGCATGGCGCTCTCACCCACGAGGCGAACCCCATCGAAGCCGGCAACGCTCGATTGCATGCGGCCTGGCAAGGGATGCAAAGCGGTCAACTGCTGTTTCCAGGGTTATTGCTCCGGCCCCATGAATTTTGAACCTATTTCCCGCAGTTGAATCCCCAAAATTCGAGCAAGTGCCTGTCACGCATTGAGTTTCCATGCTTTCCAGACTCACCCATCTGGAACTGCTCTGCAGTCACTTGAAGTCTTTGGAAACCCGCATGGATATTGGGTTTTTTCAGTTTTTTGGTTGGGTCAACTGCCGTTTCTAGGTTTATCTGGCGGGCGGACCGTGGGGGCGGCTATCGTGTCGCGGACACTCATCGGGCGCGTGGATCGCCTGCGCCACAATAAACATTTACTTCGCGTTACGTGACGTTTAGTGATACATTTCGCGAAATGAATGAGTCGAGCCCATGACCGCTCCCAGTCCCCTGTCCGCCGTTCTCGACGCGGCCGAGCGCGCTGGCAAGCTGAACCTGCGCACCGAGGAAATCATCTCGGCCATGCCGGGTGTCGGCCCCGAAGCGCTGCGCCAGGCCCTGCATCGGCAGCAACGGCGCGGGCGGCTGGTCCGGCTTTCGCGGGGTTCGGGCCATTGGCTGATCGTGCCGCTGCAGCACGCCGCTGCTGGTGCGCCTCCGTTGGAAACCTGGCTCGACCGCTATCTGACCAAGACATTGGACACGCCGTATTACGTCGCGCTGTTGAGCGCCGCCGAAACCTACGGCGCTTCGCCCTATGCAGTGATGGTGACCCAGGTGATGGTGCCCGAACGTCGCCGGCCGATCACGGTCGGCCGGCATGAAGTGGTATTCCACACCCGTGCGCGGATCGAACGCATGCCGACCCGCTGGCATGAAACGCCGGACGGGCGCTTCAAGGTCAGCACGCCGGAACTGACCGCGCTGGAACTGGTGCAGCGCGAAACGCTGCTCGGCGGCATGACGCGGGTGCGGGCGGTGCTGCAGGTGCTCTGGGAGTCCTGCACGGCAGCGGGGCTGTCGGAGGCGCTCGACGCGCTGCAGGAAGTGCCTACCGCCCAGCGCCTGGGCGCTTTGCTGGCCCAGGACGGCCAGGGCACTCTTTCGGCCCAGGTCGCAAACTGGCTGCGCGACAAGCCGCTGCGCATCGTGTCGCTCGAAGGTGGGCAGGTATTCGGTACATCCACAGGCTTCGACGCCGCCTTCAAGGTGCGGCTTCCCGCCGACTCACAGTGTGCCAACGCATGATGCAGCAATCCCACCTGACTGCCTGGCAGGCTTACGCGCCTTGGCCCAAGCGCAGCCAGATCGAGCAGGACCTGCGGCTTGCGCGCGGCGTGGCGGCGATCTTTGCGGACCGGGTGCTGGGCGAGCATCTGGCGATGCGCGGCGGCACGGTGTTGCACAAGGCGCATCTGGCGCCGGCGGCGCGCTATTCGGAAGACATCGACCTGGTGCTGGTGAAGGCGATGGACACGGACACCCTCGACCGGCATTTGCGCCGGGTGCTGACGCCGGTGTTGGGTCAGCCGACCGACTCCTTGATCGCCCATGCGTGGCTGGCGATCCGCAACGTGCTCAAGCCCTCCAAGATCCTGCGCACGGCCTACCAGTTCGTACCGCTGGAGCTGCGCCGCGAGGAAACCATCAAGGTCGAGGTCAATCTCAACGAGAGCGCGTCGCTCTATCCACTGGTGAACGTCGAACTGGATACCCTGGACGACGACGGCGATGCCGCCCGCGCGTCGGCGCGGTCCTACGACATCAACGAGATGCTGGGCACCAAGACGCGCGCGCTGATGCAGCGCGAACAGGGGCGCGATCTCTACGATCTCTTCCATGCCTGGCAACTCAGCGAGGCCGGCACCACGCCCTACGCCGTGGATGGCGCCAAGGTCATGGAAGCCTTCGCCTGGTATCTTGAAAAGGAAGGCACGCACCTGGGCGCCGGCGAAGCGAATGCGCTGCTCGATGTGCGTCTGCGCAAGGCGTCCTTCCGCCGGGACATGGACACGCTGCTGCGGCCGGGACTGCCGAAGTTCGATGTGGAGGAAGGTGCCGTGGTCGTGCGAGAGGCCTATTTCAAGCATCTGAAGCCATAGTCTTTTTGAAATCGAAAACAAACCTCTTTTTCTTTTCCTAGGCATCAAGTTATTTGGTTGATGGTTTGCGCAAGCGCTGCGGGGGCCTGTGTTACGGCGGTGGCCGATAGCGGCGCCTCGCCCCATCGATCAGACCTTTGCCAACATGATCCCGGTAGGGATCGATGGGCATGTCGGCAGGCCGCATTCAGACCTGAGTGCGCCGCAAACGCAGTGCGTTGCCGACCACCGAGGCCGAACTCAGGCTCATGGCCAGAGCAGCGATCAACGGCGAAAGCAGCCAGCCGGTGAACGGGTACAGCACCCCGGCGGCGATCGGGATGCCCAGGCCGTTGTAGAGGAAGGCGAACACCAGGTTCTGCTTCATGTTGCGAACCGTCCCGACCGACAGCCCGCGTGCCGTCGCGATGCCGCGCAGGTCGCCCTTGACCAGGGTGATCTGGGCGCTGTTCATCGCCACGTCGGTGCCGGTGCCCATCGCAATGCCCACGTCGGCCTTGGCGAGCGCCGGGGCGTCGTTGATGCCGTCGCCGGCCATCGCGACCACGCGGCCCTCCTTCTGCAGCCGCTCGATCAGCGTGAGCTTGTCGGCCGGCTTGACCTCGCCATGAACCTCGTCGATGCCGAGCCGCGCACCCACCGCCTTCGCGGTGGTCAGGCCGTCGCCGGTGGCCATGATGACGCGCAGGCCCGCCGCCTTGAGCCCGGCCAGCGCTTCGGGCGTGCTGGCCTTCACCGGGTCGGATACCGCCAGCAGGCCGGCCAGCCGTCCTTCCACGGCCAGGTACATCACGCTCGCGCCTTCACCACGCAGCGCTTCGGCTTGCGTCACCAACTGCTCGACGGCAACGCCTGCCTGCTCCATCAGCACCGTGTTGCCCAGTGCGAGCTGCCCCCCGGCCACTTGGCCGCGCACGCCGATGCCGGAGCCGGACTCGAAGTTCTCGGGCTTGTCGAGCACCAGGCCCCGGGTGCGCGCGGCCTGCACGATGGCCTCGGCCAGCGGATGCTCGCTGCCCTGGTCGAGGCTGGCCGCCAGACGCAGCACCTCCTCGGCGGTGAAGCCCTCGGCTGGTACGGCGCGGTCGAAGGCGGGATGGCCTTCGGTCAGCGTGCCGGTTTTGTCGATGACCAGCGTGTCGACCTTGCGCAGGTTCTCGATCGCCGCCGCATCGCGGAACAGCACGCCCAGGGTCGCACCGCGCCCGGTGGCAACCATGATCGACATCGGCGTGGCCAGCCCCAGCGCGCAGGGGCAGGCGATGATCAGCACCGACACGGCGTTGATCAGGCCGAACACCCAGGACGGCTGCGGGCCGAAGAAGCCCCAGATGAAGAAGGTCGCGATGGCGATGGCGACGACGACCATCACGAAGTAGCCGGCGACCACGTCGGCCATGCGCTGCATGGGCGCCTTGGAGCGCTGGGCCTGGGCCACCATCTGCACGATCTGCGAGAGCACGGTCTCCGAGCCGATGCGCTCGGAACGAATGACGAGCGCGCCGTTGGTGTTGAGCGTGGCGCCAATGAGCTTGTCGCCCTCGCGCTTGCTCACGGGCAGCGGCTCGCCGGTCAGCATGGACTCGTCCACCGAGCTGGCGCCCTCGACCACCACACCATCGACGGGCACTTTCTCGCCGGGTCGCACGCGCAGGAGGTCGCCGACGTGCACGTGGGTCAGCGGCACGTCTTCCTCGCTGCCATCGGCGCCGATGCGCCGTGCGGTCTTGGGGGCCAGTCCCAGCAGCGACTTGATCGCCGCCGAGGTCTGCGAGCGCGCCTTGAGTTCGAGAACCTGCCCGAGCAGGGTCAGCGAGATGATGACCCCCGCGGCCTCGAAGTACACGCCGACCCGGCCCATCGAGATGAACGACGCCGGAAAGATTTCCGGCGCGACGGTGGCAACGACGCTGTAGACGAAGGCTGCGCCCGTGCCCAGGCCGATCAGCGTCCACATGTTGGGGCGGCGGTCGACCACGGACTGCCATCCGCGCGAGAAGAACGGCCAGCCGGCCCACAGCACGATCGGCAGCGACAGCACCAGCTCCACCCAGCTCTGCGTGGCCATGTCCATCAGGTGCAGGCGTTCGCCGAACATCGCCAGCGCCAACACCACCAGGGTCAGCGGCAGCGTCCACCAGAAGCGCCGGGAGAAGTCGCGCAGTTCGGGGTTGTCGTCGTCCAGGTCCGGCAGCAGCGGCTCCAGAGTCATGCCGCACTTGGGGCAGGCGCCTGAATGATCCTGACGAATCTCCGGGTGCATCGGGCAGGTATAGACCGTGCCAGGGGGCGTGGGCTTGGGCGTTGGCGCGGATGCCGCTGTCGATGCGGACACACCCGGTTCATGGTGATGGCCGTGATGCGGATGGCTGACCTCCTCAGCCCCGGCGCCCGCGGCTTTGCCACGAGGAACTTGCCCTGAAGGCGCGAGTTCCAGGGTCATGCCGCACTTGGGGCAGGCGCCAGGGTGATCCTGGCGCACTTCCGGATGCATCGGGCAGGTGTAGACAGGGGGCGGAGAAACCCCGGGCAACCCCGCGCCGGTGGCATTCACGGCGTACTGAGCCGGGGTGGCCTCGAACTTGGCCTTGCAACGTGCGCTGCAGAAGTAGTGGGTCTGTCCTTGGTAGGACGCCCGATGCTCGGAGTCCGCGTTGACGCGCATACCGCAGACGGGATCTGTCAAGGTTGCGCCAGCCGGCGACGCCTGGCCTTGTCCATGACCATCGTGTCCACTGGCGTGCACGTGATGACCATGGGAATGCGGCACTGGGTCGCTCGACAGCGGGGTTCTGTGCTGCGGGCGATCCTGTTCGTGCGGTGTCTTCGGGGTCTGGCTCATGATGGTTGCTCTTGGTTTTGAAGGCCGGTAATGGGTGGCTTGCGGCCCCGTCAGGGCGTGTCGGGCTGCTTCATCCGCAGCAGCAGCGCCGAGGGCCGTTGTCGCTGTCGGGCGTCCGGCTGGCCTGGAGTGGAAGCAGCCGCCACCTGCGCGGGATAGCCGGCCGCTTCCAGCGCAGACACCAGGGCATCGCTGCCTTGAGCGAGATCGCCATGGACGCGCACGCGCCCCGCGTGCAGATCGACGTCTACACCGCTGACACCCGGCAGGGGCTTGAGGGCTTGCGTGACGTGTTTGACGCAAGAGCCGCAGCTCATGTCCTGGACTTCGAGATCGATGGTATTCATGGTCATGTTCTCCGTGGAAGAGATGGTGTTGCGATGGGTGGGGTGCATCAGGTTGTGCTGGGTTGGCGCCAGCGGGGAAAGAACCGCGGCGTGGCTTGCGCATAGCGCTCGAAGTCCGTGCCGAAGCGGGTCCGCATCTCGGCTTCTTCCGTCACAGCCAGACGGCCGTACATGATCAGCAGGATCGGGAACATGAGCAGAGTGAGCAGGGTTGGCCACTGCAGCAGGAACCCCAGCAGGATCATCACAAAGGCCACGTACTGGGGATGGCGGATGCGGGCATAGGGGCCGGTCGTGGCCAGGGTGCCCTGGCGCTGCGCGTGGTAGAGCACGTGCCAGGCCGTGGACAGCAGGTAGAAGCCATAGCCGAGCAACACGTAGCTGGCGATGTGCAGCACCCCGAAGTGCGGATCGCTTTTCTCGCCCAGCAGAGTCGACCACAGATGGCCGGTGTCGTGGGAAAGAATGTCGAGGCCGGGATAGCGGGTCTGCAGCCAGCCCGAGAGCAGGTAGATGGTCAGCGGAAAGCCGTACATCTCGACGAACAGGGCCACGATGAAAGCGGCAAACGCACTGAAGGTCCGCCAGTCGCGGGCCGTCGCCGGCTTGAAGAAGCTGAAGGCGAACAGGATGAAGATGGCCGAGTTGAAGAACACCAGCAGCCACAGGCCGTAGGCGGGTTGATCGTGGCTCATGGCTGGTCCCCGCGTTGATTGCGTGTTTTGGCGTCGCCACCAGTGTCTTGATTCGGCGTGTTGGGCGGCGTATGGGCGGAATGGTCATGCCCGCCGTGGCCGTGCCCGCCGTGCATGAAGATGTGCATCAGCGGGCAGGCCGCCAGCAGCAGAAAGGGCAGATAGCCGACCACATGGGCGGTGTGCTCCTTGAACAGGAAGTAGCCTGTGATCGCGCCGATGACGAGCAGGCCGACTCCGTAGCGCGAACGCCAGAAGCGTGGGGGAGACTCGTTGCGGCCGTGGTCATGGTTCATGTGGATTCCTTCACTTGGGTGGCGAAGACGGCATGCGATCCATCATCATGAGCATCATGGTTTCCATCATCTCCATGCGCTTCTCCATCATCTGGTGGCGTGCCGGCAGGTCGGAGGGCGTGTTGCCTTTCACGCCGTCCTTGGCGGCTCCGGCCATGCCGCCCATCATCGACATGCCACCCTGCATGGCTTTCATGTGTTCCGCCATGAGTGCCTGGCGAGCTTCAGGCGTCTTGGCGTTCATCATCTTTTCGTGCATCTCGCGCATCGCCTTCATCTGCGTGTCCATCCTGGCGGCTTCGTTGCCCATCGCGGTGCCAGGCGTGGGATTCTGGGCCGGACTGGTTAGCGCGGCCCCCTCGGGGTGATGGGCCGTGTGGTCCACAGGATCGGCTGCCCACGCCGTGACACCGAGGAGGGCACAGGCTGAAGCGACGATGACAGGGCGAGTGAATTTCATGATGGACTTCCGCGGATGACTGAGACTGGCTGGATGGCCGATTCCGGATCGTGGTTTGCGCTTGGGATCTGCACTACTCGACCTTGATTTGTCCCACCATGCCGGCTTCCATGTGGCCGGGGATCAGGCAGGCGAAATCCACGAGGCCGGCCTTGTCGAACTGCCAGACGATGCCGCCGCGCTGACCCGCCGCGAGCGTGACCATGTTGGGTTCGGCGTGCTTCATGTCCGGCATCTTGCGCATCATCTCGGCATGTTCCTTGAGTTCGCTCAAGGTCCCGATCACCATTTCATGAGGCAGCTTGCCGGTGTTCTTGACGAACAGTCGGACTGTCTCTCCCGTCTTGACGGCAATCTGGCTGGGCGTGAATCGCATGCTGTCGTCCGTCGACACCTCCACGGTGCGATTGACCCTGGCTGGATCGCCCGGCTTGCCCACGGCCGATGCGCGCGCTCCCTGCTGCATACCCGCCATGTCGTGGCCGTGACCGCCTGAATGTTCCCCGGCAGCAAGAGCCAGTGCGGGCAAGGCGCTCAACAACAAAGCAGTCAATGTCTTGTTCATCGGATGTCTTTCCATAAAGCGTGAGTGGATGAATATCGCCGTCCCAAACCAAAAAACGGCCCGGATCAGAACCAGAAGCGCACCCCGACGATCCAGCGGGTCTGCTGCGTGCGTTCGCCCGCAACCCGCAACAGGTCGGCGGTCTTGCCGAAACTACCGCTGCGCTCCACGCCGACATAGGGCGCGAACTGACGGCTGAACTCGTAGCGCAGGCGCAGCCCCAGCGTCGCGTTCGAGAGGCCGCTGCCGATCTCGCGCGCCGGGTCGTCCTTGCCGTAGAACTGCATCTCGCCGCGCGGCTGCAGGATGAGCTTCTGCGTCAGCAGGAGGTCATAGCTCGCCGCCAGGCGCAGGGCAGTCCTGCCGCCGCTGCCGACGTAGGCCGTCGCTTCGACGTCGAACCAGTACGGCGCCAGTCCTTGGATCCCGAAGGCCAGCCAGCCGTGATCGGGGCCGGTACCCGTGTCGTAGCGAACGCCCAATTGGGTGTCCCAATACGCGGCGATGGCATGGCCCCACAGCAGTTCCGTGCGCGCGTCCTGCAGCTTGCTGCTGGCCACATTGCCCTCGGCCTTGACGACCACTTTGTCGAAGTCGCGCCCGAACCAGGCCTGGAGGTCATAGGCGGTGGCGTTGTCGCCGCCGCGGGTGTAGGTGCGCTCCAGGCGTTCGACCAGCAGCGTGCCGAAGCGATGCTCGTCGGCCAGGCTCAGTGCAGGGACGCCTGGAACGGCATAGGCGCCAGCGCCGCGGACCAGTCCATCGGCATAGGCATGAGGATCTCGCGCATCGGCCGGGGCCGCGCCGCCCTGCATCTTCATGTCGCCGTGGTCCATCGTCGGCGCGGAGGCCGGCGCCACCGGGGCCGCGCCATGGCCCGCGTGTGGATCTGCCGCTGCGGCAGGCGGCGTGGTTGCGGGTGCAGGCATCCGAGAGGCCGCGGCGCCGTGATGTGCCGAATGGTCTTCTTCCGGGCCGGCCTGTGATTGGGCCTGTGCAGAAAAGGCCGTCAAGGCCCCCAGTGCCAAGGCCAGTGCGTGGATGTATGTCGTTTTCATCATCTGTGCATTCGTCTTCATGGCGCTCAAGACACCACGACCTCACGGAACATGCCCGCGTCCATGTGCAGCAGCAGATGGCAGTGCCAGGCCCAACGCCCGAGCGCGTCGGCGGTCACCAGGAAGCTGATGCGCTGCGCCGGCTGCACGGGCAGCGTGTGGCGGCGCGCCAGGAAGCGCCCGTCCGGGCTCTCCAGTTCGCTCCACATCCCGTGCAGATGCATCGGGTGCGTCATCATCGTGTCGTTGTGCAGGATCACGCGCAGCCGCTCGCCATAGCGAAAGTGCACCGGCGTGGACTGGCCGAAGTCGAGCCCGTCGATCGACCAGGTGTAGCGCTCCATGTTGCCGGTGAGGTGCAGTTCGACCTCGCGCTCGGCGCCGCGCGGATCGAGCGGCCCGCCGGGCGTGTGCAGGTCGGCCAGGGTCAGCACGCGCCGGCCGTTGTCGCGCAGCCCGATGCCCGGATCGTCGAGGCGGGTGCGCGCCATGTCCACGCGCATGTCCGTGCCCGGACCGTATTCGCTGCGGGCGTGCCGCGCCGTGGTGCTGGGCACCGCCAGCGGGTTGGCGGCTGCCGCGTCGTGCATCGCATGCTGGCCATGGCCCATCGCCATGCCAGGCATGGCGCCATGGTTCATGCCCTGCATGCCGCTGTGGTCCATGCCCGCCATGCCACCTTGGCCTGCCGCGCCATGGCTCATCGACCCCATCATGTCGGCCATCGACAGCCATTCGACCTTGTCCAGCGACGGTGCCGGCGCGGCAAGCCCTGCGCGTACCGCCAGCGTGCCGCGCGCATAGCCTGTGCGGTCCATGGATTGGGCGAAGACCGTATACGCGTCATCGCGCGGTTCGACCAGCACGTCGCAGGTTTCGCCAGGGCCGAAACGGAACTCGTCCACCGTGACTGGCTCCACGTCCACGCCGTCGACATGCACGACCTTCAGCTTCAACCCGGGGATGCGCACGTCGTAGAAGGTGCTGCCCGCGCCGTTGATGAAGCGCAGCCGCACGCGCTCGCCGGGATCAAACAGGCCGGTCCAGTTGCCCGCGGGCGTGGTGCCGTTGGCCAGATAGGTCAGGGTCTGCGCCGAGAGGTCCGCCAGGTCGGTCGGGCTCATGCGCATCTGGTTCCACATCTTGCGCTTGTCCAGCGCGGCCGAGAGACCGTCGCGCGAAGCGTCGCGAAAGAAGTCCACGGCCGTGGGCTGGTGGTAGTTGTAGTAATTGCTCTGGGTCTTGAGCTTCATGAAGACCTGCATCGGGTCTTGATCGATCCAGTCCGACAGCAACACCACGTGGTCACGCTCGGCCCGGATGCCGGTGCCCTGCGCCGGGTCGATGATGATCGCCCCGTACATGCCGGTGAACTCCTGGAAGCCGGAATGCGAGTGGTACCAGTAGGTGCCGCTTTGCTCCACCTTGAAGCGGTAGGTGAAGGTTTCTCCAGGCGCGATGCCGGCGAAGCTGATGCCCGGCACACCGTCCATCTGGTACGGAAGAATGATGCCGTGCCAATGGATGGAGGTGGACTCGCGCAGCCGGTTGGTGACGCGGATGGTGACGGTGTCGCCTTCGCGCCAGCGCAGGGTCGGCGCAGGCAGCGAGCCGTTGATCGTGGTGGCCATGCCCGGCTTGCCGGTGAAGTTCACCGGCGACTCGGCGATTACCAGATCGAACGCCGTGCCTTGCAGCACGACGGCAGTGCCGCTGGCGGCCCGGGCTTCCTGGGCCCGAACGCCCGATGCCTGCATCGATAGGCCGAACAGGACGCCGCCTGCCGCCAATCCCTGTACGAATCGTCGACGCGGCAAGTCGCAGACATGGGAGACCAAGGGTGGATAGCGCGTCATGACGGAAAAACTCTCCAGGAACCGATATCAAAAGGCGCCTGCGAGCCCCCGTGAAACCTTGGAGGACTCGCCTTGACACCGTTGAGAACCATCCTATGGAGTCGTGACTTTCGATCAGATGACCCATTCATTACATTCATGTAATGCTTGAGTCATCTTCGCGGAAGCTTCCGCCAAGTAAATTGCGCACGAGTTCAGATGTGCAGGGGAGAGCGGATACGTGAGCGCGTACAGCGTTACCCTTAGGGAATGCGATGAAATTGCTGGTGGTCGAAGACGAGAACAAGACGGCGGACTACGTTCGCCAGGGCCTCATGGAAGCGGGGTTCATGGTGGATCTGGCCCGCAACGGGCTCGATGGCCACCACCTGGCCATGGGCGAAGCCTACGATCTGGTCATCCTCGACGTCATGCTGCCCGACGTGGACGGTTGGCGCATCGTGCAGTCGCTGCGCGATGCAGGCAAGCAGGTCCCGGTGCTGTTTTTGACCGCGCGCGGCAGCGTGGACGACCGCGTCAAGGGCCTGGAACTCGGTGCCGACGACTACCTGGTCAAGCCCTTCGCGTTTTCCGAACTGCTCGCGCGCGTACGCACCCTGCTGCGCAGGGGTAGTGCGCCCAACCACCCGGATCGCATCCGGATCGCCGATCTGGTGCTCGACCTCCCACGCCGTCGGGCAACGCGGGCGGGGCAGCGCATCAACCTGACCAGCAAGGAGTTCGCGCTGCTCGAACTGCTCGCGCGGCGCCAGGGCGAGGTGCTGCCCCGTTCATTGATCGCCTCGCAGGTATGGGACATGAACTTCGACAGCGACAGCAACGTGATCGATGTCGCCATTCGCCGGCTGCGCGCGAAGATCGACGATGCTTTCGAACCCAGGCTCATCCACACCGTGCGGGGCATGGGCTACACGCTGGATGCCCCGGATGCCGAATAGGTTCACAGGGACCCGTCGCCCGGCATCGCTCGCGCTGCGGGTTACGGCCCTGGTCGGCATGGCCACCACGCTGGTATTCCTGGCTTTCAGCTGGATCATCGTGCGCTCGCTGGAGCATCACTTCGCCGAGCAGGATGCCGGGGAACTCAGGGCCGTGGCCGATGCCGTCATCAAGCCATTGCGCGAAGCGAGCAGAGGCGTTGACGGCGCACTGCTGCGCCGCCAGCTCGCCGGCGCGGTGACCGGACATCATGGGGTGTTCTATTACGTCGCCGATACCGCCGGAAACACGGTCTATGCGGGCCAAGGCCCCAACCTGTCGCCCATCGCCGCAGGCGGTCAGCCCACTGCACGCATCGATGCCCGGGAACTGGCGACCTGGCAGGAAGGCGGGAAGTCCTATCGTGGCGCGGTACTTCGTGCCGGCCTGACGGGTGATCCCTACATCGTCGCCGTGGCGATGGACATCGACCTCCATCTTTCGTTTCTCGAAGAATTCAAGCGCATGCTGTGGTGGGCTACCTGCATCGTGCTGTGCATTGCGCTGCTGGTCGCCTGGCTGGCCGTTCAATGGGGGCACCGGCCCATTCGCAAGGTCAATGCAAGGATCCGTGCGATCCGTTCATCGCAACTGCACGTGCGCTTGAACCCGCGGGAAGTGCCGATCGAGCTGGCCGAACTGGTTGCCTCGTTCAACGACATGCTCGGGCGCATCGAGGACGGATTCGCGCAGCTGTCCAACTTCTCGGCCGACATCGCGCACGAATTGCGCACCCCGGTCACCAACCTGACTACGCAGACGCAGGTGGCGCTGGGCCAGTCCCGGTCCGCCGACGAATATCGCGAAATCCTCTATTCGAATCTGGAGGAGTTCGAGCGCATGGGCCGCATGATCGGCGACATGCTGTTTCTCGCGCAGACCGAGAACGATCCGCACAACCTCCATCGGGTGGAGGTGGAGCTGGGGGAAACGGTCAAGGGGCTCTTCGACTACTTCGAGGCCTTGGCGGAGGACCGCAACGTGAGCTTGCATCTGCAAGGCCGGGCTGGATCGATACTGGCCGACCGGGAGATGCTGCGCCGGGCCCTGAGCAACCTTCTGTCCAACGCCATCCGCCATACCCGGCACGGTGCGGCGGTGACCGTGAGGCTGAGCCAGGATGAGGAACGCACCGTGGTGAGCGTCGAGAATCCGGGCAAGAAGATCCCCGACGAGGATCTGCCCAGGTTGTTCGATCGCTTCTACCGTGTCGATCCCTCGCGGCAACGCAAGGGAGAGGGGGCCGGGCTGGGCCTTGCCATCGTCAAGTCGATCATCGAGGCGCACGGCGGCGAGGTGCGTGCTGCGTCCGGTGATGCGCTGACGCGGTTCGATGTCGTGTTGCCGCGTACCCCTTGACGAACTCAGTTTCGCGCAGGCAGTAGGCCCAGGTTCATGAACATGCCGAGCAGATCCTCGGAGAATCAGGCCTCCGAACCATCACGCGGTGCAGGAATACCTGACCGTGCGCCCGTCGCGCCGAGCTGACGGCCAGTATCGCGGACAGCCCCGTGTCAGGGTCTGCTCGAGCGTCAGCACCAGAGCGCGAGCACCTCCAACGCGCCGTCCGTAGAGGTGCACGCTGGTGAAGGTGACTGGCGCATCGAAGCTTGGCACCTGTGCGGTCACGCTCAGCCTAGTAGTCAGTCATGTTGAAACGCGAGGATAAATGCGAGTGAGCTTACGCCTGGCATCCTGGGTAGA
>NZ_JARGEN010000029.1 GCF_029211125.1 Curvibacter soli
GGATCGACTCGCTTCGCGTCGCCGATCTCAGGTCGCTCCAGGCTCATACCTGAATTGGAAAAGACTGGCCGTCCCGATTCCTTCCGGAAAGAAAGGCGTTCAGCGTTCGGTCATGCACCACGACAGTTACGAAAAATGGGCCGCCGAGTTCGTCGGCACGTTCTGGCCGACCTTCGGCGGCAGCGTTCCCGCAAACGGGCATCGGCTTCCTCGGCGTGGCGCTGGCCTTCGGGCTGACCGTGGTCACGGGCACCTATGCACTCGGGCCCATCTCGGGCAGGCATTTCAACCTGGAAACGGCAGTTGGATGCGCCTGCCAGTGCCGTGATCGGGGGTGCCAGGCAAGCCGCGACGACGCGGCGGGCTGGTGCCCGCAAGGAGGAGCAACGCCGCATGGCGCCCCGAGCGCGGTGCTGCTGGCAGGTGCATAGCGCTCTCACCCACGAGGTGAACGTCATCGAAGCCGGCAACGCTCAATTTCCTGCGGCCTGGCAAGGGATGCAAAGCGGTCAACTGCCGTTTCCAGGTTCATACCAGAAATGGCCGCCAGCGCCTGTAAATAAAGCGCTGATAGCTATTAATACCATAGCATCTCAGGTACCCAAGGTGCTCGCGCACCACCCGCAGCGCATGAAACCGGCGCAACCGAATGCCAGGGATACCGCGGAACCGGCTTTGCCGGGCCGCCGGTATCGCCCCCGGCGAGGGGGTTGGCGGCCACACGCAGTGGGCAAGCCTGGGGGAGTGTTTACTTCAGAACCGCTCGCCCGGCCCCAGGTAGCGCCACTGCCCCGCGGGCAGGTTGCCGAGCACCACGCGGCCGATGCGGATGCGCTTCAGGCCCACCACCTTCAGGCCCACCTGTTCGCACATGCGGCGTATCTGGCGCTTCTTGCCCTCGGTCAGCACGAAGCGCAGTTGCTCGGGGTTCTGCCAATCGACCTGCGCGGGCTTCAGCGGCTGGCCGTCGAGGCTCAGGCCGTGGCGCAGCCGCGCCAGTTGCGCGGGCGGGAAGGCGGTCTGCACGTTCTGCGCGGTGTCGCCGTACTGCACGCGCACCAGGTATTCCTTCTCGGTGGCCGCGTCCTCGCCGATCAACTGGCGCGCCACGCGGCCATCCTGCGTGAGCACGAGCAAGCCCACCGAATCGATGTCCAGCCGCCCCGCCGGCGCCAGCCCGCGCAGGTGCTGCGGCGAAAACCGCGTGCGCGACGCGTCGCCGGCCCAGTGCGTGCGCGCCTGCACCAGTGTGGCGGCGGGCTGGTGCCCGTCCTCGGCCTGTCCGCTCACGTAGCCCACGGGCTTGTGCAGCAGGATGGTGACCTGCTGCGCCTGTTGGCCCTGGGCCTGCCTGCTGACGGTGATGCGGTCGGCGGGCAGCACCTTCACGCCCATTTCGGCGACCTGGCCGTTGACTTGCACCCAGCCCTGTTCGATCCATGCGTCGGCCTCGCGACGCGAACACAGGCCCAGGTCGGCCATGCGCTTGTTCAGGCGCACCGGGCCGTCGGCGGCGGAGGCCCGCACGGGCGCGGGCGCGCGCTGGAAACGCGCTGGAGGAGGCGGGGCATTCATGGGCCGGGCATTGTAGGCGCGGCCTAGCGCGTTCAGACCACCAGCCGGTAACCCACCGCCGTCTCGGTCAGCAGGTGGCGCGGCTGCGCCGCGTCGGCTTCGAGCTTCTGGCGCAGGTGGCCCATGTGCACCCGCAAGTAATGGCTCTGCTGCGTGTGCGCCGGCCCCCATACCTCGCGCAGCAACTGGCGGTGCGTGAGCACCCGCCCGGCATGCGCCGCCAGCTCCACCAGCAGCCGGTACTCGATGGGGGTGAGATGCACCTCCTGCCCGGCGCGGCGCACCAGATGGGCGCGACGGTCCAGTTCCACGTCGCCGAAGCGAAACACCGGCTCGGCCTCGTCGGCCTGCGCGCGCGGGCGCCGCAGGCTGGCACGCACGCGCGCCAGCAACTCGCCGGTGCCGAAGGGCTTGGTGAGGTAGTCGTCAGCCCCTGCGTCCAGCGCGGCTATCTTGTCGGCTTCATCGATCCGCGCCGACAGCACGATGACCGGCACCGCCGACCAACTGCGCACGTCGCGGATCAAGTCGATGCCGTCGCCGTCGGGCAGACCCAGGTCCAGCACCAATAGGTCGGGCTTGCGCGTGCCGGCCTCGACGAGGCCGCGGCGCAGGGTGTCGGCCTCATGCACCTGCCAGCCCTCGTCCTCCAGCGCCTGGCGCACGAAGCGGCGGATGTGCGGTTCGTCCTCGATGACGATGGCGACAGGGCTGGGCATGGCTAGTCGGGCATGGCGGGGGGCGGGCGGCGCGGAAGCGTCACGGTGAATT
This sequence comes from Curvibacter soli, assembly GCF_029211125.1. Classification (GTDB taxonomy): domain Bacteria; phylum Pseudomonadota; class Gammaproteobacteria; order Burkholderiales; family Burkholderiaceae_C; genus Curvibacter_A; species Curvibacter_A soli. Next base: position 2,347 of record NZ_JARGEN010000029.1, read on the forward strand.
CTGCTCCCGCGCCCAGCGCGTCGGGCACAGCGTTGGCCGCGCCGATGCGGCCGTGGTGCGCCTCCACGATGGCGCGGCAGATCGCCAGGCCCAGCCCCACGCCCGGCGTGGCCGATTCGGCCTCGCCGCGCGTGAACTTGTCGAACAGCGCATCCGTGTGGCCCTGCAACGCGGACGGCAGGCCCGGGCCGTGGTCGCGCACGGTCAGCACCAGCGCGTCGGGCGTGGCGTGGGCGCGCACCACGATCGGCGGGGCACCGTACTTGGCCGCGTTCTCCAGCAGGTTGACCAGCACGCGTTCGATCAGCACCGCGTCGAACTCCACCAGCGGCAGATCCGGCTGCAGCGCGGTCTGCACCGCCTTGCCGCCCAATGCCGGCCGCGCCGCGCGGATGGCCGCGCCCACCGCTTCCTCCACCGATTGCCATTCCCGTCGCAAGGCCACCGCGCCGCTGCTTTCGATGCGCGCCATGTCGAGCAGGTTGCCCACCAGCGCGCCGATCTCGCGCGCCTGCGCCGCCAGCGCGTGCGCCGCCTCGGCCTGCGCGGGTGGCAGCGGCGGTTGGGCCGCCTGCAGCGACTCGGCCAACGCGATCAGCGCCGTCAGCGGCGTGCGCACGTCGTGCGACAGCGCACCCAGCAGCGCGTTGCGCAGCCGCTCCGACGCCATCTCCACCTCCGCCTGGCGCGCCACCTCCACGTAATGCACGCGCTCCAGGGCGATGGCGATCTGCCGCGCCAGCGTGTCGAGCTGGCGCGCCTGCTCCGGGATCAGCAGCCAGCGCGGGTGGGCGGGCTCCAATGCCAGCACCCCGCGCACCCGCATCGGCGCGGCCAGCGGCAGGTAGTGCCAGGTCTGGGCGGCCAGCGTGGCGGTGCCCAGGCCTGCCGGCTGGCCCTGCCGGAATGCCCAGGCGGCAACCTCGGCATCGAAGCCGGGCGGCGCGTGGGCGGGCAGCACTAGCTGGTCATCCGCATCGGCCCGCAGCACCAGCGCCTGCCCGCCGAACTGGCCGCGCACCGAGCGCTCGCCGATGGCCGCCACTTGCTGCGCCTCCAGCGCCGCCGACAGTTCGCGCGCCAGGTCGAACAGCGCCAGCACGCGCTGCGCGCGGCTGTCCGACACCCCGGCGGCGAAGCGCAGCCCAGCCATGAGCTGCCCCACCAGCAGCCCCATGCCGAGCATGACGGCGAAGGTGACGACGTACTGCACGTCGCTCACGCCCAGCGACAGGCGCGGCGGCACGAAGAAGAAGTCGAACGCCGCCACGTTGAGCAGCGCCGCCAGCGCCGCCGGGCCGCGCCCGAACCGGATCGCCACGCCCACCACCCCCAGTAGGAACAGCATCACGATGTTGGTGAGGTCGAGCACGCCGGCCAGGGGGCCGGCCAGCAGCGTCAGCGCCACGCTGGCCGCCGCCGCCCAAGCATAGCCCGCCCGGCGGGCCGGATGGTGCCGCGCGTCCTCGCCCGGCTGCGGAACGGTGCCGGGCACGGCCTGGGCCAAGCGCCGGACGCGACCGGCGCGCGCTACCAGCACGACATCCAACGCCGGGGCCTGCCGGGCGATGCTGCGCGCCATGTCCCGCCGCAGCCAGCAGCGCGCGTTTTGCGCGCGGCCCATCACCAGCGTGGCGCAGTTGAGCCGCCGCGCCTGCAGCGCCAGCGCCAGCGCCACGTCGCCGCCGGTCAACACCTCCGGCTGCGCGCCCAGATCCGCGGCCAGCTTCAGCACGGCCAGCACCTGGTCGCGCCGGGCGGCGGGCAGGCGCTGCAGGCGCGGCGTTTCCACGTAGGCGGCATGCCAGCGCACGTTGAGTTGCCCGGCCAGCCGGGCGGCGGCGCGCACGGTCTGGTCGGCGCCGTCGCCCGGCCCGACGCAGGCCAGCAAGGCACCCGAGGTGTTCCAGGGCGGTGCAGCATCCGCCGCCGGGCCCGCTGCGGACTGCTCGATGCGCCAGCCGCGCACGTCGTCCTCCACGTGCTCGGCGGTGCGGCGCAGGGCGATTTCGCGCAGCGCGATCAGGTTGCCCTTGCGGAAGAAGTTGCGCGCCGCGCGCTCGGCCTGCCGCGGCAGGTACACCTTGCCAGCAGCGAGCCGCGCCGTCAGCTCGTCGGGCGTAGCGTCTACCAGGACCACCTCGTCGGCCCCGTCGAGCACCGAATCGGGCACCGTCTCGTGCACCCGCACGCCAGTGATGGCGCCCACCGTGCCATTGAGGCTTTCCAGGTGCTGCACGTTCAGCGCTGTCCACACCTCGATGCCGGCGTCCAGCAGTTCCTCCACGTCCTGCCAGCGCTTGGCGTGGCGCGAGCCCGGGGCGTTGGAATGCGCCAGCTCGTCCACCAGCAGCACGTCGGGCCGGCGGGCCAGCGCGCCGTCCAGGTCGAACTCTGCCAGAGTGCGCCCGCGGTACGGCAGCGCGCGCGGCGGCAGTTGCGGCAGCCCTTCCAGCAGCGCTGCGGTCTCTGCCCTCCCATGCGTTTCCACCACGCCCGCCACCACGTCACGCCCCGCCGCGTGTTCGCGCTGCGCGGCGCTCAGCATGGACCAGGTCTTGCCCACGCCCGCGCTGGCGCCGAAGTAGATGCGCAGCCTGCCGTGCCGCGCGCGCTGCCCGTCCGCGCGCAGCCGGGCCAGCAGCTGGTCGGGATCGGGGCGGTGGTCGGGCGTCACAGGTCGTCAGGGTAGCGCCTTGGCGCCCGGCAGAGCGTCCAGCGCCATGTTGAGTGCCAGCACGTTGACGCGTGGCTCGCCCAGCAAGCCCCACAGCGGCAGTTCGGCGTGCCGTTCGACCAGCGCATCCACCGCGGCCCGCGGCAGGCCGCGCACCCGCGCCACGCGCGCGGCCTGGTAGCGCGCCGCCGCCAGGCTGGTGTGCGGGTCCAGGCCGCTGGCCGACGCGGTGACCAGGTCCACCGGCACGGCGGCGGCATTGTCGGGGTCGGCCGCGCGCAGCGCATCGACGCGGGCCTTGACCGCATCGGCCAGCGCCGGGTTCAGCGGCCCCAGGTTGGAGCCGCCGGACGCCGCCGCGTTGTAGGGCATGGGCGCGGTGGCCGAAGGCCGGCCCCAGAAATGGCCGGGGTTGGAAAAGCTCTGACCGATCAGCGCCGACCCCACGGGCTGGCCGCCGCGCAGCACCAGGCTGCCGGCCGCCTGCGCCGGGAACAACGCCTGCGCCGCGCCGATGACGACGGCGGGATAGAGCAGCCCGGTGATGGCGCTCAGCAGCACGAACAGCACGAGCGCGGGGCGAAGAATGTCTTTCATGGTCTTCCTTCCGTCTTTCAAACGAGTCCGAGCAGTACCAGCAGCCCGTCGATGAGCTTGATGCCGATGAACGGCACGGCGAGCCCGCCCAGGCCGTAGACCGCCAGGTTGCGCCGCAGCAGCGCCGCGGCGCCCACGGGCCGGTAGCGCACGCCCTGAAGCGCCAGCGGGATCAGGAACACGATCACCAGCGCGTTGAAGATCACCGCGCTCAGGATGGCCGACGACGGGCTGGCCAGCCGCATGATGTTGAGCGCGCCCAGTTGCGGGTAGGTGGAGACGAAGATCGCCGGGATGATGGCGAAGTACTTGGCCACGTCGTTGGCGATGCTGAAGGTGGTGAGCGCACCGCGCGTCATCAGCAGCGCCTTGCCGGTCTCCACCACTTCGAGCAGCTTGGTGGGGTCGGAATCCAGGTCCACCATGTTGCCGGCCTCCTTGGCCGCCTGGGTGCCGCTGCCCATGGCCACCGCCACGTCGGCCTGGGCCAGCGCGGGAGCGTCGTTGGTGCCGTCGCCGGTCATGGCCACCAGCCGGCCCTCGGCCTGGTAGCGACGGATCAGCGCCAGCTTGTCCTCGGGCGCGGCCTCGGCCAGGAAGTCGTCCACCCCGGCCTCGCCCGCGATGGCGGCGGCGGTGAGCTTGTTGTCGCCGGTGACCATTACGGTCTTGATGCCCATGCGGCGCAGTTCGCCGAAACGCTCCCGGATGCCGGCCTTCACGATGTCCTTGAGCTCAACGATACCCAGCACACGGCCGCCCTCGGCCACCGCCAGCGGCGTGCTGCCGCGCCGCGCCACCGCGTCAGCCGCATGCGCGGCCTCGGGCGGCAGGCTGCCGCCCAGCGCCTCGACATGCCGGCGCACCGCGTCCACAGCGCCCTTGCGCACCACGCGCTGCGCTGCGGCGTCCAGAAGGGCGCCCTGGGCCGGCAGGTCCACGCCGCTCATGCGCGTCTGCGCCGTGAAGGCCACGAACTGTGCGCCTTCGGGTGGACGCACATCGGCGCCCACGCGGCGCGCCAGCTCCACGACGCTGCGGCCCTCGGGCGTTTCGTCGGCCCACGAAGCCAGCAGCGCGGCGCTCGCCAGGCGCTGTAGGTCCACCCCCGCGGCCGGCAGGAAGACGTGGGCCTGGCGGTTGCCGTGGGTGATGGTGCCGGTCTTGTCGAGCAGCAGCACGTCGATGTCACCTGCGGCCTCCACCGCGCGGCCCGAGGTGGCGATCACGTTGGCCTGCATCATCCGGCCCATGCCCGCCACGCCGATGGCCGACAGCAGGCCGCCGATGGTGGTGGGGATCAGGCACACCAGCAGCGCCACCAGTGCCGTCAGCGACACCGCGGTGCCGGCCTGCGCCGCATTCACGCTGAAGAGGGAGAACGGCAGCAGCGTGGCCGTGACCACCAGGAACACGATAGTCAGCGCCACCAGCAGGATCGTCAGCGCGATCTCGTTGGGCGTCTTCTGGCGCCGGGCCGCCTCGACCATGCCGATCATGCGGTCCAGGAACGATTCCCCGGGGTTGACCGCGATGCGCACCACCAGCCAGTCCGACAGCACGCGCGTGCCGCCCGTCACAGCGGAGAAGTCCCCGCCCGATTCGCGCACCACGGGGGCGGACTCGCCGGTGATGGCGCTCTCGTCCACCGAGGCCACGCCCTCGATCACCTCGCCGTCGAGCGGAATCACGTCGCCCGCATCGACCAGCACCACGTCGCCGCGCCGCAGGTTGGTGCCCTGCTCGGGCAGCCACTGGGCGCCATGGCGGGGCGCGACCAGCTTCTTGGCCCATGTGTCCTTGCGCAGGCCGCGCAGCGCCGCGGCCTGCGCCTTGCCGCGCCCCTCGGCCAGGGCCTCGGCGAAGTTGGCGAACAGCACCGTGAACCACAGCCATGCCGACACTGCCAGCGCGAAGGCGGCGGAATTGCCGCCGCCAGGCCCGCCCAGCGCGCGCAGCCCCAGCAGCGTGGTGAGGATGGAGCCGATGTACACCACGAACATCACCGGATTGCGCCATTGCACGCGTGGGTCCAGCTTGGCGCAGGCGGCGCGCAGCGCGGGCCGCAGCAGGGCGGCGTCGAACAGGGACAGCGTTGAAGAGGTTTGCATGGTGGTACGCCTCACTTCCAGAGCATCAGGTGCTCGACCGCCGGCCCCAGGGCCAGCGCCGGCACATAGTTGAGCAGGCCGACCAGCAGCACCGTGCCGATCAGCAGCGCCACGAACAGCGGGCCGTGGGTAGGCAGGGTGCCCGCGGTGACGGGCAGCCGCTGCTGGCCCGCCAGCGCGCCCGCGATGGCCAATACCGGCACGATGACGGCAAAGCGCCCCAGCCACATGGCCGCAGCCAGCAGCGCGTTGTAGAACGGCGTGTTGGCCGACAGGCCCGCGAAGGCGCTGCCGTTGTTGTTGGCCGCCGAGGTCAGCGCGTAGAGGATTTCGGAAAAACCGTGCGCGCCGGGGTTGGCGACGCCCACGCGCCCCGCCTCGGCCATCACGGCCACAGCGGTGCCGAGCAACACCAGCACGGGGGTGACGAGAATGGCGATGGAGACCAGCTTCATCTCGTACACCCCGATCTTCTTGCCCAGGTACTCGGGCGTGCGGCCGATCATCAGCCCGGCGATGAACACCGCCAGGATGGCGAACACCAGCATGCCGTACAGGCCAGCACCCACGCCGCCGAACACCACTTCCCCCAACTGCATGAGCACCATCGGCACCATGCCGCCCAGCGGCGTGAACGAGTCGTGCATGGCGTTGACGGCGCCGCAGGAGGCCGCCGTGGTGATGGCCGCGAACAGCGCCGAGGCGGTGATGCCGAAGCGCACCTCCTTGCCTTCCATGTTGCCGCCGGACTGCCATGCGCTGGCGCCCTGGTCCACCCCCAGCGCCGCGAACTGCGGATTGCCGGCCTGCTCGGCCGGAACCACGGCCGCCACGGCCAGCGCGAACAGCACCGCCATCGCGGCCAGCAGCGCCCAGCCCTGGCGCGGGTCACCCACCACGCGACCGAAGGCAAGGCACAGCGCGGCGGGGATGAGGAAGATGGCCAGCATCTGCACGAAATTGGTCAGCGCGGTGGGGTTTTCATACGGGTGCGCCGAATTGGCGTTGAAGAAGCCGCCGCCGTTGGTGCCCAGCATCTTGATGGCTTCCTGCGAGGCGACCGGACCCATCGCCAGGGTCTGGGTGGCGCTCGCCACGTCTTCCAGCACCGGGTTGCCGGCGGAGTCCTTCACCGGCAGGCCGGCGGCGTCCAGCCGGGGCTGCTGGTAGGCCGTGGCCTCCAGCGTCGCCACGCTCTTGTAGGCGTCGAAATTCTGGATCACGCCCTGGCCGGCGAAGAACACCGCCAGCACGAGCGACAGCGGCAGCAGCAGCCAGAGCGTGGCGCGCAGCGCGTCGGTCCAGAAATTGCCGACCCCGCCCGCACCGCGTGCCGCGAACCCGCGCGCCAGGGCGAAGGCCACGGCAATGCCGGTGGCCGCGGAAAGGAAGTTCTGCACCGTCAGGCCCAGCATCTGGGTGAGGTAGCTCATGGTGCTCTCACCTGCATAGCCCTGCCAGTTGGTGTTGCTGACGAAGCTGACAGCGGTGTTGAAGGCGGAATCCGGCGCGACGGCGCCCATGCCCGCCGGATTGAGCGGCAGCAGGCCCTGCAGGCGTTGCAGGCCATAGAGCGCCAGCGCGCCGAGCGCGTTGAAGGCGAGCAAGGCCAGTGCGTAGCTGCGCCAGTTCATCGAAACGTCGGGCTGCACGGCGGCCAGCCGGAACAGCGGTGCCTCCACCCGCTGCATCCAGCGCGGCAGGCGGCCGTCGCAGAGGGCGGCCAGGTAGCGCCCGAGCGGCCATGCCAGCAGCCCCAGGACGGCGAGGAACAAGGCCGGCAGGGCCCATGCGGAGAGTGCCATGGCTAAAACTCCTCGGCCCGCAGCAGCGCATGCAGCAGGTAGGCCATCAGGCCCAATGCCACCAAGGCGGCGAGGCCATAGAACGCGCTACTGTCCATGACGGTTCTCCGCGCCGCGCCGTCCGAGGGCGTGCAGCCCCCGCACCAGTTCCGCCACCGCGACCCACAGCGCGGCCAGGGCGGCAATCCAAACGATATCCATGATGGAAACTCCTGTTGTCAAGCCAGCGAGAGTCTGCGCGCGCGGGCATCAAAACGGGGAATGGAGTGTGGGCGGCGCCGTAAAGAAAGCGTAAATGCCCGGGGATGCGTCCGCGTGCACCTTTGCGAATGCGATTGCTATTGAATAAATAGCTGAAAGCGCTTGTAGATAAAGCGCTGGAGGCACTTTTTACTTGAAGGATTCCCGCGAGCGCAGGGCCGCCAGATCGAGCACGCGCAAGCCGCCGTACTCGATGCGGATGACGCCTTGGGCGGCCAGCGCGCGCAGCGCCTCGTTGACGCGCTGGCGCGACAGGCCGACGAGGTAGGCCAGCTCCTGCTGGGTGATGCGCAGCAGTGCGCCCACGCCGGGGTAGAGCACCGGGTTGAACAGCGCTGCCAGGCTGCGGGCCACGCGCGCGTCGGGGCTGGTCAGGCGGTCGATCTCGCGCGCGGCGATGAACTGCGCCAGCCGCTCGTTGAGCTGGTCCATCACGAAGCGGTTGAAGCCGATGGAGTGGCCCAGCAGCCAGTGGAAGGTGTCGATGGGCAGGCCCGCCACCACGCTGGCGCGCAGGGCCTGGATGTTGTAGCGGTAGGGTTCGCGCTTGAGCGCCGTGCCCTCGCCGAACCAGCCCCCGGGCGGCACGCCGGTGAAGGTCATGGCCGGGCCATCGGGGTTGTCGTTGCTCATCTTGAGCAGGCCCGCGACCACGCCGAACCAGTAGGTGGGCGCGCGGCCGATGCGACACACGTAGTCGCCCGGGCGCGCGTCGCTCACGCGCAGGCTCTCCTCGGCACGCTGGCGCTCGGCGCCTTGCAGCAGCGCCAGCCACGGGATGCCGCGCAGTTCGTCCGCCGTGGGCGGGCGGCGGCGCTGGTGCAGGGGAATGTCGGGGGTCATCGGGTGCTGGTGGTCATGAACGGATGGCTCCGGCCGCGCATTGTTCAGCCAACGGCGCGCGCGCTCCATTGCGGGAAACCCAGTGCCCGCATCCGGGCAGCTCCTATCAGGACTATCCCTAGGAATGTCGCCACAAAGACAACATGACGTCAAAGGTACATCCTACGATGCAGGGCAAGTCGCGTCAACGACGACGCCACCACCAAGGAACCGTGATGGAGACAACATTCCCGCAACTGCTGCTCAAGCACGCCGCCGAGCGCCCCACGGCGCCGGCGCTGCGCGAGAAGGAATACGGCATCTGGCAGACCTGGGACTGGCGCCGCGCCGCCGACGAGGTGCGGGCCATGGCCTGCGGTCTGGCGGCACTGGGTTTTCAGCGGGGCCAGAATCTCGCGCTGGTCGGCGACAACCGCCCCCATCTCTACATGGGCTTCATTGCGGCACAAAGCCTCGGCGGCGTTCCGGTTCCGCTGTACCAGGATGCCGTGGCATCCGAGATGGCCTTCGTGCTGGAGGATGCCGAAGTCCGGTTCGTGTTCGCCGAAAACCAGGAGCAGGTGGACAAGCTGCTCGAAGTGCGTGAAACCCTGCCCGGCATCGCGCACATCATTTACGATGATCCGCGCGGGTTGCGCCACTACAGCCAGCCGGGGCTGATCAGCATGGACCAGCTGCTGGCGCAGGGCGCCGAGTGGGACAAGGCGCATCCCGGCGCCTGGCAGGCGCTGGTCGGACAGAACCAGCCGGGCGATGTGTCGGTCATCCTCTACACCTCGGGCACCACCGGCAAGCCCAAGGGCGTGTGCCAGACGCACGCCAGCTTCATCAGCGCCGCCCGGGGCGCCACCGAGGTGGACAAGCTCGGCCCCACCGACTGCATCATCTCTTACCTGCCGCCGGCCTGGGTGGGCGACCACCTGTTCTCGCTGGCCCAGTGGCTGGTGGCGGGCTACACCATCAACTGCCCGGAATCGGCCAGCACGGTGAGCATCGACATGCGCGAGATCGGGCCCACCTATTACTTTGCGCCGCCGCGCGTATTCGAGGGCATGCTCACTTCCATCCAGATCCGCATGGAAGACGCCGCACGGCCCAAGCGCTGGCTGTTTGAAAAATGCATGGCGCTGGCGCGCCGCGTGGGCTCCGACATCCTGGACGGCAAGCCGGTCGGGCTGCTCGATCGCCTGCTCTACCAGCTGGGCGACTTCATGATCTACGCCCCGCTGCGCAACGCCATGGGTCTGTCGCGCATCCGCGTGGCCTACACGGCAGGCGCGGCCATCGGGCCGGACCTGTTTCGCTTCTTCCGCTCCATCGGCATCAACCTCAAGCAGTTCTACGGCCAGACCGAAACCTGCGCCTACGTCTGCCTGCAGCGCGACGGCCAGGTCAACCTGAACACGGTGGGCCAGGCAGCGCCCGGCATCCAGCTCAAGATTGCCGACAACGGCGAGGTGCTGGTCAAGGGCGCGCCGGTGCTCAAGGAGTATTACAAGCGCCCCGACGCCACGGCCGAGGTGATCGACGCCGAGGGCTGGTTTCACACCGGCGACGCCGGCGTGATCGACGCCGCGGGCCAGCTGCGCATCATCGACCGCGCCAAGGATGTGGGCAAGACCCTGTCGGGCGCCATATTCGCGCCCAACTACATCGAGAACAAGCTCAAGTTCTTCCCGTACATCAAAGAGGCCGTGTGCTTCGGCCACGACCGCGACAAGGTCTGCGCTTTCATCAACATCGACTTCGAGGCCGTGGGCAACTGGGCCGAGCGCCAGAACATGCCCTACGCTGGCTACGTGGACCTGGCCTCCAAGCCCAGGGTGCTGGAGCTGATTGCCGACTGCATTGCACAGGTCAACGCCGACCTGGCGGGCGAGCCCGGCATGGCGGGCACCCAGGTGGCGCGCTTTCTGGTGCTGCACAAGGAGCTGGACCCCGACGACGACGAACTGACCCGCACCCGCAAGGTGCGCCGCGGCTTCATCGCGCAAAAGTACGGCGTGCTGGTGGATGCGCTGTACTCGGACAAGAAGGAGCAGTTCATCGAGACCCAGGTCAAGTTCGAGGACGGCCGCACCGGCAGCGTCAGCGCCACGCTGACCATCGTGGACGCCAAAACCTATCCTGCCAAAGCCTGACCGGGACGCACAGCCATGACACAGAAAAAGATCGGCGATGTCATTTTGGACATCAGGAACATCAGCCTGCGCTTTGGCGGCGTCAATGCGCTGACCGACATCTCGTTCAACGTGCGCGAGCACGAGATCCGCTCCATCATCGGCCCCAACGGCGCCGGCAAGAGCTCCATGCTCAACTGCATCAACGGCGTGTACACGCCGTCAGAGGGCTCGATCACCTTCCGCGGCCAGACCTTTGGCCACATGAACAGCCGTCAGGTGGCCGAGATGGGCGTGGCACGCACCTTCCAGAACCTGGCGCTGTTCAAGGGCATGAGCGTGATCGACAACATCATGACCGGGCGCAACCTCAAGATCAAAAGCAACCTGCTGCTGCAGGCGCTGCGCTGGGGCCCGGCCGAGCGCGAAGAGATTGCGCACCGCGAATTCGTCGAGCACATCATCGACTTTCTGGAAATCCAGGCCTTTCGCAAGACCCCCGTGGGCCAGTTGCCCTACGGCCTGCAAAAGCGCGTGGACCTGGGACGGGCTCTGGCCATGGAGCCGCAGGTGCTGCTGCTCGACGAGCCCATGGCCGGCATGAACGTCGAGGAAAAGCAGGACATGTGCCGCTTCATCCTGGACGTGAACGACGAGTTCGGCAGCACCATCGTGCTGATCGAGCACGACATGGGCGTGGTGATGGACATCAGCGACCGCGTCGTGGTGCTCGACTACGGCAAGAAGATCGGCGACGGCGAGCCTGAAGAGGTGCGCAACAACGAAGACGTGGTCCGCGCCTATCTGGGCACCAGCCACTGACACACCACGCAACACCGGAGACTCTCGATGGCATTCTTTCTGGAAACACTGCTTGGCGGCCTGATGGCCGGCATGCTCTACGCGCTGGTGGCACTGGGTTTCGTGCTGATTTTCAAGGCCTCGGGCGTCTTCAATTTTGCCCAGGGGGCGATGGTGCTTTTCGCCGCCCTGGCGATGGCCCGCTTTGCCGAATGGGTTCCGCAGTGGACGGGCATAGACAACAAGATCGCCGCCAACGTCGCCGCCTTTGTGCTGGCGGCGGGCGTGATGTTCATCTGCGCCTGGTTCATCGAGCGGCTGGTGCTGCGCCACCTGGTCAACCAGGACGCGACCACGCTCTTGATGGCCACGCTGGGCATCACCTATTTTCTCGAAGGCGTGGGCCAGACCCTGTTTGGCAGCGACATCTACAAGATCGACGTGGGCATGCCCAAAGACCCGGTGTTCGTGCTCGAATCTGTATTCGAGGGCGGCGTGATGGTCAACCAGGAAGACGTGATTGCCGCCCTGATCGCCGCCGCGCTGGTGGCTGCGCTGTCGGTGTTCTTCCAGAAGACCAGCACCGGCCGGGCCCTGCGCGCCGTGGCCGACGACCACCAGGCGGCCCAGTCCATCGGCATTCCGCTCAGCCGCATCTGGGTGATCGTATGGTGCGTGGCCGGTGTGGTGGCCCTGGTGGCCGGGATGATCTGGGGCTCCAAGCTGGGGGTGCAGTTCACTCTCACCACCGTAGCACTGCGCGCCCTGCCGGTGGTCATTCTGGGCGGTTTGACTTCGGTGCCCGGCGCCATCATCGGCGGCCTGATCATCGGCGTGGGCGAGAAGCTCTCCGAGGTGTACCTGGGCCCCTTCGTGGGCGGCGGCATCGAAATCTGGTTTGCCTACGTGCTGGCCCTGGCGTTCCTGCTGTTCAGGCCGCAGGGGTTGTTTGGAGAAAAAATCATTGATCGCGTGTAACGCGATCTGCCCGGAGGGCATTTTGCCCAGGCAAAGAATGATTTTTCGGCGCAGGGCACGCAGTGTCCGAAGCCAAAAGATCATTGACCGCGTGTAAAAGAGAGAAAGCACCATGTTTTACAGAGAAAACGGTCAGTTCAAGACCAGCTACCGTGCCGACCAGCAGGTCTTTCCCATCCTGCAGGACAAGGTGGCCATCTGGCTGCTGATTGCGGCGGCCTTCATCGTGGTGCCCCTGCTGGCCACCGACTATTTCTACCTGGCCATCCTGACGCCGCTGGTCATCATGTCGCTGGCCGCGCTGGGGATGAACATCCTGGTGGGCTACTGCGGCCAGATCTCGCTGGGCTCGGGCGCCTTCATGGCGGTGGGTGCCTATGGCGCCTACAACTTCGTGGCGCGCGTGCCGGGCATGCCCCTGATTGCCGCGCTGATCCTGGGCGGCCTGTGCGCCACCTTGTTCGGCATTTTGTTCGGCCTGCCCAGCCTGCGCGTCAAGGGCCTGTACCTGGCCATGGCCACGCTGGCGGCGCAGTTCTTCAGCGACTGGATGTTCCTGCGCATCAAGTGGTTCACCAACGACTCGCCCTCGGGCTCGGTGTCGGTGAGCGACCTGGCGGTGTTCGGCATGCCAATCCAGTCGCCGCAGTCCAAGTACCTGTTTTGCCTGACCTTGCTGGTGATCATCGCCATCCTGGCCAAGAACCTGGTGCGCAGCGCCATCGGCCGCGAGTGGATGGCGATCCGCGACATGGACGTGGCCGCCAGCGTGATCGGCATCCGCCCCATGTACGCCAAGCTCTCGGCGTTTGCCGTCAGCTCGTTCATCGTCGGCGTGGCCGGCGCGCTGTGGGGCTTCGTGCACCTGGGCGCCTGGGAGCCGGCGGCGTTCTCGTCGGACATCTCGTTCAAGCTGCTGTTCATGGTCATCATCGGCGGGCTGGGCTCCATCATGGGCAGCTTCTTTGGCGCGGCCTTCATCGTGGTGCTGCCCATCGTGCTGAACCTGCTGCTGCCCGCCATCGCCGGCATGTTCGGCATGCATATTTCCACCGCGGGCATCTCGCATGCCGAGTTGATCGTCTTCGGCGTGCTGATCGTGTGGTTTCTGATCGTCGAGCCGCACGGCATTGCCAAGCTGTGGTCCACCGGCAAGCAGAAGATGCGCGTGTGGCCCTTCCCGCACTGATCCTGTCAGCCACCATTTTGCTATCACAACAATAGCTTCAAACGCTTTATTTGCAGGGGCCAAAGGCCAACTGGACTCAGCCCCATTTTGTTTGTTTGGAACCAAGGAGACTCCCATGAAGAAGATCACCCATCTGGCGCTTGCCGCCGCAATGGCTGCCGCGGGCGCGGGCTTTGTGTCCAGCGCCAGCGCGCAGGCCAGCGAGCAGTTCTTTCCGCAGCTGACCTACCGCACGGGCGCCTATTCCGCATACGGCATTCCATGGTCCAACGGCAAGGTGGACTACATCAAGCTCATCAACGCGCGCGACGGCGGCATCAACGGCGTCAAGCTCACCTACGAGGAATGCGAAACCGCCTACGCCACCGACCGCGGCGTGGAGTGCTACGAGCGCCTGAAAAACCGTCCCGGTGTGGCCGTGGTGGACCCGCTGGCCACCGGCATCACCTTCGCGCTGACCGAAAAAACCGCCGTGGACAAAATCCCGCTGATGACGCAGGGCTATGGACTGTCGATCTCGCAGGACGGCAACGCCTTTCCGTGGAACTTCCCCTTCCTGGGCACCTACTGGATGGGCGCGGACATCCTGATCCAGCACCTGGGCAAGCAGGCGGGCGGCCTGGACAAGCTCAAGGGCAAGAAGATTGCCTACGTCTATCACGACAGCCCCTACGGCAAGGACGCCATTCCGCTGCTGGAAAAGCGCGCGCAGATGCACGGCTTTACCCTGCAGCTGATGCCCGTGACGGCGCCCGGCGTGGAGCAAAAGTCCACCTGGCTGCAAGTGCGCCAGAGCCGCCCCGACTACCTGCTGCTGTGGGGCTGGGGCGTGATGAACAGCGCCGCGCTGAAGGAGGCGCATGCCACCGGCTTCCCGCGCGAGAAGATGTACAGCATCTGGTGGGGCGGCAGCGAGCCGGCCGTGCGTGACCTGGGCGACAGCGCCAAGGGCTTCAACGGGCTGTCGCTGTACACACCCGGCACCCAATCCAAGGTGATGCAGGACATCCTCACGCTGGTGCACGACGCCAAGCAAGGCACCGGCCCGCGGGACGAAGTGGGCGACGTGCTCTACATGCATGGCGTCATCACCCAGATGCTGGCCGTCGAGGCCGTGCGCACCGCGCAGGAAAAGTTCGGCAAGGGCAAGGTCATGACCGGCGAGCAGGTGCGCTGGGGCATGGAAAACCTCAAGCTCGACGCCAAGCGCCTCAAGGAGCTGGGCTTTGAGGGCGTGATGCAGCCCTTTGCCACCAGTTGCGCCAACCACATGGGCTCCAGCAGCGGGCGCGTGTATGCCTGGGACGGCAAGAACTGGAAATACACCTCCGACTGGTACCAGGCCGACAAGGCGGTGCTGGACCCCCTCATCAAGGAGCATGGCGACAAGTACCTGGCCGACAAGAAGCTTGCCCGCCGCACCGACTGCAAGTAAGCAAAAAAGACATGGCCTGCGCGCAGCACCGCGCGGGTCATGTGCCCCGCTGTATCCCCGCTGTATTCCACTTCCACGCCACTACAAGGAGACAAGCATGAAGCTCAACCGCATGACCGTAGCCGCCGCCCTCGCCTTTGCGGGCATGGGCTTTGCCGGCAGTGCATCCGCGCAAGCCCCGGAGCAATTCATTCCGCTGCTGTCCTACCGCACCGGCCAGTTTGCCCCGCTGGGCATTCCATGGGCGGACGGCAAGCTGGACTACCTCAAGCTGGTCAACGCCAAGGGCGGCATCAACGGCGTCAAGCTGGTCTATGAGGAATGCGAAACCGCCTACGAAACCAGCCGCGGGGTGGAATGCTACGAGCGCCTCAAGGGCAAGGGCGTCGGTGCCGTGGGCTTTGACCCCCAGTCCACGGGCATCACCTTTGCCGTGTCAGAAAAAGCGCCCATCGACAAAATCCCCGTCGTCACACCGGGCTACGGCCTGTCGCAGTCGGTCGATGGCAAGGTGTTCGAGTGGAACTTCCCGCTGCTGGGCACCTACTGGACGGCGGCCGACTCCATCGTCCAGGACATCCTGAAGAAGGAAAAAGGCAGCCTCAAGGGCAAGAAGATCACGCTGGTCTATCACGACTCGCCCTACGGCAAGGAACCCATTCCGCTGCTGCAAAAGCGTGCCGAAAAAGAAGGCTTTGCGCTGTCGCTGCTGCCCGTCACCGCGCCTGGGGTGGAGCAGAAGGCCACCTGGCTGCAGGTGCGCCAGAACCGCCCCGACTACGTGATCCTGTGGTCCGCCGGCGTGATGACGCCCACCGCCATCCGCGAGGCGCAGGCCACCGGTTTTCCGCGCGAGAAGATGTACGCCATCTGGTGGGGCGGCTCCGACCATGACGTGACGGGCATCAGCGGCGCCAAGGGCTACAACACCGTCACCATCCACAACACCGCCGAGCACGACAAGGTGCACGACGAAGTCAAGGCCCTGCTCTACGACAAGGGCCAGGGCGCTGCCAGCGACGCCAAGGAGCTGGGCGCCCTGGCCCACACGCGCGGCATGGTGATCTCCATGCTGCAGGTCGAGAGCATCCGCGCCGCGCAGGAAAAATTTGGCAAGGGCAAGCCCATGACACCCGAGCAGGTGCGCTGGGGCCTGGAAAACCTCGACCTCACGCAAGAGCGCCTGAACGAGCTGGGCTTCGGCAAGATGCTGCGCCCCGTCAAGACCAGTTGCGGGAACCACATGGGCACCGACTGGGCACGCATTGCGCAGTGGGACGGAACCAAGTGGAACGTCGTCTCCGACTGGTACCAGGGCGACAAGTCGCTGATCGACCCGCTGGTCAAGGAATACGCCGAGAAATACGCCAAGGAAAAGAACATCAAGGTTCGCTCCTGCAACTGACCCGCCCCCGGGAATCCCCGCGTTGAATCCATGCCAAATACGGCTCAAACCCTTATGGGTTCTGCGCGGGCAGCTATTATTTTTGATGACCAACGGTGAAACCATGACCGACACCCGAACCGCCCCCAACTCCGCCCCGCCCGTGCTCGTGGTCAACGGCATCGAAGTCATCTACAACCATGTGATTCTGGTGCTCAAGGGCGTGTCGCTGCAGCTGCACGAAAAGGGCATCGTCGCCCTGCTGGGCGGCAACGGCGCGGGCAAGACCACCACGCTGCGCGCCATCTCCAACCTGCTCAAGGGCGAGCGCGGCGAGGTCACCAAGGGCAGCATCGTGCTGCGCGGCGAGCCCATCCAGAACCTCACGCCGTCCGACATGGTCAAGCGCGGCGTGGTGCAGGTCATGGAAGGCCGCCACTGCTTTGCCCACCTGACCATCGAAGAAAACCTGCTCACCGGCGCCTACACCCGCAAGGACAAAGGCGAGGTGGCCGCCAACCTGGACAAGGTCTACAACTATTTTCCGCGCCTGAAGACGCGCCGCACCAGCCAGGCGGCCTACACCTCGGGCGGCGAGCAGCAGATGTGCGCCATCGGCCGCGCACTCATGGCCAACCCCAGCATCATCCTGCTCGACGAGCCCTCGATGGGCCTGGCGCCGCAGATCGTCGAAGAGGTGTTCAACATCGTCAAGGACCTCAACGCCAAGGAAGGCACCACCTTCCTGCTGGCCGAGCAGAACACCAACATGGCCCTGAAATACGCCGACTACGGCTACATCATGGAAAGCGGCCGCGTGGTGATGGACGGCGCCGCTGCCGATCTCGCCAACAACGAGGACGTCAAGGAGTTCTACCTGGGCGTCGGCGGCGGCGAGCGCAAGAGCTTCAAGGACGTCAAGAGCTACAAGCGGCGCAAGCGCTGGCTGGCCTGATTGCTACTATTTTAATAGCTGCAAGCGCTTATACCTTCTGCGCTATCAGCCATTTTTACCCCTAAACCCAAACCCACAGGAGCCCCAGGCATGAGCATGTTCTACGACGCCCTGGAAACCCGCGCCCCCGCCGAGCGCGAAGCCGCCCTGATGGCGGCCCTGCCCCGGCAGATCGCCCACGCCCAGCAGGCCAGCCCCGCCTTCGCGGGCATTCTGGCAGGCGTGGACGCCGCCACCATCACCAGCCGCGCCGCGCTGGCGCGCCTGCCCGTCACGCGCAAGCACGAGCTGCTGGAGCGCCAGCAGGCCGGGCGCGCCGACAACGTGTTTGGCGGTTTTGCCACCATCGGCTTCGGCGCCGCCATGCCGCGCGTGTTCTGCAGCCCCGGCCCCCTCTACGAGCCCGAGGGCCCGCGCCGCGACTACTGGCGCATGGCGCGCGCCTTGTACGCCGCCGGCTTTCGCGCCGGCGAGCTGGCCCACAACAGCTTCAGCTACCACTTCGTGCCTGCCGGCTCCATGATGGAAACGGGTGCCCATGCGCTGGGCTGCACGGTGTTTCCCGGCGGCACCGGCCAGACCGAGCAGCAGGTGCAGGCCATGGCCGAGCTGCGCCCGGCCGGCTACATCGGCACCCCCAGCTTTCTCAAGATCATCCTGGACAAGGCCCATGAACAAGGCATTGCCCTGCCCAGCGTCACCAAGGCGCTGGTGTCGGGCGAGGCCTTTCCGCCGTCGCTGCGCGACTGGCTGGCCGCGCGCGGCGTGCAGGGCTACCAGTGCTACGGCACGGCCGACCTGGGCCTGATCGGCTATGAAACCACGGCCCGCGAAGGCCTGGTGCTCGACGAAGGCGTGATCGTCGAAATCGTGCGCCCCGGCACCGGCGACCCGCTGCCCGAAGGCGAAGTGGGCGAACTGGTGGTGACCACGCTCAACCCGGACTACCCGCTGATCCGTTTTGGCACCGGCGACCTCTCTGCCGTGCTGCCCGGCCAGTGCCCCACGGGCCGCACCAACACCCGCATCAAGGGCTGGATGGGGCGCGCCGACCAGACCACCAAGGTGCGCGGCATGTTCGTGCACCCCGGCCAGATCGCCAGCGTGGTCAAGCGCTTCCCGCAGGTGCAGCGTGCACGCCTGGTCGTCAGCGGCGAAATGGCCGACGACCGCATGGCGCTGCGCGTGGAAGCCGACCCGCAGGAGGGCCTGGCCGCCCGCATCGCCGATGCCGTGCGCGAGGTGACCAAGCTGCGCTGCGAGGTGGAACTGCTGCCGCCGGGCAGCCTGCCCAACGACGGCAAGGTGATCGAGGACGTGCGCAGCTATCGCTAGCGCAGTGTTCGATAGCCGTCGCTATCGCGAGGATTTGCAACGCCGCCATGCGGCAAAAGGCGCGGTTTTATGGGCTGCTTCGCGTTGAATACTAGATAGTTACCTTGATGCCGACGGCCCTGGCCGCCACTAGCATCGTCCCTTCACCCCAAGAGGAGCCATCGCAATGAAGAAACTACTGATAGCCGCTGCCGCCGCCCTGGCCGCGCTCGGCGCGCATGCCGCCGACTTCCCCAAGGAAAAGCCCATCACCATCGTCGTGCCCTTCGCCGCCGGCGGCCCCACCGACAAGGTGGCGCGCGACCTGGCCCAGGCGCTCGAAAAGCCGCTGGGCCAGAGCGTCATCATCGACAACGCTGCGGGCGCGGGCAGCTCCATCGGCACCGCCAAGGTGGCGCGCGCCGCGCCCGACGGCTATACGCTGCTGGTCAACCACATCGGCATGGCCACCATGCCCGCGCTGTACCGCAAGCTGCCGTTCAAGATCGAGACCGACTTCGAATACCTGGGCATCATCAACGACGTGCCCATGACGCTGATCGGCAAACCCAGCCTGCCCGCCAACAACTACAAGGAACTGGCGGCCTGGATCGACGCCAACAAGGGCAAGGTCAACCTCGGCAACGCCGGCCTGGGCGCCGCCTCGCACCTGTGCGGCCTGCTGTTCCAGAGCGCGCTCAAGACCGAGATGCAGACCGTGCCGTACAAGGGCACGGCGCCGGCCATCACCGACCTGATCGGCGGCCAGATCGACCTGCTGTGCGACCAGACCACCAACACCAAGGCGCAGATCGACGGCAAGAAGGTCAAGGCCTTTGGCGTGACCACGCGCAAGCGCCTGACCACGCCGGGCCTGTCGGACCTGCCCACGCTCGACGAAGCGGGCCTCAAGGGCTTCGAAGTGACGATCTGGCACGGCCTGTACGCGCCCAAGGGCACGCCGCCCGACGTGCTGCACAAGCTCAACAACGCGCTCAAGGCCGCGCTCAAGGACCCGGCCTTCATCAAGCGCGAGGAAGACCTGGGAGCCGTGGTGGCCAGCGACAAGCGCATCGAGCCCGCGGAGCACAAGGCCTTCGTCGAGGCCGAGATCGCCAAGTGGGGCCCGGTCATCAAGGCCGCAGGCGTGTACGCCGACTGACTGCCGCATCGCCCCCGCGCAAGCCGCCTCGCCTGCGGGCCGGGCGGCTTTTTTGCGCCCCTTTTTTCACTGAAAACGGCAGTTGCATCCCCAAAATTCGAGCAAGTGCCTGTCACGCATTGAGTTCCCATGCCTTCCAGACTCGCCCATTTGGAACGGCTCTGCAGTCTTGGGAAACCCGCATGGATATTGCGGCTTCTTCAGTTTTCCGGTTGGCGCAACTGCGGTTTTCAGCGTGATCAGACGCCCCAGACCACGTCTTTGCCCGCCGCCGCGCTGCGGCGCAGCAGGTCGATGAAAGGCACGGCGCGCTGGCGCAGGCGGATGCCGTTGGAGCGCTCGTCGTCTTCCTCGCCCTGCGCGTCGTCGTCCGCGTCGGGCGGGCGGGCCTCGTCGCGCACCACGGCGGCCTCGATGGCCGCGATGGCCGCGGGCACCTGCGCCACGGTGACGATGCCCGTGGGGCTGGGCTCCTTGCCGATGATCTTCAGCATCTCGCGGCCATCGGCGTCGAGCATGATGACGTCGGCAACGGCCTGGGATTTGAACTTGAACAGCATGTTCATGCCTCCTGCTTGTCGTAGATGTAGCCGCGGTTGAACGGGTACACCGATTGTGCGCCGCGCAGGCCGCCGCTTTCCATGCTGCCGTCGGGGCGGGTGGCCAGCAGTTGGTGCAGCGATATCCAGCCGCGCTCGAAGCTCATGGCGCAGCCCGCCAGGTACAGGCGGTAGGCCTGCAGCACGCGCTCGGCGCGCTCGGG
This sequence comes from Curvibacter soli, assembly GCF_029211125.1. Lineage (GTDB taxonomy): Bacteria > Pseudomonadota > Gammaproteobacteria > Burkholderiales > Burkholderiaceae_C > Curvibacter_A > Curvibacter_A soli. The sequence continues at coordinate 22,742 of NZ_JARGEN010000029.1, forward strand.
CCCGCCATTGGCGGACAGCACGGCGCGCGCCTCGTCGAGCCGCGCCTCCAGCGTGTCGGACCAGGCCCAGAGCGTGCGGGCGTAGTGCGGGCGCAGGTTCTCGGCGTCCACCATCTCCAGGCCCGCGGCGCTCATGTCGTGCAGCACGGTGCTCACATGCTCCAGCTCGCCGCCGGGGAAGATGTACTTCTCGATGAAATCGCCCATGCCGGCACCGAGCTGGGCGTTGTCGAGCCCGCCCGAGGTGATGCCGTGGTTCATCACCAGCCCGCCGGGGCGCAGCAGATGCCGCACGGTCTTGAAGTAGGCCACCATGTTGGCGCGCCCCACGTGCTCGAACATGCCCACCGAGGCCACCTTGTCGAACGGCTCGGGCACTTCGAGCTGCCGGTAGTCGCGCAGCTCCACGCGCACCCGCCCCGTCAGGCCGCGCTCCTCGATGAGCCGCTGCACATGGGCGTGCTGGTTCTTCGACAGCGTGATGCCCGTGGCATCCACGCCGTAGTGCTCGGCGGCCCACAGCAGCAGGCCGCCCCAGCCCGAGCCGATGTCGAGGAAGCGCTCGCCGGGCTGGAGCATGAGCTTCCTGCAGATGTGGTCGAGCTTGGCCTCCTGCGCCTGCGCGAGCGTCATGCCCGGCTCGCGGTAGTAGGCGCACGAATACACGCGGCGCGGGTCCAACCACAGGGCGTAGAAGGCGTCGGAGACGTCGTAGTGGAACTGGATCTGCTTCGCGTCGCGCTCGATGGTATGCGTGGCCAGCGACCTGGCACGGCGCAGCGTGCGCGCCCACCAGCCGGTATTGCTCTGCGTCTGCACCGGGTCGCCCGGCAGCAGGCCGACGGCCGCGGCCATGAGGTCGCGGATGCGGCCCTCGAACCGCACGCGGCCTTCGACGATGGCTTCGCCCAGGGCGCCTATCTGCCCGGTGGCCAGCGTGGCCAGGGCCATCGCGTCCTTGAAGATCAGGGCCACCGCCGCGTTGGCAGGCCCCACCCGTTCGCCCGAAGGCAGTTGCAGCACCACGGGAACCGGTAGCTCGGCCAGGCGCTGCGCGATTCTTTCCTGCATCATCGACATTGCATGCTTTCCTCGTCGTGCTGGCGGCCATGAACCATGGGGGGCCGCCAGAATCCAAGGCCGAACCTTACACCGGTACGTAGTTTTCTGCATGACCCACCGCAACCCTCCCCGGCTGCTGCGCGCCCTGGCCCTGCTGGCCGCCGCCGTTGCACTGCCGGGCTGCGCCGACCTGGGCTACTACGCGCAGTCGGTGCGCGGCCACCTGCAACTGATGGGCGCGGCGCGGCCCGTGGAGGACTGGATCGCCCGCCCCGACACCCCCGCGGCGCTGCGCGCGCGGCTGGAGCTGGCGCAGCGTGCCCGGGCCTTCGCCGTGGCCGAGTTGGGCCTGCCCGACAACGCCAGCTACCACCGCTACGCCGACCTGGGCCGCCGCGCCGCCGTGTGGAACGTGGTGGCCGCCCCACCGCTGTCGCTCACGCTGCACACCTGGTGCTTCCCGGTCACGGGCTGCATCGGCTATCGCGGCTACTTCGACGAGGACGGCGCCCGCGCCGAGGCCGCAAGCCTGGCCGCGCAGGGGCTGGAGACCAGCGTCTACGGCGTGCCCGCCTATTCCACGCTGGGCTGGATGAACTGGGCCGGCGGCGACCCGCTGCTCAACACCTTCGTCGGCTATCCCGAGGGCGATTTCGTGCGCCTGTTGTTCCACGAGATGGCGCACCAGGTGGTGTATGCCAGCGGCGATACGGTGTTCAACGAATCGTTCGCCACGGCGGTGGAGCGCATCGGCGGGCAGCGCTGGCTGGACACGCAGGCCAGCGCGACGGCGCGCGAGGCGTCGGCGCGGGCGCAGACGCGCCGCGCCGCGTTCCGTGCGCTGACGCGCGAGACGCGCGTGCGGCTGGTGCATATTTATGAACAAAAAACGGCTCCAGCGCTTGATATACCTGCGGTAGCAGCTATGAAAAACGAAGCAATGCAGACGTTCCGCGAGCGCTACGCAGCCCTGCGCGAGCGCTGGCTGACCGAGCCCGGCATGCAGGGCGGCGCGGACGCCGCGGCGCTGGCGGGCTACGACACCTGGGTGGCGCGCGCCAACAACGCGGCCTTCGGCGCGCTGGCCGCCTACGACGACCTGGTGCCCGCGTTCGAGGCGCTGTTCGCGCGGGAAGGCTCGGACTGGCCGCGCTTCTACGCGGCGGTGCGCGCGCTGGCCAGGCAGCCCAGGGACGAACGCCACGCGGCGCTCGATGCGCTCATGGCGCCGCCGCCGGCTAGTGCAGTGTTCGATGCTTGGCGGCACCAATAAACCTAGAAACGGCAGTTGACCGCTTCGCATCCCTTGCCAGGCCGCATGAAATCGAGCGTTGACGGCTTCGATGGGGTTCGCCTCGTGGGTGAGAGCGCTATGCACCTGCCAGCACCGCGCTCGGCGCGCCATGCGGCGTTGCTCCTCCTTGCGGGCAGTAGCCCGCCGCGTCGTCGCGCCTTGCCTGGCACCCCGATCACGGCACCGGCAGGCGCATCCAACTGCCGTTTCCAGGATAAAAGCGATGCGTTTTGGCGCAGGGCAAGGCGCAAACCACAGCGATAGCCGTCGCTATCGCGAGGATTTGCAGCGCCGCCATGCGGCAAAAGGCGCGGTTTTATGTGCTGCTTGGCGTTGAACACTGCATTAGCGCAGCGACTCGATGAGGTCGATGTACTGCTGCCGGGCCGCGTCGCCCGCCGTGCCCTTGAGCTTGTTCCAGGCATCCCACTTGGCGCGACCCACCACGTCGGTGAAGCCGGGGCGCTCGCCCTGCACATCGCCCTGCACGGCCTGCTTGTAGAGCGCGTAGATCTTCAGCAGCGTGGGGTTGTCGGGGCGCTCGTCGAGCAGCTTGGAATTGGCGACGGCGGCCTCGAAGGCGACGTTCAGGTCGGACATGGGGGTTGGCTCCTCGTTGTGTTCAGGGCCGGGGCTGGCCCAGCCATTGCTGCGCCAGCCGCACCCAGTAGGTGGCGCCCAGCGGAATCAGGTCGTCGTTGAAATCGTAGCTCGGGTTGTGCAGCGTGCAGGGGCCGGCGCCGTGGCCCATGCCGCGGTGGCCGCCGTCGCCGTTGGCGATGAAGCAGTAGGCGCCGGGCTTGGCTTGCAGCATGTAGGCGAAGTCCTCCGCGCCCATCGAGGGCTCCTGCGCCAGCACCCGCTCCTCGCCCACGATGGAGGCCATGACGCGGCGCGCGAACTCCGCCTCGTCCGGGGTGTTGACGGTGGGCGGGTAGTTGCGCTCGAACGCGAAATCGCAGCCCATGCCGAACGCGGCGCAGGTGTGCTCGGCGATCTCGCGCATGCGTCGCTCGATCAGGTCGAGCACTTCGACGCTGAAGGTGCGCACCGTGCCCTGCAGCTCGCAGGTGTCGGGCACCACGTTGGTAGCCTCGCCCGCGTGGACCATGGTGACGGAGATGACGCCCGCGTCGATGGGCTTCTTGCTGCGGCTGATGATGGTCTGGAACGCCTGCACCATCTGGCAGGCCACGGGCACCGGGTCCAGCGCCAGGTGCGGCATGGCCGCGTGGCCGCCCCTGCCGCGGACGGTGATCTTGAACTCGCTCGTGGAGGCCATGACCGGCCCCGGCGACACGGCGAAACTGCCGGCGGGCAGGCCGGGCCAGTTGTGCATGCCGAACACGGCCTCCATGGGGAACTGCTCGAACAGGCCGTCGCGGATCATCTCGCGCGCGCCGCCCCCGCCCTCCTCCGCCGGCTGGAAGATCAGGTAGACCGTGCCGTCGAAATCGCGGTGCCGCGCCAGGTGCTGGGCCGCGGCCAGCAGCATGGCCGTGTGGCCGTCGTGGCCGCAGGCGTGCATCTTGCCCGCGTGGCGGCTGGCGTGGGCGAAGGCGTTGGACTCCTGCATGGGCAGCGCGTCCATGTCGGCGCGCAGACCGATGGCGCGCGGTCGCGCGCCGTTTTGCCCGGCTTCGCGGGAGCTGGTGCCGTTGCCCTTCACGATCCCGACCACGCCGGTGGTGCCCATGCCGCGGTGCACGGGGATGCCCCATGCGCCGAGCCGCGCGGCCACGAGGTTGGCGGTGCGCGCCTCCTCGAAGGAGAGTTCCGGGTGCGCGTGGATGTCCCGGCGCAGCGCGGCGATGCCGGCGGCCTGGGTGACGATGGAGTCGATGAGCTTCATGGCGGCATTCCTTGGCTTGCCAGTCTAGACTGACTGACTGCCGCGCGCATCGCCCACAATGCGGGGCATGGTTTCCACACGCTCGCTCGAACTCGCCCAGACCCTGGTGCGCATGAACACCGTCAGCAGCCGCTCCAACCTGGAGCTGATCCACTTCGTGCGCGACGAACTGCAGCGCCTGGGCGTGGCCAGTCGCATCACCTTCAGCGCCGACCGCGCCAAGGCCAATCTGTTCGCCACGCTCGGCGAAGGCAAGCCGGCAGGCGTGATCCTTTCCGGCCACACCGACACCGTGCCCTGGGACGGCCAGGCCTGGAGCAGCGACCCGCTGGCGCCCGAAGTGCGCGACGGCCCCGAGGGCCCGAGCCTCTACGGGCGCGGCAGCGCCGACATGAAGAGCTTCATCGCGCTGGCGCTGGCCCATGCGCAGGATTTCCTGGACAGCCGCGCGCCGTTCGCGGTGCACCTGGCCTTCAGCTACGACGAGGAGGTGGGCTGCTTCGGCGTGCGCGAGCTGATCGCCGACCTGCACGACGCGGGCATCGCGCCGCTGGCCTGCATCGTGGGCGAGCCGACCGGCATGGTGCCGGCCATCGCGCACAAGGGCGTGTACCGCTACCAGTGCTGCGTGCGCGGCAGGGAGGCGCATTCGTCGCTCACGCCACAGTCGGTCAACGCCATCGAGATGGCCGCCCGCATGGTCTGCAAGCTGCGCGACATGGCCGAGGGCTTCGAGCGCGACGAGCCGCGCTACGCCGGCTTCGACGTGCCATTCTCAACCGCCAGCGTGGGCCAGTTCCACGGCGGCATCGCCGACAACGTGGTGCCGCGCGACGCGGTGTTCCGCTACGAATTCCGCAACCTGCCCACGGCGGATGCGATTTCCATGCAAAAAGAGGTGCTAGCGCACGCAGATATTGCGGCAGCAGCTATGAAAAAAGTAGCGCCAGAGGCCGGATTCACGTTCGAGACGATCTGCGAGGTGCCGGCCTTCCTGGGCTCCGCCGACGACGCCGTGACGCGCCTGGCGCAACGCCTGGCGGGCCAGCACGAGCACGCACGGCGCACCACGCTCGTGGCCTTCGGCACCGAGGCCGGCCTGTTCAAGAGCGCGGGCATCCCCACCGTGGTCTGCGGCCCCGGCAGCATCGCCCAGGCCCACCAGCCCGACGAGTACGTGAGCCTGGAGCAGCTCGCGCGCTGCGAGGCGTTCCTGCGCGGGCTGGCCGCGAGCGAGCGGCTGCAATAGTCAGGTGCGCACGCCGCCGTCGCCGGTCAGCATCGAGATTTCCACGAACTTCGAGCCCGCGTGGTTGGCGCTGCCGTAGGTGATGGGAAAGCCCGGCAGGTGCTGCGGGCTGATCGCCTCCAGCCCGCGCACGAAGCCCTCGCGCGTGGGCTTGTCGCCGGCCTGGCGCAGCCCTTCGGCGCACACGCGGGCGGCGATGTAGCCCTCCAGGCTCGAATAGTTGGGCTGCACCGCGCCGCCGCCTTTCCGGATGGCGTCGAGGAACTCGCGCGTGATCGGCTTGGACGGCTGGTAGGGCGATGGCACGACCTGCGACACCACCACGCCCGCGCCGTCCTTGCCCAGCGCGTCTGCCAGCGCCTGCGTGCCGACGAAGGAGACGTTGTAGAACGTGCCGCCATAGCCCGCGGCACGCGCCGCCCGGATGAACGCCGCGCAGGAGCCGTAGGTGCTGACCAGCACGATGGCCTGCAGCTGCGCGGCCACCAGCGTCTTGACGGCAGCGGCCACGTCGTTGCTGTTGCGCTCCACCGTGGCCTGGCCCGCGGGCTTGAGGTTCTGCGCCGCCAGCGCCAGCGTCACGCCGTCGAGCCCGGCCTTGCCGTAGGAGTCGTTCTGGTGGAACACGCCGATGCGCGTGATGCCCAGGCCGGTGAGTTGCCTGACGATGAGCGCGGTCTCGTCGTTGTACGAGGCGCGCACGTGGAACACGTTGCGGTTGAACGGCTCGCGCAGCGCCATGGCGCCGGTGAACGGCGCCAGCAGCGGGATGCGCGCCTGCGTGAGCAGCGGCAGCGCCGCCAGCGTGGTGGGGGTGCCGATGTAGCCGAACAGCGCGAACACGTCGTCGGCGATGAACTTGCGCGTGTTCTCGGCGCAGCGGTCGGGCTCGTAGCCGTCGTCGAGGCGGGCGATCTCGATCAGCCGGCGGCCCACGCCGCCCTGGGCGTTGAGCTGGTCGAAGTAGAGCCTGGCCCCCGCGTTGAACTGCAGGCCCAGTTGCGCGGAAGGCCCCGTGAAGGCCGCGGACTGGCCCAGCACGATCTTCTCGCTCTGCGCATGCGCCAGCCCAAAGCCGGCCACCAGCGCAGCCCCTCCCGCACGGGCGACAAAGCGCCGCCGGCTCGTTCCCTTCGCATCCATGGTCAAATCCTCGTCTTGGTTGCCGCAGGGCATCCGCCAGGTCCATACCGGCGGTTTTGCGCGTCAGCCGATGAGTTTACGGGCGTTCCGCGCCCCATTGTCACAAATTCGCCATGCAACAGCCCGCCGCCAACCCCCATGCCGCCACGCAGGTGCGCGGCGCCTGCCCGCACGACTGCCCCGATACCTGCGCCCTGCTGACCACCGTGGACAACGGCGTGGCCGTGAAGGTGCAGGGCAACCCCGACCATGCCCATACGGCGGGCGTGCTGTGCGCGAAAGTGTCGCGCTACACCGAGCGCACCTACCACCCCGAGCGCGTGCTGCAGCCCCTGCGCCGCGTGGGCCCCAAAGGTGCGGGCCGGTTCGAGCCCGTGGCGTGGGACGAGGCACTCGACGACATCGCGCGCCGCCTGGGCGCCATTGCGGCGCGCGATGCGCAGGCCATCCAGCCCTACAGCTACGCCGGCACCATGGGGCTGGTGCAGGGCGAGAGCATGGACCGGCGCTTCTTCCACCGCCTGGGTGCGTCGCTGCTGGACCGCACGATCTGTTCGTCTGCGGGCGGCGAAGCGCTCACGCAGACGCTGGGCGGCAAGCTCGGCATGCGCGTGGAGTTCTTCTGCGAGGCCAAGCTCATCCTCATCTGGGGCAGCAACTCCATCGGCAGCAACCTGCATTTCTGGCGCCACGCGCTGCAGGCCAAGCGCGACGGCGCGCGGCTGGTCTGCATCGACCCGCGCCGCAGCGAGACGGCGGAGAAATGCCACGAGCACATCGCCCTGCTGCCCGGCACCGACGCCGCGCTGGCGCTGGCGCTGATGCACGAACTGATCGTGCACGACTGGCTGGACCACGATTACATCGCCCGGTATACCCTGGGCTGGGAGGCTCTGCGCGAACGCGCGCTGCAGTGGAGCCCGGAGCGTGCCGCAGCCATCTGCGGCATCGACGCGCAGCAGATACGCCGCCTGGCGCGCGACTGGGGCACGACGCGGCCCGCCGCCATCCGCCTGAACTACGGCGTGCAACGCACGCGCGGCGGCGGCAACGCGGTGCGCGCCATCGCCTGCCTGCCCGCGCTCACGGGCGCCTGGCGGCACCGCGCGGGCGGCCTGCTGCTCAGCGCCTCGGGCGCGTTCCCGGTGCAGCGGACCGCATTGCAGCGCCCCGACCTGCTGGCGGACCGCAGGCCGCGCACCGTCAACATGAGCACCATCGGCGACGCGTTGCTGCACGAGGCGTCGGTGGAGGCCGGCCCGCGCATCGAGGCGCTGGTGGTCTACAACAGCAACCCGCTGGCCGTGGCGCCCGAGTCGGCCAAGGTGGCGCGCGGGCTGGCACGCGAGGACCTGTTCACCGTCGTCCTCGAGCACTTCATGACCGACACCGCCGACTATGCCGACTACGTGCTGCCCGCGACAACGCAGCTCGAGCACTGGGACGTGCACGCCGCCTACGGCCACACCGACGTGCTGCTGAACCGCCCGGCCATCGCGCCCGTGGGGCAGGCGCGCTCCAACGCGGCGATCTTCCGCGCGCTGGCCGCGCGCATGGGCTTCGACGAGCCATGCTTCCAGGACGACGACGAGGCGCTGTGCCGCCAGGCGTATGGCAGCGCGGTGGACTTCCAGCACCTGCTCGACCACGGCTTCGCCACGCTGGCGCTGCCCGCAGCGCCGTTCGCCGAGGGCGGCTTCGCCACGCCCTCGGGCCGCTGCGAGTTCTACAGCGCGCGGCTGGCGGCCCAGGGCCTGGACGGTTTGCCCGGCTACCTGCCCAACTTCGAAGCGCCCGGCAGTTCGGCGGACTACCCGCTGGCCATGATCTCGCCGCCGGCGCGCAATTTCCTCAACTCCAGCTTCGTGAACGTGAAGAGCCTGCGCGATGCCGAGGGCGAGCCACTGCTCGAGATCCATGCCGCCGACGCCCAGGCGCGCGGCATCGGCGACGGCGACATGGTGCGGGTGTTCAACGCACGGGGCGTTTACCGCTGCCGCGCGGCGGTATCGCCGCGCGCCCGCGCGGGCGTGGTGCACGGCCTGGGCATCTGGTGGCGCAAGTTCGGCGCGAACGGCACCAACGTCAACGAACTGACCAGCCAGGCCCTGACCGACCTGGGCCGCGCGCCGACGTTCTACGACTGCCTGGTGGAGGTGGCACGCAGCGAGTGATTTCCATCCTCCCTGCTGTCACCTGGAAACGGCAGTTGACCGCTTTGTATCCCTTGCAGGCCGCATGAAATCGAGCGTTGCCGGCTTTGATCGCGTTCACCTCGTGGGTGAGAGCGCTATGCACCTGCCGTTTCCAGGGTCATTGGTTCGCGGCTTTTTAATTTGCGCAGCACACGCACGCTTTTCGGCGGGCCGTGTGGGGACTCCCGCAAGGGGGTGTCGGTTCCTTGTTCCGGTCTGCCAACCCTGCACGGCCTGCCACTTCTTCCTTGGCAGGGGAAGGCGGCAGGTTCAGAACCCCTGTTAACCTAAGCGGCCAAGTCTTGACAGATTGTGCGAAGATTCCCGATGTACGAAAGTACATTTCGCGTCGATGACGCGATAGGCACATTGCCTTACGACCCAATGGGTTACAACATTTCCTGGCCTTGCCAGGAACAGGTGCAAGTGGGCGCGAATCGGTGGAACGTACCAAAACTCTTGCGTACGACCGAGGGGGTAAGGTTGCGTTCGCATTTCCAACCTGTTTGGTTCCGGCTCTGCCGGCTTGGGATCAAACAATTACATTCAGGAAGTGTCGAACTTGTGCAGCCCCCAGGCGACACCTGGGCCAGAATGAAGAGCCCCGCCCAGCAGCTACTACTCGTAGCCGCTGGGCGGGGACCGGTCTCATCTAGTGGTTGCGCGGGCAAGATTTGAACTTGCGACCTTTGGGTTATGAGCCCAACGAGCTACCAGGCTGCTCCACCGCGCGGCAAGATTTAGATTATAGCTTAATTTGCAGCCTCTGCGTCGGAAGCCGTGACTTCTTCGACTTCAGGGCGGTCCAGCAACTCAACCAGGGCCATCGGTGCGTTGTCGCCAACGCGGAAGCCCATCTTCAGGATGCGGGTGTAGCCGCCCGGGCGCGCCTTGAAGCGCGGGCCGAGCACGTTGAACAGCTTGGTCACGCTGTCACGGTCGCGCAGGCGGTCGAACGCGAGGCGGCGGTTGGCCAGCGTGGCTTCCTTGGCCAGGGTGATCATGGGCTCCACCACGCGGCGCAGTTCCTTGGCCTTGGGCAAGGTGGTCTTGATGACCTCGTGCTCGATGAGCGAATTCATCATGTTGCGCAGCATGGCGAGGCGGTGCTCGCTGGTGCGGTTCAGTTTACGGAGTCCGTGTCCGTGTCGCATAGTGCTTTCCTTCTCTATTAAAAATCGGACAGCCGTATCAGGTACTGTCCGAGGCACTTCCCCGCTTTTGAGGGGGTATGGATTCTAACTCAGCGCTTGTCCATGCCTGCGGGCGGCCAGCTTTCCAGCTTCATGCCCAGTGTCAGGCCGCGGGAAGCCAGGACTTCCTTGATTTCGTTGAGCGACTTGCGGCCCAGGTTCGGTGTCTTGAGCAGCTCGTTTTCCGTGCGCTGGATCAGGTCGCCGATGTAGTAGATGTTCTCGGCCTTCAGGCAGTTGGCGGAACGTACCGTGAGTTCGAGCTCGTCCACCGGACGCAACAGGATCGGATCGAACGACATGTTGCCGCGCGGGGTCGGTGCATCGAATGCAGCCAGTTCGCCGCCTTCGAGCTGCGCGAACACTGCGAGTTGCTCAACCAGAATTTTGGCGGACGCGCGCACCGCGTCTTCGGCGGTGATCGCGCCGTTGGTTTCGATCTCCAGTACCAGCTTGTCCAGATCGGTGCGCTGCTCGACGCGCGCGCTTTCCACGGTGTAGCTCACGCGCTTGACGGGCGAGAACGAAGCATCGAGCACGATGCGGCCGATGGACTTCGTGGCCTCGTCGGCATAGCGGCGCAAGTTGCCAGGCACATAGCCGCGGCCCTTTTCGACCTTGATCTGCATGTCCAGCTTGCCGCCCTGCGACAAGGTGGTGATGACGTGGTCGGGGTTGATGATCTCCACGTCGTGCGGCGTCTGGATGTCGCGCGCCGTGACGGCACCTTCGCCATCCTTGCGCAGCGAGAGCGTCACTTCGTCGCGGTTGTGGAGCTTGAAGACAACGCCCTTCAGATTCAGGAGGATGTCAACCACGTCCTCCTGGATACCGTCGATCGACGAGTACTCGTGCAGAACGCCCGCGATAGTCACTTCGGTCGCCGCATACCCGACCATCGACGAGAGCAGTACACGCCGGATCGCGTTGCCCAGCGTGTGACCATAGCCACGCTCGAACGGTTCAAGCGCGACCTTGGCGCGATTGTGGCCCAGTTGCTCGACGTTGATCGTCTTGGGTTTCAGCAAAGTGGTTTGCATGCAGACTTCCTCTCAATACCCCCGGCTCGTTACACCGGTAAGGCTGGTGAAGCACCTGAACCGCGATGCCTCGCGGTTCAGGAACGGTTTTCTTGGAAAAAAAGCGCAAAGGCGCGAAGGCATCAACGCGAATACAACTCGACGATGAGGGATTCGTTGATGTCGGCGCCGAACTCGTCGCGGTCCGGGGTCTTCTTGAAGACACCTTCGGACTTGTCCGCATTCACTTCCACCCAGGCCGGCAGACCAACCTGCTGCGCGAGTTGCAGAGCCTCCAGGACACGGTTCTGCTTCTTTGACTTTTCGCGCACGGCGACCACGTCACCCACCTTGACGAGGTAGGAAGGAATGTTCACCTGCTGTCCATTGACCGTGATCGCCTTGTGCGATACGAGCTGGCGCGCTTCGGCGCGCGTGGAGCCGAAACCCATGCGGTAGACCACATTGTCGAGACGCGATTCCAGCAGCGACAGCAGGTTGGCGCCGGTATTGCCGCGGCGACGCTCGGCTTCTTCAAAGTAGCGGCGGAATTGCTTTTCCAGCACGCCATACATGCGCTTGACCTTCTGCTTCTCGCGCAGTTGCAGGCCAAAGTCGGAAGTGCGCTGGCCGGACGTGCGGCCATGCTGGCCGGGCTTGGAGTCAAACTTGGCCTTGTCCGCAATGGAGCGGCGGGCGCTCTTCAGGAACAGGTCGGTGCCTTCACGGCGGGAGAGCTTGGCCTTGGGGCCGAGATAACGTGCCACTTGAATTTCCTTGTGTCATCTGCCGCAGCACCTGGCTGCGGGAGCCGCTTGCCTATGGCAAACGGCGGTGGGCTTGTGAATAGTGAACGGGCGAACCGGACAGTTAGATGCGACGACGCTTTTGCGGGCGGCAGCCGTTATGCGGCATCGGCGTTACGTCGGAAATGGACGTGATGCGGATGCCCAGGGCACCCAGCGCACGCACCGACGATTCGCGGCCAGGACCAGGACCCTTGATCTCGACGTCGAGATTCTTGATGCCTTGGTCGATGGCTGCACGGCCTGCGACTTCGGAGGCGACCTGCGCGGCGAACGGGGTGGACTTGCGCGAACCCTTGAAGCCCTGGCCGCCCGAGGACGCCCACGACAGTGCGTTGCCCTGGCGGTCGGTGATGGTGATGATGGTGTTGTTGAACGACGCGTGCACGTGGGCGATGCCGTCGGAAACGTTCTTGCGAACCTTCTTGCGGACACGCTGTGCGGCGTTGTTGGCAGGAGACTTGGCCATGATGCTCTCTCAATCCGTTTATTTTTTCAGTGCCGCGGCAGCCTTGCGCGGACCCTTGCGGGTACGGGCATTGGTGCGGGTGCGCTGACCGCGCATCGGCAAGCCACGGCGATGGCGGAAACCGCGGTAGCAGCCGATGTCCATCAAGCGCTTGATGTTCATCGTGGTTTCGCGGCGCAGGTCGCCTTCGATCGTGAACTGAGCGATCTGGTCGCGGATCTTTTCCAGATCGCCGTCTGTCAGGTCCTTGATCTTCTTGGCATAGGCGATGCCGCATGCTTCGCATATCTTGCGAGCGCGCGTGCGGCCAATGCCGAAGATGGCGGTCAGACCGATTTCCGCATGCTGATGCGGCGGAATGTTGATACCAGCAATACGTGCCATGTGCGTCCTCTAAAAACTCTTCAACCCTGGCGCTGCTTATGGCGCGGGTCAGTGCAGATCACACGCACCACACCTTTGCGGCGGATGATCTTGCAGTTGCGGCAAATTTTCTTGACCGAAGCCGAAACTCTCATTTCATTCTCCTAAAACTTTTATCCCGTCCCGGCTTACTTCGCACGGAACACAATCCGGGCCCGCGATAAATCGTAGGGCGTCAACTCAACGGTCACCTTGTCGCCGGGAAGAATGCGGATGTAGTGCATGCGCATCTTTCCGGATATGTGACCCAACACGACGTGGCCATTCTCCAGCTTCACGCGGAAAGTCGCGTTCGGCAGGTTTTCCACAACTTCCCCTTGCATCTGAATGACATCGTCCTTGGCCACGTCAACTCAACCATTGAGAGAAGTCTTGAAACTCGCCTTTTTCAGTAACGATTCATACTGCTGCGACATCATGTAGTTCTGCACCTGGGCCATGAAGTCCATGGTCACCACCACGATGATCAGCAGCGAGGTTCCACCGAAGTAGAACGGCACGTTGTATTTCAAGATCAGAAATTCGGGCAGCAGGCACACGAACGTGATGTAGATGGCGCCCGCCAATGTCAAACGCACCAGAATCTTGTCGATGTACCGCGCCGTCTGATCCCCTGGGCGGATACCCGGAATGAATGCGCCGCTCTTCTTCAGGTTGTCCGCCGTCTCACGGCTGTTGAACACCAGCGCCGTGTAGAAGAAGCAGAAAAATACGATGGCAGTGGCATAAAGCAGCACATAGATCGGCTGCCCCGGCGTCAATGCCCCGGCAATATCCTTGAGCCAGCGCATGGACTCACTGCTGCTGAACCAGTTCACCACGGTGGCCGGCAGCAGGATGATCGACGACGCAAATATCGGCGGGATGACACCGGCCATGTTGAGCTTGAGCGGCAGATGCGACGACTGGCCGCCATACACCTTGTTGCCCACCTGGCGGCGCGCATAGTTGACAAGGATCTTGCGCTGCCCGCGTTCGACGAATACGACGAAGTAGGTGACCAGGATGACCACCGCGACGATGAAGATGGAGGCAACGATGCTCATCGCGCCCGTACGCACCAGTTCCAGCAAGCCGCCGATGGACCCCGGAAGGCCCGCGGCGATGCCGGAAAAGATCAGGATCGATATGCCGTTGCCCAGGCCGCGCTCAGTGATTTGCTCGCCCAGCCACATCAGGAACATGGTCCCGGCGGTGAGGCTCACGACGGCGGTCACGCGGAAGCCGAAACCCGGACTGAGCACCAGACCCGCCGAACCTTCCAGCGCCATGGCAATGCCCAGGGACTGGAAAAGCGCGAGCCCGAGCGTGCCATAGCGCGTGTACTGCGTGATCTTGCGCCGGCCCGCCTCGCCTTCCTTCTTCATCTGCTCGAAGGTCGGCACGACGTATGTCATGAGCTGCATGATGATCGATGCCGAAATGTACGGCATGATCCCCAGCGCGAACACCGTGAAGCGCGACAGCGCCCCCCCCGAGAACATGTTGAACAGGTTCAGGATGCCGCCCTGCTGGCTGCTGAACAACTGGCGCAGCTGCTCGGGATCGATGCCGGGCACGGGAATGTGCGCGCCGACGCGGTACACGACCAGCGCCAGCAACAGGAATACGAGCCGGCGACGCAGGTCGCCGAACTTTCCCGTCTTGGCCAGATTTGCCGCGCTAGTTGCCACGATCGTCCTTCGCCCCCGGCATCAGGCCAGGCTGCCGCCAGCAGCTTCGATGGCCGCCTTCGCACCCGCCGTAGCGCCGATGCCGGTGAGCTTCACAGCGGTATTGATCGTGCCGCTCTTGATGATCTTCACCACCTTGGCCAATTCACCCACGAGACCAGCCTGGCGCAGTGCAAGCATGTCCACCTCGGCCAGGCCGAGTTGACCCAGTGCCGTCAGCGTGACCTCGGCGTTGAACTTCAGCAGGTGCGACTTGAAGCCGCGCTTGGGCAAACGGCGCTGCAGCGGCATCTGGCCGCCTTCGAAGCCCACCTTGTGGTAGCCGCCGGCACGGGACTTCTGCCCTTTGTGGCCGCGGCCCGCCGTCTTGCCCAGACCGGAGCCAATGCCGCGGCCGACACGGCGCTTGGCATGCTTGGCACCTGCTGCGGGCTTGATGCTGTTGAGTTCCATCACGAATCTCTCAAAGAACTTTGACCAGATAGCTGATCTTGTTGATCATGCCGCGGACCGCGGGCGTGTCCTGCAGTTCGCTGATGCTGTTCAGCTTGCGCAGGCCCAGGCCGCGGACGGTGGCGCGGTGCGATTCCTTGGTGCCGATAGGGCTGCGCACCAATTGAATCTTGACGGTTTGTTGCGTAGTCATTGCTCAGCTCCGTATCAGGCGAAGATTTCTTCGACCGTCTTGCCGCGCTTGGCTGCCACTTCCGCCGGGGTGGTGGACTTGACGAGCGCGTCGAACGTGGCGCGGACCATGTTGTAGGGGTTGGACGAGCCGTGGCTCTTGGCCACGATGTCGGTCACACCCATCACCTCGAACACGGCGCGCATCGGCCCGCCGGCGATGATGCCCGTGCCCTTGGGGGCCGGCGCCATCATGACGACGGCGGCACCGTGGTGTCCCGTGACGTTGTGGTGGATGGTGCCGTTCTTCAGCGACACCTTGACCAGGTTGCGGCGCGCCTCTTCCATTGCCTTCTGCACGGCGGCGGGGACCTCCTTGGATTTGCCCTTGCCCATGCCGACGCGGCCATCGCCGTCGCCAACCACGGTCAGCGCAGCGAAGCCGAGGATACGACCGCCCTTCACGACCTTGGTTACGCGATTGACCGCGATCATCTTCTCGCGCATGCCGTCGTCGCGGCCTTCGTCTTGCACCTTGGGTTGAAATTTAGCCATTTTGGTTTCCGCTCCGCTTAGAACTGCAGGCCCGCTTCGCGGGCGGCGTCGGCCAGCGCCTTGACGCGGCCATGGTAGGCAAACCCTGCGCGATCGAAGGCCACCTTGTCGACGCCGACGGCCTTGGCCTTCTCGGCGATGCGCTTGCCGATGATCTGTGCGGCAGCGGCGTTGCCGCCCTTGCCTGCGCCGCCCAGCGACTTGCGCACATCGGCTTCCACCGTGGAAGCGCTCGCCAGCACCTTGGTGCCGTCGCCGGAAATGACGCTGGCATAGATGTGCAGATTGGTGCGGTTCACCGTCAGGCGTGCAATGCCCTGCTGGGCGATGCGCACGCGGGTCTGGCGCGAACGACGAAGACGCTGCTCTTTCTTGGTCAACATGTTGCAGCTCCTTACTTCTTCTTGGTCTCTTTGATCACGATCTTCTCGTCCGCATAGCGGATACCCTTGCCCTTGTAGGGCTCGGGCGGACGAATCGCCCGGATCTCGGCGGCCACCTGGCCCACGCGCTGACGGTCGGCGCCCTTGATCACGACTTCGGTCGGGGTCGGCGTGGCGACGGTAATGCCCTCTGGCATGTCCTTGTTCACCGGGTGGGAGTAGCCCACCGACAGGTTCAGCTTGGCGCCTTGCGCCTGGGCTTTGTAGCCCACGCCCACCAGGCTCAGCTTCTTCTCGAAGCCCTTGCTGACACCCAGCACCATGTTGTTGACCAACTGGCGCAGCGTGCCGCTCATGGCATTGGCTTCGCGGGACTCGTTGGCCGGCACGAAGCTCAGCTTGCCATCGGCGCTCGTCACCTTGACCAGCGCATGGGTGGACACCGACAGCGAACCGCCGGAGCCCTTGACGCTGATCTGGTCTTCCTTGATCGCCACATCCACACCCGTGGGGATGGCGACCGGCATTTTTCCTACTCGAGACATTTCAGTTTCTCCTCAAGTCAGGCGACGTAGCACAGCACTTCGCCGCCGATACCGGCAGCGCGCGCCTTGCGGTCCGTCATCACGCCCTTGGGCGTGGTCACGATGGCAACGCCCAGCCCGTTCATGACGTGCGGAATGGCGTCGCGCCCCTTGTAGACGCGCAGGCCGGGACGGCTCACACGCTCGATGCGCTCGATCACGGGGCGGCCGGCGTAGTACTTCAGCGCGATTTCAAGCTCGGACTTGTTGCCTTCGGTCTTCACTTCGAAGCCGTCGATGTAGCCCTCGTCCTTCAGCACCTGTGCGATTGCGACCTTCACCTTGGAAGACGGAACGGACACGGAAGCCTTGGCCACCATCTGCGCATTGCGGATGCGGGTCAGCAGGTCGGCGATGGGATCACTCATGCTCATATCGAATCTCTCCTGCTGTGCTTACCAGCTCGCCTTGGTGACACCGGGGATGTCGCCAGCGAAAGCCAGTTCACGGATCTTGGCGCGGCCCAGGCCGAATTGGCGGAACGTGCCGCGGGGGCGGCCCGTGATCTCGCAACGGTTGCGCTGGCGCGTGGGATTGGCGTTGCGCGGGAGCTTCTGCAGGCCCAGGCGGGCCGCGTAGCGCTCTTCATCGCTGCGCTTGGCATCGCCCGCGATGGCCTTCAGTTCGGCGTACTTCGTCGCGTACTTGGCCGCCAGTTTTTCGCGCTTCAGTTCGCGCTGGATCAAAGCTACTTTAGCCACACGCCACCTCAGTTCTTGAACGGGAAACGGAAAGCCGCGAGGAGTGCCTTGCACTCTTCGTCGGTCTTGGCCGTCGTGGTGATGCTGATATTGAGACCGCGCAAGGCATCGACCTTGTCGTACTCGATCTCAGGGAAAATGATCTGCTCTTTGACGCCAATGTTGTAGTTGCCACGGCCGTCGAACGCACGCCCCGAGATGCCGCGGAAGTCGCGCACGCGCGGCAGGGCCACGGTGACGAAGCGGTCGAGGAATTCATACATGCGCACGCCGCGCAGCGTCACCATGCAGCCGATGGCCTGGCCTTCGCGGATCTTGAAGCCGGCGATGGCCTTCTTGGCCTTGGTGACCACGGGCTTCTGGCCCGCGATCTTGGTCAGGTCGCCCACGGCGTGGTCCATGACCTTCTTGTCGGCCACCGCCTCGCTCACACCCATGTTGAGCGTGATCTTGGTGATGCGGGGCACCTGCATCGGAGAGGTGTAGCCAAACTTCTCCGTCAGTTGCGGAGCGACTTTCTCGCGGTAGTGTTGTTGGAGTCTTGCCATGTTCTTACCCTCAGGCAACCTTGATTTCTTCGCCGCTGGACTTGAACACGCGAACGCGCGTGCCGTCGGCCTGCAGCTTGATGCCCACGCGGTCAGCCTTGCCGCTGGCGGGGTTGACGATGGCCACGTTGGACTGATGGATGGGCATGGACTTTTCCACGATGCCGCCGGCCGTGCCCTTCAGGGGGTTCGGCTTGGTGTGCTTCTTGACCAGATTGATGCCGTCGACGACCAGATAGGAGTCGTCCTTGCGCAGCGCCACCTTGCCGCGCTTGCCCTTGTCGCGCCCGGCCAGCACGATGACTTCGTCGCCCTTGCGAATCTTGTTCATGTCGCGTCCTGCTGATGGATTAAAGAACTTCGGGAGCCAGGGACACGATCTTCATGAACTTCTCGGTACGCAGTTCACGCGTCACGGGCCCGAAGATGCGGGTGCCGATGGGCTCCAGCTTGGCGTTGAGCAGCACGGCGGCGTTGCCGTCGAACTTGACGAGCGAGCCGTCGCCGCGGCGGATGCCCTTGGCGGTACGCACCACCACGGCGCTGTAGACCTCGCCCTTCTTGA
The DNA here is from genome assembly GCF_029211125.1 of Curvibacter soli. Lineage (GTDB taxonomy): Bacteria > Pseudomonadota > Gammaproteobacteria > Burkholderiales > Burkholderiaceae_C > Curvibacter_A > Curvibacter_A soli. The sequence goes on from NZ_JARGEN010000029.1 coordinate 41,080, forward strand.
CGCGGCCGCGCGGAGCAGCTTCCTTGATGCTCACCTTGATGATGTCGCCCACGCTGGCATAGCGGCGCTTGGAGCCGCCGAGCACCTTGATGCACAGGACGGACTTGGCGCCGGTATTGTCGGCTACCTCTAACCGAGATTCAGTCTGGATCATTTCAGTATTCCCAACTTGCACCTGAAAAGACTGCCCGCGCGGCTTGCACCGCAGCAGGCACATCACAGGTCAGTCTTGGGCCCGTCGTCCACGCCGCAAACCATTCGCGGCGCTTCCTCTTGGGCAGATATTCAACGCCTCATGAAGGCGGAGCCAGTGATTATGGCAAAGCCGAAACCGGACGTCAAGCGCTGTGTTGCAACGGCAACGTGGCGTAGCGGTTTGCCAGTTCCAGGAACGCCGCCAGGCCGGGGTCGGCGCCCGTCTCCTGCCACAGCAGGGCGGCGGCGGCGGGCGCCAGTTCCGCCGCCAGGCGGGCGTCGAGGAACAGCAGGCGCCAGCGGCGCGCGAGCACATCCTCGACCGTGCGCGCGTACTCATGGCGGGCGGCGAAGCGCACCATGGCCTCGGTCAGCCCCGCGCCCAGCATATGGCCGGCACCGGGCAACTGCTGTACGAACGCCTGCTCGGCGCCATACAGGTGCGGGCCCGGCGCATCGCTGATGCGGTGGCGCACCGGCGCCTGCGCGCCGACCAGGGGCAGATCCGCCGTCACCCCGCCGGGGCGGGCATCGAGCAGGCCGCCGCCGAAGCAGTGGTCCAGCACGTCCTCGGCCATGGCGCGGTAGGTGGTCCACTTGCCGCCGGTCACCGTCACCAGGCCCGTGGGGCTCACGAGCACCGTGTGCTCGCGGCTGATCTTGCGCGTCTGCGCGCCCGCGTCCTCGGCGGGCCTGACCAGCGGGCGCAGGCCCACCCAACTGCTGCGCACGTCCGCCGCCTGCGGCGCACGGCGCAGGTAGCGGCCCGCCTCGCCGAGGACGAAGGCAACCTCTTCGGGAAACGGCGCGGGCTCGCGCGCCAGGTCATGGCGCGGCGTGTCCGTGGTGCCCAGCACCACCTTGCCCAGCCAGGGCACGGCGAACAGCACGCGGCCGTCGGAGGTCTTGGGCACCAGCAGCGCGTGGTCGCAGGGCAGGAATTCGCGGTCCACCACCAGATGCACGCCCTGGCTCGGCGCCACGATGGGGCGCACGGAGCGGCCCGCCTGCGCGCCGTCCTGCTCCCGCAGGGCATCGACCCAGACGCCGGTGGCGTTGACCACGGCGCGCGCGCGCAGCGTGAATTCCCATCCCGTCTCGGCATCGGCGCAGACCAGCCCCGCGACCTTGCCGCCCTCGTAAGCCAGCGTGCGGGCGGCGCAGTAGTTGACCAGCAGCGCGCCGCGACTGGCCGCCGTGCGCGCCAGCGCCAGCGCCAGCCGGGCATCGTCGAACTGGCCGTCCCAGTACCTCACGCCGCCCTTCAGGCCGTCGGGCCGCAGCGTCGGCAGGTGGCGCAGCGCGCCCGCGCGGCCCAGGAACTCGGTCGCGCCCAGGCCGGCCTTGCCGGCCAGCAGGTCGTACATCTTCAGGCCTGCGCCGTAGAACGGCGTTTCCCAGCAGTGGTAGGCGGGCATGACGAACGGCAGCGGCTGCGCCAGATGCGGCGCGTTGCGCAGCATGTTCGTGCGCTCGTGCAGCGCCTCGCGCACCAGCGCGATGTTGCCCTGGGCCAGGTAGCGCACGCCGCCGTGGGCCAGCTTGGTGGCGCGCGAGGACGTGCCCTTGGCAAAATCCAGCGCCTCCACCAGCACCACCGAGAAGCCGCGCGCCGCGGCGTCGAGCGCCACGCCCAGCCCCGTGGCGCCGCCGCCGATGACGGCCAGGTCGTACTGCTGCGGGGCAGCCAGGCGCTCCAGCAGCGCGGCCCGATCGGTGGGCAGGGGGGATGGGATGGAGCTGGCGCAACGCATAGGGCCGCCATTGTCCCCCCTGCCTCCACCCGCTGCGCGCTCCATGCTCAATGCGCCGCCCAGCCGCGGGCGCGCTCCACCGCCTGGCGCCAGCGCGCCCGCTTGGCCGCCCGCGCGGCAGCGCCGATGGCGGGCTCGAAGCGCCGGCCGACGGCCCACTGGGCGCTGATCTCCTGCGCGCTGGCCCAGAAGCCCGTCGCCAGCCCGGCCAGGTAGGCCGCGCCGAGCGCCGTGGTCTCGGCCATGCGCGGGCGCACCACGGGCACGCCAAGGAAGTCGGCCTGCAACTGCATCAGCAGGTCGTTGGCGCTGGCGCCGCCGTCCACGCGCAGTTCGCGCAGGGCGATGCCGGCGTCCTTCTCCATCGCCGCGAACACGTCGGCCACCTGCAGCGCGATGGCTTCGAGCGCCGCGCGGGCGATGTGGGCGCGCGTGGTGCCGCGCGTCATGCCCAGCAGGATGGCGCGGGCGTGGCCGTCCCAGTCGGGCGCGCCCAGGCCGGCGAAGGCGGGCACCAGGTACACGTCGCCGGTGTCGGGCACCAGGGCGGCCAGCGCCTCCACCTCCGGCGCGGCGCGGATCATCTGCAGCCCGTCGCGCAGCCACTGGATGGTGGCGCCGGCCATGAACACGCCGCCTTCGAGGCAATAGGCGGTGCGCCGGGGCGCGCCCTCGGGCCCCTGCCAGCCCACGGTGGTGAGCAGCCGGTTGCGGCTGGGCACGGCGGCGGTGCCGGTGTTCATGAGCATGAAGCAGCCCGTGCCGTAGGTGTTCTTGGCCATGCCGGGCGCGAAGCAGGCCTGCCCGAAGGTGGCGGCCTGCTGGTCGCCCGCGATGCCGGCGATGGGCACGGGCACGCCGAACAGCGCCGGGTCGCACCGCGCCACCACGCCGCTGGAGGGCACGATGCGCGGCAGCAGGCTGCGCGGGATGCCGAAGAGCCGCAGCAGCGCGTCGTCCCAGCGCCCGGTGTGGATGTTGTAGAGCAGCGTGCGCGAGGCGTTGCTGGCATCCGTGACGTGGGCGCGCCCGCCCGTGAGGTTCCAGACCAGCCAACTGTCCACCGTGCCGAAAGCCAGCTCGCCGCGCCCGGCCCGTGCGCGCGCGCCGGGCACGTGGTCGAGCAGCCACTGCAGCTTGGTGCCCGAGAAATACGCGTCGAGCACCAGCCCCGTGCGCTGCTGGATGAAGCCGGCCTTGCCCTGCGCGCGCAGCTCGTCGCAGCGCCCGGCGGTGCGGCGGTCCTGCCAGACGATGGCGTTGGCCACGGGCTGGCCGGTGGCCCGCTCCCACAGCACCACCGTCTCGCGCTGGTTGGCGATGCCGATGGCCGCCAGCTCGTGGCCCATGCGGCACGGGTCGGTGCGCACCATGCCGACCCGCTCCAGGCACTGGCGCGCCACGTCGCGCTGCGCGGCCCAGATCTCGCGCGCGTCGTGCTCCACCCAGCCGGGCTGCGGGAAGATCTGCGTGAACTCCTGCTGCGCCCGGGCGCAGACCTGCCCCGCGTGGTCGAACAGGATGGCGCGCGAACTCGTGGTGCCCTGGTCCAGGGCCAGCAGGTATCTCATGGCCGCCGAGCGTAGCGCAACCCGCGCGGGCGAGCGGGCCGTGGAAATACGCAGGACACGCAAAGGCACATAGACTCGGCGCGCATGGCAGACCCCACCGCATTCCTCCCACGCCGCCGCGGCATGCTCGCCGCCGGCTGCGCCGCGCTGCTCGCGGGCTGCGCGGCGCGCCTGCCCGGCACGGCAGCGGCGCCCGCCCCGCGCTTGCTCGGCACGGCCACGCTGCGCCACGGCCTGCGGTTCGCGGGCACCACGGTCGGCGGGCTGTCGGGCATCGACTACGACCCGGCCACGGGGCTCTATGCGCTGGTCAGCGACGACCGCTCCGAGCACGGGCCCGCGCGCATCTATACCGCGCGCATCGGCATCGACGCCGCCGGCGGCGCCGTGTCGGTGGAGCTGCAATCGGCCATCCCCCTGCTGCGCGGCGACGGCCAGCCCGGGGCATCGGCCAGGGCTGCCGGCGCCGGCGACGAGGTGCTGGACCCCGAGGCCGTGCGCTGGCGCGCCACGCCGCGCGGCCCGGTGCTGCTGTGGACCACCGAGGGCGACTTCGCGCGCGGCTTCGGCCCGGCGCTGCGCGAATCGGCGCCCGACGGCACGCTGCTGCGCACCTTCGGCCTGCCCGCGATGTTCGCGCCCGACCGGGCGGGCCGGCGCGGGCCGCGCGACAACAAGGGCTTCGAGGGCCTGGCGCTCACGCCCGATGGCCGCCATGCCTGGCTGGCGATGGAAGGCGCGCTGGTGCAGGACGGCCCGCTGCCCGCCGTGGGCGTGCCCGGCGGCCCCTGCCGGCTGACCTGCGTGGACCTGCAGAGCGGCCGCGCGCTGCGCCAGATCGCCTACATGCCCGACGCCGTGCCGCACGCGCCCGTGCTGCCCGGCGGCATGGCCGACAACGGCATCAGCGAGGTGCTGATGCTAGACGCGCACGCCATGCTGGTGCTGGAGCGCTCCTACGCGCTCGGGCGCGGCGTGTCGCTGCGGCTCTACCGCATCGACACGCGCGAGGCGGGCGACGTGCTGGGCGTGGATGCGCTCGCCCCCGGCAACCACCGGCCCGCCGCCAAGACGCTGGTGGCCGACTTCGCCACGCTCGGCCTGCCGCAGATCGACAACACCGAGGGCCTGTGCTGGGGCCCGCCGCTGCCCGACGGGCGCCGCACGCTGCTGGCCGTGAGCGACGACAATTTCAACCTCGGCCAGGTCACGCAGATCGCGGCCTTCGCGCTCGCGGACTGACCCCGCGCCTTCTTTCGACACTCCACCCGTTTGCCACCGCCATGCGCACGACACCCGCCCTTCCCGCCGACATCTCCATCGCCTTCATCGGCGGCGGCAACATGGCCAGCGCCATCATCGGCGGGCTCGCCGGCCAGGGCCTGCCCGCCGCGCGCATCGTGGTGGTCGAGCCCTCGGACGAGGCGCGCGCACGGCTGGCGCAGCAGTTCGGCATCGCGGCCCATGCGTGCGCCGACGCGGCCGGCACGGCGCTCGGCGGCTGCGCCGTGGCCGTCTGGGCCGTCAAGCCCCAGACCTTCCACGAAGCCGCCACCGCCGCCGCGCCGCACGTGGCGCGGGCGCTGCACCTGAGCGTGGCCGCGGGCATACCGAGCGGCAGCATCGCGCGCTGGCTCGGCACCGAGCGCATCGTGCGCGCCATGCCCAACACGCCCGCGCTGGTGGGCCAGGGCATGACCGGCCTGTTCGCCCGCGCCGGCGCCGACGCCGCCGACCGCGCGCTGGTGGAGCGCCTGCTCGGCCCCACGGGCGCGCTGCTGTGGGTGGATGAGGAGCGCCTGCTGGACGCGGTGACGGCGCTGTCGGGCTCGGGCCCGGCCTATGTGTTCTACGTGATCGAGGCGCTGGCGCAGGCCGGCGTGGACATGGGCCTGGCGCCGCAGCAGGCGCACCGGCTGGCCGTGGGCACGTTCGTGGGCGCGTCGGCCCTGGCCGCGGCGTCCGACGAGCCGCCCGCCGTGCTGCGCCAGCGCGTCACCTCCAAGGGCGGCACCACCCATGCCGCCATCACCGCGCTCGAAGCGGCCCAGGTCAAGCAGCAGTTCGTGGCCGCCATCCGCGCCGCCGAGCGCCGCGCGCAAGAGCTGGGGCAGGAGTTCGGGGCCGACTGAAGGCGGATGCGGCGGGGGGATTTCCATATACTCCCCCCCATCATATCAGCCACCGCAATAAATCCGGGCGGCGCACATGCATACTCCCCAGGAGTATCAGCGCATTGCATACCCCAGCACGATGCCGGCGAAAACCGTGGCGCCCAGCCAGTGGTTCTGCGCAAAGGCGGTGAAGCAGCCCTCCCGCGTGCGCGTGCGGATCAGCCGCCAATGCCACGCCACCTGCGCCAGCGCCGCCGCGATGGCCAGCCAGAAAGCAGCGCCCAGCGCCTGCCCCGCCAGCGCCGCGGCCCAGATGCCGAGGAACAGCAGGTAGAAGCACAGGATGGCCGCCACGTCGAAACGGCCCAGCGTGATGGCCGAGGTCCGGATGCCGATCAGCAGGTCGTCGTCGCGGTCCACCATGGCGTACTCGGTGTCGTAGGCCAGCACCCAGAACAGGTTGCCCAGCACCAGCCACGGCGCCGGCCACGGCACCTCGCCGCGCACCGCCGTGAATGCCATTGGAATGCCCATGCTGAAGGCCACGCCCAGCACTGCCTGCGGCATGGCGAGAAAGCGCTTGGCGAACGGATAGAGGATGGCGACGGCCAGCGCGGGCAGCGACCAGAGGATGGTGGGCAGGTTGGTGGTGAGCACCAGCGCGAAGGCCGCCAGCGCCAGCGCCGCGCCCACGGCCAGCGCCTCCCGCACCGGCACCGCGCCGGTCGTCACGGGACGCTGGGCGGTGCGCTTCACGTGGCGGTCGAAATCGCGGTCGGCAACGTCGTTCACGCAGCAGCCCGCGCTGCGCATGAGGATGGTGCCGGCCACGAACACCGCCAGCAGGTGCCAGCCCGGAAACCCGCCCGCCGCCACCCACAGCGCCGCCAGCGTGGGCCACAGCAGCACCAGCCAGCCCGCGGGGCGGCTCCAGCGCACCAGGTCGAGGTAGAGCGCGAGCCTGCCCCCCGCGCCGGCCCACCGCGCGTGGCCGCCGCTCGATCGGCGCCTCACTCTTCCAGCAGCGAGCGCAGCATCCAGGCCGTCTGCTCGTGTACCGTCAGGCGCTGCGTCAGCAGGTCGGCCGTGGGCTCGTCGCCGGCCTTGTCGGCCTGGGAAAACAGCTCGCGCGCCGTGCGCGCCACGGCCTCGTGGCCCTTGACGAGGATGCGCACCATCTCCAGCGCCTTGGGCGGGTGGCCCGGCACGTCGGGTACGCTGGCGAGCTTGCCGAAGTCGGCATAGGAGCCCGGCGCGAAGTGGCCCAGCGAGCGGATGCGCTCGGCGATCGGGTCCACCGCGTTCCACAGCTCGGTGTACTGCGCCATGAACATGGTGTGCAGCGTGTTGAACATCGGACCCGTCACGTTCCAGTGGAAGTTGTGGGTGGTGAGGTAGAGCGTGTAGGTGTCGGCCAGCAGGTGCGACAGTCCTTTGGCGATGGCGGCGCGGTCTTTCTCGCCGATGCCGATGTTGATGGATGGGGCTGCGGTGGTCTTGGTCATGGTGCTTCTCTCCTTGCGCGTTGCGCGTTGCGCGGCTCGGTGGTGTGGAAAAACGGTACGCCGGCGGCCCGGCGGCCCGGCGGCCATGGCCCCATGGTAGCGGGCCCGCGCACAGGCGTCACGACAGGCGCTCGACGCCGGGCAATTCGCACGCATAGATGGCGTTGCGCAGCGCGGCGATGGCCTCGTAGCGCGTGAAGCTGCGCCGCCAGGCCAGCACCACGCGGCGCGTGGGCGGCTCGCCCTCGAACGGCAGGTACTTGACGAAGGCGCCGTCGTCGTGCCTTGCGGTGCGGCGCGGGCGGGGCTCCAGCGCCCCGTGCGGCACCGACAGGCGCGGCACCACGGTCACGCCCATGCCGGCGGCCACCATGTGCTTGATGGTCTCCAGCGACGAGCCCTCGAAGCTCTTGCGGATGCCCTCGGCGTTGCTGGAAAAGCGCGCGAACTCGGGGCAGACGTCCAGCACGTGGTCGCGAAAGCAGTGGCCGGTGCCCAGCAGCAGCATGGTCTCGCTTTTCAGCTCTTCGGCGCTGATGGCCTTGCGCGCGGCCAGCGGGTGCTGGCGGGGCGCGGCGACCATGAAGGGCTCGTCGTACAGCGGCGCCACGGCCAGGCCGGCGTCGGGAAAGGGCTCGGCCATGATGGCGCAGTCGATCTCGCCGGTGCGCAGCATCTCCAGCAGCTTGACGGTGAAGTTCTCCTGCAGCATCAGCGGCATCTGCGGCGTGCGGGCAATGGTCTGGCGCACCAGGTCGGGCAGCAGGTAGGGGCCGATGGTGTAGATGACGCCGAGCGTGAGCGGGCCCGAGAGCGGGTCCTTGCCGCGCTTGGCGATCTCGCGGATGCCGGCGGCCTGCTCCAGCACGCTCTGGGCCTGGCGCACGATCTCCCCGCCCAGCGCGGTGACGGCCACCTCGCCGGCGCTGCGCTCGAACAGCTTGACCTCCAGCTCGTCCTCCAGCTTCTTGACCGCCACCGACAGCGTGGGCTGCGAGACGTAGCAGGCGTCCGCCGCGCGGCCAAAGTGCTTCTCGCGCGCGACGGCGACGATGTATTTGAGTTCGGTGAGGGTCATGCGGTCAGAACGTGTTTACGTTCATGCTCTCAGGCTTTCAGGTATTCCGATTTTCCACCCAGCCAGCGCTCCACGTGGCGGCGCGCCAGCTCGGGGTGGGCGTCGAGCATGCGCGGGGCCAGCGCGCGCGCCCATTCCAGCAGGGCGGTGTCGGTCGCCAGGTCGGCGAAGCGCAGCAGCGGCGCGCCCGACTGGCGCGCGCCGAGGAATTCGCCGGGGCCGCGGATGGCCAGGTCGCGCCGGGCGATCTCGAAGCCGTCGCCGGTCTCGGCCATGGCCCTCAGGCGCTCGCGCGCGGTCTCGCCCAGCCGGCCCGCGTCGCCCGTGGAATACAGCAGCACGCAGGCCGAGGCCGCCGCGCCGCGCCCCACGCGCCCGCGCAACTGGTGCAACTGGCTGAGGCCGAAGCGCTCGGCATGCTCGATGACCATCAGCGAGGCGTTGGGCACGTCCACGCCCACCTCGATGACCGTGGTGCTGACCAGCACGCCCATGCGCCCCTCGGTGAACTGCGCCATCACGGCCTTCTTCTCGGCGGCCGGCATGCGCGAATGCAGCAGGCCGACCGTCACGCCCGGCAATGCCTCGGCCAACGCGGCATGGGTGGCGGTGGCGTTGACCAGGTCGACCGCCTCGCTCTCCTCGATCAGCGGGCAGACCCAGTAGACCTGCCGGCCCTGCGCCAACTGCCCGGCGATGCGCGCCACCACCTCGTCGCGCCGGCTGTCGGCCACCAGCCTGGTGACCACGGGCGTGCGGCCCGGGGGCAGCTCGTCGAGGGTGGAGACGTCGAGGTCGGCGTAGTAGCTCATCGCCAGCGTGCGCGGGATGGGGGTGGCGCTCATCATCAGCAGGTGCGGCTCGGAAACGGACGCCCCCCACGCTCGGCCGCCACGCGGGTCGCTGCCCCCCGAGGGAGCTGCATCGCCTTGGGGCGGTCCGGCGGCGAGGCCTTCGCGCATCTTGGCGCGCAAGGCCAGCCGCTGCGCCACGCCGAAGCGGTGCTGCTCGTCGATGACGGCCAGCGCCAGCCGGCGAAAGCGCACCTGCTGCTCGATGACGGCGTGCGTGCCGACCACCAGTGCGGCCTCGCCGCTTTCCACCAGCGCCAGCATTTCGGCGCGCTCCTTCTTTTTCTGCCCCCCTGCCAGCCAGGCCACGCGCTGCCCGCGCCGCGCCAGCAGCGGCTCCAGCCAGCCCGTGAGCTTGCCGAAATGCTGCTGGGCCAGGATCTCGGTGGGCGCCATCAGCGCGCACTGCCAGCCCGCGTCGATGCACAGCGTTGCGGCCAGCGCCGCCACCACGGTCTTGCCCGCGCCCACGTCGCCCTGCAGCAGGCGGTGCATGGGCACGGGGCGCGCCAGGTCGCGGGCGATCTCCTCGCCCACGCGGCGCTGCGCGGCAGTCAGCGCGAACGGCAGCGCCGCCAGCAACTGCTCGTGCAGCGCCTGCGCGCCGCGGCCCGCCTGTGCCTGCAAGGGCGGCGCGCGCAGCCGGGCGCGCTCGCGCTTGGACTGCAGTTGCGAGAGCTGCTGCGCCAGCAGTTCCTCGGCCTTCAGGCGCTGCCAGGCCGGGTGGCTGCGATCCTCCAGCGCGGCCAGCGCCACGTCGGGCGCGGGGTGGTGCAAAAAATATAGCGCATCCCGCAGGCTCCATAAGCGCTGGAGGCCGTTTTGACCATGAAGAACCGTAGGGGGCGGCGCGTCCGACGGCAGGGTTTCGGCGAGGTCGGCGTGCTCCAGCCCGCTCTGCACCGCGCGGCGCAGGTAGGCCTGCGGCAGTTGCGCCACCGTGGGATAGACGGGCGTGAGCGCCTCGGGCAGCGGGCCGCCGGCGGGCTGGAAGGCGGGGTGCAGCATCTGCCGGCCCGCCAAGCCGCTGCGCATCTCGCCGCGCACGCGCACCTGCGCGCCCTCGGCCAGCGCCTTCAGGTGCGAGGGGTAGAAGGTGAAGAAGCGCAGCTCCAGCGTGTCGCTGCCGTCGTCGAGCAGCACGCGCAGTTGCCGCCGCGCGCCGGGCATGATCTCGCTGTGCAGCACGGTGCCCTCGACCTGCACCGCCTCGCCGTCGCGCGTGTCGGCGATGCGGCGGATGCGGGTTTCGTCCTCGTAGCGCAGCGGCAGGTGCAGCGCCAGGTCGATGTCGCGCGCCAGCCCCATCTTGAGCAGGGCCCGGCGGGCGGGGGACAGGGCGGTCTTCGCGGGCGCGGCGGCGGACATGGGAGAATTCTGCCTTCGTTGGCAGCCCCGGGCCTCGCCCGCGCGGCCCACCCTGCCCCTCCACCTCTTTTCTTGGTACGGACGCGTCCCGTCCTCAAGCCCCATGCATTCTTCCGCCCCCGAGGCCCTGCGCCTGCCCTTGCCCGAGGCCGCCCGCCGTTTCACGCTGTCCGACTTCGACTTCGCCCTCCCCCCCGAACGCATCGCCCAGCACCCGGCGCCCGAACGCAGCGCCTCGCGGCTGCTCGACGGCACCGGCGCGCCGCCGGTGGACCGCATCTTCCGCGACCTGCCCGCGCTGCTGGCGCCGGGCGACCTGCTGGTGTTCAACGACACCAAGGTGGTGAAGGCCCGGCTGTATGGCGAAAAGCCCACCGGCGGCAAGGTCGAGCTGCTCATCGAGCGGGTGCTGCAGGGCCGGGAGGTCGCGGCACACATGAAGGTCAGCAAGAAACCGCCCGCGGGCACGGTGCTGGCCATGGACGGCGGCTTCACCGCCACGCTGCTGGGCCGCTGGCCCGACGCCGACGGGCCGCTGTTTCGCTTCGCCTTCAGCGCCGACGCCTACGCGCTGATGGAGGCGCACGGCCATGTGCCGCTGCCGCCCTACATCACGCATGCCGATGGCGAGGAGGACGCGCGCCGCTACCAGACCGTGTTCGCCCGCCAGCCCGGCGCCGTGGCCGCGCCCACCGCCGCGCTGCACTTCGACGCCGCCGTGCTGGCCGCGCTGGAGGCGCGCGGCGTGCGGCGCGCCAGCGTCACCCTGCACGTGGGCGCGGGCACCTTCCAGCCGGTGAAGACCGAGAACATCGCCGAGCACCGCATGCACAGCGAGCGCTACGACGTGCCTGCCGCAACGCAGCAAGCCATTGCCGACACCCGCGCGCGCGGCGCCCGCGTGGTGGCCGTGGGCACGACCACCGTGCGCACGCTGGAATCCTGGGCCGCCAGCGGCGTGGCGCACGGCGACACGGCGATCTTCATCACGCCGGGCTTCGGCTTTCGCGTGGCGGACCTGCTGGTCACCAACTTCCACCTGCCCAAAAGCACGCTGATGCTGCTGGTCTGCGCCTTCGCGGGGCATGCGCGCGTGATGGCGCTGTACCGGCATGCGATCGCGCAACGGTACCGGTTTTTCAGCTATGGCGACGCGATGTTGCTGGCGCGGCGGCCCTGGGGTGATGCAGGATAATCGCTCGTTTCCAATGCCCACGGCCTTCTGTAACGGCCATGCGCGCGGCCCACGTTCCACATCGGCCTTACTTCCATGAACAATACCGCGACCCCGACGGACCCCTTCATCCAACGGCTTTTCAGCATCCGCGACCAAATCGCGCGTGGGGAACTGCCCGCTGCGGCCCAGGCACTCAACGAGGCGCAGAAGGTATCGCCAGGCGACCCACGCCTCTTCATCCTGGGCACGCTCATGGCGGAGAAGAGCGGCAACGCCAAGGGTGCGCAGGAGATCGCGCGCCGCGCCGTGGCCGCCGCCCCCCGGTGGAGTGTGGCCGTGATCGAGCTGGCGCTGCTGCTGGCACGCCAGAACCAGTTCAAGGAAGCGCTGGAACAGGCCCACCGCGCCGTGGACCTCGCCCCCAACGACCCCAATATGCTGATGCATGGCGTGGACATCGCACACCGCGCGCAACATCCGGAGCAGGCACTGCAGTGGCTGCGCCGCGCCGACGCACTGGTACCGGGCAATCTCAGGATCCAGCATCTCATTGCGCAAGACCTTGCCGCAACGGGCCAGCGGGCCCAGGCATTGGACGCACTGACCGCCCTGCATGAGGCGCACCCCGAGAACGCCGATATCCTGCTCGACGCGACCAAGGCCGCCATCTCTTTGCAGAAGAAACGCGTATCGCAAACGCTAGCGCGCCGGCTTGTGGCGCTTGCGCCCGACAATGAAGAATACAAATTCTGGCAGCAGATCGCACAAGGCAAGACACCCGCGACCCAGATTGCGGGCGATGTAACGGCGCTGTTCGACCAGTTCGCCGAAAAATTCGACCAGCACCTTGTCCGCGGGCTCCAATACCAGATGCCGCGCGTCATCGCCGAGCGCATCAAGGTGCGCTATCCAGGTCTGAAACTCAATGTGCTGGACCTTGGCTGCGGGACGGGATTGCTGGGCGTGTGCCTTGGCCGTATCGATGGCGCACTGGTTGGCGTGGATTTGTCCATGAAGATGATCGAGCAGGCGGCACGGCATGGGGTTTACGACCGCTTCCACAACGTAAACCTGCTGGATGCACTGCAGGCGACCCCTGACAGCCTGTACGAAGTCATCACCGCCGCGGACGTGTTCATCTACGTCGGCGACCTCAGTCAAGCCATCCCGAACGCCTGCCGGATTCTCGTCCCCGGTGGCCGGTTGATGTTTTCGTGTGAAGCCGCGACGGACGACGAAGCGGACTACGTGCTTCATGCCGACAACATGCGCTACGCGCACAAGGCCAGCCATGTGCAGGCGCTGTGCAAGGCTGCGGGTTTCGACGACGTGTTGATAGAGGCCACGGATCTGCGGCTGGAAAAGGGCCAGCCGGTCAAAGGGTTCATTGTCGAGGCGCACAAGCCGCTCTGACGCCGCCCGCCGATGCTCCAGTTCGACATCCTCGCCACCGACCCCGCCAGCCACGCCCGCCGCGGCGCGCTCACGCTCAACCATGGCGTGGTGCAGACGCCCATCTTCATGCCCGTGGGTACCTACGGCACCGTCAAGGGCGTGATGCCGCGCTCGCTGGAAGAAATGGGGGCCCAAATCATCCTGGGCAACACCTTCCACCTGTGGATGCGGCCCGGGCTGGACGTGATGCAAGGCTTCGGCGGCCTGCACGCCTTCGAGCAGTGGGGCAAGCCCATCCTCACCGACAGCGGCGGCTTCCAGGTCTGGTCGCTCGGCGCGATGCGCAGGATCACCGAGGAGGGCGTGCACTTCGCCAGCCCCGTGAACGGCGACAAGCTGTTCATGTCGCCCGAGGTCAGCATGCAGATCCAGACGGTGCTCGATTCCGACATCGCGATGCAGCTCGACGAGTGCACGCCGTTCGAGACCGACGGCCACGTCACCACCGAGGCCGAGGCGCGCAAATCCATGGAGATGAGCCTGCGCTGGGCCCGCCGCAGCCAGGACGAGTTTGCGCGCCTGGCCAACCCCAACGCGCTGTTCGGCATCGTGCAGGGCGGCATGTTCGAGCACCTGCGGCAGGAATCATTGGAGGCGCTGGTGGCGATGGACTTCCCCGGCTACGCCGTCGGCGGCGTGAGCGTGGGCGAACCCAAGGACGAGATGCTGCGCATCATGGCCCACACACCGCACCGGCTGCCGGCCCACAAGCCACGCTACCTGATGGGCGTGGGCACGCCCGAAGACCTGGTGGAAGGCGTGGCCTGCGGCGTGGACATGTTCGACTGCGTGATGCCCACGCGCAATGCGCGCAACGGCACCATCTTCACGCGCCATGGCGAGCTGAAGCTGCGCAACGCGCGCCACAAGGCCGACCCGCAGCCGCTGGACGCCACCTGCACCTGCCACGCCTGCGCCGGTGCGTCCGGCGTGCCGTGGGCCGAGGGCGGTCGCGAGGGCTTTTCCCGCGCCTACCTGCACCACCTGGACCGCTGCGGCGAGATGCTGGGCCCCATGCTCACCACCGTGCACAACCTGCACTACTACCTGAACCTGATGCGCGAGGTGCGCGAGGCGCTGGATGCAGGCCGGTTCGGCGAATTCCGTCAGCAGTTCAAGACCGACCGGGCACGCGGGGTCTGAGCAAGCCGATTTTCAGTTCTCCAGCGCTACGCCGGGCGCGTCATGGCTGTGCCGTGCCAGATACACCTCGTGCAGCGTGATCTTGCGCACCTCGGCCTTGCTGCCGCCGATGTGCGCAGTCAACAGCCGGCAGGCTTCGTCGCCGCGTTTTGCCAGCACCGCGCGCAGGATGCGGGCATGCTCCTCGTAGGTTGCGTCCACACGCGGGCGCTTGGTGAAGTCAAGCCGGCGGATGATGCGGATGCGCTCGGTCACATCGCGGTGCACGCGCGCCATTTCGGCGTTGCCTGCGGCAACCACCAGCGTGCAGTGGAACTCTTCATCCCAAGCGCCCACCTGCACCATATCCTGGCTGCGCTCGCTCTCATCAATCAACCAGATGGACGACAGGCCGTCGAGCGCCGCACGGTCAACGCCCGGCGCGGGCGCGCACAGCCGCCGCACGGCCTCGGTTTCAAGCACCGTGCGCAGGTCGTAGAGCTGGTCGAACTGGTCGAAGTCGAATGGCAGCACGCGCCAGCCGCTGCGGTAGAGCACCTCGACGAAACCCTCCTGCTGAAGCCGGTAGAGCGCCTGGCGCACGGGTGTGCGCGATACAGACAGCCGCTCACAGATCTCGCCCTCGGTGAAGCGATCTCCGGGCACGAGGCGGAAGTCGGCGATGTCCCGCTTGAGCAGTTCGTACACGCCCTCGGCGCGGGAGCGGCGCGCGGCGGGCGGCGCGGCGGCAGGCGGCGGGGAAACAACAGAAGGCATGGATTTGGTCACGGTCTCCGATATTAGAGCGTGTTGCGCCCCGGCAAACCCGCCAATGCCCGCAGCAAGGCCGCCGATGGTGCCGTCCAACCCACGATGCCGCCCTGTGCGCGCACCATCTCCAGCGTACTGGCCTTGAAGGCTGGAAAGTAGCTCTCGGTGCAATCCTCCAGCAGCAGGCATTCGTAGCCACGGTCGTTGGCCTCGCGCATGGAGGTCTGCACGCAGACTTCGGTGGTCACCCCGCCCAACAGCAGATGCGTGATGCGACGCGCCTGCAGCCATTCGTGCAAGCCCGTGGCGTAGAAGGCGCCCTTGCCGGGTTTGTCGATCACCCGCTCGCCCGGCATGGGCGCCAGCGCGTCGATGATCTGGTTGCCCGGCTCGCCCGCGACAAGGATGCGCCCCATCGGCCCGACGTCGCCGATGCGCAGGCTGGGGTTGCCACGGTTGCGCTTGGCGGGCGGGCAGTCCGACAGGTCGGGCTGGTGCGCCTCGCGCGTGTGCACCACCGCGCCGCCCACCTGGCGCCATGCGGCCAGCACGGCCTGCATGGCTGGCACGATGGCCTCGAGCAGGCGCACGTCGTTGCCCAGCGCCGCGCCAAAACCGCCGGGCTCGATGAAGTCGCGTTGCATGTCGATCAGCACCAGCGCCGTGTGTGCCGTATCGAACACATAGGGGAAGGGGTTGGCATCCATCTGCATGGTGTTTCTCGTTGGTTGCGGTGTCAATGCTGCCCGCCGCCCATGTGGGCGCCCAGCACCTGCCGGTCTGCGGACGCGGCGGCGGTTTCGTACACCACGCGGCCTTCGCTCATCACGATGATGCGGTCCGACAGCTCCAGCAGTTCGTCCAGGTCTTCGCTGACCAGCAGTACCGCTCCACCCTTGTCGCGCACCTGCACGATGCGCGTGTGGATTTCGGCCACAGCGGCGAAATCCAGCCCGAACACGGGATTGGCGGCGATCAGCACGTTGATGTCGCCAGCCAGCTCGCGTGCCAGCACCGCACGCTGCACGTTGCCCCCGGACAGGCTGCGGATGGGCGCGTCCTCGCCCTGGGTCTTGATGCCGTACTCGGCAATCCAGCGACGCGCGCGGCTGCGCCACTGGCCAAAGTGCAGCAGCCCCCACGATGCGAGCGGCGGCTGGTCGAAGTCGCGCAGCGCCATGTTCTCGGCCACGCTCAGGTCGCCCACGCAGGCATTGCGCAGTGGCTCTTCAGGCAAGCTGCGCACCCGCAGCGTGCGGTTTTCGGCGCGCCGCGCCGCATAGGGCCGGCCCATCACACGCACCTGCCCGGCAGCGCGCGGGCGCTGGCCCACCAGGGACTCCACCAGTTCGCGCTGGCCGTTGCCCGACACGCCGGCCACGCCCAGTATTTCGCCGGGGCGCACGGACAGGCTGAGGCCCTGCACGGCCAGCGTGCCGCGGTCGCCCGGCGCGCTCAACCCCCGCACGTCGAGTACGGCGGCCGCGCCGTCCGCTATGTCATCGATAGCTGCATGCCAAGGTTTTACGTGCGCTTGCGCCTGATTTTGCTTTGAGTCTTCGCCCATCATGGCGCGCGCCAGCCGCTGCGGGTCGGTATCGGCCACATGGGCATGGTGCACGGCCCTGCCGCGGCGCAATACCGTCACGCTGTCGGCATAGGCCATCACTTCGCGGAACTTGTGGGTGATGATGAGCACGGTGCAGTGGCCGCTGCGGGCGAAGTCGCGTACATGGCCCAGCACCTCGTCGGCCTCCTGGGGCGTCAGCACCGAGGTCGGCTCGTCAAGAATCAATAGGCGCGGCCTCAGGTAGAGCTGTTTGAGCAGTTCGAGCTTCTGCTTCTCGCCCGCCGCCAGCGCCGATGGCGTTGCATCGAGGTCGAGGCTGAACGGCGTGGTGGCCAGGAAGCGCTTGAGGCCGGCGCGCTGCGCCTTCCAGTCGATCAGCGCGGGCGTTTTACCGCCCGCCAGCAGCAGGTTTTCAGCCACCGTCATCCCAGGCGCCAGCGTGAAGTGCTGGTAAACCATGCCGATGCCTAGCTGCCGCGCCACGACGGGGTTGTCGATGTCCCGTTCACGCCCGTCGATCAGGATGCTGCCCTCCTCCGGGCGCTGAAAACCCGCCACGCACTTCACCAGCGTGCTTTTGCCGGCGCCGTTTTCGCCCAGCAATGCATGCACCGTTCCTGGCTCTACGTGCATGCTCACATGGTCCAGGGCGGTGAAGCCGCCGAAGCGCTTGGTCAGCGCGTAGGTGTCGAGCGCCAGGGCGCCCGTGGCGGACGACGGCGGGGTGACGGGGGCAATCATGGGCGCACGCTCCTTTCAGCCTCTCAGGCCAGGGCCTCGATCAGCGCCGTGGAGGGCGCATGCGCGCCGAACACGCCGCCCTGCATGGTGATCATCTTCAGCGCCGCCAGGTGGTTGCCGGGATCGGTGGCCGCGGTGCAGTCCGACAGCAGCAGGCACTCGAAACCACGGTCGTTGGCGTCGCGCATGGTGGTGTGCACGCATACGTCGGTGGTGATGCCGGCGAGCACGATGTTTTCTATCCCGCGCAGGCGCAGCACCATCTCCAGGTCGGTGGCATAGAACGAGCCCTTGCCGGGCTTGTCGATGACCACTTCGCCAGGCAGCGGGGCCAGCTCGGGGATGATTTCCCAGCCGGGCTCGCCGCGCACCAGGATGCGCCCGCAGGGGCCAGCGTCGCCAATGCCCAGTCCGTGCTTGCCTATCTGCCTTGAACGCCAGCGCTTGTTGGCCGGCAGATCCGACAGGTCTGGCCTGTGGCCCTCGCGGGTATGGATGATGGCGTAGCCCAGCCGGCGCAGCAGGGTCAGCAGGCGGCCAATCGGCGCAATGGGCGCCTGCGTGAGCGACAGGTCGTAACCCATCACGTCCACATAGCCGCCTTTGCCACAGAAGTCGGTCTGCATGTCGATCACGATCAGCGCGGTGTTGTCGGGACGCAGCGCGCCGTTGTAAGGCCATGAATAGGGATTGGCGGCGACGTGGCGTTCAGCGGTGTTGGCGGTCATGGCGCGGCTCATCCTGCGTAGTCGCGTTCGGGCGGCGCGAAGCCGCAGCCGGTGCCATCCTTCACCTTCACGTCGTCGCTCCACGGCAGCCGGTAGCGGCCGGCCGCCATGTCGTGCATGTAGGTGTAGGGGCAGTCCTGTGCGCCGCCCTTCACCGCCACATAGCCGCGGTGGTAGAGCTGGTAGATGTTGTTTTCCACGCCCCAGCCGGTGCGCGCCTCGCGCACCAGGTCGGGCCGCAGCTCGGCGGTGATGATCTCGTCCACGCGCCCGCCCCCCTCCACCAGCAGCGTACCGTCGAAGTTGCAGAACATGCCCTCGCCCATCGAGTCGAAGCTGCCATCGCTGCCGCACATGCACACGCTCGCGGTGTACGCGAGGTTGCAGAAGGCGTTGGCCTGGTTGGTGATCTTCCAGGCATGGCGTATCGGTGCGGTGTAGCCGGCGGTACGCAGGATGATCTCGGCGCCCTTGTATGCCGCCTCGCGCGCCATCTCGGGGAACATGCCATCGTGGCAGATGATGAGCGAGAGCCGGCTGCCGTTGGGGCCGTCGCACACCGGCACGCCAAGGTTGCCGGGCTCCCAGGGCTCGACCGGCACCCACGGATGCAGCTTGCGGTAATACAGCCTGACGGCGCCCTGGTCGTCGATGATCAGGCCGCTGTTGTAGGGGTTGCCGCCAGGGTTGGCCTCCATGATGGAGAAGCAGCCCCAGATGCGGTGCGCGACGCAGGCCGCCTTGAAGGCCGCCACCTCGGGCCCGTCGAGCGTGCACATGATCTCGGGATTCGTGTCCATCGAGAGGCCGTGCAGCGCGTACTCGGGAAACACCACGAGATCCATGGTCGACTGGTTGCGGCGCGCCTTGCCGACCAGTTCGCAGATGCGCGCGGTCTGCGCCGCGAGGTCGGCAGGTGTCTTCACGCTGGGCAGTTGCAACTGCACCAGGCCGATGACGACGCCCTGCGCCGATTTGTTGAGTCCGCCGAGACCGCTCATGGGCGGACCTCCAAGGAAACGAAATGCATGGGATCAACTCCTTGTCGAAGAAAGCTCGCCCGGGCTGCCCACGGCCACCTTGCCCGGCCTACAGGTCAGCACCAGGATCAGCAGCGTCAGCACATACGGCACCGTGTTGAACAGGTGGTAGCCCCAGGCAATGCCAATGCTCTGCAACGCCGGCCCCACCGCCCCCGCGCCGCCAAACAGCAGCGCCGCGCCCATGCAGCGCAAGGGGCTCCAGCGCGCGAAGATCACCAGCGCCACGGCGATCAGCCCCTGGCCGCTGGAGATACCTTCGTTCCAGCTTCCGGGGTAGAACAGCGTGAGCGATGCCCCACCCAGCCCCGCGATGGCGCCGCCCGCCGTCGTGGCCGCGATGCGGATGCCCGCCACCGAATACCCCAGCGCACGGGTGGCGTCTGCAGAATCCCCGGCCAGGCGCACCAGCAAGCCTGCGCGGGTACGCGCAAAACCCCACCACAGCGCCAGCGCCAGCATCAGGCCGATGGGCACCAGCACGTTCACCTGCAAGGCCGCGCGCACGGCGGCATTGCTGCTCCAGTCGGCCAGCGCGATGGACGGCAACTGCGGGGCCTGCGGCTGGATCAGCGGCTTGCCCAGATAGAACGCCAGGCCCGTGCCCAGCAGCATGAGCGCGATGCCCGTGGCCACGTCGTTGACGCGCGGCAGCGAACACAGCACGCCGTGCAGCGCGGCCAGCAATGCGCCAGCCAACGCGCCCGCCAGCACGCCGACCCAGGCCGAGCCGCTCCAGTAAGCGCCACCGAACGCGGCCATGGCCGACAGCACCAATACGCCCTCCAGCCCCAGGTTGATGCGGCCCGACTTTTCCGTCAGGCATTCGCCCAGACTCACGAACAGGAAAGGGGTTCCCACACGCAGCGCTCCGCCGACGATGGCGGCGGCGAAGGCAATCCACTGGTCGGCGCTCATGGCGTTCCCTCCTGCGCCTGTTGCCGCACGGGCGCTGACACGGCCCGCAGCCTGGCACGCACGGCTTTCCAGTCCACCGTGCGCAAGGCCTCGCTTGCCAGGATCAGCACGAACGCGATGCCTTGCAGCACCTGCACCGACGCATCCGGCAGGCCCAGCCGGCGTTGCAGCAGGCTGCCCGCCGCACCAAAGCCGCCGAACAAAATGGCCACCGGAATGACCGCAAACGGGTTTTGCCTGGCAATGAACGCCACCAGGATGCCCGCATAGCCATAGCCCGCGATCAGCGATGCATTGGCGTTGGTCTGTACCGCCGCCACCTCCACCGCACCCGCCAGCCCGGCACAGGCACCGCCCAACCCGCAGGCCAGCAGCACCAGCCGCGACGCAGGCAGCCCCACCAGTTGCGCGGTGCGCGGGTTGCCGCCCACGACACGCACGGCAAAGCCCGATGCCGTCCATTGCAGCCAGAGCCCAAGCCCCAGGCAGACCAGGACGCCGAGCACCAGCCCCCAGTGCACGTCGGAACCCGCGATGCCGCCGATCTGCAGCCCGGCGGCCAGCGTGCGGGTGGAGGGTTTGTTCAGGCTGGCCGGGTCGCGCAACGCGCCCTCCACCCAGAACTTGAACAACCCGATAGCCACGTAGGCCAGCAGCAGGCTGCTGATGGTTTCGTTGATGCCGCGGTACTGGCGCAGCCAGCCGGCCAGCATGACCCACAACGCACCGGCCACGGCACCCGCGGCGCAGATGGCCGCGGCACCAGCGGCATTGGCGGGCAGCGGCAGCACGTAAGGCAGCGCGGCGCAGGCCAGACCGCCCAGCACCAGCGCGCCTTCTCCGCCAATGATGATGAGGCCCGCACGCGCCGGTATGGCCACGCACAGCGCCGTCAGCATCAGCGGTGCCGCGCGTTGCAATGTGTTCTGCCAGGAGAACCAGTCACCGAACGCGCCTTTGAACAATACCGTCCAGGCGTCGATCGGGTTGACGCCCGCAGCCACGTAGACAAACACGCCGAATAGCAGCAACGCCGCGGCGATGGCAAGCATGGGCAGCAGGGCTGCGCGGAATACGGCGCGCATGGCGGCGCAAACTGGGCCAGCCGGGCAATCAGCCGATCGAGCCTTGCACGCCCTCGACCAGGTAGTTCATCTTTTCCAGCTCCAGGTCGGTCTGCTTGTGCACCTTGCCCGCAGCGATGACTTCCTTGCCCTTGTTGTCCTTGAGCGGGCCCTTGAAGATGTCGAAGCCGCCTGCAAGCATCTTGGCCTTGATGTCGTCGGCATTCTTCTTGGCCGCGTCGCTGACCGCTGGGCCATAAGCGGAGGTTTTCACGTAGCCCGCCTTCAGGCCCCCGCGCAGGAAGTTCGGATGGGGCTTGCCGGCCTGGGCCGCCTCGACAACCGTCTTGTAGGCCGTAAGCCAATTCCATTCCGCTCCTGTGAGGTAGGCCTGCGGAGCCAGCTTGGCCTGGCTTGCGTGGTAGCCGCAGACCATCTTGCCGCGTTTGGCCGCGGTTTCGACAATGACCTTGGGGCCGTCGACGTGCATGGTGAACACGTCGCAGCCCTGGTCGGCCAGGCTGTTGGTGGCCTCGGCCTCCTTCACGGCCATGGACCAGTCGCCGGTGAAGATCACGCTGCAAGTGATGCCCGGCTTGACCGAGCGTGCGCCCATGGTGAAGGCGTTGATGTTGCGCAGAACCTGCGGGATCGGCTTGGCGGCCACAAAGGCGATCTTGTTGCTCTTGGTCATGTGGCCCGCGACCACGCCATTCAGGTACTGGCATTCTTCGATGTAGCCGAAGAAGCTGCCCACGTTCTTGGGCATGCCTTCGGTCCACAGGCCGCCACAGTGCGAAAAGCGCACGTCGGGATACTTGGGCGCCAGCGCCAGGACATGCGGGTCGAAATAGCCGAACGAGGTAGGAAACAGCAGCGAAGCGCCGTCCTGCGCGATCATGCCGGTCATGGTCTTTTGCACGGCCACGGTTTCAGGCACGTTTTCTTCCTCGACCACCTTCACGCCGGGCATCTTCTTGAGTTCCGCCGCCGCCTGGGCCTGCGCCTGGTTGTAGCCGTAGTCGTCGCGCGGGCCGACGTAGATCACCCCCACCGTCAACGGCTTCTGCGCCCGCGCCAGCGGACTGAGCACACCCAGCGTGCCAGCAGCGCCAAGCACGGCCAAGGATTTGAGGGATTCGCGGCGATTGAACTGGCTCATGGGGCGCTCCATTGGTGAGGTGGTATCTAAATCACAGGAAAATCGCAGGATCGTCTAGTGCAGTGTTCGATGCTTGGCGGCACAAATGAAAGCGATGCGTTTTGGCGCAGGGCAAGGCGCAAACCACAGCGATAGCCGTAGCTATCGCGAGGATTTGCAACGCCGCCATGCGTCAAAAGGCGCGGTTTCATGTGCTGCTTAGCGTTGAACACTGCACTAGGATACAAGTTTGTATGCACAAAACATACCAACGAAAAAACGTCCGCCAGCGACGGATTTCAGTCCAACAGGCTCACATGCGCGGCCACGACGCGCCAGCCTTGTGCAGTGCGCATCCAGGTCTGGCTTTGTCGCCCTGTTTTAGTGCTGCCCTGGCGCTGGAATTCGCAGTTGGCGGTAGCGAAGTCACGTCCATAGGTGGTAATCACCACGCGCAGCAACTGGCGCATCAGGCCCTGCGATGGCCTTGCGGCGCGGAAGGCTGCGATCGCGTCATGCCCGTACAAGTTTTCGGTTGCGCCATAGCGCAGCGTGTGCGGACTGTTCCAGAACAGTTCATCGAGCACTTCCACCTTGTTGTGGACCAGCGCGTCTTCGTACCGGTCGAAAGCTGCGCGCACTTCCCCAACGATTTCCGACAGATTGATTGCGTTGGCAGTGTGCATGGTGCTCAGGCGAGGGCAGCAATGGGCGCCCGCGTGACCCCCGTGGCTTCCAGCTCTGCGGCCACGCGCAATACGGCGTCTTCGCGCCAAGGCGCGGCGATCAATTGCACGCCGATGGGCAAGCGCTCGTGCGCACCCCACACCGGCACAGCGCAGACCGGCAGGCCGATGCAAGAGATCGGCTGCGTCAGCAGGCCCATGTTGGGGCGCACGGGCAGGCGCTGGCCGTTCAACTCGAAGAACTCCTGCCCGATGGGTGTGGCCGCGCAGGGCGTGGCGGGAGCGACGAGGACGTCGAGGCGTTCGAACACGCGCGCCGCCTGCTCCGCATAAAGGCGCCGCACGCGCTGTGCCCGCGCCACCCAGGCAGCGGGCAACAAGGTTCCGGCCAAAAACCGGTCACGCGACAGCGGCTCGAAATCCTGCGGGCGCTGGCGCAAGTCCGGCAGGTGCAGGGCCGCCCCCTCAGAGTTGGTGATAAGAAACGCCGCAGCGCGGCCCGCCTCCACCAGCGGTAGGTCAACGAATTGTTGCGCCCCCAGCGCCATGGCCACGGTATCGGCCGCAGCCAGTGCCTCTGGCAGCGCCTGCTGCCGCAACCAGCCACCCAGCACCCCGACCCGCAGGCCGCGCGCGCCCTGCGCCAGTTGCGGCAATACGGCGTCCACGGGGCGCTGGGCGCAGCCGGGGTCGGCGGCATCTTCTTCGGGGCCCTGCATGGCGTCATAGGCAAGCGCCAGGTCACGCACCGAACGGGCGAACGGCCCGAGATGGTCCAGGCTGGAAACGAAAGGGTAGGTTCCCGTGCGCGGCAAGCGCCCAAAGGTGGGTTTGAGGCCATAGATACCGTTGAGCGATGCGGGCACGCGGATGGAGCCATTGGTATCGGAGCCCAGGGTGATCGGCACTTGCCCCGCCGCCACGGCCGCGGCCGAACCGCCGGAGGAGCCGCCCGCGATGCGCGTCAGGTCGTGCGGGTTGCAAGTAGGGCCGTAGTGCGTGTTCTCGGTAGTGAAGCCGTAGGCGTATTCGTCCATATTGAGCGCGCCGACCAGCACCGCGCCCGCGCGCTCCAACCGCTGCACCAGCAGTGCGTCGGCCTGGGCCGGTGCGCTGTCGCGCTCGATCTTCGCGCCAGCCAACGTAGGTACGCCGGCAATGTCGAAAAGATTCTTGACTGCAAAGGGAACGCCCAGCAACGGCAGGCTGCGCGTGCGCGCAGCCTGCGCACCGGTCAGCGCAACATCGATCTGCGCCGCGTTTTGCAGGGCACGCTCCTGCGCGATCTCGGTGAAGGCATTCACGCGACCATCCGTCGCCGCGATGCGCGTCAAGGCGGCCTGCGCCAGCGCCGTGGCGCTCACACTGCCAGCGCGCACGCCAGCGGCCATCGCCGCAGCGTCTTGGCGCAGCCACTCGGCGGGCGTCATCGCTGCACCCCGCTTGGCACCACGGGCACGAAGGCAGCAGCGCTGTCGTCATGCGCCGCTAGCGGCACGGCATCGAGCTGCACGGCAAACTTCGCCGCCAAGGCGAAATAACGCAGCACGCCGGGGCGGTGCTCTGCGTGCAGCGGCAGCTCCAGCATTGCGGCGGCGGCGTCCACGAACTGTTCCTGGGTTTCGGGGTTCATGCCCTACCTTTCATGTCAGTTATCCATGGCGCTCGCGCGCCACCCGCGACGCATGAAACTGGCGCCGCCCAATGCCAGGGATACCGCGCAACCGGCTTTGCCGGGCCGCCGGTATCGCCCCCGGCAAGGGGGTTCGCGGCCACACGCAGTGGGCAAGCCTGGCGAGCGCGTTTCACATCAACGCCGCACTTCGCGCTGGAAGATTTCCAGGCTGCGCTTCTTGGCGGCAACAAAACTCGGCTGCGACAACGTATCCACCGTGCGCGGCCGCGGGTCTTCGTAGTGCAGGATTTCGGCGACCTTCGTGGGCCGCTTGGTCAGCAACAGGATCTCATCGGCCAGGTACACGGCCTCCTCCAGGTCATGCGAAACCAGCAGCATGGTGGTGCCAGTCTGCATGAACACCTCTTGCAGCTTCTCGCGGATGAACAGCGTCATCTCGAAGTCAAGCGCGGAAAACGGCTCGTCGAGGAACAGCACTTCGGGCCGCGATGCCAGCGCACGCATGATCGATGCCGTCTGCTGTTGGCCGCCCGACAGCTCGTAGGGATAACGCCTGAGGTCGAACTTCACGTCGAACGAGGCCACCAGCTCTTCCATGCGGCGGTCTACCTCGGCTTTGTTCTTGCCTTCAAGCAGCAGCGGATAGGCGATGTTGTCGATGGTGCGCATCCACGGGAACAACGCTTCGCGGTAGTTCTGGAACACATAGCCGATCTTGGTGTCGGAGAGCTGTTTGCCGTCGAACAGGATTTCGCCCTGGTCGATCGGCACCAGGCCCGCGATCATGTTGATCAGCGTACTTTTCCCGCAGCCGTTGGGCCCGAAGACCGAGACGATCTTGGCCTTGGGAATGTCCAGATCAAAATTCTCGTACAGCGGCCAGCCGGCGAAATACTTGGTCAACCCACGGATGGTGATGTGCGTGCCCGCCGGGCCGGGCGTGAAGCGCGGCCGAGGCACATCGGCGTAGACAGGGGCGTTGATGGTGGCATTCATGGTGGTTTACCTGCCGCTCCAGTGGACGATACGGCGCTCCAGCACCAAGAACGCGATATTGAGCACGTAGCCCAGCGCGCCGGCGGCGAGGATGGCCGCATACATGGTCTTCACATTGAGTACCTGCTGGGCATCGATGATGGCGTGGCCCAGGCCGTTCTCGGAGCCGATGAACATTTCGGCCACGATCACGATGACCAGCGCCATCGACACGGCCGAACGCAGGCCCACGAAGCTGGGTTGCAGGCTTTCCCACAGCAGCACGTCCTTGAAGATGCGCCAGCGCGAGGCCCCCATGACCTTGGCCGCCATCACGCGCTGCTTGCGCGCGTTGATGACGCCATAGGCGCTGTTGAATACCACGATGAGGAAGGCGCCAAAGGCTGCGATCGCCACCTTGTTGATATCCGATACGCCAAAGATCAGCAGGAATAGCGGGATCAATGCCGACGAGGGCGTCGAGCGAAAAAAGTCGATCAGGAACTCAACGCTGCGGTATGCGCGTTCGTTGCTGCCCAGCAGTACACCAAGCGGCATGCCCACGGCGGCGGCAATGACGAAGGCCTCCAGTGTGCGCTTCACGGTCACGAGAAAGTCGGTGAGCAGCGGCCCGCCGGCCAGCCCCGCAGCCAGCGCCACGAGGGTGTCCGCCGGACTTGGCAGCAGGATCGCCTTGATGAGCCCCGCGCGCACCACCAGGTCCCAGATGATGAACAGCGCCACAGGCCCCACGAAAGGCAGTACCCGGTCGGTGATGGGGGTGCGCTGCGCGGCATCGGATGATGCCGGCGGTTGCCATCCGGCGGCGCCAGCGGCAGGCACAGGGTGTGTGACGGCCTTGGTTGTCATGGCAATCACACCTTGTAGATCAGCGGGGCGACATCGACTTTGCGCGAGAAGATGCCCTTCTCGGTGAACAAGTCATAGAACTTCTGGAAGTAAGCCACGTCGCTGGGCTTGAACTCATCGTGCAGCATGTAGGCCGCCAGCGGCACTTCGTTGGTCAAAGGGCCCTCGATAGCGGTATAGCCCTTCATGTACTGGCGCGCCTCGTCCGGCCTCTCGCGCACCAGTTGCACGCCGCGCCTGTAGGCCGCAACGAACTGGGCTGCAGCCTGCGGGTGTTGCTTGATGAATTCGCTCGTCAGGCTGGCCGCACCGCCATGCCACGGGGCCAGCGGGTCGCCCAGGATGTAGTGCGCCACCACACCGGCCTCGAGCACGCGCGTACTGCCGTTCAGGCGCCCCACGGTGCCGGTGGGCTCCAGCGTGTAGCAGGCATCGACCTGGCCCGTGGCAATGGCCGCCACATGCTGACCAATGGGCAACTCGACCACCGAGGCACCGCTGGCACCCGCACGCTCCAGCATGGTCTTGGCCAATGTCACGTTCTGGATACCGGGGCCCGATGCCACTTTCTTGCCCTTGAGGTCGGCCACTGTCTTGGCAGAGCTGTCCTTGGCGACAAGGAATTCCTCCAGTACGTTCTTGGCATTGCTGGGGTTGGTACAGAAAATCTTGAACAGGCCCGGCTGCGCGATGTCGCCGATCGCCAGATTGGCGGCGCCCGTGCCGTTGGCGCTGCCGTCGCTTCGGCCCGCAAGCATGGCCTCCATCACCTGCTGGGCACCGGCGAACTTCTGTGGCTCCACGTCCAGGCCCGCCTCTTTGAAATACCCCTTCTCGACCGCTGCGAAGAACGGCAGACCCGCAGCCACGGGCCAGAAACCGATGCGGATCTTGGGCGCGGCCTGCGCGCGCACCAAGGTCGGCGCAGCCAGCGCGCTGGCCATGGCGGCACCGACCTGGAGAACGATGCGCCGGCCCGGTTGCCTGGCGGCCATTGCCGGGTGAATGAATGAACTCATGTGTTGTACCTCCGTTGAAAGTAAAGACAAGAACACTGCACTAGTTCGCTTGGGCGCGATACGCCTTCCAGCCGCCATGGTGCGTCACGTCTTCGGCATGCAGCAGCGCATGGCCTTCGCAGACGAAGCCATGCACCCAACGGCCATCGGCCAGTTCCACGCTGCCCAGCGCCAGCGGTGGCGGCACCAATGCGAGAAAGCTCCCCACGGCATGCAGCGGCACCTGCCAGATTTCGACGGCAATGGCGGCACCGCCTGCTTCCACGCGGGCCAGGCCCGGCTTGGGCGGCGTGGTGCCAGACAAGGCATACAGGCGGTAATGCGGCGCGGTGGCCGTGGTTTGGGTCAGGCGCGCCTGGCGCTCGATGAGCTGGCCGTTCAACGGCATGCCGCTCAGGTGCGCACCGACCACAACCAATTCGAGGTGGGTGGCCGGCGTGGGCCGCAGCGCCGGAATGGACAGCGGGGCCGGCAACGGCTGGCCCATGGCACCTTGTGGCAAGGCGGTGGCGTGGTGGAAGCGTTGGCCCAGTTCCGCCAGTTGCCAGTCGCCGCCTGCAGGGCCAATCAGCGTGATGCCAAAAGGCAGGCCGTCCGGCCGCAGCGCGGCGGGCACGGCGAGTGCGGCATAGTCCATCAGGTTGACGAAGTTGGTGTAATAGCCCAGCTCGCGGTTGCGCTCCACGGGCTGTTCGCGCATGGCAGCCAGCGTGCAGTGCGTAGGCGCCGTCGGCACGCACAGCACGTCTATGCCCTGTTTCCCCCGCCACATCGCGCTGGCCTGCTGCGTCAGCGCCTGTAACCGATGTTGGGCGTCGAACACGTCGGCAGCCCCGTACTGCTGGCCCGCCGCCAGGATGGAGCGCACGGGCTCGATCACCGCGCCGGGCTCGGCGTCGAAAAACCCGCGCACCGCCGCGTAACGCTCGGCGACGAGCGCGCTCTCGTACAGCAGCGCCGCGGCATCGGCGAGCGGCGCATAGTCGATGGGCACAGGCTGGCCGCCCAGCGCCTCCAGCCCCGCGACGGCCTGGGCAAAGGCCGCGGCGGCCTGCTGGTCGCCGAAGAACTCCAGCTGCGATGGCACGCCGAAACGAAACGCCGCAGACAGCGGCTCGGTATGCATCGGCAGTGGCCGCGAATAAGGGTCTGCAGGGTCATAACCCGCCAGGCATTCAAGAACACGCACCGCCATGGCGACGGTAGGCGCGAGGATGGACACACAATCCACGCTCTGCGCCGCAGGCAGCACGCCACGCGCGGACACCAGCCCCTTGCTCGGCTTCAGACCCACGATGTTGTTCAGCCCAGCGGGCACGCGGCCCGAGCCCGCAGTATCGGTACCAAGTGCAAAGTCGGCCTGGCCCGTGGCGACCACATAAGCCGAACCCGAGCTCGAGCCGCCACTGACGTACCGCGCATCGAATGCATTGGGCACCGCGCCATAAGGGGAGCGGCTGCCGTTGAGGCCGCAGGCGAACTGATCCAGATTGGTCTTGCCCAGCAGCTCCGCGCCCGCGTCGAGCAGCCGCTGCACGCTCGCCGCATGCACAACGGGCGTGTGCGCAAATGCGGGGCAGGCGGCAGTGGTGGGCACGCCCGCCACGTCGATGTTGTCCTTGACGGCAAAGCGCAGGCCCGCCAGCGGGCCTTGTGCGTTGCCGCGCAAGCTGGGTTCCAGGCGCTGGATCCATGCGGCATCGGACTGGCCGCCATCGCCACCTTGCTGTGCCATGGGCGGCATATGCGTGGAATGTTTTTGCATGTTTTGCTAATTTGCATTCAACCTTGTATCCAAGATTAGCAAGACATATGCCAAAGCCACCCAACTTGCAGGCGTGAGCGCGAAAACCGTTCGTTTTCTCTCTGGCGGCATCCAAAAACCAGCAGCAGCCCGTGCATGGCAAACCTGTGCGAGGCACTGCCCGCGCACCAGCGTGGACATGCCATGCACCACCCAGGGCAAGTCCCAGGGCCCCGCCATAGGCAATTCCCATATGTATTTGGCGCGCGAGATTATGCGGAATCGTTCGTTCTCAGGGTGCAACGCACTGCCTACGCTCAGGCCTCTCACTATTCCCTGGAGAACTCGCCATGAATGACCGCCTGCGCCCCGCCCACGCATCCCGCTCCGTCGCCGTCAAGGCACGGCTTGACTATCCCGTGATCGACACGGACGTGCACGTCAACGACTTCGCCCCCGCGCTGGAGGACTACGTGCAGCACTACGGCGGCGCGGCCCTGGTCGATGCGCTGCGCAAGGCATTGGGCGGGCGTTTTGCCACGCGCGACGGCGCCGGCCGCGACTGGTACCAGCAGACCCCCGCCGAGCGTCAGCACAACCGCACCCTGCGCGCACCCTGGTGGGCGCGGGTGACGCGCAACACGCTGGATCTGGCCACCTACACCCTGCCCGACCTGCTGGCCGAGCGGCTGGAGGAACAGGGCGCCGACTATTCCGTGCTGTTCCCCAACGACGTGCTGGCGCCCGCCGCCGCGGGCGACGAATTCCGCCAGCCGCTGCACCGCGCCATCAACCACTTCCACGCCGACCTGTACCGCAAGCATGCGCATCGCCTGACGCCCGTGGCCGGCATTCCATTGAACACGCCGCAAGAAGGCATCGAGGAGTTGGAATTTGCCGTCAAGACGCTGGGGCTGAAGGTCATCAACATCGCCGGCGGCGTGCGCCGGCCCATCGCGGCCCTGGCCGAAAAATACCCCAGGGCCCAACACCCCGAGGTGGCGCGCCGCGCCAGCTACACCGACTTCTACGGCATCGACAGCCCCTATGACTACGACCCGTTCTGGGCCAAGGTAGTGGAGCTGGGCGTGCCCATCACCACGCACTATGGCAGCCAGGGGTGGACGGGGCGTTCCTCCATCAGCAACTACATGTTCAACCACATCGGCCACTTTGCCGACGGCTCGCAGGCATTCGCCAAGGCGTTGTTCTTCGGCGGCGTCACCAGGCGCTTCCCGGGTCTGCGCCTGGGCCTGCTCGAAGGCGGGGCCGACTGGGGCGCGCATGTTTACATCCATCTGGTGGACCGCTGGGAGAAGCGCAACCGCAATGCGGTGCAGAACTACAACCCCGCGCACGCCGACCTCGACCTGCTGGCATCGCTGTTCGAGCGCTACGGCAGCGAGTTGACCAAGGGCCGGCCGCTGAACCGCGAGACGCTGCTGCGCGACAGCCTGGGGATTTCGGCGCTGCCGCACAGCCGCGAGCCCGAAGGCGCGGAGTTGGACGACTTCGCCGCCGCCGGCATCGAGCGCGTGGAGGACATCCGCACGCGCTGGCTCGACAGCTTCTACTTCGGCTCCGAGGCCGACGACCGCACCGTGGGCGCGGCCTTCAACACGCGCGCCAACCCGCTGGGCGCCAAGGTCAACGCCATCTGGTCGTCCGACGTCGGCCACTGGGACGTGCCCGACCTGACCGAGCCACTGGCCGAAAGCTGGGACCTGGTGGAACAGGGCGTGCTTTCGCCCGCCGACTTCAAGGCCTTCGTGTTCGGCAACCCGTACCGCTTCTACACCGAGGCCAATCCGCACTTCTTCGCCGGCACCGACGTGCAACGCAAGCTTTCCACCTCCACGCACGGGGCCTGACACCATGCACACCCCACCGACATCACCGCGCCGGCGCGCGCTCGCATTTCTGGCTGCGCTGGCATTGGCTTGCCTGCCCGCCCTGGCGCTGGCGGCTCCACCACAAGCCATCCGCATCGGCGTGGCCACCGCGGGCGGGGGCGATCCCCTCACCTGGGGCGGCTCGCCGGGCGGCGTGGTGCGCGTCAACCACCTGCTCGAAGACGAATTCAAGGCCAGCGGCATCCAGGTCGAATGGCTGTTCTTCAAGGGCGCGGGTCCGGCGGTGAACGAGGCGCTGTCGAACCGGCAGATCGACTTCGCCTACCAGGGCGACCTGCCGCAGGTCGTGGGCCGCGCCAACGGCCTGAAGACCAAGCTGCTGCTGCCCTGCGGCGCGCGCAACAACCTCTACGTGGTGACGCCGCCCCACTCCGACATCAAGGGCATCCAGGATCTGAAAGACCGCAAGGTCTCGATCTTCCGTGGCACCAACGGGCACCTGGTCGCCATCAAGGCGCTGGCCGCCAACGGCCTGACCGAGCGCGACCTGAAGGTGGTGAACCTCGACGCCGGCAGCGCACAGGCCGCGCTGGTGTCCAACGGCGTCGACGCGGCCTTCGGCGGCTACGAGTGGTTCAAGCTGCGCGACCAGGGCCTGGCCAAGGTGATCTACACCACCCAGGGGCAGGACCCGGCCTTGACGCGCCAGGCCGCGCTGCTGGTGCGCGAGGAGTTCGCGAAAGAGCATTCGGCCGAGGTGCAGCGCGTGGTGGACGTGTTCGTCAAGGCGGCCGATTGGTCCTCCGACGAGAAGAACCGCAGCGCGTTGTTCGACATCTGGGCCCGCAGCGGCACGCCCGTCGCATCGTGGGCGGCGGAGTTCGATCAACAGGACCTGGCCGTGCGCAATTCGCCGCTGGTCGATGCCTTCATCATCGCCCGCTACAAGGCCGTGGTGCAGGACGCGCTCAAGCTCAAGCTGATCCGCCGCGAGGTCAGCGTGGACGATTG
Organism: Curvibacter soli; assembly: GCF_029211125.1. Classification (GTDB taxonomy): domain Bacteria; phylum Pseudomonadota; class Gammaproteobacteria; order Burkholderiales; family Burkholderiaceae_C; genus Curvibacter_A; species Curvibacter_A soli. The sequence continues at coordinate 73,037 of NZ_JARGEN010000029.1, forward strand.
GTTCGACACCCGCTATCTCCAGGCCGCGCTGAAGAAGCAGGGGCTGGAAAAACGCTGGCCCGCGTTCGACGCCAAGGGCCGCCCGCTGCCCGGATCGGCTTTTGTGGCCACCGTCCGCTGAACCATGACAGAAGCCGCCAGCGCCCTCGCCGCCTCGCCCGCGGCAACGCCAACGCCCACGGCTCATGGCGCAGCCCTTTTCTGGCATGCCCTGCGCGGCGCGGGCGGCTGGCTGGAGCCCTTCCTGCTGCCGCTGGCCCTGCTGGCGCTGTGGTGGGCCGGCGCCGACCGGGGCTGGATACCGCCGCAGGTGCTGCCCTCGCCGCAATTCGTGGCGGACACGCTGCGCGAGTTGGCGACCAGCGGCGACCTGTGGCTCCACACCGGCGCCAGCCTGCAGCGCGTGTTGGTGGGCTTTGCCGCCGGCAGCGTGCTCGGGTTGCTGCTGGGCACGGTCATGGGCCTGTCGCGCAGCGTGGAAGCCTATGCGCTGCCCAGCTTCAACGCGCTGGTGCAGATTCCGGTATTGGCCTGGCTGCCGTTCGTGCTGCTGCTGGTGGGCATCGGCGAGCCGCTGAAGTACATCCTGATTGCCAAGGCCGCGCTGGTGCCGGTGGCGCTGAACACCTTGCAGGGTTTCCGCCAGGCGCCGCAGGCACTGCGCGAGGTGGGTGCGGTGTATGGCTACACGCGGCGCCAGCAGGTGCTGGAAATCGTGCTGCCCAGCGCCTTGCCCACCTTGTTCACCGGCCTGCGGCTGGGCTTTACCAAGGCCTGGCTGTCGCTGGTGGTGGTGGAACTGGTGGCCTCCAGCGAAGGGCTGGGCTACCTGATCGTTTACGGGCGGCAGTTGTTCCAGCTCGATCTGGTGATGGCTGCCGTGATCGTGGTGGGCGCCATCGGCTATGTCATCGATCGGCTGCTGGACCTGGCCGAACGGCGCTTCATCGGCGGGGCGCACTGATGGCTTCCACGACGCACACGCTCGATTCCGCCGAGCTGGCCACCACCGCCCCGCTGGCTCCGCGCGGCGCGGGCCGTTGGCGCGGGCTGGTGCTGCCGCTGGCGTCCATTGCGCTGTGGTGGCTGGCCGCACGGCTGGACATCGTCAACTCCGCGCTGCTGGTGTCGCCAGATAATGTGGCCATCACCGGCTGGGATCTGATTGCCAGCGGGAGCCTGTGGCGCGCGCTCGCGGCCAGCCTGGCGCGTGAGTTCACGGGTTTTTTCATCGGCACCGCGCTCGGGCTGGTGCTGGGTGCGCTGCTGGGGCTGTGGCCACGCTTCAACCGGCTGGTGGGGCCGAGCTTCAACACCTTCAAGCAGATTTCGCTGTTCGCGTGGATACCGCTCATCTCGGTCTGGTTCGGCCTGGGCGACATGGCCAAGGTGGTGTTCCTCTCGCTGGCGGCGCTGGTGCCGGTGGTAGTCAACACCGCGGGCGGCATCCGCAACGTGCCCGCGCCGCTGCTGGAGGTGGCACAGGTCTATGGCTACACGCGCTGGCAGACCGTCACGCAGGTGGTGCTGCCGGCGTCCATCGCGTCGATCTTCACCGGCATCTACCTGGCGCTGATCTATTCGTGGCTGGCCACCATCGGCGCCGAATATCTGCTGGTGGCCGGGCACGGCGTGGGCAACCTGCTGATCGAAGGCAGTGAACACTTCCAGATGGACCTGGTGATCTTCGGCATGGTGGTCATTGGCCTGGTGGGCTGGCTCGCCAATGCCAGCGCGCGGCTGCTGGAGCGCCGGCTGGCGCGCTGGGGCGGGCGCGCCTGATTTTTTCGATACACATCCCATGACCACCATCGACCAGAACCAACTCGACATCCGCAACCTCGGCAAACGCTACGCCAGCACCCAGGCCCAGGGCGGCGTGCTGCAGGTGCTGCAGAACATCAACCTGCACGTGCCGGGCGGCCAGTTCGTCAGCATCGTGGGTGCCAGCGGCTGCGGCAAGTCCACGCTGCTGCGGCTCATCCTGGGCCTAGACGCCGCCTACGAAGGCCAGATCGCCCTGGGCGGCGCGACGCTGCACGGGCCGGGCCTGGAGCGCGGCATCGTGTTCCAGGACCACCGCCTGTTCCCCTGGCTCACGGTGGAGCAGAACATCGGCGTGGGCCTGCGCAACGCGCCGTTGAGCGCGCAGGAAAAGCGCGCCCTGATCGCCGCCCATGTGGCGCTGGTCGGGCTGCAAGGCTTCGAGCGCTCGTACCCGCACCAAATCTCGGGCGGCATGGCGCAGCGCGTGGCCATTGCGCGCGGGCTGGTCAATCGCCCGCGCCTGCTGCTGCTCGACGAGCCGTTCGGCGCACTCGACGCGCTGACCCGCTCGCGCCTGCAGGGCGAGCTGCAGCGCATCTGGCAGCGAGAGCGCATCACCATGCTGCTGGTCACGCACGACGTGGAAGAGGCCGTGTTCCTGGGCGACCAGATCGTGGTGATGCAGCCGCACCCCGGGCGCATCCACCGCATCGTGCCGGTGCCGCTGCCGCACCCGCGCAACCGCAGCGACCCGGCTTTCATCCGTATCCGCGACGACGTGCTGAGCGACTTCCTCGACCCGGCGGAGCACGGCCCCAGCGACGACCTGCCCGCCGAGCGCCAGCCGTTCGAGTTCCCGACGCGCGGGCGCGCGCTGCAACTGGCCTGGTAGCCTTTTTCCGTCTTCGATCTTCCGCGATACAGCACCGCACTCCATGATCCTGGAAACGGCGGTTGGATGCGCCTGCCAGTGCCGTGATCGGGGTGCCGGGCAAGACGCGACGACGCGGCGGGCTGGTTGCCCGCAAGGAGGAGCAATGCCGCATGGCGCTCTCACCCACGAGGTGAACCCCATCGAAGCCGGCAACGCTCGATTTCCTGCGGCCTGGCAAGGGATGCAAAGCGGTCAACTGCTGTTTCCAGGTCCATGCGGGCAAGCCCGGCAATCCGCTCGCCCATCGGCCCCTGCGGCGGGCCTGCACAATGTGCAGCATCGCCATCCGCCCCAAGGAAACCACCGCCATGCTCCAGACCGCAGTCGTCGCCGTGCGCGACCGCGCCCGCTTGCAGGAAATCGTCGCCGTGCTGCTGCGCTTCGGGCTAGACGACCTGGTGGGCGAACTGGGCCTGAAGCGCCACACGCCTGCGGACTCGGGCGGCACGGAGGCTGGCATCGCCACTGCCACCCGGCCCGAGCGCGTGCGCCGCGCGCTGGAGCAATTGGGCCCGACCTTCGTGAAGATCGGCCAGTTGCTGGCCACGCGCGCCGACCTGCTGGGCCCCGAGTGGACGCAGGAGCTGGAGAAGCTGCACAGCCACGTCACGCCCGTGCCGTGGAGCGAGATCGGCCCGCAGATCGAGGCCGACCTGGGTGCGCCCATCGCCCAGGTGTTCATGGCGTTCGAGGAAACGCCGCTGGCCTCGGCCTCCATCGCGCAGGTCTACCGGGCGGTGCTGGCCGACGGCACGCCCGGCGGTCGCGCGGTGGTGGTGAAGGCCCAGCGCCCCGGCCTTAGCGCGCGCATCGAGGCCGACCTGCGCCTGCTGACCCACCTGGCCGGCCTGCTGGAAGACCAGTGGCCGGCGCTGGCGCGCTACCAGCCGCGCGTGGTGGCGCGCCAACTGGCCACCGCAGTGCGCGACGAGATGGACTTCACCAAGGAGGCGCAGAGCTGCGAGGCCATCGCGGCGCACTTCGCGGGTCAGGACGACATCGTGCTGCCCCGCATCGCGTGGGAATGCACCTCGACGCGCCTGCTGGTGCAGGACTACCTGGATGGCGTGGAGGGCGCCGCCGTGGCCACCACGCCGGGCCTGGACGGCGCGGTGCTGGCGCGGCGCGGGGCGCGCGCTTTTTTGCAGATGGCGCTGAGGGACGGCCTGTTCCACGCCGACCCGCACCCCGGCAACCTGCTGGCGCTGGCGGGCAACCGCGTGGGCTTCATCGACTTCGGACTGGTGGGCCGGCTGTCGGAGCGGCGGCGCGGGCAGCTCGTGGTGCTGCTGCGCGCCATCGTGGAGGGCAGCGCGCAGGGCGTGACCATGGTGCTGCTGGCGTGGTCGAGCGGCGCGGCGCACGACCTGGGGCGGCTGGAGGCGACGGTGGAGAACTTCGTCGCCCGCCACGGCAGCCAGCCGCTGTCGCTGGCGCAGGCGCTGCAGGACTTCATGGGCATCGCACGCGAGACCTCCATCCTGCTGCCGCCCGACCTGGCGCTGCTGTTCAAGTCCTTCGTCACCGCCGAGGGCATGCTGCGCCAGCTCGACGCCACGTTCGACGTGGTGGAGGTGGCCGCGCCCATCGTGCGCGAGCAGCTCGGCGCACGCTATTCGCTGCGCCGGCTGCGGCGCCAGCGCGAGGCCGTGCTGGCCGATCTGTACGACCTGGCCGACGAGGCGCCGCAGACGCTGCGGCTGCTGATGTACCGGCTGCGGCAGGGGCGCATCGGCGCCGACATCGAGATCCACCACATCGGCTGGCTGGCCGGGGCGCTGGAGCGCTCGGCCACGCGGCTGGCGATCGCGGTGGTGACCGCCGCGGCCATCCTGGGCCTGGCGCCGCACCTGATGGCCATGAGCCCTGTATGGTTCGGCGTGCCGGTGTTCCCGGCGCTGGGCATCGTTGCCGTATGCGTGGGCATCGTGCTGCTGCTACTCTCTTTCAGGCGCCGGCGCGCGCCCGATTAACCGCCCCCTTATAACCACCCCTTATCGGAGACACTCCCATGGACTACCGCCGCCTCGGAACCAGCAACCTGCGCGTCTCGGCCCTGTGCCTGGGCACGATGATGTTCGGCCAGCAGACGCCGCAGGAGGAAGCCGCGCGCATCGTCGCCTCCGCGCGCGAGCACGGCGTCAACTTCATCGACACCGCCAACGTCTACAACCAGGGCCGCTCGGAAGAAACCCTGGCGCCGCTGCTGCGCGGCGCACGCCCCGACTGGGTACTGGCCACTAAGATTGGCAGCCCCACGGACGGAGCGCCCAACCATTCGCACTATTCACGCCCCTGGCTCATCCAGGGCGTGGAACAGAGCCTGGCGCGGCTGGGCACCGACTACATCGACATCCTGTACCTGCACCGCGACTACGCGGGCGAGAACCTGGAGGAGGCAGTGCGCGCGCTGGGCGACCTGATCCGCGCGGGCAAGCTGCGCTACTTCGGCGTCTCCAACTTCCGCGGCTGGCGCATCGCCGAGATCATCCGCCTGTGCCGGCAGGCCGGCGTGCCGCAGCCCGTGGTGTGCCAGCCGTACTACAACCTGCTCAACCGCCAGCCGGAGGTGGAGATCCTGCCCGCCTGCGCCCACTACGGCCTGGGCGTGGTGCCCTACAGCCCGATCGCGCGCGGCGTGCTGACGGGCAAGTACGCGCCGGGCCGCCCGCCGGGGCCGGACACGCGCGCCGGGCGCGGCGACAAGCGCATCCTCGAAACCGAGTTCCGCCAGGAGTCGCTCCTGATCGCGCAGAAGATCGGCGAGCACTGCGCCGCCCGCGCCGTGCGCCCGAGCCAGTTCGCCGTGGCCTGGGTGCTGGCCAACCCGATCGTGAGCGCCGTGATCGCCGGCCCGCGCACGCTGGCGCAGTGGGAGGACTACTTCCCCGCGCTCGACGTTGCCATCGGCCCGGACGACGAAGCCTTCATCGACGGCCTGGTCGCGCCGGGCCACCCTTCCACGCCGGGCTACAACGACCCGAACTATCCATTCTTCGGTCGGCCCGTGGTCACGGCGCAGGCGTAGCGGCGGCGCCGCACGCCTGGCAGTAGCGGGCGAACGCGCTCCTGCGCGTGCCGCAGGCGCCGGACCTGGCGAACAGGCCGATGCCGCAGTGCGGGCAGAAGTCGGTCTTGCCGTCCTTCAGGTCCACCGCGCGCTCACAGCCGGGGCACACGCCCTTGGCCAGCCGCGCCAGGGCCACGTCGTAGTCCAGGTCCTTGCGGCGCTCGGCATCGGGCAGGGCCTCGGCTTCTTTCTGGCGCTCCAGGTAGCGGTTCAGCGCCACGATGGCGTAGCGCCCCACCAGCGCCGTGACCACGATGCCCACGGCGTAGCGCACGTAGCCGCCGTAGCTCGGCAGGTAGGGCACCAGCTCGACGAAGAACGCGAACAGCGCGAAGAAGATGAAGCCCCACACGAACGGCCAGTAGGTGCTCTTGCGCTTCTTCGCGAACAGCCAGCCCGCCACCGCCAGCAGCGGCAGCGTGAGCGCCAGGCGGTAGCCGAACACGCGCAGTTCCTGGCGGCGCCGGGCCTGCTCCAGTTGTTCCTGGGCGCCCTGCTCCAGTTGCGCCAGCATGTCCTGGGCGCGTGCTGCGGCCTGGCGGGCGTCGAGCGCAGCCTGCTCCTGCGCCTCGGCGCGCGCCTGGGCCTGGCGGGCGGCGGCCTGCAGGCCGTCGAGCGCCTGCAAGCGCGCCTGCAGCTCGGCGTTCTCGCCCACGCTGCCGGTGGCGCGGCGCGCGGCCAGCCAGTTGTCGAAGGTCTCGCGGGCGGAGCGCTGCTCGGCCTGCGCCGCGCGGGCCTTCAGCCGCGCCTGCTCCAGCGCGGCCTGGGCGTTCTGCTCGGCCCGGCGCGCGCCGGCGATGGCCGCGCGCGCCTGGGCGGCGGCCTGCGGCGCCATGAAGTCGTCGAGCGTCTGGCGCTGCTCCACGCGCGGCAGGTCGCCCACGATGGTGCTGCCCAACCCCGAGAGGAACCATGCGAACGCGAACGCCACCAGCCACAGGCCACGGCGAAACCATTGCTCGGAAAGACGCAAGCCCTTGTTCATCACCGCACCTCCTCTACTATTGAATTGATAGCTGCCACCGCAGGCAGTACCTGCGGCAGAGGCTTAAAACACCGTGCGAATCCGGCGGCGCCACGGATGCTGGCAACGGATGCTTTCAGCCCACGCTCAGCGCAGCCGGTGCGTGCTCAGCGGCTGGCCCGCGCAGGCCTGGTACAGCCGCCCCAGCAGGCCGTGGATGCGGTTCAGTTCCTCATCGGCGAAGCGCAGGAAACCATCGAGATGCATGGCGTCCTGCTCATCCTCGGGCGCCACGTAGTAGATGAGGTTCTCGCGCACGTGCTCCAGATCGGCCAGCGCGTCGTAGGCGGGTTGCAGCACGGCGTACAGTTCGCGGTCGATGGTCGCCACGCGCAGCAGGTACGAGGTCATCAGGCTGCGGTGGGTGGGCGGCAGCACGGAGCCGGTCTTGATGTCGGTGCCGCTGGCCTGCACGCGAAACATCGTCCTGCCGCCGCGCAGGAACTCGAACGAGAACTCCACCCGCGGGTCGCTCGCCGAATCCTCGTGGATCGTGCGCACGATGTGGCGGATGGCCTTGATCGTGCCGTGGTTGAGTTCGCACTCGCGCGCCAGCAGCGAGCGCAGGGCCTGCCGTTCTCGCACTTCGCCCTTGTGGCGGCGCATGGTTTCCAGGACTTCTCTGGCGATGAAAACCAGGATTGCGGTCAGTACGGTCAGGGGGATGATTTGCAGCATGTCGCTCATGAGGTCGCGGCACGCGGGCCGCCGGCCCGTGTTTAACACAGGAAAGCTATGGCTCCATGACAGCCTCCAGACTGGCCCCCCCCCTGCGCCAGCAGCGCGCCCACCTGGGCCTGCAGTGCCTCGGGCGACACCTGCGCGGCCGGCAGGCCCGGGCCCACGCTGAGCCCCACGCGGCTGAACATGCCACGCCGCAAGGGCCGCGCCATGGCGGCCCCCCGCTCGATGCGGCTGAAGAACGAGCCCCACAGGCCGGCGAGCGCCATCGGCACCACGGGCACCTCCAGCCCATCGGCACGCGCCTGCTCCAGGATCTTCATCACGCCGCCCTTGAAGGGCTGCAACTGGCCGTCGCGGGTGATGCCACCCTCTGGGAAGATGGCCAGCAGGTCGCCCGCGCGCAGCACCCGTGCGGCCTGGGCGAAGGCAGCATCGTAAGCCTGTGTGTCTTCCTTCTGCGGCGCGACTGGAATCGCCCTGGCCAGGGGTCGTGAACCAGCGCAAACACAGGCTTTCTCTCTAAAAGTGGGGGGTAATTGAGGGCTTTATTTCGGCAGCCGGCCTCTCCTGGCGCCCTCGGGATTCATCCCAAGCCGGCAGAGCCGGAACCAAACAGGTTGGAAATGCGAACGCAACCATACCCCCTCGGTCGTACGCAAGAGTTAGTCTTTTCCAATTCGGGTATGAGCCCAATACTGTTTAGTTAGATTAATTAGTGATACCATTTGGCCATATTCCTTTTCGGGGGTGAATAT
>NZ_JARGEN010000003.1:0-24597 GCF_029211125.1 Curvibacter soli
ACACCTTCATCGCACAACCGCCGCATTTACGCCGCCCAAGCCTTGGTCACAAGAGCTTCGCGGTTCCATGCCCACTCGCCCTGCTTGGCAGCGCCTTCTATGCGGTTCTTGTCCATCGGCTCACGATTTACGCTCCACGCTTCCTCCCCACACTCGGTCACCCTCATGCAGTTGCGCTTCACTTCGTTCGCTGTGATCAACTTACGGCGGGACTTGCACCCGCACAGGTGTGCGCCCCCGTGCCGGGCGCACCAAGAAGAAAGCCGCCCGTGGGCGGCTTTCGGCGCAGACCTTGCGGCTCGCGGGGATGCAGCGGCGCTTACGCGGTTTCGCCGTAGACGGACACGGTGACCTCGACCACCACGTCGGTGTGCAGCGCCACGCTCACGGTGGAATCGCTCACCGTCTTGATCGGGCCGCTGGGCAGGCGGATCTGCGACTTCGCAACGGCGAAGCCCTGCTTGTGCAGTTCTTCGGCGATGTCGTGGTTCGTGACGGAGCCGAACAGGCGGCCGTCCACGCCGGCCTTCTGCGTGAGCTTGACGGTCGTGCCGGCGAGCTTCTCGCCTTGGGCCTGGGCTTCGGCCAGCTTGGCGGCGGCGGCCTTTTCGAGTTCGGCGCGCTTGGCCTCGAACTCGGTCTTGGCGGCTGCGGTGGCGCGGCGGGCGCGGCCCGTGGGGATCAGGAAGTTGCGGGCGTAGCCGTCCTTGACCTTGACGATCTCGCCGAGGGTACCCAGGTTGACCACCTTGTCGAGCAGGATAACTTGCATGGCGGGCTCCTTAGATCTTGTGCTGGTCGCTGTACGGGACCAGGGCCAGGAAGCGCGCGCGCTTGATGGCGGTGTTGAGCTGGCGCTGGTAGATGGCACGGGTGCCGGTCAGGCGCGCGGGGATGATCTTGCCGTTCTCGGCGATGAAGTCGCGCAGGGTGTCGACATCCTTGTAGTCGATCTCTTCCACACCGGCGACAGTGAAGCGGCAGAAGCGCTTGCGCTTGAACAGCAGCGACTGGGTATTGCGCTTCGGACGCTTGTCCTTGTTGAATTTCTTGAACGTGGCCATTGTCGGGACCTCTTTGAAAATTAATCTTGTTGAATATCCTGGATATGCAGCACGACATGCTTGCCGTTGCGCGGAGTGGCCAGAAAGCCGCTGAAGATCCACGTGCTGCCGACGGGCTGGCGGGCCAGCCGTTCGGCCATGGCGCCGAAGGCAATCGCCTTCAGGGCCACCTTGACTTCCCGCTCCTGTCCGGCTTCTTGCGCCTTCGATGCATGCTCGATCAGCAGGTCGATGGCGGGCAGGCCGGCCGGGGTATGGCGCAGAGGCTTCGCCTCGGCGATGCAGGCCGTCAGGGTGACGCGGTTTTCAGCGCGGTGGTCCACTCCTTCGCTGTGCGCAATGCAGGGCTCGGGCGGATCAGCGCTCGTTGGCGGCGGCGAACTCGGCCTGGCTGGCCTTGCGGGCCTCCTCGCGCTCGACCGTCTTCATCATCGAGGAGGGGCCCGTATCGGCCTTCTTCCGCTGCACGGTCAGATGGCGCAGCACCGCGTCGTTGAACTTGAACGCATGCTCCAGCTCGGCCATCACGGCCTGGTCGGCCTCGACGTTCAGGCACAGGTAGTGGGCCTTGGCCAGCTTGTTGATCAGGTACGCCAGTTGGCGGCGGCCCCAGTCTTCCACGCGGTGCACCTTGCCGCCGCCGGCGGTGATCATGCCCTTGTAGCGCTCCAGCATGGCCGGAACCTGTTCGCTTTGATCCGGATGGATCAACAAAATGATTTCATAATGACGCATGCAGTACCCCTTGTGATTCCTTGTGGATAAAGCCACCCGCTGCGTCTGAAAAGCGGTGTGGCAAGGCGAAACCAGAAAAATTATAGCAGTCGCACCCGGGGCGCCCTCCGGTCTGGGGTACGGCGGCGGCGATGCCGTGCAAATCAACGTATCCGTGTCTTGAAAAGGGGTTTGTATGCCCCACCTGCTACGCGTCAAGCGTTTTCGTGCAACCCATTTCTCCAACATTTCAGCGAGCCATGTCCGACACTCCCACCACCCCGCCGAACCAGCCCCATGACGCCATGCCCGAGTCGGCGCAGGCCACCACACTGGCCGACGAAGTTGCCCGGCTGCAGAACGAGCTGGCTGCACTGCAGAGCAAAAGCGCCGATCTGGCTGACCAGTACCTGCGCGCCAAGGCCGAGGGCGAGAACGTCCGCCGCCGCGCCGAGGACGACATCGCCAAGGCTCGCAAGTTCAGCGTGGAGAGCTTCGCGGAAAGCCTGCTGCCGGTGGCCGACAGCCTGGAAGCCGCGCTAGCCATCACGGAGGCCACGCCCGAGCAACTGCGCGAAGGCGTCGACGCCACGCTGCGCCAACTCGTTTCGGCGCTGGAGCGCAACAAGGTCATCGCCATCGAGCCCGCCGCCGGCGAGAAGTTCGACCCGCATCGCCATCAGGCCATCAGCGCGATGCCAGCCGCTCAGGAGGCCAACACCGTGGTCGCCGTGCTGCAGAAAGGCTATTCGATCGCCGAGCGCGTGCTGCGCCCCGCGCTGGTCACCGTCGCCGCGCCCCAATAAAAGAAAGCCGCGCGCCTGGCGGCAGCGCCCTTGAAACAGGCCAAGTTATCCACAATTCGTCAACATCTGAATCCACATCTCGCAGGAGTACACAACATGGGAAAAATCATCGGCATCGACCTGGGCACGACCAATAGCTGCGTGGCAATCATGGAGGGCAACAACACGCGCGTGATCGAGAACAGCGAAGGCGCGCGTACCACGCCGTCCATCATCGCCTACCAGGAAGACGGCGAGATCCTCGTCGGCGCTTCGGCCAAGCGCCAGGCTGTGACCAACCCCAAGAACACGCTGTACGCGATCAAACGCCTGATCGGGCGCAAGTTCACCGAGAAAGAAGTGCAAAAGGACATCAACCTGATGCCCTACAAGATCACGGCCGCCGACAATGGCGACGCCTGGGTGGAAGTGCGCGGCAAAAAAATCTCGCCCCAGCAGGTCAGCGCCGAGATCCTGCGCAAGATGAAAAAGACCGCAGAAGACTATCTGGGCGAGCCCGTCACCGAGGCCGTCATCACTGTGCCGGCCTACTTCAATGACGCCCAGCGCCAAGCCACCAAGGACGCCGGCCGCATCGCCGGCCTGGAAGTCAAGCGCATCATCAACGAACCCACCGCAGCTGCGCTGGCCTTTGGCCTGGACAAGCAGACCAAGGGCGACCGCAAGATCGCCGTCTATGACCTGGGCGGCGGCACGTTCGACATCTCCATCATCGAGATCGCCGACGTCGATGGCGAAAAGCAGTTCGAAGTGCTGTCAACCAACGGCGACACCTTCCTCGGTGGTGAAGACTTCGACCAGCGCATCATCGACTACATCATTACCGAGTTCAAGAAAGAGCAAGGCGTCGATCTGTCCAGGGACGTGCTGTCCCTGCAGCGCCTGAAGGAAGCCGCTGAAAAGGCCAAGATCGAGCTGTCCAACAGCGCGCAGACCGACATCAACCTGCCCTACATCACGGCCGATGCCTCGGGCCCGAAGCACCTGAACATCAAGCTCTCGCGCGCCAAACTCGAAGCCCTGGTGGAAGAGCTCATCGAGCGCACCATCGCCCCCTGCCGCACAGCCATCAAGGACGCGGGCGTCAGCGTGTCCGACATCAATGACGTGATCCTGGTCGGCGGCATGACCCGCATGCCCAAGGTGCAGGACAAGGTCAAGGAGTTCTTTGGCAAGGAGCCCCGCAAGGACGTGAACCCCGACGAAGCCGTGGCCGTGGGTGCCGCCATCCAGGGCCAGGTGCTCTCGGGCGACCGCAAGGACGTGCTGCTGCTGGACGTGACGCCTTTGAGCCTGGGCATCGAGACGCTGGGCGGCGTGATGACCAAGATGATCGCCAAGAACACCACCATCCCGACCAAGTTCGCGCAGACCTTCTCGACTGCGGAGGACAACCAGCCGGCGGTCACCATCAAGGTGTTCCAGGGCGAGCGCGAACTGGCCAGCGCCAACAAGCTGCTGGGCGAATTCAACCTGGAAGGCATTGCCCCAGCGTCCCGCGGTACGCCGCAGATCGAGGTGAGCTTCGACATCGACGCCAACGGCATCCTGCATGTGGGAGCCAAGGACAAGGGCACGGGCAAGGAAAACAAGATCACCATCAAGGCCAATTCGGGCCTGTCCGAGGACGAGATCCAGAAGATGGTGAAGGACGCCGAGCTCAATGCAGCCGATGACAAGAAGAAGCTCGAACTCGTGCAGGCCCGCAACCAGGGCGAAGCCATGGTGCACAGCGTGCGCAAGAGCCTGTCCGAGCATGGCGACAAGCTCGACGCGGGCGAGAAGGACAAGATCGAGGCGGCCGCCAAGGCGCTCGAGGAAAGCCTGAAAGGCGAAGACAAGGCCGATATCGAGGCCAAGACCACCGCACTCATGACCGCCAGCCAAAAGCTCGGCGAAAAGATGTACGCCGACACCCAGGCCGCCGAAGCCGCTGCCCAGGCCGCCGCTGCGGGCGCAGGGGCTGGCCCGCAGTCGACGGCGTCATCCGCCGCCCCGCCGGCGGATGACAACGTGGTCGACGCCGAGGTGAAGGAAGTCAAGAAAGGCTGACACACAGCACCGGGGCTTGCCTCCCGCCGCGCCTGAACCCTGGGGTGGTCGGCGCGGCGTTCCTGTTCCATCAAGGCTCACAAGACCATGGCGAAAAGAGATTACTACGAGGTTCTGGGTGTCGCGAAGAACGCGTCGGATGACGACATCCGCAAGGCGTACCGCAAGCTCGCGATGAAGCATCACCCGGACCGCAACCAGGGCAATGCCGCCAAGCATTCGGAAGAGAAGTTCAAGGAGGCCAAGGAAGCCTACGAAATGCTGTCCGACGCCCAGAAGCGTGCCGCCTACGACCAGTACGGCCATGCCGGCGTGGACCCCAACATGCGCGGCCCCGGCGGCGCAGGCGCCGAGGGCTTCGGCGGCTTCGCCGAGGCGTTCGGCGACATCTTCGGCGACATGTTCGGTCAGGCCCGGGGGGGGCGCGCCGGCGGGCGGCAGGTCTACCGCGGCAACGACCTCAGCTACGCCATGGAGATCACGCTGGAGGAAGCCGCGCGCGGCAAGGACGCGCAGATCCGCATCCCAACCTGGGACACCTGCGAGACCTGCCACGGCAGCGGCGCCAAGCCCGGCACCAAGCCCATCACCTGCACCACCTGCAGCGGCTCGGGCAATGTGCAGATGCGCCAGGGCTTCTTCAGCGTGCAGCAGACCTGCCCGCAGTGCCGCGGCACGGGCAAGATCATCCCCGAGCCCTGCACCGCCTGCCACGGCCAGGGCCGCATCAAGCGCCAGAAGACGCTGGAGGTGAAGATCCCCGCGGGCATCGACGACGGCATGCGCATCCGCAGCGTGGGCAACGGCGAGCCCGGTACCAACGGTGGCCCGTCGGGCGACCTGTACATCGAGATCCGCGTGAAGAAGCACGACATCTTCGAGCGCGATGGCGACGACCTGCACTGCCAGGTGCCGGTGAGCTTCATCACCGCCGCGCTGGGCGGCGAGATCGAGGTGCCCACGCTGGCGGGCAAGGCTGCCATCGACATCCCCGAAGGCACGCAGGCCGGCAAGCAGTTCCGCCTGCGCGGCAAGGGCATCAAGGGCATACGCTCCAGCTATCCGGGCGACCTGTACTGCCACATCCTGGTCGAAACGCCGGTCAAGCTCACCGAGCACCAGCGCAAGCTGCTGCGCGAGCTGGAGGATTCGCTCAAGAAGGGTGGCGCCAAGCATTCGCCGAGTGCCGACAGTTGGACGGACCGGCTCAAGAGCTTCTTCAGCTAGTGTTCGATGCTTGGCGGCACCAATAAAAGCGATGCGTCTTGGCGCAGGGCAAGGCGCAAACCACAGCGATAGCCGTCGCTAGCGCGAGGATTTGCAACGCCGCCATGCGCCAAAAGGCGCGCTTTCCCGCCCCTCGAACGGCCTGCCTGTGCGCAGGCCGTTTTCTTGCATCCGGTATTCCCGCACAAGCAGCATACCCATCGTGAACAGAGATGGCCATGACCTATCTTCTGCGTAAAAATGCGCAACCCGTCTCCAGGCGATACGGCAAGTTGCCCCCATGAAAAACTCCGAGCGCAGTTTTGCCCGCCGCATCGACCTCACGTCGCTGCAGCTTTTCGTCGCCGTCGGCGAACTCGGCAGCATCGGGCGTGCCGCCGAGCGCGAGTTCATTGCCGCCTCGGCCATCAGCAAGCGCCTGGCAGAGCTGGAAGCCGCCGTCGATACGTCCCTGCTCTACCGCCATAGCCGCGGCGTGACACTCACGCCCGCGGGCGAAAGTCTGCTGCACCATGCGCGCACGGTGCTGTTCGGGCTGGAGAAGATGCAGGGCGAACTCAGCGAATACGCCGACGGCGTGCGCGGCCATGTGCGCGTCCACGCCAACATCTCGGCCATCGTCGAGTTCCTGCCCGAGGACCTGGGCGCCTTCGTGCGCGCGTATGGGCAGGTCAAGATCGATCTCGAAGAGCACCTGAGCGCCGACGTGCTGGCTGCCGTGCACGAGGGCGCGGCCGACGTCGGCATCTGCCACGTCGGCGCCGAGCAGGCCGTGCTGCGCGGGCTGGCCAGCCGTGCCTACCGCTGCGACCGGCTGGTGCTGGTGGTGCCGCAGCAGCACGCGCTGGCGGCGCGCGAATCCATCGCGTTCGCAGATGCGCTCGACTGCGACATCGTCGGCCTGCACGCGGGCAGCAGCATCGGCCTGGCGATGCAAAAGGCCGCGCTGCGCATCGGCAAGCCGCTCAAGCTGCGCATCCAGGTCACGGGGCTCGACGCCATGTGCCGCATGATCGACAACGGCCTGGGCGTCGGGCTGCTGCCCGACCGCGCGTTCGCGCTCATGCATGGCGTGGGCCGCTTGCAGGCCGTCGCCCTGCGCGACGCATGGGCGCAGCGCGAGCTGCGCATCGTGGCGCGCGACTTCGGCGCGCTGCCCGTCACCGCGCGCATGCTCGTCGAGCATCTGGCGCCCGGCGAAGCCGACGCGCATTCCGCGCCCGCCGCCGCCCGCGCGCAGGCCAGCACCTAAAATCCAACCACCCACGAAAGAGAGAAGAGACATCCCATGGGACGCACCCTGTACGACAAGATCTGGGACGAGCACGTCGTCCACACCGAGGAGGACGGCACCGCCATCCTCTACATCGACCGCCACCTGGTCCACGAAGTGACCAGCCCGCAGGCGTTCGAGGGCCTGCGCGAGGCGGGCCGCAAGGTCTGGCGCGTCAGCTCCATCGTCGCCACCGCCGACCACAACACGCCCACCACGGGCTGGGAACGCGGCTACGCCGGCATCACCGACCCGATCAGCAAGGAGCAGGTCACCACGCTGGACAAGAACATCGCCGAGGTCGGCGCGGCGGCGTTCTTCCCGTTCCTCAGCAAGCGCCAGGGTATCGTGCATGTGATCGGCCCCGAGAACGGCGCCACGCTGCCGGGCATGACGGTGGTCTGCGGCGACAGCCACACCAGCACGCACGGCGCGTTCGGCGCGCTGGCGCACGGCATCGGCACCAGCGAGGTCGAGCACGTGATGGCCACGCAGACGCTGCTGGCCAAGAAGGCAAAAAACCTGCTCGTGAAGGTGGAAGGCCGCACGGCGCACGGCGTGACGGCCAAGGACATCGTGCTGGCCATCATCGGCAGGATCGGCACTGCCGGCGGCACAGGCTATACCATCGAGTTCGCGGGCTCGGCCATCCGTGCGCTCAGCGTGGAAGGCCGCATGACGGTCTGCAACATGGCCATCGAGGCCGGTGCGCGCGCCGGGATGGTGGCCGTGGACGACAAGACCATCGAATACGTCAGGGGCCGTCCGCTGTCGCCCACAGGCGTGGAGTGGGACCAGGCCGTGGCCTACTGGAAGACGCTGCATTCCGACGCCGATGCAAAGTTCGACAGCGTGGTCGAGCTGGACGCCTCGCAGATCGTGCCGCAGGTCACCTGGGGCACCTCGCCCGAAATGGTGCTGGGCATCGATGCGCGCGTACCCGATCCCGACCAGGAAAAGGACGCCGCCAGGCGCGGTGCCATCGAGCGGGCGCTGACCTACATGAACCTCGAACCCGGCAAGCCGCTGGGCGACATCTTCGTGGACAAGGTGTTCATAGGCTCGTGCACCAACAGCCGCATCGAGGACATGCGCGAGGCCGCCGCCGTGGTGAAGAAACTGGGCCAGAAGGTGGCGCGCAACGTGAAGCTCGCCTTGGTGGTGCCCGGCTCCGGGCTGGTGAAGGAGCAGGCCGAGCGCGAGGGCCTGCACGAGATATTCAAGGCCGCGGGCTTCGAGTGGCGCGAGCCCGGCTGCTCCATGTGCCTGGCCATGAACGCCGACCGGCTGGAGCCCGGCGAGCGCTGCGCCTCCACCAGCAACCGCAACTTCGAGGGACGGCAGGGCGCGGGCGGGCGCACGCACCTGGTCAGCCCTGCCATGGCCGCCGCCGCCGCGGTGCATGGCCATTTCGTCGACATCCGCCAGTTCGCCTGAAATCCACCTCCAGAAAGGACTCCTTGCCATGAAGAAAACCGCCGCATTCGCCGCCTGCCTGATGCTGTTCGCGCTGGCGGGCTGCAACACCGTCAAGGGCGTGGGCCAGGACGTGCAGAAGGCCGGCTCGGCGATCGAGAACGCGGCCAGGAAGTAACCCGCCATGCAGAAATTCACCGTACACAAGGGCCTCGTGGCCCCGATGGACCGCGAGAACGTCGATACCGACGCCATCATCCCCAAGCAGTTCCTCAAGTCGATCAAGAAGACCGGCTTCGGCGTCAACCTGTTCGACGAGTGGCGCTACCTGGACCACGGCGAGCCCGGCCAGGACCCGGCCAGCCGCAAGCCCAACCCGGACTTCGTGCTGAACCAGCCGCGCTACCAGGGTGCCTCCATCCTGCTGGCGCGCAAGAACTTCGGCTGCGGCTCCAGCCGCGAGCACGCGCCCTGGGCGCTGGACCAGTTCGGCTTTCGCGCCATCATCGCGCCCAGCTTTGCCGACATCTTCTTCAACAACAGCTTCAAGAACGGGCTGCTGCCCATCCAATTGCCCGAGGCCGTGGTGGGGCAGCTATTCGACGAGGTGCGAGCCTTCCCCGGCTACCAGCTCACCATCGACCTGGAGCGCCAGGTGATCGTCAAGCCGCAGGGCGAGGAAGTGCCATTCGAGGTCAACGCCTTCCGCCGCTACTGTCTGCTGGGCGGCTTCGACGACATCGGCCTGACCCTGCGTCACAAGGAGAAAATCCAGGCGTTCGAGGCCGAGCGCCTGGCGCGCAAGCCCTGGCTCGCGCACACGATGGTCGGCTGATTCTTCATAGTCAAAATGCGCTCCAGCGCTTATAAAACCTGCGCAAGCAGCTATTAAAAAATGAGCAAAACCATGAAAATCGCCGTTCTGCCCGGAGACGGCATCGGCACCGAGATCGTCGCGGAAGCGGTGAAAGTGCTGCACGCGCTCGACCTGGACTTCGAGATGGAGACCGCCCTGGTCGGCGGCGCCGCCTACGAGGCGTTTGGCCATCCGCTGCCCGAAGCCACGCTGAAGCTCGCGCAGGAAGCCGACGCCGTGCTGTTCGGCGCCGTGGGCGACTGGAAGTTCGACCAGCTAGAGCGGCACCTGCGCCCCGAGCAGGCCATCCTGGGCCTGCGCAAGAGCCTGGGGCTGTTCGCCAACTTCCGCCCCGCGATCTGCTACGAGCAACTCGTGGGTGCGTCGAGCCTCAAGCCCGAACTGGTGGCGGGCCTGGACATCCTCATCATCCGCGAGCTGACCGGCGACATCTATTTTGGCCAGCCGCGCGGCCGCCGCACGGCGGTGGACGGGCATTTCCCCGGCGCCGAGGAGGCCTTCGACACCATGCGCTACAGCCGCCCCGAGATCGAGCGCATCGCCCATGTCGCCTTCCAGGCCGCGCGCCAGCGCAGCAAGAAAGTCACCAGCGTGGACAAGGCCAACGTGCTGGAGACCTTCCAGTTCTGGAAGGACGTGGTGACCGAGGTACACCAGCAATACCCGGACGTGGAACTGGAGCACATGTACGTGGACAACGCCGCCATGCAGCTCGTGAAGGCGCCCAAGAAGTTCGACGTCGTGGTCACGGGCAACATGTTCGGCGACATCCTCTCCGACGAGGCGTCGATGCTCACCGGCTCCATCGGCATGCTGCCCTCGGCCAGCCTGAACGCGAAGAACCAGGGCCTGTACGAACCCAGCCACGGCAGCGCACCCGACATCGCGGGCCAGGGCGTGGCCAATCCTTTGGCTACAATCCTGTCTGCTGCCATGATGCTCCGCTTCTCCCTCCAACAGCCCGAAGCCGCCGACCGTATCGAGTCCGCGGTGCAGTCGGTGCTGGCGCAAGGGCTGCGCACGACGGACATCTTCGCACCCGGCACCACCAAGGTCGGCACCATGGAAATGGGCGACGCCGTCGTGGCCGCATTGGGTGCGCAGCAGGCCATTACCACGACGATTAAAGGCTGACACAGCCTGGTTCGTCGCGCCCGTTCCCCGGCCGAGACGAGCCGGGGAAGCAGAAATCCACCATCGATTCTTCTGAAAGGGCAAACGCAAAATGAGCAAGGCAGGCAATCTGGTAGGTCTCGTCGGCTGGCGCGGCATGGTCGGCTCGGTCCTCGTGGACCGCATGCAGACCGAGGGCGACTTCGGCCTGATAGAGCCGGTGTTCTTCTCCACCTCCAACGCCGGCGGCAAGGCGCCCGCACAGGCCAGGAACGAAACCACGCTGCGCGACGCGTACGACGTGGAGGCGCTCAAGCGCTGCGACATCATCGTCACCGCCCAGGGCGGCGACTACACCATCGAGGTGTTCCCCAGGCTGCGCGCGGCGGGCTGGAAGGGCCACTGGATCGACGCGGCCTCCACGCTGCGCATGAAGGACGACGCCATCATCGTGCTCGACCCGGTGAACATGCCGGTGATCAAGAACGCGCTCGCCAAGGGCGGCCGCAACTGGATCGGCGGCAACTGCACCGTGAGCTGCATGCTCATGGGCGTGGGCGCCCTCTACAAGGCGGGCCTGGTGGAGTGGATGACCTCTATGACCTACCAGGCCGCATCGGGCGGCGGCGCGCAACACATGCGCGAGCTGCTGACGCAGTTCGGCACGCTCAACGCCGAGGTGAAGGCGCTGCTCGACGACCCGAAGAGCGCCATCCTGGAGATCGACCGCAAGGTGCTGGCGCGCCAGCAGGCTATGCATGCCGACGAGACCGCCAACTTCGGCGTGCCGCTGGGCGGATCGCTGATCCCCTGGATCGACAAGGACCTCGGCAACGGCATCAGCCGCGAGGAATGGAAAGGCGGCGCCGAAACCAACAAGATCCTGGGTCAGGGCGCGGCCTTCGGCACCGCCGAGACCCCGGTCGATGGCTTCTGCGTGCGCGTGGGCGCCATGCGCTGCCATAGCCAGGCGCTGACCTTCAAGCTCAAAAAGGACGTGCCCGTGGCCGACATCGAGGCCATGATCGCCACCGACAACGACTGGGTGAAGGTGGTGCCGAACGACCGCGAGTCCACGCTCCGGCACCTGACGCCCGTGGCCGTTACCGGCACGCTGGGCATCCCGGTCGGGCGCATCCGCAAGCTGGCGATGGGCCCCGATTACGTCGGCGCCTTCACCATCGGCGACCAGCTCCTCTGGGGCGCCGCCGAGCCGCTGCGCCGCATGCTGCGCATCCTGCTCGATGCCTGAGATTTGTAACCAGAAAATTCAAGTGCTCGCAACGGCCAGCCTGCATGCTGGCCGTTGTCGTTTGGCAACAAAACACCATCGCCATCGACCCCACACACAGGGGGCGCAATACGGAGTGAATCCTTAGCTTGTCAGCCCAAGGCATTGCTGCTATGGTGCTTTTTCCCATTCCCTTGCCCTGCAGCGGGAGTGCATGCGTACAAACCAAGTTACCTCTCGACACGGGCAACCAGTCACATTCGTCTGATGGCAACAATGCATCGTTGGAAATATTCTGTTCTGGCCGCTGCCGTGGCATCTCTGGGGCTGTATGCCACCGACGCCTCGGCGCTCGCACTGGGCCGGCTCACGGTGCAGTCAGCCTTGGGCGAACCGCTCCGCGCCGAGATCGAACTGCCCGAACTCAACCCCGAGGACGCCGACAGCCTGCGCACCGTGGTGGCCTCCCCCGAGGTCTACCGCACCCAGGGCGTGGAATATGCGCCCGCGCTCAACAACGTGCGCATGCAGCTCGAACGCAGCCCCGGGGGCCGCTTCGTGCTGCGCCTCTCCAGCGACCGCCCGATCAACGACCCGTTCGTCGATCTGCTGCTCGAAGCCAACTGGGCGTCGGGCCGCATCGTGCGCAACTACACGATGCTGTTCGACCCGCCTTCGATGCGCCAGCCGCAGAACACGGCGGTCACGGCCCCGCAGATCACGCCGGTGCCCACCCCCCCGCCCAGCGCTCCAGCCGCGGCCACGCTGCCGCCGCCCGCGGTGGTCGAGCGCCCCGCGGCCGCAGCGCCGCGCCCCCCGGCGACGGCCAGTGCGCCAGCAACGCCCGCCGCCGATGAACAGGTGACGGTCAAGCCCGGTGATACGCTGGGCCGCATCGCTGCCGCCCACAAGCCCGCCGACGTGTCACTGGACCAGATGCTCGTGGCCCTGCAGCGCTCCAATCCGGACGCCTTCATCAGGGGCAACATCAACCGCATCAAGGCCGGCTCCGTGCTTTCCGTGCCCGACGCAGCCCAGGCCCAGGCAACGCCCGCATCCGAAGCGCGCCGCATCGTGGCGGCGCAAAGCCACGATTTCAACGAATTCCGCCGCCGGCTGGCAAATGCCGCACCGCGTGCGCAGGTCGCCGCCGCGGAACGCAGCGCAAGCGGTTCGGTGCAGGCGCAGGTCGCCGAGCAGAAGCCGTCCGCCGCGACACCCGACAAGCTCACCCTCTCCAAGGGTGCAGTGCAAAGCGGCGCCGCCGCGGACCGCATCGCCAAGGACAAGCAGGCCAGCGACACCTCCGCACGCATTGCCGAACTGTCCAAGAACATCAACGACCTCAACAAGCTGGGCGCCGCGTCGCCCGCACCCGCGCCTGCTGCTGCGGCCCCTGCACCTTCCGCGCCGGCATCCACGACTCCGGCACCCGCAGCTTCCGCCGCACCAGCCAGCCCCGGCGTGGCCGCGCCGCAGCCAGCCGCAGCGGCACCGGCACCCGCTGCCGCGCCGGCAGCCCCGGCTACCGTGCCTGTGCCGCCTCCCGCGCCGGCCCCTGCACCCGCTGCGCCTTCGCCCGCACCGGTGCCCAAGCCAGTTCCCCGTCCTCCCGCACCCGCGCCAGCCCCCGCGCCGAGCTTCATCGACACCCTCCTGGAAGACCCCATGATTCCGCTGGGCGCCGGGTTGCTGGTGCTGCTGGGCATCGGCTACGGCGCATTCCGCCTCGTCAAGCGCAAGCGCACGGCCAGCAACGTTGACAGCTCCTTTCTCGAAAGCCGCTTGCAGCCCGACTCGTTCTTCGGTGCCAGCGGCGGCCAGCGCGTGGATACCAACAACGAGTCCACCACCGGCGGTTCGTCCCTGGCCTATTCGCCAAGCCAGCTCGACGCGGGCGGCGATGTAGACCCGGTGGCCGAGGCCGATGTGTACCTGGCCTATGGCCGCGATCTTCAGGCCGAGGAAATCCTCAAGGAAGCCCTGCGCAGCAACCCTGCGCGCCTGGCCATCCACGCCAAGCTCGCCGAGATCTACAGCAAGCGCCAGGATCGCCGCGCCTTGGAAGCCATTGCCATGGAAGCCCGCAAGCTCACCCAGGGCCAAGGCCCCGAGTGGGATCGCATCAGCCACCTGGGGCGCGAACTCGAGCCCGGCAATGCCATGTACCAATCCGGTGGCGCAGCCGGCAGCGCATCGACAGCCCCCGCAGCCGCAGGCGGCGCCTTTGGCGTGGCCATTGCCGCCGCACCCACGCCGCCCGCGATGCCGCCTGAGCTGGACCTCGATCTCGACCTCGATCTGGACATGCCACCCGATCTGCCCGACGGCATTCCCCTGCCCACACTGACTCCCGCAGTCGCCCCACTTGCCCCTCCGCCTGCCGCTCCGGCCCCTGCAGCCATAGCGCCACCGCCACCCGTGGCGCCCAAGCGGCCTGCCGCCCCTCCACCGGCAGCGCCCGCCCCGACATTCAGGCAGGTTTCCGCGCCGGCACCGCTGGCCACCGAGCCGCTGGAGTTGGGCACGATCGACGTATCCGCCCCGGTGCCGCTCGAATCCCCGGGCATGGACCTGAACTTCCATATCGACGACTTCGATTCGATGCCCGCCCCCCCTGAACCGCCCCGCGCGGCCAAGCCGGCGGCACCCGCACCGAGCCCGTCCGACTCCGGCATGATCGAATTCGACCTCAACTCGCTGTCGCTGGACCTGGGGCCGGCGCATGGCGCCAGCACAGCCACAGCGACGGACACAATGTCAGACACCGCGACCATCGAGTCCGCTCCGTCCGACCCGCTCTCCACCAAGCTCGCGCTGGCGGAAGAGTTCAACGCCATCGGCGATGCGGATGGCGCGCGTGCGCTGGTGGAAGAAGTCATCGCCGAAGCCAGCGGCGATCTGCGCAGCCGCGCGCAGCACATGCTCGCAACGCTGGGTTGAAGCCGCGCCGGTGCCGCGCCCCGAATGGGCGGCGCGGCTCTTGAATCTGGAAACGGGTGCGACAGGGTCTGCTTCCCCATGAGAATGGCACTCGGCCTCAGCTACAACGGCCAAGCCTACAGCGGCTGGCAAAGCCAGCCCTCGGGCCGCACGGTACAGGACCGGCTGGAAGCGGCACTGCAGCAGTTCTCCACGCAACGCATCGCCACTGCATGCGCGGGCCGCACCGATGCGGGCGTGCATGGGTTGATGCAGGTGGTGCATTTCGACACCGGCCTGCGGCGCGCGCCGTTTTCGTGGGTGCGCGGCACCAATGCCTTCCTGCCCGCCGACATTGCGGTCCAGTGGGCCCAAGGCGTGCCCGATGCCTTCCATGCACGGGCCAGCGCCACCGGGCGCCGCTATGCGTATGTGCTGCTCGAATCGCCCGTGCGGCCCAGCGTGGAAGCCGGGCGCGTGGGCTGGATCTTCCATGCGCTGAACGGAGATGCAATGCGCGCCGGCGCCGCGCACCTGCTCGGGCAACACGACTTCACATCGTTTCGCGCCGCTGCGTGCCAGGCCCCCTCGCCCATCAAGACACTGCGGCAGCTTGCCATCACGAGGCGCGGCGCGGCGGCACCGGGCACGGCCTACTGGCGCTTCGACTTCGAGGCCGACGCCTTCCTGCATCACATGATCCGCAACATCATGGGCTGCCTCGTGGCGGTGGGCCAAGGCCAATATCCGCCGCAGTGGATGCACGATGTGCTTGCCGCGCATTCGCGCGACGCGGCGGCGCCCACGTTCTCGCCCGACGGGCTGTACTTCCTGGGCCCCGTCTACGGCGCGCAATGGGGCCTGCCCACGCGCACCGCTGCGTATGATTGGCTGCCATGAGCCAGGCCCCCACGCTCCCCGCTTCACGTGGTTTGCCGCCCCCGGAGGAGGCCCAGCCCGCCTTGGGGTGGCCTGGCGGCGGGCGGCCCGCAACCCGCACCCGCATCAAGATCTGCGGCCTCACGCGCGAGCAGGACGTGGACGCCGCCGTAGCCGCGGGAGCCGATGCCGTGGGCTTCGTGCTCTACCCGCAAAGCCCGCGCTGCGTGGCGCCGGCCCGCGCCGCGCAACTGGCGGCGCGGCTGCCGCCTTTCGTCACGCCCGTGCTGCTGGTGGTCAATGCTTCCGCTGCGGAAATAATAGCTGCATGCGCAGGCATACCAAGCGCCACCGTGCAATTTCATGGTGACGAAACATCGGCGGATTGCCTGGCGGCCACGGAAGGCGGCAGGCGCCCGTTCCTGCGCGCGGCGCGCATTCCGCTGGGCGCGGGGGCCGGCAAATTCGACCTCGTACAATACGCGCACGATTTCTCCGCCGCCCAGGCCATCCTGCTCGACGCCCATGTCGAAGGCTACGGCGGCGGCGGCAAGGCTTTCAATTGGTCACTTCTTCCTCCAAGCGTCGACTCTCACCTCGTTTTGTCTGGTGGACTCACGCCTGCAAACGTGGCCGATGGCATTCGGCAGGTATGGCCACGCTGCAAATCGCTGGCCGTTGACGTGAGTTCCGGCGTTGAGGCCGTTGCTGCCGGAGGGGAATCCCTCAAGGGCATCAAGGACGCCGGCAAGATCCACCGCTTCGTCGCCGCCGTGCGCGCCGCCGATGCCCTGCTTGTGAGTCCCAACGATGCTTTCCTACCAGCAACCTGATGCAGCCGGCCACTTCGGCCCCTACGGCGGCAGTTTCGTTTCCGAGACGCTGACCCACGCCATCGAAGAACTGCGCGAAGCCTACTCGCGCTACAAGCACGACCCGGAGTTCCTGGCCGAATTCCATTACGAGCTCAAGCACTTCGTGGGCCGCCCCTCGCCCGTGTACCACGCAGCGCGCACCAGCCGCGAGATGGGCGGCGCGCAGATCTACCTCAAGCGCGAGGACCTCAACCACACCGGTGCCCACAAGATCAACAACGTGATCGGCCAGGCCATGCTCGCGCGCCGCATGGGCAAGCCGCGCGTGATCGCCGAAACCGGCGCCGGCCAGCACGGCGTGGCCACAGCCACCATCTGCGCGCGCTACGGCCTCGAATGCGTGGTCTACATGGGCGCCGAGGACGTCAAGCGCCAGAGCCCCAACGTCTACCGCATGCACCTGCTCGGCGCCCGGGTGGTACCGGTGGAGTCGGGCAGCAGGACGCTGAAAGACGCGCTCAACGAAGCCATGCGCGACTGGGTGACGAACGTGGAGAACACCTTCTACATCATCGGCACCGTGGCCGGCCCGCACCCCTACCCCGCGATGGTGCGCGACTTCCAGAGCGTGATCGGCAAGGAATGCCTGGTGCAGATGCCCGAGTTCCTGCACGGCGGCCAGCCCGACGCGGTGGTGGCCTGCGTGGGCGGCGGCAGCAACGCCATGGGCATCTTTCACCCCTACATCGCGCATGAGAACACACGCCTGATCGGCGTGGAAGCCGCCGGCAAGGGGCTCGACAGCGGCAAGCATTCGGCCTCGCTGGAGCGCGGCAGCCCCGGCGTGCTGCACGGCAACCGGACCTACATCCTGCAGGACGACCACGGCCAGATCACCGAGACGCACAGCATCAGCGCCGGCCTGGACTACCCCGGCGTGGGCCCTGAGCATGCGTTTTTGAAGGACATCGGCCGCGCCGAGTACGTGGGCATCACCGACGACGAGGCGCTGGTGGCCTTCCACTACCTGTGCCGCACCGAGGGCATCATCCCCGCGCTCGAATCCAGCCATGCCGTGGCCTACGCGATGAAGCTGGCGCGCACCATGCGGCCCGACCAGTCCATCCTGGTCAACCTCTCGGGCCGCGGCGACAAGGACATCGGCACCGTGGCCGACCTCTCGGGCGTGGATTTCTACGACCGCCCCTCCGAGCGCGGCCTGGCCGTCAAGGGCGGCAAGGAGGCGCAGGCATGAGCCGCATCACGCAAACGCTGGAGACGCTCAAGGCCCAGGGCCGCAAGGCGCTGATCCCCTACGTGATGGCCGGCTTCCCGCAGGTCGACGCCACCCCCGGGGTCCTGCATGCCATGGTGGATGCAGGCGCCGACATCATCGAGCTGGGCGTGCCGTTCTCCGACCCCATGGCCGACGGCCCCGTGATCCAGAAGGCCGGCGAACACGCGCTGGCCAACGGCATCGGCACCGCCGAAGTGCTGGCCATGGTGCGCGCCTTCCGCGCGCGCGACGCCGCCACGCCCGTGGTGCTGATGGGCTACGCCAACCCGGTGGAACGCTACGACCAGGGCCACGGCACGGACGCATTCGTGCGCGATGCTGCCGCGGCGGGCGTGGACGGCGTGCTCATCGTCGACTACCCGCCCGAGGAATGCGCGGCATTCGCTGCCACGCTGAAAACCCACGGGCTGGACCTGATCTTCCTGCTCGCCCCCACCAGCACCGACGCGCGCATCGCCCAGGTGGCGCGGCTGGCCAGCGGCTACGTCTACTACGTCTCGCTCAAGGGCGTGACCGGCGCCGGCCACCTGGACACCGCTGCGGTGGAGCAGATGCTGCCGCGCATCCGCGCCCACGTGCACATTCCCGTGGGCGTGGGCTTCGGCATCCGCGACGCAGCCACCGCCACCGCCGTGGGCCGCGTGGCCGACGCAGTGGTGATAGGCAGCCGCATCATCGAGCTGATCGAGAAAGCCCCCCCCGGCCAGGCCGCGCAGGCCGCCGGCGCGTTCCTCCTGGGCATCCGGCAGGCGCTGGACGCATAATCCTGGAAACAGCAGTTGACCGCTTCGTATCCCTTGCCAGGCCGCATGCAATCGAGCGTTCACGGCTTCGATGGGGTTCGCCTCGTGGGTGAGAGCGCTATGCACCTGCCAGCACCGCGCTCGGCGCGCCATGCGGCGTTGCTCCTCCTTGCGGGCACCAAGCCCGCCGCGTCGTCGCGCCTTGCCTGGCACCCCGATCACGGCACCGGCAGGCGCATCCAACTGCCGTTTCCAGGATAATCCCAACCCGCTCTTTTCCCTCACCGAGGAACACAGACCATGTCCTGGCTCGAAAAACTGCTTCCGCCCAAGATCCAGCAGACCGATCCCACCGAGCGCCGCCAGGTGCCCGAGGGTCTGTGGATCAAGTGCCCGAGCTGCGAAACCGTGCTCTACAAGACCGACCTGGAGCAGAACCAGAACGTCTGCCCGAGCTGCGGCCACCACCACCGCATCGGCGCGCGGGCGCGTCTGAACGTGTTCCTCGATGCCGAGGGCCGCTACGAGATCGGCCAGGAAGTGCTGCCGGTGGACGCGCTCAAGTTCAAGGACAGCCGCAAATATCCCGAGCGCCTGAAAGAGGCGCTCGAGGCCACCGGCGAAACCGACGCCCTCGTGGTCATGGGCGGCGCGGTCTGCAGCATCAACGTGGTGGCGGCCTGCTTCGAGTTCGACTTCATGGGCGGCAGCATGGGCAGCGTGGTGGGCGAGCGCTTCGTGCGCGGCGTCGAAACCGCCATCGAGCAGAAGGTGCCGTTCATCTGCTTCACCGCCACTGGCGGCGCACGCATGCAGGAAGGGCTGCTGTCGCTGATGCAGATGGCCAAGACCAACGCCGCACTGACGCGGCTGGCCAAGAAGGGCCTGCCCTACATCAGCGTGCTAACCGACCCGACCATGGGCGGCGTGTCCGCCGGCTTCGCCTTCGTGGGCGACGTGGTGATCGCCGAGCCCAAGGCGCTGATCGGCTTCGCCGGCCCGCGGGTCATCGAATCCACCGTGCGCGTGACCCTGCCCGAGGGCTTCCAGCGCGCCGAATTCCTGCTGCAGAAGGGCGCCATCGACCTCATCTGCGACCGGCGCGAACTGCGCAAGACCGTTGCCAATGCGCTGGCGATGCTGCAGCGCCAGCCCGCCGACGCGGTGGACGGCTGACCGCAGCCTGCCAGCACGGCGCTCGCACAATGCAACGCCGCGCTTCCCGCAGGGGAAGGCGCGGCGTTGGCGTTTTTGTCGAACCCTCAGGCGCGCGGCACCTTGCCGTGCTTTCTATGCGCGGCATCGTCCTCCATGAGTTCGAACCACATCGCGTTGAGCACCGCGAAAGCCGCGGCAAGCGGCAGGCCGAGAAGCCAGGCGAAATACCACATGGTCGTTTCCTTTCCTTGGATTGCAGCGGCGGTCAGTAGGCGTGCTTGCTCGCGTCGGTGACACCCGCTTCCGTCACCTTGCCGCGCAGCACGTAGTACACCCAGCTCGTATAGGCCAGGATGATCGGCACGAAGATCACCGCGCACACCAGCATGATGAAGAGCGTCATGTGGCTCGACGAGGCGTCCCACACCGTCAGGCTGGCCCTGGGATCCGCCGACGAAGGCAGCAGGAACGGGAAGATGGCGAAGCCCACGGTCAGGATGATGCCGGCGATCGACAGTCCGCTGGCCAACAGCGCGGCGAGCGGCTTGCGCGCGCGCAGCAGCGCGAAGGCCAGCAGCGCGCCCGCGAAGCCCAGCGCCGGCGCGGCAATGGTCCAGGGCCGCAGCGCATAGTTGTCCAGCCAGGCGCCGTGCGCCGTGGCGACAGTCTTGCCCAGCGGGTTCGACGGGCCGGTGGCGCTCAGGGCGCTGGTGACCTGGTAGCCGTCGACGAACTGCCACAGCCCCAGGCCGCCCAGCGCGAACAGCGCGATGGTGGCCAGCGCCGCCGCGCTGGCGAAGCCGCGCGCGCGCACGGCCACCATGCCGTCGGCCTTGAATGCCAGCCAGGCCCCGCCATGCATCACCAGCATCGCCACCGACACCAGCCCGCACAGCAGCGCATACGGGTTGAGCAGGCCGAAGAACGTGCCGTCGTAGAAGATGCGCAGGTCGCCGTCGAGCCGGAACGGCACGCCCCGCAGCACGTTGCCGATGGCCACGCCGAAGATCAGCGCCGGCACGAAGCCGCCGACGAACAGCGCCCAGTCCCAAGCCGAGCGCCAGCGCGGGTCTTCGCGCTTGCTGCGGTATTTGAAGCCCACGGGCCGCAGAATCAGCGCGAACAGGATCGCGAACATGGCCAGGTAGAAGCCCGAGAATGACACCGCGTACAGCGGCGGCCAGGCCGCGAAGATGGCACCGCCGCCCAGGATCAGCCAGACCTGATTGCCCTCCCAGACCGGGCCGATGGTGTTGATGGCCACGCGCCTTTCGACGTCGGTGCGGGCCACGAAAGGCAGCAGCGTGCCCACGCCGAGGTCAAAACCGTCGGTCACGGCAAAGCCGATCAGCAGCACGCCCAGCAGCAGCCACCAGATGACGCGCAGCACGTCGTAGGAAATGAGTTCGTGAAGAATCATGGCAGGCTCCTGATGTTCATTCAGCGGCGACGAGGGGCGAGTTCGGGGCCACGAGCGTGGCCGGCGGCTCGCGGTCGGGCTCGGGGCCCTTGCGGATGCCGCGCAGCATCAGCCCCATCTCGATGACGAAGAGCACGGTGTAGAGCAGCGCGAAGCCCAGGATGGTGAGCAGCAGCGTGCCCGCGCCCAGGTTGGAGACGGCGGCGGCGGTAGGCAGCACGCCCTCGATGATCCACGGCTGGCGACCGAACTCGGCCACGAACCAGCCCAGCTCGGCGGCGATCCAGGGCAGCGGGATGGCGTACACCGCGATCTTCAGCAGCCAGCGCCGGCGGTCCAGCGTGCGCCGCGCCGACAGCACGAAGAAGGTCGCCATGATGGCGATCAGGAAGAGGCCGATGGCCACCATCACGCGAAACGACCAGAACAGCGGCGCCACGCCCGGCACGGTGTCCCATGCGGCGCGCTCGATCTGCTCGGGCGTGGCCTGGCGCGGATCGTCCACATAGCGCTTGAGCAACAGCGCGTAGCCCAGTTGGTGGCCCACGTCGTCGAACGACCGGCGCGCGTCGGGCGGGATGGCCGCTGTGCTGCCCGTGGCGCGGATCTTCTGCAGCGCGTCGTAGGCGGCGATGCCTTCGCGGATGCGCGCCTTGGCGTTTTCCACGAGCTGGTTGATGCCGGGGATCTCGGTGGTCAGCGAACGCGTGCCGATCAGGCCCATGACGATGGGCACGTGCACGGCGAAGTGCGTCTCGCGCGCCTGCTGGTCGGGGAAGCCGAACGCGGTGAAGGCTGCAGGCGCGGGCTCGGTGTTCCACATGGCCTCGATGGAGGCGAGCTTCATCTTCTGGTGCTCGGTGGAGAGGTAGCCGCTCTCGTCGCCCAGCACCACCACCGACAGCGCCGAAGCCAGGCCGAACGACGCGGCCACCGTCATCGAGCGCTTGGCCAGATCGATGTGGCGCCCCTTGAGCAGGTACCACGCCGACACGCCCAGCACGAACATGGACGCCGTCACGTAGCCGGCGGACACCGTGTGCACGAACTTCGCCTGCGCCACGGGGTTGAACAGCACCGCGCCGAAGTCGGTCACCTCCATGCGCATCGTCTGCGGATTGAACGCCGAACCCACGGGGTTCTGCATCCAGCCGTTGGCGATCAGGATCCACAGCGCGGAGAAGTTGGAGCCGATGGCCACGGCCCAGGCCGTTGCCAGGTGCCCCACCCGGGAGAGCTTGTCCCAGCCGAAGAAGAACAGCCCCACGAACGTGGCTTCGAGGAAGAAGGCCATGAGCCCCTCGATGGCCAGCGGCGCGCCGAAGATGTCGCCCACGTAGTGGCTGTAGTAGCTCCAGTTCATGCCGAACTGGAACTCCATCACCAGCCCCGTGGCCACACCCAGCACGAAGTTGATGCCGAACAGCGCGCCCCAGAACTTGGTCATCTGGCGCCAGATGGGGCGGCCCGTCATCACGTAGACCGTCTCCATGATCGCCACGACGATGGACAGCCCCAGCGTCAGCGGCACGAACAGGAAGTGGTAGAGCGCCGTCATCGCAAACTGCAATCGCGATAACGCAACGATGTCGAGGTCCATGGTGGGGTTCCTTTGGCTGGCGTTCTTCGTTCAGTTTCAGTATCAGTCTGGCCGCAGCGCATCGAGCATCGCCGCGTGCTCCGGCTCGCCGCGCCGCGCCTGCGCCACGATGCGGCCCTGCCGCATGACCAGCAGCCGGTCGGCCAGTTCGGCCTCGCGCCGCAGGTGCGTGGCCATGAGGATCGCCGGTTGCGCGCCCGCCTGCGCGCCGATCTGGCAGGCCGCCAGCCGCGCCAGCACGTCGCGCGCGGTGGCCGCGTCCAGGCCGTCGGTGGGTTCGTCGAGCAGCCAGAGCGGCGCACGGCGCAGCAGCAGCCGCGCCAGCGCCAGCCGCCGCGCCTGCCCGCCCGACAGGCCCTGCCCGCCTTCGCCCAACGGCGTGTCGAGCTGCCGCGGCAGCGCCCGCACGTCGTCGGCCAGGCCGGCCTGGGCCAGCACCTGCCACAGGCGCGCGTCGCCCGCCTGCGGGTCGGCCAGCCGCAGGTTGTCGCGCAGACTGGCCTGGAAAAGCTCGGTGCGCTGCGTCAACAGGCAGTGCGGCAGCGCGCGCGCCGTGCCGTGGAACAGCACGGCCTCGCCCGCGACCAGCGCCAGCAGCGTGGACTTGCCGGCGCCGCTGGGGCCGACCACCGCCACACGCTCGCCCGCACACACGCTCAGCCACAGGCCGTGTACCAGCGGGCCGCTGGCGGCGTCGGGGCCGGCGCTCGCATCTTCGCATTCGAGCGCCATGCCGGCCTCGGGCGTCGCCTCGGCGTCGGGGGCGCGCGCCGCCGCATCCTGCAGGCGCGGCCCCAGGCGCCGGGCGGCCAGCAGCGTGCGGCCCAGCTCCAGCGCGCCGCGGCGCAGCGCCGCGAAAGGCTCGGTGGCGGCCAGCACGGCCAGCACCGCGAAAGCCGCCAGCGGCGCGCCCACCGTGCCGCCCTCGGCCAGCCAGCCGGCGGCCAGCAGCGTGGCGGCCAGCGCCGCTGCGCCCGCCATGCCCTGCCATGCGCCCACCAGGGCGTCGGCGCGGTTGAGTGCGTCGTCCGCCAAGGCCATGCGCCGGTCGGCGTCGGCCAGCGCCGCGCGCTGCGCCGCCAGCCGGCCGGCCATGGCCAGCTCCGTCTGGCCGGCCACCAGGTCGATGCAGCGCGCGCGCAGCGCCTCCAGCGCCCAGGCCCGGCGCCGTGCCGGCGCCCGGCTGCGGCGCGCCACCCAGACCAGCAGCAGCGCGCTGGCGGCCACGAACCATGCGGCCACGGCCCCGCCCAGCGCGGGATGCAGCCCCCAGCCCAGCGCCAGCCCCACGGCCAGCGCCGCGAGCGCCGCCACGACGGCGGGCAGCAGCAGGCGCAGGTACAGCGCGTCCAGCGCGTCGATGTCCGCCGTCAGGCGAAACAGCAGGCGCGCGGGCCGCGCCACGAGGTAGCGCGCCGCCTGCGGCGCGGCCCAGCCACGGAACAGCCGCTCGCGCAGCGCGGCCAGCACGCGCAGCGTCGCGTCGTGCGTGACCAGCCGCTCGCCGTAGCGCGTGCCCGTGCGCAGCAGCGCCAGCAGGCGGATGGCCGCGCCGGGCACGAACACGTCGAACGCCAGCACCGCCGACGCCGACGCGCCAGCCAGCGCGGTGGCCGTGATGAACCAGCCCGACAGCCCCAACAGCGCCACGCCGGCCAGCACCGCCAGCACGGCCAGCACGATGCCCAGCACCAGCAGCCGGCGCGGGCCGGCCCAGAACAGCGCCAGCACGGGGCGCAGCGTCTGCCAGGGCGAGCGCAGCGGCGTCATGTGCGCGCCTCCTCTTCCCGCGGCGGCACGGCGGGGGCTGCGGAGCACAGCAGCGCCGTGTTGAGCGTGACGGTGCGATCCATCTGCGCGGCCAACAGCGGGTCGTGGGTGGCGACGACCAGCGTGCGGCCCTGCGCGGCCAGCGCGAGCAGGCCCTGGCGCACGTCGTGCGCGGTTTCGGCGTCCAGGTGCCCCGTGGGCTCGTCGGCCAGCAGCAGCG
>NZ_JARGEN010000003.1:24671-30704 GCF_029211125.1 Curvibacter soli
CCCGACAGGCCCGTGCCGCCCTCGCCCAGCACGGCGCCCGCGTGGCGCGCGGCCACGGCGTCCAGCGCCGCGAAGCGCAGCGCGGCGCCTGCCCGCGCCGCGTCCACCTGCGGGCGGCCCAGCGCCACGTTGGCCTCCAGCGTGCCGGCGAAGACGTGGGGCTTCTGCCCCACCCAGGCCATGCGCGCGCGCAGGCGCTGCGCGGTGGCGGGCGTCAGCGCCACCCCGTCGATGGCGATGCGCCCCGCCTGCGCGGGCGCCAGGCCGGCCAGCAGCGCCAGCAGGGTCGATTTGCCCACGCCGCTCGTGCCCACGAGCGCCACGCGCTCGCCGGGGCGCACGTGCAGCGAGAAGCCATCGACCACCGGCGCGGCGGCGCCGGCATGGTGAAAGCACAGCCCCTGCACGTCCACCGCCACGGCGCCGGCGCGGGCGGCAAGCGGTGCTTCCACGGCCTGCGCGCGGCCGCCGGGGAGTTCGGTGCCGCGCTCCGCCAGTTGCCGCAGCGCGGCCATGGCGGCCTGCCCGGCAGCCTTGTCGTGCCAGGCGGCGGAGAGGTCGCGCAGCGGCTCGAAAAACGCTGGCGCCAGCAGCAGCACGAACAGCCCCTGGGCCAGCGACAGCCGCACGCCCCAGGCGCCGAAGCCCAGGTGCCCCAGCAGGTGAAAGCCGACGTACACGGCGACCAGCGCGACGCCGAGGGCCGAAAACAGCTCCAACACCGCCGACGACAGGAACGCGATGCGCAGCACGGCCATGGTGCGCGCGCGCAGCGACTCGGCGCTGGCCCGCAGGGCCTGGGCGGTGGCGTCCACCGCGCCGAGCGCGCGCAGCGTAGCCAGCCCGCGCAGACGGTCGAGCAGGAAGGCGTTCATGCCGCCCATCTCCACCATCTGGGCCCGGCTGGCCGCCTGGGCGCGCATGCCCACCAAGGCCATGAAGAGCGGGATCAGCGGCGCCGCGACCAGCAGGATGAGCGCCGCCAGCCACGACAGCGGCGCCACCGCCAGCACGATGGCCAGCGGCACGATGGCGGCGCGGCGCTGCGCGGGACGGTAGCGCGCCAAGTAGGCGGTGACCATGTCGGCCTGCTCGCCGATCACGCTGGCGGCCTGCCCCGACGCGGCGCGGCGGATGTCGATGGGCGAGCGCCCGGCCAGGGCCAGAGCGGCATCGGCGCGCAGCCGCGAAACGGCGGCGCGCGCGGCGCGGAAGGCACGCCGCACGCCCCAAGCGTCGATGCCTGCGCGCACGGCGCCCAGCGCGGCCACGGCCAGCGCCGGCAGCAGCACGGCGCGCAACCCGCCGCCCTGCGCGATGCGGTCGATGCCCAGCGCCACCAGCGCCGCCTGCGGCAGCCACACCAGGGCCGCAGCCACCTGCAGCCAGTCGCCCGCGCCGGCCTGCGCACCGGCATGCGGATCGGGGTCGGGGGGAACCGGGGACATGGCGAAGGGCTGCTGGAGGAAGAAGGCAGGCCGATTCTAGACCGCGGCCTGGGCGACCCTGGAGCGAACCGCGCCGCCCTTGATGCGCATCAGGAAAAAGCCTGCCACGCCCGCGCCGGCATGGCGGACAAGCATACTCCCCCACCTCCATACAGCCACCGCAGATAAATAGCGCATGTTCACATCATACTCCCCAGGAGTATCTTGAAAAGACTGCCTGGACTGCGGGTGCGCAGTCGCCCGGCCCCCGCCCCCCAGGAAGCAGGGTAAAAGGCCCGGCACCTACAGGCCCAGCAGACGCGCCTCGATCGCCGCCAGCGCGATGTTCAGGATCTGCAGGGCGACGATCGCCACCAGCGGCGACAGGTCGATGCCGCCGATGGCCGGCACCACGCGCCGCACGGGCCGCACCACGGGCTCCACCAGCAGCGCGAGCAGGTACTGCATGGGCGAGGCGGCGTTGGGCACCCACGAGAGCACGGCATGTACGATGATCAGCCCCATCAGCCCCGACACCGCGAGCTTCAGCACCCCGAACACCGACACGATGGCCAGCGCCGCCAGCGACACGTCCAGCGCGCCGGCCAGCAGCCACAGCAGCAGCGTCTTGGCCAGCACGATGAGCCAGCCGCCGAGGGCGCTCGCCACGTCGAAGCGGCCCACGGCGCGGAACACGCGGCGCAGCGGCAGCACCAGCCAGTTGGACACCGCGATCACGAAACGCCCCAGCGGATTGGCGAACGGCACGCGCTGCAGTTGCATGTAGAGCCGCAGCAGGCAGGCACCGCCCAGCAAGCCGGCCACGACGTCGAGCAACAGGGAAGCGGTCTGGTAGATGAACATGCGACGGGCGTCGTGCGTGGTGTGCGAAATGGCGAACCGG
The DNA here is from genome assembly GCF_029211125.1 of Curvibacter soli. Lineage (GTDB taxonomy): Bacteria > Pseudomonadota > Gammaproteobacteria > Burkholderiales > Burkholderiaceae_C > Curvibacter_A > Curvibacter_A soli. The sequence goes on from NZ_JARGEN010000003.1 coordinate 27,003, forward strand.
AATCGATGGCGCATCATAGCGGCGCAGCCACGGGCCGCGCCACCACCGCCATGGCCCGTGGCCGCCGCGGGCCGCGCCGAAATCTAAAATGGCCGGCTTTGGCCTTTCACCCTTTTGCCCACGCCCCCCGTATGCCGACCCCCACACCCACCGCCGCCCCGGACGAAAACCAGCTCATCGCCGAACGGCGCGAGAAACTCAAGGCCCTGCGCGCGGCGCAGCAGCAGGGCCGGGGCGTGGCCTTCCCCAACGACTTCAAGCCGAGCGACCGCGCCGCCGGCCTGCACGAGCGCTTCGGCGCCGCCGAGCCCGCTGCGCTCGAAGCCCAGGCCGTGGCCGTCAGCGTGGCCGGGCGCATGATGCTCAAGCGCGTGATGGGCAAGGCCAGCTTCGCCACGCTGCAGGACGGCTCGCTGGGCGAATTCGGCGGGCGCATCCAGCTCTACGTGACGCGCGACGCCCTGGGAGACGAGGCCTATGCCGAGTTCAAGCACTGGGACCTGGGCGACATCGTGGGCGCCGAGGGCGTGCTCATGAAGACCAAGACCGGGGAGCTCTCGGTGAAGGTGACGCGCCTGCGCCTGCTGACCAAGAGCCTGCGCCCGCTGCCCGACAAGTTCCACGGCATGGCCGACCAGGAGCAGAAGTACCGCCAGCGCTACGTCGACCTGATCACCGACGAGGCCGCGCGCCGCCGCTTCGTGGCGCGCAGCAAGGCGGTGACCTCGATGCGCGCGTTCATGGTGGCGCACGGCTTCCTGGAGGTGGAAACGCCGATGCTCCATCCAATCCCGGGCGGCGCCAACGCCAAGCCCTTCGTCACCCATCACAACGCGCTCGACCAGCAGATGTACCTGCGCATCGCGCCCGAGCTGTACTTGAAGCGCCTGGTGGTGGGCGGTTTCGAGCGCGTGTTCGAGATCAACCGCAACTTCCGCAACGAGGGGATCAGCGTGCGCCACAACCCCGAGTTCACGATGATGGAGTTTTATGCGGCCTACTGGAACTACCGCGACCTGATGGACTTCACCGAGCAGCTCGTGCGCGACGCCGCGATGCAGGCCACGGGCACGCTGCAGCTCACCTACCAGGGCCGCGCCGTGGACCTGTCGCAGCCCTTCCAGCGCCTGACCATCCGCGAGGCGATCTTCCAGTACGCCGAGGCCGGCGCGCACGTGGACGACGCAGCCTGGCTCACCAGCGCGCTCAAGAAGCTGGGCCTCTCCGAGGAGAAGGACCGCCTGTCCACCCGCACGCTCGCCGGCCTGCAGGTGCTCTACTTCGAGGAGACGGTGGAGGACCAGCTCTGGCAGCCCACCTTCATCATGGAGCACCCGACCGAGATCAGCCCGCTGGCGCGCGCCAACGACCTGCGCCCCGAGGTGACCGAGCGCTTCGAGCTGTACATCACGGGCCGCGAGTTCGGCAACGGCTTCTCGGAGCTGAACGACGCCGAGGACCAGGCCGCGCGCTTCCATGCGCAGGTATCGGCCAAGGACGCGGGCGACGACGAGGCCATGTACTTCGACCACGACTTCGTGCGCGCCCTCGAATACGGCCTGCCGCCCACGGGCGGCTGCGGCATCGGCATCGACCGCCTGATGATGCTGCTGACCGACAGCCCGAGCATCCGCGACGTGATCCTCTTCCCCGCGCTGCGGCGCGAGGGCTGAGCCAGGGCCGTGTAGCGCGCGGACGACAACAGGACGCCGACACGCACAGGCCGCAATGCCTGCCGGATAATCGATCAAGGGTTTATACCTATCCAACCATCCGGAGACACGCACATGACCAGCCCCGCCACCCCTCCTTCCTCCAGCATCAACGCCAGCGGCGATGATGGCACCCCGTTCACGGTGCTCGTGGTCGAGGACCAGGCGTCGGTGCGCGCCTCGCTGGTCGCCGAGCTGCGCCGCGCGGGCGTGCGCCAGGTGCTGGAGGCCGCCAACGGCGACACGGCGCTGGCCGAGTTCAGGCTGCACCGGCCCGACCTGGTGCTGCTCGACATCCGCCTGCCGGGCCAGGACGGCTACTGGGTGGCGCAGCAGATGCGCGAGTCCGAGCCCGGCGGCTGGACGCCCATCATCTTCCTCTCGGGCCTGGACAGCGACCTCGACGTGTGGCGCGGCATCGAGGCCGGCGGCGACGACTACCTCGTCAAGCCCGTCAAGCCCATCGTGCTGGTGGCCAAGCTGCGCGCCATGCGCCGCCTGCTCGACATGCGCCGCCGCATGGTGGCGCTGACCGAGGAGTTGCACCAGGCCAACCAGCGGCTCAACGAGATGGTGGAGGTAGACGCCCTGACCGGCCTGGTCAACCGCCGCGGGCTCGACCGCCTGCTGTACGGCGAGATCCTGGCGGGCCGGCGCGAGAACTTGCCACTCACGCTGATGCTCTGCGACATCGACCACTTCAAGCGCTACAACGACACTGCGGGCCATGTGCAGGGCGATGCCTGCCTGCGCCACATCGGCCTGCTGCTCAAGGAGGTCTGCATGCGCCCGCGCGACGTGGCCTCGCGCTACGGCGGCGAGGAGTTCGCGCTGATCCTGCCCAACACCCCGCGCTCGGGCGCCATGACCTTCGCGCGGGCACTCACCCAGTTGCTGAAGACATCCCCCATCGCCCACCCCGACTCGCCGCTGGGCTCGCAGTTGACCATCTCCGGCGGCATCACCACCTGCATCCCGGATGAGAGCACCAGCGCCGAATCCATGCTCATGCGCGCCGACGAGGCGCTCTACGCCGCCAAGGCCCAGGGCCGCAACCGCTTCTTCAGCTTCGAGATGCAGATGGACACCATCGAACAGTTGCAAGGCTGAGGCGCGGCGCCGGGTGCGCCCGCGAAGCATCCAACCTAGTGCAGTGTTCGATGCTTGGCGGCACCAATAAACCTAGAAACGGCAGTTGACCGCTTTGTATCCCTTGACAAGCCGCATGAAATCAAGCGTTGACGGCTTCGATGGCGTTCACCTCATGGGTGAGAGCGCTATGCACCTGCCAGCACCGCGCTCGGCGCGCCATGCGGCGTTGCTCCTCCTTGCGGGCAGTAGCCCGCCGCGTCGTCGCGCCTTGCCTGGCACCCCGATCACGGCACCGGCAGGCGCATCCAACTGCCGTTTCTAGGATAAAAGCGATGCGTTTTGGCGCAGGGCAAGGCGCAAACCACAGCGATAGCCGTCGCTATCGCGAGGATTTGCAACGCCGCCATGCGTCAAAAGGCGCGGTTTTATGTGCTGCTTAGTGTTGAACACTGCACTAGCATGCGGGCATCACCACTCGCGCCGCCACCCGCCATGCCAACGACGATCACCGCACTGCTGGGCACCGCCCTGCCCGTCATCCAGGCCCCAATGGCGGGCGTGCAGGGCAGCGCCCTGGCCACCGCCGTATGCAATGCAGGCGGCCTGGGCTCGCTGCCCGCAGCCGCGCTCGGCGTGGACGCGCTGCGCGCCGAGCTGGCGGCCATCCGCGCGCAGACCGACCGGCCCTGCAGCGTCAACTTCTTCTGCCACCAGCCGCCCGAACCCGACCTGGCGCGCGAGGCGGCCTGGCGCGCCACGCTCGCGCCGCACTACGCCGCCTGGGGCATCGACCCCCATGCCATGCCTGCGGGCGCGGGCCGCAGCCCGTTCAGCACAAGTTCGACACTTCCTGAATGTAAGTGTTTGATTCCATTAGAAATGGATGTCAAACCGCAGA
>NZ_JARGEN010000030.1 GCF_029211125.1 Curvibacter soli
CAGTTGCCCCAGGCCAACCGCTGGAAGGCGTTCGTGGACTATGTGGTGGCGAAAATCACCCGTCCGTTGCCGCCCTGGCTTCCGCCAGAGCCGCTCGCATTGACGGGGTAACTGCCGGATTTAGTCCCTAAGCGGCCAAGTCTTGACAGATTGTGCGAAGATTCCCGATGTACGAAAGTACATTTCGCGTCGATGACGCGATAGGAAAATTGCCTTACAACCCAATGGGTTACAACATTTCCTGGCCTTGCCAGGAACAGGTGCAAGTGGGCGCGAATCGGTGGAACGTCCAAAACTCTTGCGTACGACCGAGGGGGTATGGTTGCGTTCGCATTTCCAACCTGTTTGGTTCCGGCTCTGCCGGCTTGGGATCATTCTGAATTTCTTGCTATAATCAAAAACTGCTTCAGAAATGACGCTGATGCAACGCCGATGTAGCTCAGTTGGTAGAGCAACTCACTCGTAACGAGTAGGTCACCAGTTCGATTCCGGTCATCGGCACCAGTCAAATGTTTACGACTGTGCAGCATATGCACAAACCCAAACATTTCAATGGGTTAGGAGCGGCATGAAGGTGGTACAGTGCGCGGGATGCACGGTCATGCACAATTCATCCCCCCATATTTCCCCCACTGATTCCCCAAATGGCGACCCCCATCAAAACCGCCGCAGGTTCGTGGCGCATCCAGATCGAAGGTGAAAGGCCAGCGTGACGCCGCAACGCTCCCGACCAAGCGGGGGCGGTAGAGTGTGGGCGGCCAGGCGCACCACGGAGATGCGGGCTGCGGCGACAGGGAAGCTGGATACGGTCAAGACGGTTGCCGATGCCCTGGCTGAATACGCCGAGAAGGTGTCGCCGACTGTCCGCGCCGATCCAAATCTGAGCCACCGGGCCGACTGAACCTATTTCCGGCAGTTGAATCCCCAAAATTCGAGCAAGTGCCTGTCACGCATTGAGTTTCCATGCTTTCCAGACTCACCCAACTGGAACTGCTCTGCAGTCACGCGAAGTCTTTGGAAACCCGCATGGATATTGGGTTTCTTCAGTTTTTCGGTTGGTTCAACTGCCGGATTTAGGATGATTCCAACGTCAACTTCTTCGGTACAGTTTGGCTTCGGCATTGCCCGCTCGCTTGATCAGGATTCGATGCCTCAATTGTCGAGCACACAAGGGCAATGCCGTCCTCTTTTTGGGGTGGGGTACGGTGAAATATCCAGGCTATCCGTTTTCCATGACGGCACCCCGTCAATCTCGCGAGCGCGTCGGCCATTGATTTTGACCATCTGCTCGGGGGCGCAAGCATGCGGACATTGACCACTTATACCTGTTCATATATATTTTGACTATGCCCTCATATGAAAAGCCATTGGAATGGATCGGTAGCAGCTACAAGGACTTGATGGCATTGCCCGACGATGTGCGGCGCCACTTCGGTTTTGCTTTGTCACTGGCGCAGGTGGGCGACAAGCACGACGATGCAAAGGTGCTCAAGGGCTTTGGCGGTGCGGGTGTGCTCGAAGTGGTGGAAGACGATGTCGGTGGCACCTACCGGGCTGTCTACACCGTCAAGTTCGCTGAAGCAGTTTTTGTCCTTCACTGCTTCCAAAAGAAGAGCAAGCGCGGCATCGCTACGCCCAAAGAAGATATGGACATTGTTCACGCTCGGCTCAAGATCGCCGAAGCCTATGTGAAGGAGTTGCGCAAATGAAAATCCGGCTGATTGATAGTGTTGAAGTGCATCGTGGTTCTGGCAACGTGTTTGCCGACCTTGGCCTGGCAGAAGCAGAAAAGCTCAAGATCAAAACCGGCTTGGTCATCGAAATCAGAAAGGCCATGCGCAGTCGAGGGCTGACGCAGCAAGAAGCCGCCAAGCTGATGGGCATCACGCAGCCCAAAGTCTCCGACATGATGCGCGGCGACTTCAGCAATCTGTCCGAGCGCAAGCTGATGGATTGCCTCACTCGACTGGGCTACGACATTGAGATCAAGGTGCGGCCTGCCAAGTCGGAAGTTGGGCATCTGATGCTCGCCCCTGCTTGAGGGGCTCACGTGTCCGAGCTGGCCTCAGGGATGGGTAGTCCACTGCAAACAAATGCTGGAGTCCGAGCGGAGAAAGTGCTTGAGGCTGCGCGGCCGCTATCCCAGGATGGCCGAATCCACGCTTCTAAGCATGGCCTCGTATGCGTCCGCCAAAGGTGAACTGGTAGAGCCGGTGCGGCAAGAAGCTCCCGCCGATGGCCACGCCCAATTCATCGCACACGGTGAAGTCCGACAGGCCCAGTCGGCCCGGCGGGTGCGCTTGCGCGAAGAAGATCTCGCGCTCCTGGCCGTTGAGGGCTCGCCATTGGCGCACGCGCCGCTGCAAGGTGCGCAGCAACGAATCAGCGAACTCTCCGGGGTGGCGGCGCTGCAGTTCCTCCAGCACCGTGATGGCCATCAACGCGGGCGCCGACTCCAGCATCGGTATCACTTCGGCCTCCCAAACCTGGCTCAGCGGGTCCGCCCGCGTGCGCCAGTGGCGCGGTGGCCTTCGCGAGGGCAGGCTCACTGGGGATTCGAGCCGCCGAGCGCTGCTCACGCTGATGCCCACCTTGGCGGCGGCCGCCTCCTGCGAATGCTTGTTGCGAAGTTCCTTGTACTTGGTCACTTGATGATCCGTGATGCGTTTGCCGGGCACGGTGGTTGGCCTCCTTACTGAGGCAATCCACTGTAAAACCCGACCGCAAAACGCACCCCGGCGGTGTGCGTCAACCGCTCAAGATAGTTGTCGCTGACCGGTCAAGATAATTGTCGCTCGCCAATGGGCTGATCGTCCTCGCCCCGGGCCAGTTCGACATCCGCCTGCCACACGCAGGCGCGCTTGGCCTGCGCGCAGCAGACACCAGACGGTGGCCTCATCGGCGCATTTGGCCTGCGCCCAAGCCTCCACCGGGGTGCTGCGCGGATTCCACTTGATCAGGTAATCGACGGTGCGTCCCAACGCACTGGCGTGGGAGTGCACGGCCAGCATCAGATCCTTGCTGCAAAAGCCCGAATCGGCACGCAGCAACAAAGGCGCCGAGCTCAGCCGCGCGGCCAGCGGCAGCACATGCTCCAGGTTGTACTGGCTTTCATAGGCCGAATGCTGCGTGCCCGGGCGCAGCGCCAGCTGCAGGCAGTAGCCCTGCGTGCCCAGGTAGGCGGCCAGCGGGCAGTAGCCGTCCACCCCGGCATAGGTGCGGCCCACGCCCTCCTTGGCGCTATCGCCGTTGTCCATGGGGGAATTTGAAGTGGCCATCAGGGCAATCACCCCCCACTTTTCGAGAGAAAGCCTGTATTTGCGCGGGTAAACGTCCCCGGTCATAGGCACCAGTCAAATGTTTACGACTGAGGGACTTGCAGAATTATTTTTGCCGAAATTCGTCTAAATTTGCTTAAAATTTAAGCAAAATTTCTAAGATTTGATGAATTTTGACGAGAATTTTTAGAGGCCATTTTGGGCAAATTGATTTGGAGGCGATCTCGTGCGTTTTGAGGCGTTTTTCATGTTCAGCGTAGGGGGAGGGGTCGCAGTCTATTTTGAGCGCACGTTGGCGCGTTTAAAAAATTCATCCGAATTCTGCAAGTCCCTCGACTGTGCAGCATATGCACAAACCCAAGCTGGCAGAGCCGGAACCAAACAGGTTGGAAATGCGAACGCAACCATACTCCCTCGGTCGTACGCAAGAGTTTTGGACGTTCCACCGATTCGCGTCCACTTGCACCTGTTCCTGGCAAGGCCAGGAAATGTTGTAACCCATTGGGTTGTAAGGCAATTTGCCTATCGCGTCATCGACGCGAAATGTACTTTCGTACATCGGGAATCTTCGCACAATCTGTCAAGACTTGGCCGCTTAGTGTCTACAGGCCGTGGCCCTCACATCGGCCAGTGCCAGTCGCATCGAGCGCGACCTGCCGCACGGCGTGGGCCTCTGTTCGACCAGCACCCCATCGTGGTGGTCAGCTTGGACTACATCAAGAGCGAGCGCCACCGCGAGCACTTTTTGAGCATTGCCCCCGAATGCATCATCGTGGACGAGGCGCATACCTGTGCCAGCAGTGGCGCGGGCAAGCAACTGCGCTTCGAGTTGCTGCAGCGCCTGGCCAAAGATGCTGAACGCCACTTGCTGCTGCTCACCGCCACCCCGCACTCGGGCGACGAAGCCGCGTTTTACAACCGAGGGACTTGCAGAATTCGGATGAATTTTTTAAACGCGCCAACGTGCGCTCAAAATAGACTGCGACCCCTCCCCCTACGCTGAATATGAAAAACGCCTCAAAACGCACGAGATCGCCTCCAAATCAATTTGCCCAAAATGGCCTCTAAAAATTCTCGTCAAAATTCATCAAATCTTAGAAATTTTGCTTAAATTTTAAGCAAATTTAGACGAATTTCGGCAAAAATAATTCTGCAAGTCCCTCAACCTGCTGTCTTTGCTCGACCCCGCCTTTGTGGGCCTGCAAAGCCGCACCTCGGCCGACGACCCGCTGCGCCAGCAACTGGCCCGCCACTTCGTGCAGCGCCGTCGCAAGGACATCGTGGAATGGCAGGCCGAAACCCACGACGGCCGGGGCTTTGCCCGCCGCATGAAGACCGAGCTGACCTACAAGCTCACCGGCGACTGGGGCGCCTTTTTTGACGCGGTGCAAACCTACTGCCGCGAAATGGCCGAATCGGCCGAGTGGCCGACAATTTGGCTTCTTTAGCCGGTCAGCGCCTTCAATGCGCTCGCCGTGATGTCCTCCACGCTGCCGATGCCGCTGATCTTGCGGTAGCGGGGCGCAGCAGCGGGCTCTTCCTGCGCCCAGCGTGAGTAGTAGTCGACCAGGGGGCGGGTCTGGGCGCTGTAGACGTCGAGCCGCTTGCGCACGGTGTCTTCCTTGTCGTCCTCGCGCTGGATCAGGGGCTCGCCCGTCAGGTCGTCCAGGCCTTCGGCCTTAGGCGGGTTGAACTTGACGTGGTAGGTGCGCCCCGACGCGGGGTGCGAGCGGCGCCCGCTCATGCGCTCGATAATGGCATCGAAGGGCACGTCTATTTCGAGCACGTAATCCAGCTTCACTCCCGCCGCTTTCATGGCATCGGCCTGCGGAATGGTGCGGGGGAATCCGTCGAATAGAAAACCTTGGGCGCAGTCCGGCTGCGCGATGCGTTCCTTGACGAGGTTGATGATCAGGTCATCGCTGACTAGGCCGCCGGACTCCATGACGGACTTGGCTTGCAAACCCAGGGGCGTGCCCGCTTTGACGGCGGCGCGCAGCATGTCGCCGGTGGAGATTTGCGGTATGCCGTACTTCTGGCAGATAAAGGTCGCTTGCGTTCCTTTGCCGGCGCCGGGGGCACCCAACAGAATCAGTCTCATGGAAGTCCTAGGATGGTTTGAATTGAAATCGCCAGGCCGCACTTCCCGCCGTCCCGCTCGGTCCGCTGGGGCTTGCCTCTCGTTGCGGGCAAGGATAGCATGTGCGCCCTCGCGCACGCTGACAGGCGCGCGGGCGGCAACTGCGTGGTTACGCTGTAATGTGGTGGTGGAGAACGTGCAGGACAGCCGCTGGCGCACTGGATCGATGCGGGCCCAGATCAAGTTCGGCAGCTTCACCGAACGGCTTGGCTGGGTCAGCGCTGCCGCGCGCTGTGGGACGAGGTGCGCCACCCGGAACACACCCAGTTCAGCGTGGCCGAGATGCTCGAGCACGAGCGGGCGCACCTCATGCCCATGCCGGTGGCGTTCGATGGCTATGTCGAGAAACCCGCGCGGGTTTCCAGCACCTGCCTGGTGTCGGTGGCGCGCAACCGATATTCCGTGCCGTGCGAACGGGTGGGGCAGATGGTCAGCACGCGCTTGTACCCGGGTAGCGTGGTTATCGTGGCCCGCCACGAGCGGCTGAGCAACGCGGGCGAGATCCGGTACGACTGGCAAGTACTCAGCGGCTGCGCTGTGGTCCGCTGCGCAACCCGGGCGGTGACCGGGTGATGGCGCAGGTGCTGGCCATCGTACATGGTGTCAACTCACAGGCTGCGCCAGAAGTCGCGAGATACAAAGAAAAAAGCCCTTGGCTTCCTCACGGAAAGTCAAGGGCTCATGAGAATACAGGGAATAGCTTTACATATGGTCGATCATGACCTGCCCAAAGCCGGAGCAACTCACCTGCGTGGCGCCATCCATCAAACGCGCGAAGTCATAGGTGACTTTCTTGCTCTTGATCGACTTTTTCATGGAACTGATGATGAGATCCGCCGCCTCGGTCCAGCCTAGGTGGCGCAGCATCATCTCAGCCGAGAGGATTTCCGAGCCGGGGTTCACATAGTCCTTGCCAGCGTACTTCGGCGCGGTGCCGTGGGTGGCCTCGAACATGGCCACGGTATCGCTGAGGTTGGCGCCCGGGGCAATGCCGATGCCGCCCACTTGCGCGGCCAGGGCATCTGACACGTAGTCGCCGTTCAGGTTGAGCGTGGCAATCACGCTGTATTCGGCCGGGCGCAGCAGGATCTGCTGAAGGAATGCATCGGCGATGGAGTCCTTGATCGTGATTTCCTTGCCGGTCTTCGGGTTCTTGAACTTCATCCACGGGCCACCATCGATGAGTTCGGCACCGAATTCACGCTGTGCTAGAGCGTAACTCCAGTCGCGGAAGCCACCCTCGGTGAACTTCATGATGTTGCCTTTGTGCACGATCGTGAGACTGGGCTTGTCGTTGTCGATCGTGTACTGCAGCGCCTTGCGCACCAAGCGCTCCGTGCCCTCGCGCGAGACGGGCTTGATGCCAATGGCCGAAGTCTGCGGGAAGCGGATTTTCTTGACGCCGAATTCGTCCTGCAGGATCTTGATCAGCTTTTGGGCCTTGTCGCTTTCAGCTTCGAATTCGATGCCGGCATAGATATCCTCTGAGTTCTCGCGGAAGATCACCATGTTGGTTTTTTGCGGCTCCTTGACTGGTGAAGGGACGCCTTCGAAATACTGGATCGGGCGCAGGCAGACGTACAAGTCCAACTGCTGGCGCAGTGCCACGTTCAGAGACCGGATGCCGCCGCCCACAGGAGTGGTCAGTGGCCCCTTGATGGATACGACATACTCGCGCACGGCCTGCAGGGTCTCTTCCGGCAACCACACGTCGGGACCATAGATCTTCGTGGATTTCTCACCTGCATAGACTTCCATCCAGTGGATCTTGCGCTTGCCGCCGTAAGCTTTTGACACGGATGCATCCACGACCTTCAGCATGACTGGCGTGATATCGAGACCCGTTCCATCACCTTCGATGTACGGGATGATGGGCTGGTCGGGCACGTTGAGAGACGTGTCGGCATTGACGGTGATTTTTTGGCCTTCGCTAGGGACCTGGATGTGCTGGTAGCTGGTCATGGACATACGTCTCCGGTGAGATGCTGAAATCGCTTTCAGCGAGCGGGTTAGGCATAACCTTGGATTTTAGCTACAAAAATATGCACGGGGGCGGTCAACGCGCCAGTCAGTCTTGCGGCTTGCGGGAGCCTGTCAGAAATTTTGTGTGCAAGGCATAACATTCCACCAAAGGAGTTTTCATGCCTCGCCAATCCAA
>NZ_JARGEN010000031.1 GCF_029211125.1 Curvibacter soli
CATGCCCGCCATGACGGCCAGCGCAGGGTCTTGGACGCATGCATGCAGGCAATCCGGGCGACGAAATTCAGAAAATCCAATGAGGTGCGGATTCGTTATGGGGTGGTCACGGATTCAGGTTTTTTCCCATGTCTCCTTGTACCCTTTTATGTGTGAGTGACCGCTTTGCCGCAAGGCCGTCGAGTGCCGCTTGTGGCCGGGAAGAAACCTTGCCAGATACCCCGCCGCTGACACAGGCCACGCTCATCAAGAACTGTGGTGTGCATACGCAGCGAGGGAAGGATTCAACTCCATATACATCAGGCAGCGAAACGAGAAATCGCCCTCCTAGTCGGTAGCCGGTCCCGGAGGCGGCGACGCGATGAGAAAGCGAATCGGCACTTCCCGCCAGACCACGGTGCCATCGTCGGCTGTCGGTTTGAATTGCCACTTCCAGACCGTTTCAACAGCCGAGCGGTCAAGCCGTGCATAGCCGCTCGACTGCTTGATCTCTATGGCCGCCGATCGGCCATCCGGCGTGGTTCGTACGCGCAGCAGCACTGTCCCTTGCTCCCCGTTTGCACGCGATTCGGCCGGATAGGGTGCGTTCGGATTGGGCTGCTTCGGCGCCCATTCGCCGGGTTGCGCAGCAGGCGGCATCGCGCAAGCGATCAGCAGCGTGCTGGCCCCGCTCGCAATGAGCGCCTTCCAGATCTGCCGGGGCCGGCTGTTCATCGGATCTCCTGTTTCCTGGTGAAAACGATCGAGTTTTCCGGACGCCCGCTCACCCCACCCGCCCCAACAGCAGGTATTCCATGAGCGCCTTCTGCGCATGCATCCGGTTCTCCGCCTCGTCCCACACCACCGACTGCGGGCCGTCGATCACGTCGGCCTCCACCTCCTCGCCGCGGTGCGCGGGCAGGCAGTGCATGAACAGCGCGTCGGGCCGGGCGGCCTTCATCATCTCGGTATCGACGCACCAGTCGGCGAAGGCCGCCTTGCGCGCCTCGTTCTCGGCCTCGTAGCCCATGCTGGTCCACACGTCGGTGGTCACCAGGTCGGCGCCGGCGCAGGCCTGCATCGGGTCCTGGAAGACCTTGTAGCTCTCGGACGAACGCACGCCGGCCACGGCCTGGTCCACCTCGTAGCCGCTGGGCGTGCTCACGTGCACGGTAAAGCCCAGGATCTCGGCGGCCTGCAGCCAGGTGTTGGCCATGTTGTTGCCGTCGCCCACCCAGGCCACGGTCTTGCCCTGGATGCTGCCGCGGTGCTCGATGTAGGTGAAGATGTCGGCCACGATCTGGCAGGGGTGGAATTCGTTGGTCAGTCCGTTGATGACGGGCACGCGCGAGTTGGCGGCGAAGCGCTCGATCTTCTCCTGCTCGTAGGTGCGGATCATCACCAGGTCCACCATGCGGCTGATGACCTTGGCGCTGTCGTCGATGGGCTCGGCGCGGCCCAGTTGGCTGTCGCCCGTGGTCAGGTGCACCACGCTGCCGCCCAACTGGTACATGCCGGCCTCGAAGCTCACGCGCGTGCGGGTGCTGGCCTTCTCGAAGATCATGGCCAGCGTGCGGTCGGCCAGCGGGTGGTACTTCTCGTAGGCCTTGAATTTGCGCTTGATGACCGCCGCGCGCTCGAACAGGTAGGCGTATTCGTCGGCGCTGAAGTCGTTGAACTGGAGGTAGTGGCGGATCGGTGCGGAGGTCATGATGCGCGGCAATGGTGGGGGCGGAAGGTCAGGCGGCGGGTTCGGCCAGGAAGGCTTTGACCAGCGGCGCCAGGCGGGCCACGATCTCGTCGGCCTCGGCTTCGGTGAGGATGAGCGCCGGCAGCAGGCGCACCACGTTGTCGGCCGTGACCGAGATCAGCAGGCCGGCCTGTTCGGCGGCGCGCTGTATCAGCACGCCGCAGGGCCGCGCCAGCTCCACGCCGATCATCAGGCCCTGGCCGCGCACCTCGCGCACGCCGGCCACGCCCTCGAACGCATGGCGCAGCGCGGCCTGCAGGTGCGCGCCCACGCGCGCGGCGCTGTCCAGCAGCCGGTCTTCTTCCATGATGCGCAGCGTTTCCACGCCGGCGCGCATGGCCAGCGGGTTGCCGCCGAAGGTGCTGCCGTGGTTGCCCGGCTGCAGCACGCTGGCGGCCCTGGGGCCCGCCACCAGCGCGCCGATGGGCACGCCCGAGCCCAGGCCCTTGGCCAGCGACATCGCGTCGGGCAGGATGCCGGCCCACTGGTAGGCGAACCACTTGCCGGTGCGGCCTATGCCGCACTGCACCTCGTCGGCCAGCAGCAGCCAGCCGCGTTCGTCGCACAGGGCGCGCACCTCGCGCAGGTAGTCCGCGCGCATGGGGTGGATGCCGCCTTCACCCTGGATGGTCTCCAGCAGCACGGCGACGATGTTGGGGTTGCCCTCGGTCTTGTGCTTCAGCGCGGCGATGTCGTTGAGCGGCACGCGCACGAAGCCATCGACCAGCGGCTCGAAGCCCTGCTGGATCTTGGGGTTGCCGGTGGCCGACAGGGTGGCGATGGAGCGGCCATGGAAGGCGTGCTCGTACACCACGATCTCGGGTCGGGCGACGCCCTTGTCGTGGCCGTACTTGCGCGCGAGCTTGATCGCGGCTTCGTTGGCCTCCAGCCCGCTGTTGCAGAAGAACGCGCTGGCAAGGCCCGAGATTTCCACCAGTCTGGCCGCCAGTTGTTCCTGGCCTGGCACGTGGTAGTAGTTGGAGGTGTGGATGAGCTTGGCGATCTGCTCCTGCAGCGCGGGCACGAGCTTCGGGTGGTTGTGGCCCAGCGTGTTGACGGCGATGCCGCCCAGGCCGTCGAGGTACTGTTTGCCGTTCACGTCCCACACCCATACGCCCTGGCCGTGCGACAGCGCGATCGGCACGCGGCCATAGGTGTTCATGACGTGGGGCGAGACGGCTTCGATGAAAGCGCTCATGCGGAACTCTCCAAAAAACCAGATGCGGTGTGCGGTTGCCCAGGCGTAAAAAACCGCCTGGGCTCGGGTTCAGCATGGCACGCGGGCTGCTGAACGGCGATTTTAGGCACATCCCCCGGGGCGTTTTTTGACGAATGCGCATCACTGCGATGCGACCGGTTTTCTTTCCCCGGTCTTATATAAGACTGGTAAAATCGCGCTGCTGCGGCGCAACATGGGGCGATCCCCCCCCCTGCGCGGCGGCGCTCACAATCACGCACCCGATGGTTTCCAACTCCGCCAAAGAAGTATTCATCCAGGGCCTTACCTGCGACGGAAAGACCTTCCGCCCCAGCGACTGGGCCGAACGCCTGGCCGGCGTGATGAGTGCTTTCCGCCCCGGCGGAGCCCGGCCTGGCAGCCACCTGAGCTATTCGCCCTGGTGCATTCCCACCACCGTGCATGGCGTCAAGTGCGTCATCGTGCACCCCGACCTGCGCGTGCACGAGCCCATGGCGTGGGATTTCGTCATGAATTTCGCCCGCGACAACAACCTGCAGGTCGCCGAAGCCTGCCTGCTGCCCGACGCGGCGGCGCCCAAGGGCTGAGTCCTTTTTTCTTCCCCCGCCGGCGCGCGGACCCCAACAAAAAACCGCCAGGGCTTGGCGCCGTGGCGGTTTCTTGCTTTGCTGGCAGCGCACCCGTTGCAAACGGCGGGGCAGGCGCTCAGGCCCGCTCCGGGCTGTGGTGTGGTGCGTGGCGGTCAGGCGGCGGCCAGGGCCAGCGCCTTCACCTTGGAGGCCAGGCGGCTCTTGTCGCGCGCGGCCTTGTTCTTGTGGAAGATGCCCTTGTCGGCGATGGTGTCCACCACGCTCTGGGCCTTGGCGAAGGCTTCGGTGGCCTTGGCCTTGTCGCCGGTGGCAACGGCCTTCTCGACGTTCTTCACCGCAGTGCGGTACTTGGAGCGCAGCGAGGTGTTGGCTGCGTTGAGCTTCACGTCCTGGCGGACGCGCTTGCGGCCCGACGCGAGGCGCGGGTTCTTTTTCTTCGGCTTGGTAGATGCCATGTGTAGGTTCCTTGGTGTTTGGGGATGATGCCAGCAAAGCCTTCCATTATAGCTGCGGCGCCCCGGCATGCCCGGCCCGGGGCGGGTGGGCGGCTACACTGCGCCCCGTGTCCCTGTTCAAAGCCGCATCCACCGTCTCGCTGCTGACGCTCGCCTCGCGCATCACCGGCCTGGCGCGCGAGCTGCTGATGGCCTCGGTTTTTGGCGCCAGCGCCATGACCGACGCCTTCAACGTCGCGTTCCGCATCCCCAACCTGTTTCGCCGCCTGTTCGCCGAGGGCGCCTTCAGCCAAGCCTTCGTGCCCATGCTCGCGGCCAGCAAGGAGCGCAGCGGCGAGGCCGCCACCCGGCTGCTGATCGACCGCGTGGCCACCGTGCTGGCCTGGACGCTGCTGGCCACCTGCATAGTCGGCGTGGCCGCCGCGCCGCTGCTGGTATGGGCCATGGCCAGCGGGCTGCAGCAGGCGCCGCAGGGCTTCGCTGCGGCGGTGGTCATGACGCGCTGGATGTTCCCGTACATCGGCTTCATGTCGCTGGTGGCGCTGGCCGCGGGCATCCTCAACACCTGGAGGCGCTTCGCTGTTCCCGCGGCCACGCCGGTACTGCTCAACGCGGCGATGATCGCCGCCGCCTGGTGGGGCGCGCCCATGCTGGCCGCGCGCGGCGTCCCGCCCATCTACGCCATGGCCGCAGGCGTGATGCTGGGCGGCGTGATGCAGCTCGCGGTGCAGGTGCCGGCGCTGCTGCGGCTGGGCCTGCTGCCGCGCATCGGCATGACCGGGGCCGCGCTGCGCGAGGCCTGGGGCGACCCTACGGTGCACCGCATCGTGGCGCTCATGGGCGCGGCGCTGCTGGGCGTGGGCGTGGCGCAGATATCGCTCATCATCAACACGCAGATCGCCTCGCACCTGGAGCCCGGCAGCGTGAGCTGGCTGGGTTATGCCGACCGGCTGATGGAGTTCCCCACCGCGCTGCTCGGCGTGGCGCTGGGCGTGGTGCTGATGCCGCAGCTCGCGGCGGCGCGCGCCGCGCGCGACGACGCGCGCTATTCCGACATGCTGGACTGGGGCCTGCGCCTGGTGGTGCTGCTGGCCGTGCCCAGCGCGGCGGCGCTGCTGGTGTTCGCCCAGCCGCTGGTGGCCACGCTGTACCACTACGGCGCGTTCAGCGCGCGCGACGTGCAGCAGACCACGCTGGCCCTGACGGGCTACGGCGCGGGGCTGCTGGGGCTGGTGGCCATCAAGGTGCTGGCGCCGGGCTTCTACGCGCGCCAGGACATCCGCACGCCGGTGCGCATCGCCATCTTCGTGCTGGCGGCCACCCAGCTTTTCAACCTGGCGCTCGTGCCCTGGCTGCGGCACGCGGGGCTGGCGCTGTCCATCGGCCTGGGCGCGCTGCTGAACGCGGGTTGCCTGCTCGTGGGCCTGCTGCGGCGCGGCAGCTACCGGCCCGCGCCGGGCTGGGGCGCGTTCGCGCTGCAGGTGGCCGTGGCGACGGCGCTGCTGGCCGCGGCCCTGGCCTGGGCCGCGCACGGCATCGACTGGGTGGGGCTGCGCGGCCAGGCGCTGCGGCGCGCGGGCACGCTGGCGGTGGTGGTCGCGGGCGCGGCGCTGCTGTACTTCGCGGTGCTGCGGGCGCTGGGGCTGCCGCTGCGGCAATTGCTGCGCCGCTGAGAGCGCAAACACGTTCTGAGTGCCCGGCATCCGCGCAGCCTGCGCGACGAACTTCCGCCGCACTACTGAGGTGGCTGCCTGGCGGCGCGTGGACTTCCGCGCCGCTTTCCTGATCTGGCACAGGGCGCGCGCGCATGCCATGCGCAGAATCGGTGGCCTGTTCGGCCTTCCCGACTCGTGCCTATGCTCCGCTTCCTGCCGCCGGCCGTGCGCGGCGCCATCGCGCTCCTGCTGCTGGTGGCCAATACCTTGTTCTGGTGCGCACTGCTGTTCCCGCCGGCGCTGCTCAAGCTGGCGCTGCCGCCCGACGGCTGCGGGCACGTCGACCCGCTGCTCAACGCCCTGGCCGCACGCTGGGTGCGCTGCAACGGGGCCTGGATGCGGCTCATGCAGCCCACCGTGTGGGACATGCAGGGACTGCGGCCCGGCTGCTGGTACCTGGTGAACTGCAACCACCAGTCATGGGCGGACATCTTCGTGCTGCAGCGGGCGCTCGACGGCCACATTCCCCTGCTCAAGTTCTTCCTCAAGCAGCAACTGCTCTACGTGCCGGTGATCGGGCTGGTCTGGTGGGCGCTCGATTTTCCGTTCATGAAGCGCCATTCGCGCGCAGCCCTGCGCCGCAACCCCATGCTGCGCGACGAGGATCGCGCCACCACGCGCCGCGCCTGCGCCAAGTTCGCACGCGTGCCCACCAGCGTGATGAACTTCGCCGAGGGCACGCGCTTCACGCCGGCCAAGCATGCGGCACAGGCGTCGCCCTACCGCCACCTGCTCAAGCCCAAGGCCGGCGCGCTGGCCCTGGCGTTCGGCGTGCTGGGGTCGCGCTTCGAGGCGCTGGTGGACGCCACCATCGTCTACCCCGCGGGTGCGCCCACGTTCTGGCAGTTCCTGTGCGGGCGCGTGCCGCGCATCGTGCTGCGCGTGCGCGCGCTGCCCATCGACGCGGCGCTGTGCGGTGGCGACTACGAGGGCGACCAGGCGTTCCGCACCCGCTTTCACCGCTGGCTTGCGCAAATTTGGGAGGACAAGGACCAGCAGATCGACGCGCTTGTGCGCGGCGGCGAGGACGCGCTGCATCCCGCGTGACAGCATGGGCGGGCGATAACCGCTATCCTTGGTGCTTCCGCATCTGCCTAACGCCTGCCCGGCGATCCCCATGAGCGACGACACCCTGGTAGCCACGCCCCACGCCAAACCCCGACTCGACTATCCCTGCGGCGAGCCGCCCGCACCGGGGCAGGCGCGCGAAGTGGCGCCCGGCGTGCTGTGGCTGCGCATGCCGCTGCCGTTCGCGCTCGACCACATCAACGTCTATGCCGTGCGCGATGGCGAGCGTGGCGGCGCGCAGGACTGGGCCGTGTTCGACACCGGCACCCATACGCCGGAAGTGGAGGCGGCCTGGCGCGATCTCTGGGGCGAGGGCGGCGCGCTGGCGCAGGCGAGGGCGGCGCGGGTCTTCGTCACCCACATGCATCCCGACCACGTCGGCATGGCGGGCGCGCTGGTGCAGCAGTTCTCCGGCCGGCTCTGGATGACGCGGCTCGAATACCTCAACTGCCGCGTGCTGGCGGCCGATACCGGGCGCCAGGCACCCGAGGAGGGCGTGGCCTTCTACCGCCGCGTCGGCTGGGACGCCGAAGCGCTGGAGGGCTACCGCCAGCGTTTCGGTCGCTTCGGCAAGCTCATCCATGCGCTGCCCGAGAGCTTCCGCCGCCTGCACGACGGCGAGGTGCTGCAAATCGGCGGCCACACTTGGCGCGTGGTGGTGGGCCGCGGCCATTCGCCCGAGCATGCGTGCTTTTACTGCCCGGAACTGCGGCTCTTCATCTCGGGTGACCAGGTGCTGCCGCGCATTTCGTCGAACGTCTCGGTGTTCCCGACCGAGCCCGACGCCGACCCGCTCGGCGAATGGCTGGCCTCGCTCGACAAGCTGCGGCGCGAGGTGCCCGACGACGTGCTCGTGCTGCCCGCGCACAACGAGCCGTTCCGCGGCCTGCATGCGCGGCTCGCGGGCCTGGCGCAGAGCCAGCATGCGGCGCTCGACCGCCTGCGCGCCGCGCTGAGCGAGCAGCCCCGCCGCGCCATCGACGTGTTCGGCGCGCTGTTCAGCCGGCCCATCGGCAACGACGCCCACCTGCTCGGGCTGGCCACGGGCGAAAGCATCGCCCATTTGAACTACCTCGTGGCGCGCGACGAGGCCATGGTGGAGCAGGATGCGCAGGGCGTGGCCTGGTACCGCGCCGCAGGCTGATCGCTCTTCTTTTGATAGCTGTAGGCGCTTTATCCATAAGCGCTGGAGCCATTTTTTGCTATGAAGGCAGCAGACCTCAGCGCCCAGGCTCGTGCCGCATCGCCGCCGGGTGGGCGCGACCCGGATGCTCGTCCATGTAGCCGTAGCCGTCCTTCACGCCCTTGCGGCCCAGGATTTGCCAGGCCGTGCGCTGGTCCAGCAGCGCGGCCAGGGCCTCGATCTCCTCGTCGGTGTGGTTGATCGCTCTGGCCGGCGTGAGCCACATGCCGCCGCGCGGGGTGGGCTCGCCCCAGAACGCCTGGTGGTACTCGGCCACGCTCTCCACGCGCTCGATGCCGGCCACCATGTCCACCGTGCCGTAGCAGTTGCAGAAGTAGCTGCGGTTGTCCTGGTCGGCGAACACCTCGGCATACACGCCCGTGCCGCGGATGCCCGCCGTCAGCGTGGGCATGGCGATGGTGTGCCGCATGCCGCGCCCCCACACGCTGGCCACCGCGCCGGTCACCAGCCGCAGCAGGCTCACGGCGTTGAGCGAGCTGCCGCGTTCCACCGCCAGGCGCGAGTTCTGCCGCACGAGGAAGGAGGCATTGCCGATCACGAACACCAGGTGCGCCCCGGGCCCCGTCTCCACCATGTCGCCGGTCTGCACCACCTGGTCGCCCAGCAGGCGCGCGCCGTTGAGCAGCGCGTCGCCGCGCAGCTCCACGATATTGCCGCGCTGCTGCGCCTGCACCGTGGCGGCGCCGCCCAGCGCGGCCCAGCCGGCGGCGGCCCGCAGAAAGCCGCGGCGGCGCAACCAGAGGACTTCGTCCTCAGCGCGGCTCGCAAGGAGGTGCTGCGTCATCGTGGGTGGTGCCTGCGGCTTTCTCGGGGGGCTGGAAGCAGTCGCGGAAGGTGAACACCACGGAGGTGAAGAACATGGCGGCCATCACCAGCGCGGTGCCGAGCATCACCGCGCCGCCGAAGGCGATGGCGGCCTGCGAGTCGCCCGCGCCCATGCCCAGCAGCACGATGACCAGCGCCGTCACCAGGCTGGCCAGCAGCCCGCCGCCCAGGAACACGCCGAACCACACCAGCCCGTAGACCGTGAACGCACCCATGTTGCGCATGCAGGCCACGAGGCTGAAGAACAGGCTCTTGATGGCCGGCACATGGTGCCAGTGCACCAGCGCAGGCGCGTGCCAGAACAGCAGCGAAAGCGGCAGCGACAGCAGCATGGTGCACCACATGGCGGCCTGGAAGCGCGCGCTGCCCGCCAGCTCGGGCGTGATGCGCCCGCCTTCGAGGTACAGGCGGGCGAAGTCGCCGCCGTCGATCAGCGCCGAGACGCCCACGATCAG
The DNA here is from genome assembly GCF_029211125.1 of Curvibacter soli. Taxonomy (GTDB): domain Bacteria; phylum Pseudomonadota; class Gammaproteobacteria; order Burkholderiales; family Burkholderiaceae_C; genus Curvibacter_A; species Curvibacter_A soli. The sequence goes on from NZ_JARGEN010000031.1 coordinate 9,240, forward strand.
CAGGAAGCCCGCCGCATAGCACAGGCCCAGTGCCGCCATCGACGGCGCGCGCTCCTGGCCATGGCGCAATGTCTGCGCCAGCAGCGCGATGGTGGGCGCCTTGCCGTGCATGGCCTGGGCTGATGCCACCATCATCAGCAGCGTGGCCATGGGCAGCAGGCCCAGCGCCAGCGCGGTGCCCAGCAGCGGCAGCATGGCAGCGACGGAGACCGCCGCCATGCACAGGAAGAACGTGCCCGACAACGCCAGCGGCTGCCGCCAGAACGTGCGGATGCCCTGCCGCACCCATGTGGCGCCCGTGCGGGCAGGGACGATGTTGAGCTTCATGGCAGGTGTACGGGATGGGTGATGCGCTGGCGCAGCACGCGCTCGAAGTGCGTGGGGTCGTGCGGCTTGAGTATCGACGCCTCGCGCGGCAAGTGATAGTCCCACAGCCGCGAAATCCAGAACCGCAGCGCGCCTGCGCGCAGCAGGGCGGGCAGCAGGCGGCGCTCGGCGGCGGTCGGCGCGCGCTCCTGCGCGTAGCCCTGCAGGAAAGCGGCGGTGCGCCCGGCGTCGTGGCTGCCGTCGGGCAGGTGCACGCACCAGTCGTTCAGGCACACGGCGATGTCGAACAGCCAGGTGTCCACGCCCGCGAAGTAGAAGTCGAAGAAGCCCGTGAGCACGCCGTCCTCGAACATCGCGTTGTCGCGGAACAGGTCAGCGTGGATGGGCCCGCGCGGCAGCGCCGCGTAGGCGGGCGATGCGGCCACGTGGTTCTGGTAGGCCAGCTCGCTCCTGAGCAGCGCGGCCTGGGCCGCATCGACATGGGGCAACACCACGGGCACGGTTTCGTTCCACCAGGCCAGGCCGCGCAGGTTGGGCTGGCTGCGCTCGTAGCCGCGGCCCGCCAGGTGCATGCGCGCCAGCATCGCGCCCACCGCGGCGCATTGCGCGGGGCTGGGGGCCAGCTCGCTCCTGCCGCGCAGGCGATCCACCACGGCGGCGGGCTTGCCGGCCACGGTCTGCAGCAGGTCGCCGCTGGCCGGGTCGCCATGCGGGTCGGGCACGGGAATGCCGGCCTGCGCCAGGTGCTTCATCAGGTACAGGTAAAAGGGTAGCTGTGCGGCGCTCAGGCGCTCGAACAGCGTCAGCACGTAGGCGCCGTGGTCGGTGGTGGCGAAGTAGTTGGTGTTCTCGATGCCGCCCTCGATGCCGCGCAGCTCCTGCAGTTCGCCCAGACGCAAATGGCGCAGCAGTTCGCGCGCCTCGTCGAAAGAGACTTCGGTGAAAACGGCCATGGAAAGCGGAGCGGGCTTGAGGAAAACGTCAGAACTTGAAGACCTTCCACACCCGCGGGCCGGTGCCGCCCGTGCTGGTTTCATCGCCTTCGCGGCGCGTCGGGCTGCTGCGCGCGCCTTGCTGCGGCTGCACTTCGTATTCAGGGGCATTGTTCTTGGGCTGCACCGTGATGCTTTCGGTCTGGCCGCCGTAGCGGAGCTCGTCGACGCTGCTGCCGGCGTCCTCGATATGGACGCGCTCGATGCGCTGCTCGCCGCGGCGGTCGTCGGCTGCGGCATCCGTGGTCTGGGCCACGGCGGCCTGGGCACAGGCCAAGGCCAGCAGCAGGGCGGGGGAAAGCAGGAGTACGGGGCGCATGGAGGCCATTGTAGGCAATGCACAATCGCACGCATGCAAGAAGAACACTCCGGTGCGCCGCAGGCGGCTCCTACAGCAGTTGCGCAGCAGGCCGCCCCTGCGGGAGCGGCGGCGCCCAAGACCCTGGTGCTGGTGGACGGCTCCAGCTACCTCTACCGCGCCTACCATGCCATGCCCGACCTGCGCGCCGTGCCCGGCGACCCGGCGAGCCCGGCCACGGGCGCGATACGCGGCATCATCAACATGCTGCAGGCGCTGCGCCGCGAGGTGCGCGCCGACTACGCCGCCTGCGTGTTCGACGCGTCCGGCAAGACCTTCCGCGACGACATCTACCCCGAATACAAGGCCCAGCGGGCACCCATGCCCGATGACCTGCGCAGCCAGATTGCGCCCATCCATGAAGTGGTGCGCCTGCTCGGCTGGCCGGTGCTGGCCGTGCCGGGCGTGGAGGCCGACGACGTGATCGGCACCCTGGCCGTGGCGGCGGCGCGGCAGGGCGTGGAGGTGATCGTCTCCAGCGGCGACAAGGACCTGAGCCAGCTCGTCGACGCCCACATCACCATCATCGACACCATGAGCGGCAAGAAGCGCGACGTGGCCGGCGTCGAGGCCGAGTTCGGCGTGCCGCCCGCGCTGATGGTGGACTTCCAGACCCTGGTGGGCGACCCGGTGGACAACGTGCCCGGCGTGCCCAAGGTCGGCCCCAAGACCGCCGCCAAGTGGCTGCAGGAATACGGCTCGCTCGACGCGCTGCTGGCGCGGGCCGACGCCATCAAGGGTGTGGCCGGCGAGAACCTGCGCGCCGCGCGCGGCTGGCTGCCCACGGGCCGCAGCCTCGTCACCATCCGCACCGACTGCGATCTCGCGGAGCACGTGGCGGGCCTGCCTGCTCTTGATTCGATAGCTGCTGGCGCACAGGATACGGGCGCTCTGCGGGTTTTTTATGAAAAGTACGGTTTCAAGAGCCTGGCCCGCGCGCTCGACGCGCAGGCCGTGCCGCCCGAGCTGCTGGAAGACGCCGTGGCGCGCCAGCAGCACCAGCCCGGCGCCGGCCCCGCGCCGGAGCTGTTCGACGAACCCGCCGCCGTGGCGGCGCGGCAGGTCGGCAACCTGCGCTACGAAACCGTGCTGACCTGGGAGGCGTTCGACATCTGGCTTGCGCGCATCGCCGCCGCCGAATTGACGGCGGTCGATACCGAGACCACCTCGCTCGACGACATGCGCGCCGAGATCGTCGGCATCAGCCTGTCGGTCGAGCCCGGCGCGGCGGCCTACATTCCCGTGGCCCACGCCTACCCCGACGCGCCCGCGCAACTGCCGCGCGACGAGGTGCTGGCGCGGCTGAAACCCTGGCTCGAAGACGGCGCGAAAAAGAAGCTCGGCCAGCACGTCAAGTACGACCGCCACGTGTTCGCCAACCACGGCATCGAAGTGCGGGGCTACGCCCACGACACCATGCTGCAGAGCTACGTGCTGGAGGTGCACAAGCCCCACGGCCTGGCCAGCCTGGCCGAGCGCCACCTGGGCCGCAGCGGCATCCACTACGAGGACCTGTGCGGCAAGGGCGTGAACCAGATCCCCTTCGCCCAGGTGTCGATCGACAAGGCCGCCAAGTATTCGTGCGAAGACGCCGACCAGGCCCTCGACGTGCACCGCACGCTCTGGCCGCGCCTGCAGGCCCAGCCCGGGCTGGCCGCCATCTACGCGCTGGAGATGCAGACCAGCGAGGTGCTCTACCGCATCGAGCGCAACGGCGTGCTCATCGACGGCCCCACGCTCAGCAGCCAGAGCCACGCGCTGGGCCAGCGCATCCTGCAACTGGAGCAGGAGGCCCACGCGCTCGCGGGCCAGCCGTTCAACCTCGGCAGCCCCAAGCAGATCGGCGAGATCTTCTTCAAGAAGCTCGAACTGCCGGTGGTCAAGAAGACCCCCAGCGGCGCGCCCAGCACCGACGAGGAGGTGTTGGAGCGGCTGGCCGCCGACTACCCGCTGCCGGCCAAGATACTGGAGCACCGCGGCCTGTCCAAATTGAAGGGCACCTACACCGACAAGCTCGCGCAGATGGCGCTGCCGCGCACGGGCCGCGTACACACGCACTACGCGCAGGCGGTGGCGGTGACGGGGCGGCTGGCCAGCAACGACCCGAACCTGCAGAACATCCCCATCCGCACGCCCGAAGGCCGCAAGGTGCGCGAGGCATTCATCGCGCCGCCGGGCCGCGTGATCGCCAGCGCCGACTACAGCCAGATCGAGCTGCGCATCATGGCCCACATCAGCGGCGACGAGGCGCTGCTGCGCGCCTTCCACGACGGGCTGGACGTGCACCGCGCCACGGCGGCAGAGGTGTTCGGCACGACGGTGGACCAGGTCACGCCCGAGCAGCGGCGCTACGCCAAGGTCATCAACTTCGGCCTGATCTACGGCATGAGCAGCTTCGGCCTGGCGAAGAACCTCGGCATCGAGAACAAGGCCGCCGCCGCCTACATCGAGCGCTACTTCCAGCGCTTCGCGGGCGTCAAGCGCTACATGGACGAGACGCGCGCCAGCGCCAAGGAGCAAGGCTACGTCGAAACCGTGTTCGGCCGCCGACTCTACCTGCCCGAGATCAACTCGCCCAACGGCCCGCGCCGGGGCGCGGCGGAGCGCGCGGCCATCAACGCGCCCATGCAGGGCACGGCGGCGGACCTGATCAAGAAAAGCATGGTCGCCGTGCAGCAGGCGCTAGACGCCGGCAAGCCCGGCATCCTCATGATCATGCAGGTACACGACGAACTCGTGTTCGAGCTGCCCGAGGCCGAGACCGGCTGGGTGCGCAGCGAGATCCCGCGCCTCATGGCCGGCGTGGCGCAGCTCAAGGTGCCGCTGGTGGCCGAGGTGGGCGTGGGGCCCAACTGGGAGCAGGCGCATTGAACCTAGAAACGGCAGTTGACCGCTTTGTATCCCTTGACAAGCCGCATGAAATCAAGCGTTGCCGGCTTCGATGGCGTTCACCTCATAGGTGAGAGCGCTATGCACCTGCCAGCACCGCGCTCGGCGCGCCATGCGGCGTTGCTCCTCCTTGCGGGCAGTAGCCCGCCGCGTCGCCCGGTCTTGCCTGGCACCCCGATCACGGCACCGGCAGGCGCATCCAACTGCCGTTTCCAGGTTGAACACGACACCCGTGTTCAGCACCCCAGCAGCTCCAGCGCCTGCTCCACCGCCGGCACGTAGGCCGCGCCGGTCCGCTCCACCAGCGCCAGCAGCGGCACCAGGTTGTAGACGTTGCGCCGCACGGTGAAGAAGCCCGGGCGCAGCGGGCGCGCTTCCTGGTAGGCGTCGAGGAAGCCCATGTCCACGCTGCCGAACAGGGTGGCCATGGCCAGGTCGGCCTCGGCGTGGCCGCGGTGGATGGCGGGGTTGATGAACGCCACCGCGCCGTCGGCGCGGCCCAGCATGTGGCCGCCCCACAGGTCGCCGTGCAGCAGGCTGGGCGCGGCGGGCTCGTCGATCCATTCGTCCAGGCGCGCGGCCACGCCATCGATGCGGCGGCGCAGCGCCGGCGGCAGCCGGCCCGCGGCCAGCGCGCCGTCGGCGCGCAGCAGCAGCCGCTGGTCGCGGAAGAAGTCGCGCCAGCGCGGCGTGGCCGGGTTGGGCTGGGGCAGGCCGCCCAGCGTGGTGTCGTAGCCGTGGCCACTGCCATCGCCGCAGGGCGCGCCGTGCAGTTGCGCCAATGCGCGCCCGGCGGCGCGCTGGGCCGCGGCGGGCAGGCCGGCGGGGTCGTGGTCGAACCATGCGAGCACCAGCATGCCGTCGTCCACGGCCAGTATGTCCGGCACCGGCAGGCCGGCGGCGCGCAGGTCGGCCAGCATGCGCGCCTCCAGCCGCGGCGGCTGGCCGGGGCGGGCGCGCTTGGCCATGACGCGATCGCCGCTGGCGAACCGCGCGCACAGGGCGCGGCTGGCGCCGGCGCCTTGCAGCGGCTGCAGGGCGAGGGGGCGGCGGCCCAGCAGGCGCTCGATGCGCGCGCCGTCGTCCATCAGGAAAACCCCGCGCAGCGGTCGCGGCCCGAACTCTTGGCCTTGTACAGCGCGGCATCGGCCGCGTGCACCAGCGTGTCGGGCGACTGCGCCGGGTCGGGCACCATGCTGACCAGCCCGATGCTCAGCGTGAGGCGCGACGCGCTGGGCGAGCGCGCATGCGGCACCGCCGCCTGGCGCAGCGCCTCCATGCAGGCCTGCGCGACGTAGTGGGCGCTCTCGGCATCGCAGTCGGGCAGCAGCAATACGAATTCCTCGCCGCCGTAGCGCGCCACCAGTTCGTCGGCGCGGCGCACGCTGGCGGCCAGCAGCAGGGCCACGCGGCGCAGGCATTCGTCGCCGCCCAGGTGGCCGTAGTGGTCGTTGTAGAGCTTGAAGTGGTCGATGTCCACCAGCAGCAGCGCCAGCGGCGCGCGCTGGCGCGCGCTGCGCAGCCATTCGACGGCCAGGCGCTGGTCGAAGCGGCGCCGGTTGCCGATGCCGGTCAGGCCGTCGGTGGTGGAGAGCAGCGCGAGCTTCTCGTTGGCGTGGGCCAGTTGGCGCTCCTTGCGCACGTATTCGGTCATGTCGGTGCGCAGGCCGACGATGCCGCCGTCGGGCGTGCGGCGCTCGATCACGCGCATCCAGCGGTCGCCGGCGGTTTCCTGCAGCAGGTGCGATTGCTCGCGCAGGTGCATGGCCACGCGCTGGCGCACCCAGTCGTCGATGTGGCCCTGCGCCTCGACCATGGTGCCGGCCTGCGCCGCGTGGCGGACGATGTCCTCGAACCGCGTGCCGGGCACCATGAGGTGCGCGCTCTCGGGGTACAGCTCGCGGTAGCGCGCGTTGCACAGCACCATGCGGTCGTCGGCGTCGTAGAACGAGAGGGCGTCGGGCAGGATGTCGAGCGCCGCGTCGAGCTGCGCGCGCGCCTGGGTGGCGGCGCGCTCGGCCTCGCGTGCGTGGCGCCGCGCGTCGTCGAGGCTGCGGATCAGGCGCCACTGCACCAGCACCGCCGCCAGCAGGCCCACCAGGCTGGCAACGCCCGCCCACAGCGCCAGCGGCGTGCCGCCGGGCTGGCCGGCGCGCAGCGCGAGCGCCGTGATGCCCGCCACCAGGGCGCCCATGACCAGCAGCACGAGCCAGTACAGGTTGTCCTCGTTGCGTCGATGCTGCATGGATGGATGGCGCTGTCAGGCGCGGGGGAAGGCTTCGTATGGGTGGCCCGGCATGGATCGCAACAATGTAACAAAACCGACTGTTTTGCAATACTGATTGACTGCGTACACGCTCGCCCCTGCCCGGCGGGCCGGCGGGCCGGCAGGGGGCCGGCACGGATGCGCGCGGCGTAGACTTGGGCCCACCCCGCCCCTGGCACCTCTTCACACAAGGAGAACACACATGCTGCGAGACGACCTGCGCAAGGAATTCGATGCACTGCTGCCCGGCCACGCCACCGGGGCGGGCGCGAGCCGGCGCGCCCTGCTGCAGACCGCGCTGGGCGCGGCGGGCTACACGGTGGCTGCGGGGCCGCTGATGGCGCAGACGGCCATCGCCACGCCTGCGGAGGGCTTGACGGCGGGTGCCGTGCACTACGAGGTGGCCGGCTTCCAGGTGCCGGCCTACCGCGCCGCGCCCGCGGGCAAGACCGCCCTGCCCGTGGTGCTGGTGGTGCAGGAAATCTTCGGCGTGCACGAGTACGTCAAGGACATCTGCCGCCGCCTGGCGCACCAGGGCTACCTGGCCATCGCGCCCGAGTTGTACGCGCGCCAGGGCGATGCTTCCCAGTACACGGAAATCGGCAAGCTCATGTCCGAGCTGGTGTCCAAGGTGCCCGACGCGCAGGTGCTGGCCGACCTCGACGGCGCCCTGGCCTGGGCCGGCGCGCATGGCGGCGATATGCAGCGCGCGGCCATCACCGGCTTCTGCTGGGGCGGGCGCATCGTCTGGCTGTACGCGGCGCAGGGGCCGGTGAAGGCCGGCGTGGCCTGGTACGGGCGGCTGGTGGGCCAGGCCAGCGCGCTCACGCCCCGGCAGCCCGTGGACGTGGCCGCGCAGCTCAGGGCGCCCGTTCTGGGCCTGTACGGCGGCGCGGACGGCGGCATACCGCTTGACACGGTTGATACGATGAAGAAGGCCCTGGCCGCAGGCAGCGCCGCCGCCCGGGCTTCGCAGTTCGAGGTGTACGCGCAGGCAGGCCACGCCTTCCATGCCGACTACCGGCCCAGCTACCGCAAGGAAGCGGCGGAAGACGGCTGGCAGCGCATGCTGGCCTGGTTCAAGGCCAACGGCGTGGCGGCATGACCCGCCGCCGCGCGGTCGATGAAGCAGCAAGCACGGGGCCTGTGTTCAACCATGAAAATGGGCTGTAGCGCCCGTGAATGAATAGGTAGTAGCTATGAATCTGGTAGCAATCATCGTGGCCACGCTGGCCGCGGGCATCGGCAGCGTCTGGGTGGCGGCCCTGTTGCTGCGCCTGGGCGTGCATGCCGGCGATGCCGCCGCGCCGCGCCACCTGCTGAGCCTGGCCGCGGGCGCCTTGCTCGCCACGGCCTTCATGCACCTGCTGCCCGAGGCGTTCGAGAGTGGCGTGGAGCCGCACGACCTGTTCGCCGTGCTGCTGGTGGGCGTGGTGTTCTTCTTCCTGCTCGACAAGGCCGAGCTGTGGCACCACGGGCACGAGCACGCGCACGGCGACGCGGAGCATGACCACGCGCATGGCGATGACGGCCACGGGCACCGCCACGCGGCGCGCGGCCCCGGTGGCTGGACGCTGCTGACGGGCGACAGCGTGCACTGTTTCGGCGACGGCATCCTGATCGCCTCGGCCTTCATGGCCGACCTGCGGCTGGGCACCATCACGGCGCTGGCGGTGCTGACGCACGAAGTGCCGCACCACATGGGCGACCTGGTGGTCATGGCGGGCCACGCGGGGGTCAGCCGCCGCGCCGCGCTGGTGAAAGTGTCGCTCGCGGGCGCGGCCACCGCGCTCGGCGGGCTGGCGGGCTGGGGGCTGGTGGGGCGGCTGCACGGGCTGCTGCCGTACTTCCTGACGGTGGCATCGAGCAGCTTCGTCTACGTGGCGCTGGCCGACCTGATCCCGCAGTTGCAAAAGCGCCTGCCCGCGCGCCAGACGGCGGTGCAGGTCGCATGGCTGGTGGCGGGCATCGCGGTGGTGACGCTGGCGAGCCGGCTCGCGCACGGCGAGCACTGAACCTGGGCTGAAAAGTTCAGCCCACCGCGCCATCCGAGCTGGCGCAGCCCGATGCCAGGGATACCGCGCAACCGGCTTTGCCGGGCCGCTGGCATCGCCCCCGGCGAGGGGGTTGGCGGCCACACGCAGTGGGCGAGCCTGGGGGAGTGTTTCACTTCAGTTCCCGAACGCCGCGATGCCGGTCTGGGCGCGCCCGAGGATCAGGGCATGCACGTCGTGCGTGCCTTCGTAGGTGTTCACCACCTCCAGGTTCACCAGGTGCCGCGCCACGCCGAACGCGTCGCTGATGCCGTTGCCGCCCAGCATGTCGCGCGCCAGGCGGGCGATGTCCAGCGCCTTGCCGCAGTTGTTGCGCTTGATGAGCGAGGTGCCCTCCACGGATGCGATGCCTTCGTCCTTCATGCGGCCGAAGCGCAGCGCGGCCTGCAGGCCCAGCGCGATCTCGGTCTGCATGTCGGCCAGCTTCTTCTGGATGAGCTGGTTGGCCGCCAGCGGGCGGCCGAACTGCTTGCGCTCCAGCGTGTACTGGCGCGCCGTGTGCCAGCAGAACTCCGCCGCGCCCATGGCGCCCCAGGCGATGCCGTAGCGCGCGCTGTTCAGGCAGGTGAACGGGCCTTTCAGGCCGCGCACCTCGGGGAAGGCGTTTTCCTCGGGCACGAACACGTCGTCCATCACGATCTCGCCGGTGATGCTGGCGCGCAGGCCCACCTTGCCATGGATGGCCGGCGCGGTCAGGCCCTTGCAGCCCTTCTCCAGCACGAAGCCGCGGATGGGGCCGACGTTGCCGGCGGCGTCCACCTCCTTGGCCCAGACCACGAACACGTCGGCTATCGGGGAGTTGGTGATCCACATCTTGCTGCCCTGGAGCTTGTAGCCGCCGTCCACCTTGCGGGCGCGCGTGGCCATGCTGCCGGGGTCGGAGCCGTGGTCGGGCTCGGTCAGGCCGAAGCAGCCGATCCACTCGCCGCTGGCGAGCTTGGGCAGGTACTTCTGCTTCTGCGCCTCGGTGCCGAATTCATGGATGGGCACCATCACCAGCGAGCTTTGCACGCTGGCCATGGAGCGGTAGCCCGAATCCACGCGCTCCACCTCGCGCGCAATCAGGCCGTAGGCCACGTAGTTCAGGCCCGGGCCGCCGTACTGCTCGGGGATGGTGGGGCCCAGCAGGCCCACCTCGCCCATCTCGCGGAAGATGGACACGTCGGTGGTTTCGTGGCGGAACTGCTCCAGCACGCGCGGCGCGAGCTTGCCCTGGCAGTAGGCGCTGGCGGCATCGCGGATGGCGCGCTCGTCGTCGGTGAGCTGCTGGTCGAGCAGCAAAGGGTCGTCCCAATGGAAGGCGGCATGGGCCATGGCGTGTCTCCGTAGCGAGGAAGGAAGGAAGGAAGGAAGGAAGGAAGGAAGGAAGGAAGGCTGACTGGCTGGCTGGCTGGCTGGCAGGCTGGCAGGCTGGCAGGCTGGCAGGAAGAAAGAATGAAATGGAATATGACGTGAATGCGTTCCAGCGCCCCCGAAAGCGTGGTTGCCGCAATAATACTGCGGTGGCGGCGCGTTTGGCAAACGAGGTTTTTGCACGAAGTCATGCTATTGTGGAATATATGCACCGCAAAATCCCCTCCACCCAGGCCCTGGCCTGCTTCGAGGCCGCCGCCCGGCACGAAAGCTACACCCGCGCCGCGCAGGAGCTGGCGCTCACGCAGAGCGCCGTCTCGCGCCAGATCAACGCACTGGAGTCCTTCCTGGGCGTGGCGCTGTTTCGCCGCACACGCCACGGCGTGGTGCTCACGCCCAGCGGCGCGGGCTACTGGCGGCAGGTGGCGCGCCGGCTGCAGGGGCTGGAGCGCGACACGCTCGACGTGATGGCCCGCCAGGGCCAGGGCGGCGCGCTGGCGCTGGCGGCAGTGCCCACCTTCGCCACGCGCTGGCTCATCCCGCGCCTGCCGCAACTGGCCGCGCGCCACCCGGACATCACGGTGCACATCGAGACGCGCACCCGCCCCTTCCTGTTCACCGACGCGGAATTCGACGCCGCCCTGTACGCCGGCACGCCCGAGCAGGTGGCCAACTGGCCCGGCACGCGCGCAGTGCAACTGCTGCAGGAAGACGTGCTGCCCGTCTGCAGCCCCGCGCTGCTGCCGCAAGGGCGCGCGGTGGAGCCCGCCGCGCTGGCGCCCATGCCGCTGCTGCAGCAGAGCACGCGCCCCTACGTCTGGCGCCAGTGGTTCGACGCCATGGGCGTGGCCCCGGCGCAGGCGCCGAAGGCCATGGACGGGCCGCGCTACGAGCTGTTCTCCATGCTCGCGCAGGCGGCGGCCTGCGGCATGGGCGTGGCGCTGATTCCGCCGCTGCTCATCGAGGCCGAGGTGGCGCGCGGCGAGCTGGTGGCCGCCTGCGAGCGCCCGCTGCGCGGCGAGCGCAACTACTACCTGGTCACCCCGGCGCAGGAAGAGACGCCCGTGCTCGCCGCGTTCGGCGCCTGGCTGGCGCAGGCGGCGCGGGCCGCGCAGTGATACGCTGCCTGCCTTCGCGCTTCACCGCATCCGCTCCATGCTCCCTACCATCGAACACCTGGCCGCCGAACTCGCCGCGGGCCGCGCCACATCGCTTGCGCTGACCGAGGCCGCGCTGGCCCGCGCCCACGACCCGGCGGGCGAAGGCGCGCGCGTCTTCACCCGCATCGACGCCGCGCGCGCCCTGGCCAGCGCGCGCGCGTCCGACCTGCTGCGCGGCGCGGGCATCGTGCGCTCGCCGCTCGAAGGGCTGCCCGTCTCCATCAAGGACCTGTTCGACGTGGCGGGCCAGCCCACGCCCGCGGGCTCGGCGCTGCTGCGCGACGCGGCGCCCGCCCGCCGCAACGCCGCGGTGGTGGACCGGCTGGTCGCCGCGGGCGCGGTGATCGTGGGGCGCACCAACATGACCGAGTTCGCCTACTCGGGCCTGGGCCTCAACCCGCACTACGGCACGCCGCGCAACCCCTGGGGCCGCGAGGGCGGCGCGGGCGGGCGCATCCCCGGCGGCTCGTCGTCGGGCGCGGCGGTATCCGTCACCGACGGCATGGCCGTGGCGGCGGTGGGCTCCGACACCGGCGGCTCGGTGCGCATCCCGTCCGCGCTCTGCGGCCTGGCGGGCTTCAAGCCCACGGCGCGCCGCGTGCCGCTGCGGGGCGCGCTGCCGCTCTCCACCACGCTCGACTCCATCGGCCCGCTGGCCGCCAGCGTGCGCTGCTGCGCCATCGTGGACGCAGTGCTGGCCGGCGAGCCCGTGGACGTGCGCGGCGCCGCGCCGCTGGGCCGCGCGCGCCTGGCCGTGCCCGAGGGCGTGGCGCTCGACGGCCTGGACGCCGCCGTGGCCCAGGCGTTCGACGCCGCCTGCGCCGCGCTGCGGGCCGCGGGCGCGCGCGTGGAGCGCATCGCGCTGCCGGAGTTCGCAGAGCTGGCGCAGATCAACACGCGCGGCAGCTTCACCGCCGCCGAGGCCTGGGCCTGGCACCGCGGCCACATCGCCACCGCGCGGGACGCATACGACCCGCGCGTGGTGTCGCGCATCGAGCTGGGCGCGCGCATGGGCGCGGCGGATTTCATCGACCTGCTGGACGCGCGGCGGCGTTGGATTGCGGCGGTGGAGGCGCGCATCGCGGGCTTCGACGCGCTGCTGATGCCCACCGTGCCCTGCGTGGCGCCGGCCATCGACCTGCTGGCGCGCGACGAGGCCGCGTACTTCGCCGCCAACGGCCTGATGCTGCGCAACCCGACCTTCATCAACTTCCTCGACGGCTGCGCGCTCTCGCTGCCCTGCCATGCGCCGGGCACGGCGCCCGTGGGGCTGATGCTGGCGGCGGCCGGCGGAGCCGACCGGCGCATCCTGGCGCTGGGGCAGGCCGCCGAGGCGGCGCTGCGCGGGCCGGCACCGGCTGCGGCTACTTGAGCGGCGCGTGCTGCGGCGCGACCTGCCGCGCCGCCTCCAGCAGCGCCACGTCGGGCCGCACGCCCTGGGCGATGCGGGCATCGCGCTCGGCGATGATCAACCGCATGGCGTCGTGGCCCTGGGCCGTGGCCAGGTAGGGGTATTCGCGCACGATCTTCTCGGCCGCCGCGAGGGTCGGCCCCACCAGGTCCACGTCGCCCGCCGTGGACCGCGCCATTGGTAGTGTGGGCAGGGTGGGCAGGGGCGCGGAGCGCGTGGATGCGGGCGCGGCGCCGTCGAGCGCCGCGCGCGCCCACCGTCCGGCCTGCATGAACGACGGCGTGTCCGCCCATGCCACGGCCAGGCTGGCCAGCGCGACGGCCCAGGCCGTGCCCGCCAGCGCCGGCCGCCATGCACGGCCCCGCACCGGCGCGAACAGCAGCGCCGCCACGCCGCCCGCCGCGGTGCACGCCAGCAGCATGCCCAGCGTCCATTGCAGGGCCTGGGGGTGGCCGTCGCGCAGCAGGAACGGGTTGAGGGGCAGGACGAGCGCCAGCAGCGCCAGGTGGCGGGCCAGGAAGACCCCGGTGGAGGCGCGCTTGCGGTATGCGGCGGGCCGCCGCGCCGCCTCTCGCGGCACGACGTCGATGATGTCGTTGTTCTGCATGTTCCGTTGCCGCAGTGGATGGATGGAATGGGCCTTTGCTTATGCCCGCTGCGGCATGTCGCGTAGCGCCGACGATGTGCCGGGGCCGGAATCACAAATCACAAATCAAACGGTAGGCCGCATGGATGCTGTATTTTTGGAAATGGATTTCAAAAGTGCCGTCATTTTTCGACACGTCTTGCTTGCGGCACGGATCAAACGTGGTGGCGCGCCCTCGTGTAGGGTTTGATTATGGAAGAAACTTATTCGCACACCGTGACTCCAACGTCTTGCGATTTCATGCGGCTTGTCAAGGGACACAAAGCGGTCAACTGCCGGTTCTAGGTTGAAAAGCTCGAAGACATCGTGGGCCTGTGCATATCGGGCTGCTTTCGAACACCGCAAGGTGCGCAGAACTACTGCATCATCCGCTCCTATTGCGCCACCATGCACAAACAAGGGGCCAATATCCTTGAGCCCCTTGTCGGCGCATTCAAGGGGCACGACACCTCAGCCCGGCTTCGCCTGAATCCAGTCCGGCTGCCTAAAGCCGGGCTGAGTAGTTACCAACCAAATTTGAAAGGACACCCCATGCCAAACATCCAGATTTTCGATCCGGCGCTGTGCTGCAGCACGGGCGTATGCGGCGTCGAAGTCGATCAAAACCTGGTCAACTTTGCCGCCGACGTGGATTGGGCCAAGCAAAACGGTGCGCAAATCGAACGCTTCAACCTGGCGCAGCAGCCGCTGGCTTTTGCCGAAAACCCGACCGTGAAAGGCTTTCTGGAGCGCTCGGGTTCGCAGGCGCTGCCTCTGGTTCTGGTCGATGGCGAGGTGGCCCTGGCCGGTCGTTATCCGAGCCGCAGCGAACTGGCCCGCTGGGCCGGCATCGAGGTGGCCGAAGCCTCGCCGGCGCAAGGCGCTTGCTGCACTGGCAGCCGCTGCTGCTGAACGAGGCGATGCCATGCATTTTCTGACCGAGCCGCCGCGCTTTCTGTTCTTCACCGGCAAAGGGGGCGTCGGCAAGACCTCCATCGCCTGCGCCACGGCCGTGCAACTGGCAAGCCAAGGCAAGCGCGTGCTGCTGGTCAGCACCGACCCGGCTTCGAACGTGGGGCAGGTGTTCGGCCAGCCCATCGGCAACCGCATCACGGCGATGGCCGCCGTGCCGAACCTGTGGGCGCTGGAAATCGACCCGCAGGCGGCGGCGCAGGCGTACCGCGACCGCATCGTCGGCCCGGTGCGGGGCGTGCTGCCCGATGCGGTGGTGGATGGCATCGAAGAATCCCTGTCGGGTGCCTGCACCACGGAAATCGCCGCCTTCGACGAGTTCACGGCCCTGCTGACCGATGCGGCGCTGGCGCAGGATTACGCGCACATCGTTTTCGACACGGCCCCCACGGGCCACACCATCCGCCTGCTGCAACTGCCGGGCGCATGGAGCGGCTTTCTGGAGGCGGGCAAGGGCGATGCCTCGTGCCTGGGGCCGCTGGCGGGCCTGGAAAAACAGCGCAGCCAGTACCAGGCTGCGGTCGAGGCGCTGGCCGACCCCTTGCGCACGCGCCTGGTGCTGGTCGCCCGTGCGCAGCGCCCGGCGCTGCGCGAGGCGGCGCGCACCCATGAAGAACTGGCCGCCATCGGCCTGTCGAGGCAATACCTGGTCATCAACGGCGTATTCCCTGCCGGCGAGGCCGCAAGCGATCCGCTGGCCGCTGCCATCTACGCCCGCGAGCAGGCCGCCCTGGCCGCCATGCCGCAGGCGCTCGAGGGGCTGCCGCAGGATCGGATCGCGCTCAAGCCCTTCAACCTGGTGGGCGTCGATGCCCTGCGCTGCCTGCTGACCGACGCCGACGACACCCCCCAGGGCGCCGCTGCCGTCGAGCTGCCTGCGCCGATCGAGGCGCCGCCGTTGTCGGCCCTGGTCGAAGGCATCGCCGCCGACGGGCATGGCCTGGTCATGGTGATGGGCAAGGGCGGTGTCGGCAAGACCACGCTGGCCGCCGCCATCGCCGTGGCACTGGCGGACCGGGGGCTGCCGGTGCACCTGACCACCACCGACCCGGCCGCGCATCTGGCCGATACGCTGGAAGGTTCATTGCCCAACCTGACCGTCAGCCGCATCGACCCGCAGGAAGCCACGGCACGCTACCGCCAGCATGTGATGGAGACCCGCGGCGCGCAGCTCGATGCCGAAGGCCGCGCCCTGCTGGAAGAGGACCTGCGCTCGCCCTGCACCGAGGAAATCGCGGTGTTCCAGGCGTTCTCGCGTGCCATCCGCGAAGGCGACAGCAAGTTCGTGGTGATGGACACCGCACCCACCGGCCACACCTTGCTGCTGCTCGACGCCACCGGCTCGTACCACCGCGACATCGTGCGGCAGATGGGCGAGACGGGCGTTCACTTCACGACGCCGATGATGCGCCTGCAAGACCCCAGGCAGACCAAGGTGCTCATCGTCACCCTGGCCGAAACCACGCCGGTGCTGGAAGCGGCCAACCTGCAGGATGACCTGCGCCGCGCAGGCATCGAGCCATGGGCCTGGATCGTCAACCACAGCGTGGCGGCCGCACAGTCGCATTCGCCGCTGTTGCGCCAGCGTGCGCGCAACGAGTTGCGGGAAATCGACGCGGTGGCCACCCGATACGCCCGGCGTTATGCCGTCGTGCCGCTTCTGACCCAGGAGCCGGTGGGCGTGGAGCGTCTGCGGGCTTTGGCGAGCCGGGAAAAAGCATGAATCAAGACAGCCCCAAGACGGACATCCGATGAGTGAGTGTCGACAACAGCTACACGTTGCGCGACAATTCGTGTATCTGTCGTGTATGCACGAATAGGAGAAGCCAATGCGTGACGCCGCCATCAATCTGCGGGCTTTGCCCGAACAGCGTGACCTGATCGATCACGCCGCCAGTCTGCTAGGCAAGAACCGCTCGGACTTCATGCTCGAAACGGCCTGCGAACGCGCTCAGGCCGTGGTGCTGGATCAGGTGTTCTTCAGCCTGGACGCCGACAAGTTCAAGCAATTCACGGCAATGCTCGATGCGCCCCCCGGACAGAATCCTGGGCTTGAACGCCTCATGGCCGTCAAGGCACCATGGAGCAGCAGCGGCGCGGCATGAGCGTGCAACTGAGCGCGCCGCAACCACTCGCTGCCGTCCACGGACTGAACGAATTCGCTTGCGGGGAAGCCAGCCTCGATGAATGGCTCAAGCGTCGGGCCCTCACTAACCAGTTGAGTGGTGCAAGCCGCACCTTCGTCGTCACGGATCAGGACAGTCGTGTCTACGGTTACTACGCGATGGCCGCAGGTGCGGTTTCACACCAAGCTGCAACCAGCAGCGTGCGACGCAACATGCCCGATCCTGTGCCGGTGATGGTTCTTGCCAGGCTCGCCATTGACCACCGCGCCCAGGGCATCAAACTCGGCGCGGCACTGCTGCAAGACGCGGTCAATCGATCTGTGGCAGTGTCGCAGAATGTAGGTGTGCGCGCCCTGCTCGTGCACGCCCTGCACGACCGTGCAAAGCAGTTCTACGCGCACTACGGCTTCCAGGAATCACCACAGCACCCGATGACATTGATGCTGCGGTTGAACACGGTAGAGGCTTGAAAGGCAAGGTTGAAATTTTCCATAATTCTGACGCACCTCACGGAGCGGCGTGAGCCCATGGTCATCACCCAAAACGGCGAGGCCAAGGCTGTCCTGCAGGACGTCGCCTCGTTCGAAGAGACGCAAGAAACACTGGCCTTGCTAAAAATCCTTGCGCTGGGCAATCAGGATGTGGCCGCCGGCAAGGTCAAACCCGTGGCCGACGTTGTTGCCAGCCTCCGCACCAAGCGAGCCACAACCTGATGGCTGGCGCACCTGCGAAGTTCAAGGTCCTGCTCACCGAGGGTGCGGAGCAGGACTTGGAGTCCATCCACGACTACATCTCCGAATTCGATTGCGTGGCCAACGCCAACCATGTGTTGGATGAGTTGATGGATACCGTGAAGAGTCAGTCGAAATTCCCGGAACGCGGTAGCTATCCCAAGGAACTCGTTGGCCTTGGGATCAAAGAATATCGACAAACCTTCTTCAAACCGTACCGCGTGATCTACCGTGTCACAGGCAGCCAAGTGATCATCTACCTGATTGCTGAAGGGCGCCGTGACATGCAATCCGTGCTTGCTCGCCGCCTGCTTGGCGCTTGACTCGCAGCAACTCGCACCAGTACTCGTAAGCTCGGGAGGCCGGCCGGCACATGGTCAACCACCCGCCAGCGGGCAATCACCAGCCCAGGAACTCAAAACTGCTGTTTCCAGGTTCAAACTCCCGTCAGCCATTCCGTCGTTGTGGATGTGCCCCAGTTCACCCGGGCCTGCACGCCGGGCCCCGAAAAGTAGGCACCACTGCCCTTGACCGCGGTGACGCTACCCGGCGTTCCTGCCGGCAACACCAACACATCCTTCTTGCCCCGTCGCTTCACCGGCACGTTGTCGAGAAAAACCGTCTGCTGCAACTGCCACCACGCATCCCGGCATGCCGGGAGATTGCCGTCGATCTGCCCGGTCCGGTCAGCCTGTTGATCACGACCAACGTTGGCGCGTTCTGCTTGGGCTTGATGTCCCGCAGCGACACCTCATCGGCCACCATCGAGAACTCGCGGCGGGCCGTTCAGTTGTCCGCCCGGCAAACTGCGCTGACATGGGGCGGGCAATGGTCCGACAGTTCATCCTGGCCGCTTGCCCGTCACGCCTTTGTCAAAGCCCCTGGAAACAATCGCGTTCTTGCAATCCACCAGGGAACCGGCCGTGCTTCGTAATCCATCGACAAAGCGTGATTTCCGTAGCGGTTCGTGCAATCTGCTGCTCCTGAGTGCCCTCCTGGCCTTGTCGGCCTGCGGAGGAGACGACGATACGGCCCCCGCGCCCGCTTCACAGAGCGCCACCGCCCAAATGGCGCTGCTGGAAACGACCGATCTGCATTACTACGCGCGCAGCTATAACTATTACTCTGACAAGGCAGACAACTCCGTCGGCCTGGAGCGCACCGCCACGCTGATCCGCCAGGCGCGCACCGATTTCCCGAACAACCTGCTGGTGGACAACGGTGACACCATTCAGGGTTCCGTTCTGGGCACCTATGAAGCGCAGGTGGCCCCCATCCCGCCCACCCAGCAACTGACCATGTACAAAGCCATGGCGTCGTTGAAGTACGACGCTGGCGTGCTGGGCAACCACGAGTTCAACTTCGGCCTGCCTTACCTGAGCCAGATCCTGGGTGGCGGACTGGACGTCGATGGCGTTGACCCGACGATCGGCACCAAGGACAAGGGCCCCGGCTTCCCGATCGTGACCGCCAACGTGACCAGCCTGAAGACCGGCAAGCCGCTGGTCGAGCCCTACATCATCCTGGACCGCAACCTGACGGCCACCCAGGCCGACGGCAAGACCGTCATGCTGCCGATCAAGATTGGCGTCATTGGCATCACCACGCCCGGCATTCTGAACTGGGACAAGGACAAGCTCGACGGCAAGGTCAGCACGCAGGACGGGCGCGACACCGCCGCAAAATATGTGCCCGAGGTGCGCGCCAGGGGTGCCGACCTGGTGTTCGTGTTGCTGCACGGCGGCATGAACGCCAATGGCTACTTTGCCAACATGGAAAACCCCGGCTACTACATCACCAAGGATGTGAAGGGCATCGATGGCATCGTGATGGGCCACGAGCACAACACCTTCCCCGACCGCGGTACCAACCCGGCCTACAAGTTTGAGGGCGCTGACAATGCCAAGGGCACCGTCAACGGCGTGCCTGCCGTGATGGCCAGCTCGTGGGGCAAGGCGCTGGGCGTGATCAACTACGCGCTCAAATGGGACGGCACGGCCAAGAAATGGTCAGTGGACACCGCCAAGACCGACGTGCAGGTGCGCACCATCCAGACCGGCACCAACCCCAACACCTATGTGGCGTCCGACACGGCCGTGGTTCAGGCGGCGCAGGAACTGCATGACAAGACCCGCGCCTACGTCGCTTCGCCCATTGGCACCAGCGACTTCCGCCTGAGCTCCATGTTTGCCGACGTGGGCGATGTGACCGCCCTGCAGATCGTCAACCAGGCGCAGCAGGAGCATGTGGCCAACTACGTCAAGAACAGCCTGCCCCAGTACGCCAGCCTGCCGGTTCTGTCTGTCACTGCGCCGTTCAAGGCCGGCTTTGCCGGCAGCACTGACTACACCGACGTGAAGGCCGGCACCATGACCGTCGCTGCCGCCGCCGACCTGTACCTGTACGATAACAACACCATCAACGCAGTGAAAGTGACGGGCGCGCAGATCAAGCTGTGGCTGGAAAACGCCGCCCATCGTTTCAACCAGATCGATCCGGCCAAGACGGCAGACCAGTGGCTCATCAACGACAGCAAGACCGGCGTGCAGCCTGGCTCGGCCTTCCCGGGCTACAACTACGACGTGTTCACCTCGCCGGACATCAGTTACGAAATCGACGTCACGCAGCCCAAGTACAACGTCAACAACCCGAGCCAGGGTGGCGAACGCATCAAGAACCTGCGCTACAAGGGCCAGCCGATTGACCTCTCGCAAGAGTTCATCATTGCCACCAACAACTACCGCGCCAACAGCAGTGCTCCCTACATCCTGGGCACGGGCAAGAAGTTCGACATCATCTGGGCCTCACCCGACGCCAACCGCGAAGTGGTGCTGAACTACGTCAAGGCCAGGAAGGACATCACCCGCGTCGCCAACGGCTCGGTCAGCAGCTGGCGCTTTGCCAAGGCGGCAACCGCGGGCAAGGTGCTGTTCAAGTCCGGCAAGGACGAACTGGGCCTGGCGCAGGCTGCCGGCCTGACCAACATCAGCGTTGACAAGGCGGATGACACCGGCGTCAACAACGGCACCGGCACTTACACGGTCTATCGCATCGACCTGAGCCAGTAAGCCTAGTAGTCAGTCAGCATGAATCGAGAGAATAATTAATGTGGAAGACACCCCCGAACCGGCGTACCACTGCCTGACCTGAGGCTGGCCGGAACCGCAGAGGCGACGGGGGAGCGAGTCTCAGGTGGCGGCAGGCGTGGCGATGAAGCCGTGCTTCTCGCAGCATCTTGATCCAGCGCCACGACCGACTTCTTGTGGCCTTTGCGGATGGCCAACGCGTCGAACTTGGCCTTGAGCGCGCAGCGCGTTCGGGCAGATGCCTGGGCGAACTCGCACAGCAGCCGTCTGACCCAGGCGTTGCCCTTGCGGATGCGCCCGGTTTTGCGCTTGCCCGCACTCTCGTTGTTGCCCGGACAGATGGCTTGGTGAACATCCAGCGCGATCACGCGCTTTTGTGCATCGGGGTCAAATCCATTGCCTCAGCCCCTGCCGCTTGAACAACAATCACAAGCGTGCGGGCCCGCGCAGGTGCCGCCGGACCAACGGCCTGCCGGGCAACCCCGGCGGCTCTCTTCAATGTGGGCTGTCAGGCGCCCGGGTTCCGAAAGGAACTCAGCAGCGCCCGCAGGCAATCCTGGGTACGAGTGGTCGGCAGCGGCTCAAGTTAGCGATCGCGGTCGAGTGCCATCAAAAATTTGACCGACCTCTACCCGCGCCGGCCCGCACTCCCCAGTGTCTTCCGTCATCTATGGCGAACTACCTTGGTCATGGCAGTTAGCGGGGGAAATATGGGGAATGAATTGTGCATAACCGTGCATCCAGCGCACTGCACCACCTTCATGGCTGCTCCTAACCCATTGAAATGTTTGGGTTTGTGCATATGCTGCAAGCCGTAAACATTTGAGTGGTGCCCGGGGCCGGAATCGAACCGGCACACCTTTCGGTGGGGGATTTTGAGTCCCCTGCGTCTACCAATTTCACCACCCGGGCGGGCTGGAGGCGAGGCCGCAAATTATGGCACAGTGGCGCCTATGAACTACCCCACCATCGAGGCCGCGATCGGCAACACGCCGCTCGTCGCCTTGCAGCGCATCGGCGCGCAAGAAAATGCCGCGCGCGGCAACGTCATACTGGGCAAGCTGGAAGGCAACAACCCCGCGGGCTCGGTGAAGGACCGGCCCGCCGTGTCCATGATCCGGCGCGCCGAGGAGCGCGGCGACATCCGGCCCGGCGATACGCTGATCGAAGCCACTTCTGGCAACACCGGCATCGCGCTGGCGATGGCCGCGGCCATCAAGGGCTACCGCATGCTGCTCATCATGCCGGAGGACCTGTCCATCGAGCGCGCCCAGACCATGAGGGCATTCGGCGCCGAGTTGATCCTCACGCCCAAGAGCGGCGGCATGGAATATGCGCGCGACCTGGCCGACACCATGGTCAAGCAGGGCAAGGGGGTGGTGCTGAACCAGTTCGCCAACGAGGACAACCCGCGCATCCACTACGAAACCACGGGCCCCGAGCTGTGGCAGCAGACGGGCGGGCGCATCACCCACTTCGTGAGCGCCATGGGCACCACGGGCACCATCACCGGCGTGGCGCGGTTCCTGAAGGAGAAGAACCCGGCGGTGCGGATCATCGGCGCGCAGCCCAGCGAGGGCTCGCGCATCCCGGGCATCCGCAAGTGGCCCGAGGAATACCTGCCGAAGATCTACGACCCGCGCGTGGTGGACGAGCAGGTCAGTGTGAGCCAGGACGACGCCGAGGACATGTGCCGCCGCCTGGCGCGCGAGGAGGGTATTTTCGCCGGCATCTCCGCCGCCGGCGCGCTGTGGGTGGCGCTGGAAGCCGCCCGCAAGGTAGAGAACGCAACCATCGTCTTCGTGGTCTGCGACCGCGGCGACCGCTACCTGTCCACCGGCGTTTTCCCCGCCTGAGGCCGTTCCGCGCGATGGCCGACGGTTTCCGCTTCTGTCCGGCGTGCGCCGCGCCGCTGGAGTGGCTGGCGCAGATGGAGGATGGCGGCGAAAAGCTGCGCCTGCGCTGCCCGGCCTGCGGCTGGACGCACTGGAACAACCCCACGCCGGTGCTGGCGGCGGTGGTCGAATACCGCGGGCAGATCCTGCTGGCGCGCAACGCCGCATGGAGCGGCAGGATGTTCGCCCTCATCACCGGCTTCATGGAGGCCGGCGAGACGCCGCAGGACGGCATCGCGCGCGAGATCAAGGAAGAGACCAACCTCGACGCCAGCGCGCTCGCGCTGATCGGCGTGTACGACTTCCAGCGCATGAACCAGGTCATCATCGCCTACCACGCGGTGGCCGACGGCGAGGTGCGACTGTCGCCCGAGCTGGCGGAATACAGGCTCTACGCGCCCGAGGACGTGCGCTGCTGGCCCTCGGGCACGGGCCAGGCGCTGGCCGACTGGCTGCGCTCGCGCGGGTACGCGCCGCAGTTCATGGAATCCATCCGGTCCTAGAATCCAGAAAACCCCACCCACGAGAGACCGGCATGGAGATCAGCAAGGAAATCGACACCCGCGGCCTGAACTGCCCGCTGCCCATCCTGCGCGCCAAGAAAGCGCTGGCAGAGCTGGCGAGCGGCCAGTTGCTGAAGGTGGTGGCGACCGACCCCGGCTCGCTGCGCGACTTCCAGGCCTTCGCGCGCCAGACCGGCAACGAGTTGGTGGAGCAGCAGACCGTGGGCGAGGAGTTCGTGCACGTGCTGCGCCGACGCTGAGCGCAGTTTGCCGCCCGTAAAAAAGCCCGCCTGATGCGGGCTTTTTGCTGGGCTGCGCAGCGCTCAGATGTCCAGCGCCTTGATGTATTCGCGGAAGCTCGGGCCGAGCTGCGGATGGGTCAGCGCCAGCTCCACGTTGGCCTCCAGGAAGCCTTCCTTGCTGCCGCAGTCGTAGCGCTTGCCGTCGTAGCGGTAGGCGAACACCTTTTCGCGGCGCATCAGCGCGGCGATGCCGTCGGTGAGCTGTATCTCGCCGCCCACGCCGCGCGGCAGCGCCGCGATCTGGCGGAAGATGCCCGGCGTGAGGATGTAGCGGCCCGCCACGCCCAGGCGCGAGGGCGCAGCCTCGGGCGCGGGCTTCTCGACGATGTGCGAAAGCTCCATCAGGCGGTCGTTGACCGGCGTGCCGGCCACGATGCCGTAACGCCTGGTGTGCTCGTCGGGCACTTCCTGCACCGCCAGGATGGTGGCCTGCCATTCGGCGAACTGCTCCACCATCTGCTTGAGCACGGGCGGCTTGCCGACCATCAGGTCGTCGGCCAGCAGCACGGCGAAGGGTTCGTTGACCACCACGCTGTGGGCGCAGTACACCGCGTGGCCCAGCCCCAGGGCCTTGGGCTGGCGGATGTAGATGCATTCCATGTCGGCGGGCATGATGGAGCGCGTCAGCGCCAGCAGATCCTTCTTGCCCGCGGCCTCCAGTTCGGATTCGAGCTCGTAGGCGGTGTCGAAGTGGTCTTCGATGGCGCGCTTGCTGCGACCATTGATGAAGATCATCTGCCGGATGCCCGCGGCGTAGGCCTCCTCGACCGCGTACTGGATCAGGGGCTTGTCCACCACGGGCAGCATTTCCTTGGGCTGCGCCTTGGTGGCGGGCAGAAAGCGCGTTCCGAGGCCGGCAACGGGGAAGACGGCCTTGCGGATCGGGGCAGGGGTATCACTCATGGCTGAAGGTATTCCTTTCGGGTATGGGGATCATACGGCTGCGCCGCGAGCCGCCGCCGCAAGACCGAGTGCCGTGTTCAGCCAAGCCGGGCCAACTGCTCGCGCAGCCGCGCCAGTGCCTCGCCGAAGTCGGCCACGCGCTTCTTCTCCTGCTCGATCACGGCCGCTGGCGCGCGGGCGACGAAGCCCTGGTTGCCGAGCTTGGCCTGGGCCTTGACGATCTCGGCCTCCAGCCGCGCGGCCTCCTTGCCGAGCCGGGCCTTTTCGGCGGCCACGTCGATTTCCATGAACAGGCACAGCCGCACGCCGCCTGCCACGGCCACGGGCGCGGCCTGCGCGGCGGCGGCCCAGGCGGCCTCGTCGTCGAACACCCGGACTTCGCCGAGCTTGGCCAGCGCCTGGAGCACGGGTGCGGCGGCGCGCAGGAAGCCGGCCCCTTCGGCGGCATCCGCCACGGCGTAGAGCGGCAGCCGCTGCGCGGGCGAGACGCCCATCTCGCCGCGCAGCGTGCGGCAGGCATCGACCACGGCCTTCAGGCGCGCGACATACGCCTCGGCGGCCTCGTCGATCTTCTCGGGCCGGCTTTGCGGGTAGGCGGCGATGCTGATGGATTCGCTGGTCTTTCTGCCGGCCACGGGCGCCACCTTCTGCCACAGCTCCTCGGTGATGAAGGGGATCAGCGGGTGTGCCAGGCGCAGGATGGTTTCCAGGGTGCGGATCAGCGTGCGGCGGGTGCCGCGCTGTTGTGCCTCGGTGCCGGTTTGAATCTGCACCTTGGCGATTTCCAGGTACCAGTCGCAGAACTCGTTCCACACGAAGTCGTAGACTGCGTTCGCCACGTTGTCGAGCCGGTATTCGGCGAACGCCTTGGCCACCTCGGCCTCCACTTTCTGCAGGCGCGAGGCGATCCAGCGGTCGGCCTGCGAGAAGCGCAGGTAGCCGCCCGCCGCGCATTCCTCTGCTGCATGGTCCTTCAGGCCGCAGTCGAAGCCTTCGCAGTTCATCAGCGCGAAGCGGGTGGCGTTCCAGAGCTTGTTGCAGAAGTTGCGGTAGCCCTCGCAGCGCTTGCTGTCGAAGTTGATGCTGCGCCCGAGCGTGGCCAGCGCCGCGAAGGTGAAGCGCAGCGCGTCGGCGCCGTAGGCCGGGATGCCCTGGGGGAACTCCTTCTCGGTGTTCTTGCGCACCGCAGGCGCCGTCTCGGGCTTGCGCAGGCCGGTGGTGCGCTTGTCCAGCAGGGGCGCCAGCGCGATGCCGTCGATCAAATCCACCGGGTCGAGCACGTTGCCCTCGCTCTTGCTCATCTTCTTGCCCTGCGCGTCGCGCACCAGGCCGTGGATGTAGACGTGGCGAAACGGCACGCGGCCCGTGAAGTGCGTGGTCATCATGATCATCCGGGCGACCCAGAAGAAGATGATGTCGTAGCCGGTGACCAGCACGGTGCTTGGGAGGTATAGGTCGTAGTCGCTCGTGCTACCTTGGCTTCCCGTGGATACGTCGCCGCCGGCCCCGCCAGCGGCTTGAGGCCATCCTACGGTGCTGAACGGCACCAGCGCGCTCGAATACCACGTATCGAGCACATCCTCGTCGCGCACCAGTTTCTTGCCGGGCGCCTGTTGCTGCGCCTCTTCCTCGCTGTGCGCGACGTAGACCTTGCCGCCCTCGTCGTACCACGCGGGAATCTGGTGCCCCCACCACAACTGGCGGCTGATGCACCAGTCCTGGATGTTTTTCATCCACTGGTTGTAGGTGTTGACCCAGTTCTCGGGCACGAACTTCACTTCGCCCGAGGCCACGGCGTCGATGGCCTTCTGCGCGATGCTCTTGCCCGTGGGGTCGCCCGTGCCCACCTCTGCGGCGCCGGGCCGCCCAAAGCCGGAGACGGCCTCCTCGGGGGGCAGCGAACCACGCGCAGCGGGGAGCGTGGGGGTCTTGTTCATGGCCACGAACCACTGGTCGGTGAGCATCGGCTCCACCACCTGGCCCGTGCGCGCGCAGCGCGGCACCATGAGCTTGTGCTTCTTCACTTCCACCAGCAGGCCCATGGCTTCGAGGTCGGCCACGATCTGCCTGCGGGCCGCGAAGCGGTCCAGCCCGCGGTATTTCACGGGCGCGTTGTCGCTGATGGCCGCGTCCAGCGTCAGCACGCCGATCACCGGCAGCCCGTGGCGCTGGCCCACGGCGTAGTCGTTGTAGTCGTGCGCGGGCGTTACCTTCACCACGCCGGTGCCGAAGTCCTTGTCCACGTAGTCGTCGGCGATCACCGGGATCTCGCGGTCCACCAGCGGCAGCTTCACCTTCCTGCCGATCAGGTGCCGGTAGCGCGCATCCTCGGGGTGCACCATCACGGCCGTGTCACCCAGCATGGTCTCGGGCCGCGTGGTGGCCACCACCAGCGAGCCGGTGTCGTCGGCCAGCGGGTAGCGGATGTGCCAGAGGAAGCCGTCCTCCTCCTCGCTCTCCACCTCCAGGTCGCTTACCGCCGTCTTGAGCTGCGGGTCCCAGTTGACCAGGCGCTTGCCGCGGTAGATCAGACCCTGCCGGTACAGGCGCACGAAGGTGTCGGTCACCACTTTCGACAGCTTGTCGTCCATGGTGAAGTACTGGTGCGTCCAGTCCACACTGTCGCCCAGGCGGCGCATCTGGCCGAAGATGGTGTTGCCGCTCTGCTCCTTCCATTCCCACACGCGGGCGACGAAGTTCTTGCGCCCCAGTTCGTGCCGGCTGGTGCCCTGGCCCTGCAACTGGCGCTCCACCACGATCTGCGTGGCGATGCCCGCGTGGTCGGTGCCCGGCACCCACAGCGTGTTGAAGCCGCGCATGCGGTGGTAGCGCGTCAGGCTGTCCATGATGGTCTGGTTGAACGCATGCCCCATGTGCAGCGTGCCCGTGACGTTGGGCGGCGGCAGTTGGATGGCGAAGGCCGGCTCGCCGGCGCGGGGCTCGCCGGTGCCGCGCCAGCCCGCGCGGGCATAGCCGCGCTGCTCCCAGGCGGGGCCCCAGTGCGCTTCCAGCGCGGCGGGCTCGAAGGACTTGGCAAGGCTGTCGAGGCCGGGCTGGGCGGGGCGTGTGGCGGTGGTGTCGCTCATGGCAAAAAGTGAAACGGCATCCAGCAGGATGCCGTGGGGTGTGGTGACGCACCGATTTTATCCCGTTCGGCGCTTCTCTTTTGATAGCATTCAGAGCAGGAAATATCTGCGCTGGAGGCATTTTTCGTTCATATACCTGGGGCATGGCGTGGCCACGCACGTGCGCGCCAGCAGCGCCTTGCGCTCCGTGGCGTGGAAGCGACGGGCAACCCCGCGCACTATCGGGGAAATGGCATGGCGCTGCCGCCAGGGCGGGCATGATGCGGGCTGGCTGCGATTCCCCCGCCCCAGCCCCAGCCCCCGCCCCTTTCTTCTTCCGTACTGCGCCATTGTTCATGCCGCGCCTTGACCTGCGCAAGCTCATCCTGGGCCTGGCCCTGCTGTCGCTCGTCCTGGGCCTGGGCAGCGCGCTGTATTCGGCCCACCGGGTGCAGGAAGACCTGCTGATCCGCAACACGCTGGAGGCCAACCGCACCTACGCGGCCAAGCTGGCGGACACGGCGGATACGTTCATTGCCACCATCGAGCGGCGGCTGGCCTATGCGAGCCGCTCGCTCGCCGAACTGATGGGCGAGCCCGCAGCCCTGCAGGCGCAGGCCCGCAGGCTGCAGCAGGATACCAACTCCTTCAACGCCGTCGTCATCGTCGACGCACGGGGCGTGGTGCAGGCCTCGTACCCCGACAGCCTGGCGCTCAACGGCGAGCAGTTGCGCTCTGAGGGCGACGGCCAGAGCCTGCAGCGGCGCGAGCCCTTCGTCAGCGCGCCCTATCGTTCCGCGCGCGGGCGGCTGGTCGTCAGCCTCTCGCAGCCGATCGTCGACGGCCAGGGGCGCTACCGCGGCTACGTTGCCGGCGCCATCTACCTGCAGGAGCCCAACATCCTGCAGAATATCCTGGGCCTGCACTACTACCAGGACGGCTCCTACCTCTATGTCGTGGAAGGCCAGCACAGGCTCATCATCTACCACCCCGAACTCGAGCGCATCGGCGAGATGGTGCTGGGCAACCCGGCCATCGAGGCCGTGATCGCGGGCCAGACGGGCAGCATGCGCATGGTCAACAGCAAGGGCGTGGACATGCTGGCCGGCTACGCGCCGCTGCGCCGCACCGGCTGGGGCGTGGTGGCGCAGCGGCCCGTACACGCCACGCTGACCGAGTTGGACCTTCTGCTGCGCAGCACGGTGCTGCGCACGCTGCCGCTGCTGCTGGCGTCGATGCTCATCGTCTGGGCACTGACGCGGGTCATCTGCCGGCCCCTGTGGCAGCTCGCGCGCCAGGCCCGGCACATGGATGGCATGGGCACGGCCTACGCTGCCATCGAGAAGCTGCCGGCCTGGTACTTCGAGGCATTCGAGCTCAAGCGTTCCCTGCTGGCAGGCTTGAGCGTGCTCGACAACAAGATCGACCGGCTCAACCGCGACGCACTGACCGACCCGCTGACCGGCCTGCACAACCGGCGCGGCATGGACGCGGCGCTGGACACCTGGCTGGAGGACGGACGCGGCTTTGCGATCGTGGCGCTGGACATCGACCACTTCAAGCACGTCAACGACGTTTTCGGCCACGACGTGGGCGACAGCGTGTTGCGCGAGATGGGCGCGCTGATGCGCGAGCATGCCCGCCCCACCGACCTGCTGTGCCGCCCGGGCGGGGAGGAGTTCAGCATCTTCATGCCCGGCACCTCCGCCGCCGGTGCGCGCGAGGCGGCGGAGCGCCTGCGCCGGGCCATCGCCGACCATGCGTTCGCCGTGGCAGGCACGGTGACCGTCTCGCTGGGCGTGGCCGAGCTGGAGGCCGGGGACCACGACCTGGAGCGCGCCCTGAAGCGCGCGGACCGGGCGCTCTACCAGGCGAAGAAGGATGGGCGCAACCGCACGATGGTGGCCGAGCCGGGGTGATGTGGTTTTTCAAGCCGTGCCGCCCCCCGCGGGCACGAACTCCGGACGGTCGTTGGCCTGGGGCTTGAGCGGCGCGGCGGCGGCGCCTGCCGCGCGCTCGCGGCGCCACTGTTGCTTGCGCGCCGTCCACTCCGCCAGCCGGGCGTGGGCCGTGGCGCTTTCCTTGTGCATCTGCGCCGCGTCGGCCAGTTGCGCGGAGAGTTCCAGCCGAATGCCGTTGGGGTCGAAGAAGTAGATGCTCTTGAAGATGTGGTGGTCCGTCACGCCCAGCACCTCCACGCCATGGGCCTGCAGGCGCTGCTTGGCGGCCTCCAGATCGGCCACCGTATCGACGCGCAAGGCGATGTGGTTGACCCACGCCGGCGTGTTGGGCGAGGGCGCGGCCTGCACGTCGTCGCCCAGGTCGAAGAAGGCGATGAACGAGCCGTCGCGCAGGCGAAAGAAGATGTGGGTGTAGGGGCAGTACTCGCCCGTGCTGGGCACGTAGTCGCTCTGGATGATGTGGTAGAGCGGCAGGCCCAGGATGTCCTCGTAGAAATGCCGCGTCTCCTCGGCGTCGCGCGCCTTGTAGGCATAGTGGTGTAGCTGCTGGATGGGCGCGGGCGCGGGCAGCGCGGCGGTGGTATCGGGTGCGGTGGCCATGGTGTCTCCTCGTGTGGGGGTGTGTACGGCACCGATATTAAGCTATTCGAAATCGATTTACTATATCGAAATCATGCCGCTATGTTTTCAGGAGCTTTCACCGCAGCATATACAAAGGTTTCAGCATGAAAACAGCGTTAAACCTGGAACCGGCAGTTGACCGCTTTGTATCCCTTGCCAGGCCGCATGAAATCGAGCGTTGACGGCGCCGACGGGGTTCACCTCGTGGGTGAGAGCGCCATGCACCTGCCAGCACCGCGCTCGGCGCGCCATGCGGCGTTGCTCCTCCTTGCGGGCAGTAGCCCGCCGCGTCGCCCGGTCTTGCCTGGCACCCCGATCACGGCACCGGCAGGCGCATCCAACTGCCGTTTCCAGGTTAAACCATTGAAGAAACTGCGGCGGCAGCTATGAATAGAGGAGCACTGCGCTCCGCGCCTGGGCGTCAGCGCGCCAGCGCGGCCTGCTTCCAGGCCGCGGCGGTGGCCTCGGCGTCGCCGCGCTCCTCGGCCAGTTCGGCCAGGTAGCGCCAGGCGCGGCTGCGCAGTTCGGCGTCCTGCAAGCCGGCGGCGGCGCTGGCCAGCAACTGCTGCGCCTTGCCCCAGAGCTGGCGCTTGAGGCAGGCCGTGCCGGCCAGGTACTGCAGCGCGGCGTTGCGCGGGTTGGCCTGCTGCGCGGCCTCGATGCGCGCCAGCCAGGCCGGGTCCACCGAGTCCAGGCCAGCCTCCAGCGTGCGTACCATCTTGATTTCCAGCCCGTCCGGCAGGGCCGCCGGGCGCGCCGCCAGCGCCTCCCACACGGGCAGCAGCCAGGCGCGCACCTGCACGCCGCCACCGCCCAGTTGCGCCAGGCGCTGTGCCGCATGCACGGCCAGCCCGGGCATGGCGCGCTCGGCGGGCTCCAGGTCGTCGAGCCAGGCGCGCTGCAACTGCTCGGTGTCGCGCGCGCCGTCGATCAGCTCGATGGCCAGGCCGCGCACGATGCTCTGCGCCGCCGCCTCGGAGAACGCGCGGTGCTTGGCCAGCAGCCGCGCGGTGACCAGCGCCTCCTGCGTCAGCCCGGCCAGGCGCGCGGCCTTCAGGCGGATGCGCAGCGCCACCGTGCGCCGCGCCGCGCCCTGTGGCAGTGCGGCCAGGTGCTCCAGCGCGGCGACGCTGTCGCGGTCGTCTAGGCTCCAGCGCGCGGCGCGCAACTGGGCACCTTCGCGGATCTCCTGCTCCTGCGCCGACACGCGCTGTGCCGTGCCGGCCAGCGCGTGCCGCAGATGCTCCTCGCGCCCGGCGCGGTCCTGCAGCGCATGGGCGTCGTCGGCGGCCACCAGGTGGGCCAGGGCGCGCAGTTGGCCGGCGTGCGCGGGCTCGGCGCCGGCGCTGATCAGGTCCGCTTCCTGCGCCAGCGCGGCCTCGGCGGCCTTGCGCGAGCGGATGAAGCGCCCGGCCAGTTGGTGCGCCAGCGCGTCGAGCATGGCCAGGTGCATGGCGCGCTCCTTCTGCTGCACGCGCCAGCGCCGCGCCTGGTGCGGCAGGCTCAGCAGCGAGCCGATGGCGCGCAGCGCCGCGTACAGCACGGCAAAGCCGCCCAGTAGCAGCAGCACCACCATGTTGAGCGACAGGTCGAGCCGGTAGGGCGGCCAGAACAGCGTCACCGTGCCCTGGTTGTTGCCCACGAACAGGGCCACCGCCACCGCGATGGCGAAAAGTGCCAGGAGCCAGAGTGCCGCGCGCATACGTGTCGTCGTTCGTCGTCCGTGGGTGTCAGCGCGCCGGCATGGCCGCCGCCGCAGTGGCCAGCGCGTTCAGCGTTTCGTCGGGGCGCGGCAGCTCGGCGGCGCGGGCCTGGGCCATGGTCTGCTGCAGCAGCGTGGCCGCGTTCTGCACGCGCTTGGAGGCGGGGTCGAAGTACTTGTTGAGCAGGGCGGTGGCGCCGGTCAGATCGGCGCGCGTGGCTTCGTACTGGCGCGCCAGCACGCCCAGGCGCGCGCCCTGGAGCTTGAGCTTGAGGTTCTCGCGCAGGAAGTAGGTCTGCTCGGGCGCCAGCAGCGCCGCGTCGGGCTGGTCGATGCGCGACACGCGCACCAGGCCGCGCGCCTCGTCGCGCACCTGCTGCCAGCCCCGGCGCAGCGCGACAAGCCACCAGGCCTCGTCCGCCGCCGGGGCGCCGGGCTGCGCGTCCGCCGTTGCGGGGGGCGCCAGGCGGCTGGCCGCGGTGCCGATGCCCACCGTGTTGACCACGGGCAGGTCGTCCACCAGGCGCGACAAGTCGTCGAGCCGCCCGAGCAGGCCGGCGGTGTCGGTGACGTTGGCGCTCTTGATGCGCTCGATGTCGTGGCCGATGGCGCGCGCCAGCGGTGCCAGCCGCGGCTGGGCGGCGCGGGCGATGCGCTGGTCGGCACCCTTGAGCGCGGCCAGCAGCGGCTCCAGGCTGCCGGTGAGCTGCGTCTGCTGCAGCGCCAGGCGCAGCGCGGAGTCGATGTCCACCACCAGGTTCTCGTCGCGGCTGCGCGAGACGCTCTGCATCAACTCCTCGATCTGGCTGCGCTGCAGCGCCACGTCGCCCAGGCGGGCCTCGGCCACGCTCTGGCGCGCGGCGATGTCGCGCGCCAGGTCGCGCGCCTCGCGCGCCGTGGTGCGGGCCTCGATGGCCAGGGAGTTGGCGTCGGCGCTCTGGCGCGCGAGCTGTTCCTGGATGCCCGACAGCTTGTGCCACAGCAGGCCGCTGGCGACGGCCCCGCCGCAGGCGATGAGCGCCACCAGCGCCAGGGCTGCGTGGCTGGCGCCGGGCACCGCCGCGGCATCGTCCGTCGCCGGGCTGCCGGGCTGCGCGGGCAGGGTGGGGGCGGCCTCTGCGGGCGCGTCGTTGCGGGGCTCTGGGCTCATGCCAGCGATTCTATCGAGGCGATCACCGCGTCCTGGCCCGGGGCCGAGAGCGCGACCGCGCCGAAGCCCGCCGCGCGCGCGGCCTCGGCGATGCGCGGGTGCGTGGCCAGGGCGCGCGCCGCCCGCCAGCCCTGCGCGGGCAGCGCCGCGCGCAGGTGGGCGATGGCCTGCGCGCTGCTGAAGAGCCAGAGCGAGCCATCGTTGGCCGCCGCCTGGGCCAGCGCGCGCTGCGCGGCATCCAGCACGGGTGGCTGGCGCAGGTAGGCGGCGACGGCTTCCACGCGCGCGCGCGCCGCGGCGATCTGCTGCGCGAGCCAGTCGCGCCCGTTGCCCGTATCCGCACCCGCGGGGCCGGCGTCCGCACCGTCGCTGCCGCGCACCAGCAGCACCCGGTCGCCGGCCCGCGCCTGCGGTGCCACCAGCGCCCACAGCGCCTCGGAATCCATGCGCGCGGCGTCGGCGGCGGGCGCGTCGATGCTGCCCACCGGCACGCCGGCTTCGCGCAGGGCCTGGGCCGTGCCGGCACCGGGCGCCCAGGCGCGTGGCCCGGCGGGCCATGCGGCTGAGAGTGGGCGGGCGGCGAAGAAGTGCGCCACTGCGCTGCGGCTCACGAACATCACGGCGCGGTATGCGGGCAGCACGGCCCAGGCGGCGCGCAGCGGCGCGGGGTCGGGTAGCGGGGCGATGCCGATCAGCGGCAGCGCCGCCGCCGCGATGCCGCGCGCGGCCAGCGCCCGCACCCACGGGCCGGCCTCGGCGGCGGGGCGGGTGACGATGACCTGCATGGGCTTTTGCTTATCGATGGCCCCGCCGCGCATCGCATGACCCCCATGCCTGGAACGGGCGCGGCCAAGGCCAGCGAACACTGCGAAGCCGGCTTTGCCTAGTGCAGTGTTCGATGCCTGGCGGCACCAATAAAAGCGATGCGTTTTGGCGCAGGGCAAGGCGCAAACCACAGCGATGGCCGTCGCTATCGCGCGGATTTGCAACGCCGCCATGCGGCAAAAGGCGCGGTTTCATGTGCTGCTTCGCGTTGAACACTGCACTAGCCGCTGGCGGCGCGCTCTTGAGGGGGAGCGCCGCAGGCGCTCGGGGGCGTTTCACCGCATTCCACCGTCGCGCAGCGTGAGCGCTACGCGCTCGCCCAGGGCCTGCGCCTCGGGCTCCGTGGCCACGGCGGCGCCGGCGTCGGCGCGCACCAGCAGGCCGGGGCGCTCGGGGTCGCCCCAGGCAGCGCGCAGGTGCAGCAGGCCGTCGGTGCCGAAGTGCGCGTGCGCGGCCAGCGGCATGGAGCAACTGCCGCCCAGCGCGCGACTGACGGCGCGCTCCGCCGCCACGGCGAGCCAGGTGGGCCGGTGGGCCAGCGGCGCCAGCGCGGCCAGCAGGTCGGCGCGGTGCGCGCGCACCTCGATGGCCAGCGCGCCCTGGCCGGCGGCGGGCAGCATCTGCTCGGGCGTGAAGACGGCGCGGATGCGCTCTTGCAGCCCCAGCCGCTTCAGCCCCGCGGCGGCAAGCACGATGGCGTCGAACTGGCCGTCGTCGAGCTTGCGCAGCCGCGTGTCGAGGTTGCCGCGCAGCGGCTCGATGCGCAGGTCGGGCCGCGCGTGGCGCAGCAGCACCACGCGGCGCAGGCTGGAAGTGCCCACCACCGCGCCCTGCGGCAGCGCGTCGAGGTTCGCGTAGCGGGGCGAGACGAAGGCGTCGCGCGGGTCCTCGCGCTCCATCACGCAGGCCAGCGCGAAGCCCGCGGGCAGGTCCATCGGCACGTCTTTCAGCGAATGCACGGCGATGCCGGCGCGGCCATCCTCCAGCGCGGCTTCCAGCTCCTTCACGAACAGGCCCTTGCCGCCGACCTTGGAGAGCGCGCGGTCCAGTATCTGGTCGCCGCGCGTGGTCATGCCCAAAAGCGCGACGGCGTGGCCGCGCGCCTGCAGCAGCGCCTGTACGTGCTCGGCCTGCCACAGCGCCAGCCGGCTTTCGCGCGTGGCGATGACGATGGGGGCGGGGCTGGGCGTGGAGGCGTTCAATGCGTGTAACCGGCTGGTAATCGGGAGGGCGCGGGGGATGCTAGCATGCGGCGCCATGCGGCCCGGCACGGCATTTTTCTTTCCTGGTGCGCCCTGCGCCGCCCACCCGAGAGACAGCCCCCTGATCGACGACATCCGCCTGCGCGGGCGCATCCTCGGCGACGTGGTCCGCGAGCAGGAGTAGCAGGACGCCTTCGAGGTCGTGGAGCAGGTGTGCAGGCTCTCGGCGGCCTTCCGCCGCGATGCCGACGCCGATGCCGGCCGCACGCTGAAAAAATTGCTGAAATCGCTCAACGCCGACCAGACGGTGAGCGTGATCCGCCATGCAGGCGCTGGCCGCGCGCTCGCAGCGACAGCGACGGCGGCAAGGAGCCTCTGGCCCCTTGAGTGCCTTGTTGTATGCACGCCAGTTGGTGGTCCGGTATCGACGCCTGTCGGCCTTGTTTGCCGTCTTCTGCTCTCATTTTTCAAGCGCATCAGTCTCGGCGCATGCGATATCCGGGCGGCTGGCGGCGCAATCGTGGCCTTGCGGGCAGTTCGGGAACAGGCGCACAAAGCCTGCGCAATTCGGCCCACCGCGCGGCGGCGCTACGGCTACGATGGGCCACCGTCGCAAAGCACTTTCCTCCAGCAGTCTGCCCATGCCGCATCCAAGAATCCTGCCCGTCGCGCTGGCGCTGGCCCTGGCGTTCATGGGCGCCGGCTGCGCGCAGTATT
Source organism: Curvibacter soli (assembly GCF_029211125.1). GTDB lineage: Bacteria > Pseudomonadota > Gammaproteobacteria > Burkholderiales > Burkholderiaceae_C > Curvibacter_A > Curvibacter_A soli. The sequence continues at coordinate 44,436 of NZ_JARGEN010000031.1, forward strand.
ACTACGGCGGCGGCACGCTGCTGCGCCCCGATCCCATCGCCCTGAACTACGAGGCGGCGGACCGCCTGATGGCCTCCGCCCTATTGGACCCGGGGCGTCCGCTGCTGGTGGCGACGCTGGTGCATGTGGACCAGCTTTCGCAGTCGTCGCGCCTGGGCCGCATCTTCTCGGAGCAGTTGGCCAGCCGCCTGACGCAGCGTGGCATGCTGGTGCGCGAACTCAAGCTGCATGGCAGCGTGCTGGCCAAGAGCGACGAGGGCGAGCTGATGCTCTCGCGCGAGGCCCAGAACCTGGGCCAGAGTCAGGACGCGCAGGCCGTGCTGGTAGGCACCTACGCGCCCACCGCCAACACCGTGTACGTGAACGCCAAGCTGGTCAACCCTGTTACCGGCACGGTGCTGGCCGCGGTGGACTATGCCGTGCCCATCGATGCCGACATGCGGGGGCTGCTGCAGCGGTATGGGGGCTGACCGCCATCCCGGAAGGGGGATGGGCGGATTGTTACGTCTTATTTCTTCGTGTGTCCGCGGGTCGTGTCCCATTCACCCCCTATGCATTTTCTCGACCGGCTGCGCAGTGCCGTCCTTGACCTACGCGGGGTAGCGCTGCTGGGGCTGCTGGTGCTGGGTGCCTGCTACCTGGGCATATGGGCGCGGCCCACGGGGTTCTTCTCGGCGTTCTGGCTGACCAACGCCATGCTGCTGGGCCTGATGGTGCGCAACCCCGCCTGGGCGCACTGGCCCGGCTGGCTGGCTGCGGCGATCGGGTACATGCTGGCCGATTTGACGACTGGCGGGGCATTCCTCACGACCCTCTGGCTCACGGCCTCCAATATGGCGGGCGTGCTGGTCGGCGTGGTCATGTACAAGCGCGTGGAAGATAAGTTCTGGCGCATGCAACGGCAGTTGTCACCGCTGTACCTGTTCTGCGTGTCCATCTCCTCCGCCCTGGCCTCGGCGCTGGTCGGCAGCGGGGCCGGGCCGGTGATGTTCCACGCGGACTGGTACGAAACGTTCTGGGTCTGGGTCAGCACCGAATTCATGAACTACGTGCTGCTCATGCCCGTCATCTTCACCGCCCCGGCCCCGGCGCGCATGTGGCGGGCCGTGGCCGCGCAGAGGCCGTGCTGGCAGGGCTGGCAGGGCTGGGTGCACATGGCCCCGGTCTTCTCGGTGCTGCTGGCCGTGCTGGCGGGCACGCTGATCGGCGGGCCCGGGGCCATTGCCTTCGTGGTGCCGGCGCTGCTGTGGTGCGCGCTGACCTACAGTCTGTTCACCACCTGCCTGCTGGGCATGCTCGTCGGCTATTTCCAGACCTTCGAGATCGCGGCGGGCATGTCCACTTTCACGCCGACGCATATGGAAATGGTGCTGTCGGTGCGTGCCGGCGTGGCGCTGCTGTTCCTGGGGCCGCTGGCTACCGCATGCTCCCATGCGGCGCGCAGCGAAATGCTGCGGCGGCTCGACCATGCGGTGAACTTCGACCACCTGACGGGCGCCATGGCGCGCGGCGCCTTCATGGGGACGGGCGCAAAGTTGCTGGCGCGCATGGCCGCAGACGCGCAGTCGGCTGCGGTGCTGATGCTCGACATCGACCATTTCAAGCAGGTCAACGACCGCCATGGCCATGCTGCGGGCGACGCCGTGCTCCAGGGATTCGCGCGCATGCTCGCCGGCGAGCTGCGTCCCGGCGACCTGTGCGGGCGGCTCGGCGGCGAGGAGTTCGGGGTCGTTCTGCCCCGCATCACGCGCGGCGATGCGCTGGCGGTGGCGGAGCGCCTGTGCCTCGAAACGCGGCGCTGCGAAATCCGCGGGCCGGACGGCCAGTGCCTCAACATATCCGTCAGTATCGGGCTGGTGCACCAGGAGCCGGTTGCCGCGGATACGCGGCTCGACGCCCTGCTCTGCATCGCGGACGCGGCCTTGTACGAAGCCAAGCGCACCGGGCGCGACCGCGTCGCAGTGGTGGCCGGCGCCGACGGCACCGCTCCGCTTGTCAGTGCAGCATGAGGGCCCCGGCGCTCTTGCTCTTGCCGGCGCGGGCGGGCGGGTTGCACAGGCCGCAGGTGTAGTGGCGGGCGTTTTCGTAGGGCTCGGTCACGAAGCGGCCGCCGCACTGCGTGCAGGCGGTCGTGCCGAGCATGGATGCCTCGACGAACTTCACCAGGCGCCAGGCCCGCGTGAACGACAGCAGCGCGTCGATGCCGGCGGCCTCGACCTGCTCGGCGTAGAGGCGGTACGCCCGGGTGAGCAGTTCCACCGAATCCAGGCTGGCGCCCTTGGACAGGTATTCGTGGATGTTGAGGAACAGCGAGGAGTGGATGTTCTCCTGCCAGGTCAGGAACCAGTCGGTGGAGAACGGGAGCTGGCCCTTGGAGGGCGACTTGCCCGCGATCTCCTTGTACAGACGGATCAGGCGCTCGTAGGAGAGCGTGGTTTCCGATTCGAGCACCTGCATGCGCGCACCCATCTGGATGAGCATGGCGGCGCGCTCGATCTGCCGGGATTCGTTGAGGACGCTCTTGACGGCGAGGGCGGCTGCGGTGGACATGGCCTGGCTCCTAGAGGACTTCGCTCACGCGGCCTGCCATGAGGATGCTGGCGTGCAGGCGGTTGGTCGCCTCGTTGCCGACCTTCTTGGGCGTGTTGTGGTTGGTGAGCAGGCTCCACACCATGTCGTCGTCCACGCGAAAGCGGCACAGCAGCGTGTTCTGCGACGCGAGCTTGAGGACCTGCGCCGACGACAGCGTTGCCAGCAGCTCGGCGGATTCCTCGTTGATCCCCAGGCGGAATACGGCCTCGGCCTTGTCCTGGCGGATCAGGGTCTGCGCGAGCATCAGGTAGGTCAGATTCGCTTCGCGGATCTCGGTGAGCAGTTGGTCGCTGGTCATGGCGCAATCCTTTCGGTTCGGAGTCGCCTGGATGCGGGAGGCATCTTTTTTGGCTGATCCGTTGAAATGGATTGTGAAGATCGCCCAATCAGAAATTAAGTCGGGGTTCGACTGCGCCGCGTGTCTGGTTTCGTGCCCGCCGTGTAGGAATCCGCCCTACGCGTCCGTCAGCTTGTGCGGCGGCCGCGCCGGGTGCGCGGCCAGCCAGTCGCGGATGGCGCCCCAGGTGGAGCCGCCGTCGAGCACCGAGCCCGTGTGCTCGGCGCTTTCCATGCCGGCCTCTGCGGCAATGCGCCGCAGCGTGGCCGACAGCTCGGCGTTGCCGCCGGGCGTGATGAACAGTACGCCGGGCAGCGCGTGCCGCGCTTGCGGGTGCCGCAGCGCCTGCGCGACGAAGGCCGTGTCGCTGCCGTGGCCGCTGCGGCGCATCAGGAACACCAGCAGCTCCACCTTGCTCAGCAGCGGCGAGGACAGCGTGGAGCCGACCAGGCTTTCGCTGATGCCCACCAGCCGCGCCAGCCCCACGCCGTCTCCAGCGACCACGTCGGCGTAGTCGAGCGGGAAGGCATCCGCGTCGCGGCCCGTCTCGGACACCTTGAGCGCGCTGGCCTGGGTGCCGTAGCGCTCGGCCAGGTGGCTGAAAACGGGGTTGAACCACAGCACGGAGTTGCTGCACACGGCGATCTGCCGCACCGGTGTTTGCGCGCCGGGCGGGCGGGCTGCGCGGTTGGGCGTGAGGAAGTAGCGGAACGCATCCGCCGCCGAGGCGCTGCCGTCGGCATGCAGGAAGCCGCGGATGTAGGCCATGCGCCCGGCCATGTCGGCCAGCGTCGCGGGGCGCCGCGCGATGACGCAGCTCCATTGCGCGTAGGCCCGCACATCCGTGTCGTGCTCGAACAGCACCGTGGGCGATTCGTGGTTCCAAAACACCGCGATGCGCCCCACCAGCCCCTCCACGGCGTCGGGCTCTCCTTCGACGAGGTGCAGAAAATACCCGTCGGCAACGGCCAGCAGGCCGGTCAGGCCCTGGCGCCGCGCATAGTCGGCGCTGGTGGCCAGCAGGCTTTCAAACGGTACGGCAAGGTTGCCGCTGCGGGTCGCCTTGCCGAGATAACAGAGAACTTGCATGGAGCACAGGGGCTGGGGCCGTCGACGGCGGCGGCCCCCGCAGTGTGTCATGGATCAGCCGCGTTCCACGGGCCGCGCAGGGTCGCTGCACCATTCGCTCCACGAGCCCGCGAACAGGCCCGTGGCGCCCAGGCCGGCCAGTTCCATGGCCAGCAGGTTGGGCAGGGCGCTCACGCCGCTGCCGCACTGGTGCACCACGCTGGAGGGCGCGCGGCCCGCCAACAACTGCTCGAACTCGGCGCGCAACTGCGGCGCGGGCTTGAAGTGGCCGCTGGCGTCGAAGTTCTCGCTGAACGGGCGGTTCAGCGCACCCGGGATGTGGCCGGCCACCGGGTCCAGCGGCTCCACCTCGCCCCGGTAGCGGGGCCGAGCGCGCGCATCGACCAGCGTCTGGCCGGGCTGCCCCAGGCGGGCCAGCACCTCGCCTGCCGTGACCAGTCGCACCAACGGCGCGTGAAGCGCGAAGCGGGTCTGGAAGCGCGAGGGCTCCTGCGCGCTGCTCACGGCGCCGCCCGCGGCCTGCCAGGCCTGCAGTCCGCCGTCGAGCACGGCCACGCCGGCATGGCCCGCCCACTTCAGCATCCACCACAGGCGCCCGCAGAAGTTGGTGCCGTTGCGGTCGTACACCACGGCCTGCATGGCGTTGGAAAAGCCGACGTTCGACAGCCACAGCGCGAAGGTCTCGCGGCCCGGCAGCGGGTGGCGCCCGCCGGAGGCGGGCCGGTCGGCCTCGTGCGCGACGATGGTGCCGCCCGCGCCCGGCACGCCATGCTTGGCGCTCAGGTCGGCGTCGAGGTTGGCGTAGACCGCGCCGGGAATGTGCGCGGCAGCGTATTGCTGCGCCCCCGCCTCGGGCGCGGCCAGGTCGAAGCTGCAGTCGAACACCATGCAGGGCTGGCCGCCTTGCAGCAGGTCGCGCAGTTGCGCGGCGGAAATCAGTGTGGTGAAGGCCATGTCCTTGTCGCTCCTGCCGTTTCCCGGCTCAATGTTCCTCTTCCGGCGCATCGGGCGCCGCGTGCTTGCGCAGCACCGTGGCGGCGATGCCGCTGCCCACGATGAGCAGCATGCCGGCCCAGCCCATCCACGGCAGCCGGTCGCCGAACAGCGCCATGCCGTAGATGGCGGCGAACACGATGCCCGAATACTGCAGATTGGCCACCACCAGTGTGCCGCGCTGCGAGCCCGCACGCGAATAGGCCCGCGTCATGCACAACTGGCCCAACGAGGCCAGCAGGCCCAGCGGAACGACCCAGATGGCTGCCTTCCAATTCCAGGCCGAAAGGCCGGTCGCCAGCGTGCCGCCCAGGCCGGCCACGGCGGAGCCGGCGGAGAAGTAGAACACCACGCGCGTCTCGGGCTCGCCGATGCGCGACAGCGCCGTCACCTGCATGTAGGCCAGCGCCGCGCATATGCCCGAGAGCACGCCCACCATCGCCGCGAAGCCCTGGTGGGGGCCCATGGAGGGGCGCAGCAGCATCACCACGCCCACGAAGCCCACCACCACGGTCAGCACCAGCGAGCCTTGCAGCGGCGGCGTCCTGCGGTCCGGCGAAGGCCGCCAGGCGATGATGGCGCCGCCGACGATGAACACCGCGATCCAGATGCTGCTCATGTAGTTCAGCGTGACCGCGGTGGCCAGCGGCAGGTGCGCGATGCAGTAGAACCAGCCGCCCAGCGAGGCCACGCCGATCATGCTGCGCCAGGCATGCATGCCGGCGTAGTGCGTGCCCAGGCCGACACGCTGCGAGCGTGCCAGCAGCCACATGAACAGCATGCCCAGCAGGCCGCGGTAGAACACCAGTTCGGCGGCATTGAAACCCTGCGACGCGAACTTCACGCACACCGTCATGCTGGCGAAGAAGAACGCGGCCAGCACCATCCACCAGGCTTGCATGGGCCGTTTTTTCACAGTAAAAAGTGCCCGCAGCGCTTGTAAATACTGCGGTAGCAGCTATCAAAAACGGAGTGCATCGGCCCCCATGGCGCGGCGGTACCACTCGTGGAAGTGCTGCATGCCGTCTTCCATCGGGCTCTGGTAGGGGCCGACCTCGTTGTCGCCGCGCAGCATCAGGGCCTTGCGGCCCGCGTCCATGCGCTCGGCGATCTCGTCGTCCTCGATGCAGGTCTCCATGTAGGCGGCCTGCTGGGCCTCGACGAACTCGCGCTCGAACGCGACGATCTCTTCGGGGTAATAGAACTCCACCATGTTGAGCGTCCTGTCCACGCCCAGCGGATGCAGCGTGGAGATGGTCAGCACGTGCGGATACCACTCCACCATGATGTGCGGGTAGTAGGTGAGCCAGATCGCGCCGTAGCGCGGCGTCTCGCCGTTGCGGTACTGCAGCAGCGCCTGCTGCCAGCGGCGGTACACGTCGCTGCCGCAATTGCGCAGCGCGTTGGCGATGCCCACGGTTTGCACAGAAAACTCGCGCTGGAACTCCCAGCGCAGGTCGTCGCAGGTGACGAAGTTGCCCAGCCCCGGGTGGAACGGGCCCACGTGGTAGTCCTCCAGATAGACCTCGATGAAGGTCTTCCAGTTGTAGTTGCACTCGTGCAGCTCCACCCGGTCGAACGCGTAGCCGGTGAAGTCGAGGTCCGCGCGCGGACCCATGCCGGCCAGATCGGCGGCGATGTCGCGCCCGTTGTCCTCGAACAGCAGGCCGTTCCACTCGCGCAGGCCGTAGTTGTTGAGGTTCAGGCACGGGTCCTGCGCGAAGTGCGGCGCGCCCAGCAGCTCGCCGCCGGGCGCGTAGGTCCAGCGGTGCAGCGGGCACACGATGTTGCCGCCCGCATGGCCCTTGCCCTGGCCGTGGAGCGAGCCGCGGCCCTTGAGCATCACGGCCTGGCGGTGGCGGCAGATGTTGGACACCAGCTCTACCCCGCCCTGGGCGTTGCGCACCAGCGCGCGGCCTTCGCCCTCCTGCGGCAAGGCGTAGTAGTCGCCCGCGTTGGGCACGCTCAGGTTGTGCCCCACATAGCGGGGCCCGCGCTGGAAGATGCTCTCCAGCTCGCGCTGCAACAGCGCCGGGTCGAAGTAGCTGGAAACTGGAAGTTGGCTTGCGGCCTGCTGCAGTTGAAGACTTAAATCAGACATGGGTGACCTGACCTAAAGACTCCCCACAGGGAGGTACGGGAGGTGCGGAAGGCATGCAGTGTGCTGCGCGCCGTGGCACGGATGGAAAGAAAAGCCGGCACGCAGGGCCGGCGAGACAATGGCATGCACCAGAGGGAATGGGATTGTACCCAACAGGGTTATTCCCGGGCCGCAGGCGCGTGTATTCGGCATGGAACGCGGGGTTCGGCACCCTGGGGTGACACACCCTAGAATCGAGAGTTTTCCCACGCGCCCGCCACCCACCCGATGCCCAAAGCCGCCCCCCCGCCGACCGCCCCCGCGGAGCCCGCCACCTACGAGGCCGCCATGCAGGAACTGGAGCGGCTCGTGGCGCGCATCGAGTCGGGCCAGATGCCGCTGGAGGAACTGCTGGCCGGCTACCAGCGCGGCGCGGCGCTGCTGGCGTTCTGCCGCGCCAGGCTCGAAGCGGTGGAAGACCAGATCAAGGTGCTCGACGGCAATGTGCTGCGGCCCTGGAAAGAAGAATGAGCGCCATCCGGCCGCCTGATGCTGCTGGCGTGGGAGCGCCCGCGTTCGACCTGCGCCCCTGGAGCGTCTGCTGGCTCGACCGCGTCGAGCAGGCCTTGTCGCGCTGGGTAGCGGCGGATGCGCCCGGCGGCCTGGGCGAGGCCATGCGCTACGCGGTGCTCGACGGCGGCAAGCGCCTGCGGCCCCTGCTGGTGCTGGCGGCGCGCGAGGCAGTGGCCCAGGGCCGGCCCGGCGCCGGACCCGACGGCGCGGCGCTGCGCGGGGGACTCGACGATGCGGCGCTGCGCGCCGCGTGCGCCGTCGAGCTGATCCATGCCTATTCGCTCGTGCACGACGACATGCCCTGCATGGACGACGACGTGCTGCGCCGTGGCAAGCCCACGGTACACGTGCGGTTCGGCCAGGCCCGCGCGCTGCTGGCCGGCGACGCGTTGCAGGCGCTGGCATTCGAGCTGCTGACGCCCGACGACGACGCCATTCCCCCCGCCGTGCAGGCCCGGCTGTGCCGCCTGCTGGCGCGCGCCGCCGGCCACGCCGGCATGGCCGGCGGCCAGGCCATCGATCTGGCCAGCGTGGGCCTGCCGCTGGCCGAGGACGAACTTCGCCGCATGCACCGGCTGAAGACCGGCGCGCTGCTGCAGGCCAGCGTGATGATGGGCGCGGCCTGCGGCCATGCGGATGCGCGCGCGCTCGATGCGCTGGCCGGCTACGGCGCGGCCATCGGCCTGGCGTTCCAGGTGGTGGACGACATCCTCGACGTGACGGCGGATTCGGCCACGCTCGGCAAGACCGCCGGCAAGGACGCGGCGCAGGACAAGCCCACCTATGTATCGCTGCTGGGCCTGGAGCGCGCCCGCGCCCATGCGCGGAAGTTGCTGGCCCAGGCCCAGCAGGCGCTGGACGGCAGCGGCCTGCGCGACACCCGTGCCTTGCGTGCTCTGGCGCTGGCGGTGGTTGAGCGCAGCAGTTGATTCCTATGAATAAAATCGGCCTGCAGCGCAGGCAAATCAAGCTGCTGGAGCTATCAAAAGCATAGTAAATCCATGAGCAACTACCCCTTGCTGGAGACCGTGAACGACCCGGCGGACCTGCGCCGCCTGTCGCGCCCCGAACTGCGCGTGCTGGCCGATGAACTGCGCGCCTTCGTGCTCGACAGCGTGTCCCGGACCGGCGGGCACCTCAGCTCCAACCTCGGCACGGTGGAGCTCACCGTGGCGCTGCACTACGTGTTCGACACGCCCGCGGACCGCATCGTCTGGGACGTGGGCCACCAGACCTACCCGCACAAGATCCTCACGGGCCGGCGCGAGCGCATGGCCACGCTGCGGCAGTGGGGCGGCATCTCGGGCTTCCCGCAGCGCGCCGAAAGCCCCTACGACACCTTCGGCACCGCGCATTCGTCCACCAGCATCTCCGCCGCGCTCGGCATGGCGCTGGCCGCGCAGCAGAAGGGTGAACAGCGCCATGCCGTCGCGGTGATCGGCGACGGCGCCATGAGCGCGGGCATGGCCTTCGAGGCGCTCAACAACGCCGGCGTGCAGGTGGGCGAGGGCAGCCGGCTGCTGGTGGTACTGAACGACAACGACATGTCCATCAGCCCGCCCGTGGGCGCGCTCAACCGCTACCTGGCGCAGCTCATGAGCGGGCGCTTCTACGCGGCGGCCAAGCACATGGGCAAGTCGGTGCTCAAGGCCGCGCCGCCGCTGTTCGCGCTGGCCAAGCGCTTCGAGCAGCACGCCAAGGGCATGGTGGTGCCGGCCACGCTGTTCGAGCAGTTCGGCTTCAACTACGTCGGCCCGATCGATGGCCACGACCTCGAATCGCTCATCCCCACGCTGGAGAACATCAAGCAACTCGAAGGCCCGCAGTTCCTGCACGTGGTGACGAAGAAAGGCCAGGGCTACAAGCTGGCCGAGGAAGACCCCGTGGCCTACCACGGGCCGGGCAGGTTCGACCCGGCGGTGGGCCTGGTCAAGCCTGCCGTATCGCCTGTCGTGGCGCCCAGGCCCACGTTCACGCAGGTGTTCGGCCAGTGGCTGTGCGACATGGCAGCGCAGGACCAGCGCCTGGTGGGCATCACGCCGGCCATGCGCGAGGGCTCGGGGCTGGTGGAGTTCGAGCGACGCTTCCCCGAGCGCTACTACGACGTGGGCATCGCCGAGCAGCATGCGGTGACCTTCGCCGCCGGACTGGCCTGCGAGGGGCAAAAGCCTGTGGTGGCCATCTATTCCACCTTCCTGCAGCGCGCCTATGACCAGATGATCCACGACGTGGCGCTGCAGAACCTGCCCGTGGTGTTCGCGCTCGACCGCGCCGGCCTGGTCGGCGCCGACGGCGCCACGCACGCGGGCGCCTACGACATCGCCTTCATCCGCTGCATCCCGAACATGGCGCTGGCCTGCCCGGCGGACGAGCGCGAGTGCCGGCAGCTTCTATCCACCGCCTTCGCGCAGAACCAGCCCGTGGCCGTGCGCTACCCGCGTGGCGCGGGTGCCGGTGTGGCGCCGCTGCCGGGGCTGGACGCGCTGCCGTTCGGCAAGGGCGAGGTGCGCCGCACGGGCCACCGCATCGCCATCCTGGCCTTCGGCACCCTGCTGTACCCCGCCTTGCAGGCCGCCGAGGCGCTGGACGCCACCGCGGTCAACATGCGCTGGGCCAAGCCGCTCGATGCCGGGCTGCTGCTGCAGGTGGCCGCCCAGCACGAGGCGCTGGTGACGGTGGAGGAGGGCGCGGTGATGGGCGGGGCCGGCAGCGCCGTGGCCGAGGCGCTGGCCGCCGCCGGCGTGGTGAAGCCGCTGCTGCACCTGGGCCTGCCCGATGCGTTCATCGAGCACGGCGACGCGGCCAAGCTGCTGGCTCTGCAGGGGCTGGACGCGGCGGGCATGCAGCGCTCCATCGAGGCGCGCTTCGGCGCCGCCGCGAACCGGCCATCCGTGAGCGCCACCGGCACCTGAAGCGGCGGCCCATCCGCCGGATGGCTGCCATCGCCGCCCCATCTTCTGCGCTGGGGATTGCGCAACTGCGGCGCAGGCGTTCAGCGACGGCGGGCCCCGTTCGGCTCGCGGCATGCGATGCCAGGACTTCTGTGAAGCGATTGCTGGGATTTGGCTCCACCCTCCCCCGTTTCCCCTGAGCCTGTGCCCGTGGAGCTGGGGTATCGCGCCTACTCGGAAGCACCAAATGCCATGTGGTTCCCTGGACTGTCTTGGCCGCCCACCGTTTGCACTGGAAACCATGCTGCGAGCGCCATCTTTATGCAGCAATGGTTCAGCCTGTCGAACCCAGCCATGGAAGAAGCCTTCTTTGACACGCATTCTTATTCAAATGCGATGAATTCTTATTTATAATGGACGCATTCATCAGCCAGCCGTCTGCGTTCCGCTCCATGATCGTCTGCGTATGCCACCGGGCTTCCGACCGCGAGATCGTGCGCCATGCGCATGCGGGCATGAACTTTGACGACATCCAGTTCGAATTTGGCATGGCCACACAATGCGGGCGCCGCGAGAGTTGCGCCCGCGACGCGGTGGCCCCATGCAGTGCAACCCGCCCTGTGGCGGCGCTGCACGACACCCCGGCAGAACTTGCGATCCAGCTCGCCGCCTCCAGCACGCAGAGCAAGGCATGGGCTTCCTCGGCACTTTCGCTGGCAGTCTGATGCTGGTTCTGGTCGTGGGCTGTCTCTGGTGGGTCTTCCGCAAGTAAAGTCGCGGGCTGCGTTGCAGCGCAGCAACGGCACCACTCTGTTTCCATGACATCAGCCGAACAAACCCTGGCGCCTCCGCGCGTTCCCCGCAATCTCGTCATTGCCGGCGTCGTCGTGGCGCTGCATGTGGTCGCGCTGTGGGCCATGCAGGCCAGCCTGCTGCAGCGCGCGGTGGAGGTGATCGTGCCGGTGCAATTGCTCAGCGAGTTCATCGAGCCGCCCAAGCCCAAGCCTGCGCCACCCGCCCCCCCGCCGCCGCCCGCGCCGATCAAGCGCCCGACCATCAAGTCGCCGCCGCCCGCCCCCATGCCGCTGGCGATTGCCGACCCTACGCCCGCGCCCGATGCGCCCGTGGGCGTGACCACGCCGCAACCGCCTGCGCCACCCATCGCCGCGCCCGCGGCGCCGCCCGCCCCGCCACCGGCTCCACCCGCGCCTCCCGCGCCGCCCAAGATCGAGCTGCCGTCGAGCGCGGCGGACTACCTGCAGAACCCATCGCCACCCTACCCCACCATCAGCCGCCGGCTTGGCGAGCAGGGCAAGGTCGTGGTGCGCGTGCTCATCGGCACCGACGGGCTGCCGCAGAAGGCCGAGATCCGCCAATCCAGCGGCTACGAGCGTCTCGACCAAGCCGCCTACAACACCGTGCTGAAGTGGCGCTACGTGCCGGGCAAGCGCAATGGCGCGCCCGAGGCCATGTGGTTCAACATACCACTCAACTTTGTTCTTGAATAAGCCTCTGGAGTATTTCTATGGATTCGCAATTCGGTCTCGCACATGTCTGGGCCCAGGGGGATTTCGTCACCAAGGCGGTCGCGGTGCTGCTGCTGGGCATGTCGCTCGCGTCGTGGATGGTGATCCTCATCAAGGCGATGGACATTGTCCGGTTCAAGAAGTTCGCGCGCAGCTCGGAAGATTTCTGGTACAGCGAAGACTTGGCTGCGGGCCTGTCCAAGCTGGGCTCGGACGCGAACAATCCGTTTCGCCAGCTCGCGCTGGAAGGCCGCGAAGCCGCCGCCCACCACCGCAACACCAAGGCGCACCTGCACGACAGCCTCGACGTGAGCGACTGGGTCACACGCAGCCTGCGCAACTCCATCGACGAATTCACCGCACGCCTGCAGTCGGGCCTGGCCATCCTGGCCTCGGTGGGCTCCACGGCGCCGTTCATTGGACTGTTCGGCACGGTCTGGGGCATCTACCACGCGCTGCTGAGCATCGGCAGCTCAGGCCAGGCCACCATCGACAAGGTGGCCGGCCCCGTGGGCGAGGCGCTGATCATGACGGCGCTGGGACTGGCCGTGGCGATTCCCGCCGTGCTGGGCTACAACGCGCTGGTACGCGGCAACAAATCGATCCTGCTCAAACTCAACAGCTTCGCCCATGAGCTGCATGCCTACTTCGTAACCGGAGCGCGCGTCCACAACGCCAGCCAGGCCCCCGTGGTCGCCATGAAGAAAGGAGCCTGACGTGGCCGGACTCACCGCACTCGTGCTGGCCGGCACACGGCCCGGCGGCGACCCGCTTGCCGACTACGCTGGCGTCAGCCACAAAGCGTTGATCGAGATCGGCGGCTCGACCATGATCGAGCGCGTCGTTGCCGCGCTGGCTGCCGCACCCGCGGTCGGGCGCATTGTTATCGCGATCGACCGGCCCGAGTTGCTGAGCAACCTGCCGGGGCTCCAACCCAGCGTCTGCGGCAAGCCGTGGGTCACCATGCCGACGCAGGTAGGCCCCAGCGCCACCGTATCAGCGGCGATTGCGCGCGAAGGCACGCCGCTGCTCGTGACTACTGCAGACCACGCCCTGCTGCGGTCCGCGTGGATCGACGAGTTCCTAGCCGCATGCCCACCCGATGCCGACGTAGTTGCCGCACTGGCGCCGCGTCAGGCCGTCGAGGCAGCCGCGCCCGCCACGCGGCGCACCTGGCTGCGCTTCTCGGACAACGACTTCTCGGGCTGCAATCTATTCCTGCTGGCGCAGCCCAACGCGACCGGCGCGATCGCGTTCTGGGGCGAAATGGAGCGCGCTCGCAAGGAACCGCTGCGCATGATGCAGCGCCTGGGCTGGCTGTTCGCGCTGCGCTATCGGCTGGGTTGGCTCAGTTCGGCGGCGGCGGCCGATCGGCTGGGCACGTTGTCCGGCGGTGTGCGGCTGGTGCTGGTGTCGATGCACGATGGACGCGCCGCTATCGACGTGGACAAGCCCGCGGACCTGGACCTGGTGCGCCGGATGGTGTCGGCGACTTGAACAAACGCCCCACTTCAGGCGGCCGCAGAAACCTCGGCAATGTGTGCCACGGCGTTGCCCTCCAACCAGCCCGACGTCAAGTTCCTGGCATGGGTCAGATCGGCCGGGAAGTCGAGCTCCCCCCACTGCAGGCCTTCGATCGAGGCCACGCGGATGTCCGCACCGGCGCCCGCCAGACGGTTGATCGCCGACAGGTACCACAGGCCCGGGCCTTCAGCGGTGCGCATGGTGCGTTCGAGCTCGGCGACGAACAGCGCGGCGCCATCGGCCTCGAAGCGCAGGAAGCCAATCGATTCACCGTTGACGCGCTCGGCCGACAGCGTCTTGCCGATGGCGCGCAGGCGATCGCCCTCGACCTCGACCTTCATGTCGTCGGCATCGTAGTCCGGTTTCCGGTCGATCGTGACCGTGATCGGCGCCGCGGGCGCTGCCAGCAGACGGCGGGCGATCTCGGGCTCGAACAAGGTGTCGCCGTTGAGCACCAGGCAGGGCCGTTGCAGTTCGGCGCGGGCCATCCAGCAGCTCGCGAGGTTGTCGGCCAGCTTGTAGAAGGGGTTGAACAAGGTGCGCACGGTCATGCCGGGCGGCGTGATGTGTTGCAACGCCTGCTCGACGAGGTCGGAACGGAAACCAGTCACGATGACCACTTCTCCGATGCCCGCCTCGGCTAGTCCGCGCAGTTGCCATTCGAGCATGCTGCGGCCGGCGCCCAGGTCGAGCAGACACTTCGGGAGTTGTTCGGTCAGCGGCAACAGACGGCTGCCTTGGCCGGCGCCGAGGATAAGGGCTCGCTCAGGTCTAGACACGATGATTCACCAATCAGAAAAAGAAGAGACGATGGGGATGGATCGGCGATTCGGCGACAGGACGGGTTGGGCAATCACGGACGATCAACGCAGAGGTCGTGCTCGAGCCAAGCCCTGGACACCTGCGTCGCGCGCCAGTGCGTGCGCCGGTCTCGAAACGCGAGATGCGCTATGTGGGTGCATCCCATTTCGAGCGCCCAAGTCTGCCAGAGTCGGCCCGCGAATACAGCACCCTCACCCGCCGGCCGGGTATCGATGTCGCGGAGATCCGCCAGGCTGTCGGTTCCGGCCGCCTTGGCCACAGCTTCCTTGCGCGTCCAGACCGTATAGAAGCGCCGCGGGTCGCGACCAACCCAAGAGCGCTCGCTGTCATTGAGATAGCGCGGCAAGTCGCCGGCCGTCAACGCACCGACCCGCTCGACGTCGATGCCGACCGGTCCGTCCGTCGACACGGCGCAGGCGATGCGTCCATCACAATGGGAAATGCTGAAGTCGACCGGCAGATCAAGCGATGGCCGGCCGCGCGCGGTGTAACGCAAGGACGCCAGCACGGTGCCGTGGTGACCGAATTGACGAAGCCCTTCGCACAACAGGCGGCTGGCGATCAGCGACCGATGCCGCGCCCGGACACTGGGCCAGCGTGCGATCTGGGCCTGGCGGGGCTCCGGCAGTTCAGCCATCCATGCGGCCTCGAGCGCCATGGAAAGCACGGAGTCGTTGGAAATCAAGACGGCTATGGGCATGGACGCAGCATTTGGCGCGCGCATGACATAAAATCGAAACTTCAGCACCAAGGTTAATTTTGGATTATGGCACAGGGAAATTTGGCGCCGGGCCCTAACGAGGGCTACGACCTCGACGCCAATGAAGAAACCTTGCCGGTGCTGCAGCAACTGCGCTCCAGCTATGGTCCCATCTGCCGCGTTCCGTCGCTGACACGCGCGGGCGATGGCCTCGTCCTCCATGATCCCGAAGACATCCGCCGCGTACTGCTGACCAACCGCGGCAACTACGTCAAGGGCGCCGGACTCGAACGTGTCCGCGTGCTGCTCGGGAACGGCCTGATCGTCAGCGACGGCGACCTGTGGGCACGCCAGCGCCGCATGATCCAGCCCGCATTCCAGGGTCAGGCCACCCGCGGCTTCGCCCCAGTGGTACAGCAGGTCAACGCGGATCTGCTCACGCGTTGGAGCGCCCATGCCGACAGCGGCGAACCCATCGACCTGACGCACGAGCTCAGCAGCGTCGCCCTTGAGATCGTGCTGCGTGCGCTGTTCAGCCAGGACTTCGACCGGATGCTCGAGTCCGAAGGCAGAAACCCCTTCGGCCTGCTGACCGAAGAGAGCCGGCGCGACCTGCAGTTCGCCGCACGCTTCCGCGACCTCGCGCGCTTCGTGCGCGCCATCATCGACGTACGTCGCCAGGAAGCGCGCGTCGAATCCGACTGGCTTTCGATGCTGATGCAGGTGCGCGACAAGGCCAGCGGCGAGCCGATGCCCGACCGCGCCCTTCTCGATGAAGTGATGACGCTCATCGTTGCTGGCCATGAGACCACCGGCAGCACGCTCAACTGGACCTGGTACCTGCTGTCCCGGCATCCCGAGGCCGAAGCGGCGCTCCATGCCGCCATCGCACATGCCGCGCCCACCGAAGCCCCGCAGGACCAAGCCCTGACCACACCCTTCGCCTCTACCGACTACGTCGAGCAAGTGCTGCAGGAGGCACTGCGGCTCTACCCGCCGGTGTGGCTCTTCAGTCGCCGTGCGCTGCAGGACGACACCCTGGGCGGCTACCACGTGCCGGCCGGCACCGACATCTTCATTTGTCCCTACCTGTTGCACCGCGACACCGCGCAGTGGGACCGCTCCGAGGAATTCTTGCCGGCGCGCTTCATGCCCGACGCAGCGACGGGGCGGCATCGCTTCGCCTACCTGCCTTTCTCGGCCGGCCCGCGCTTCTGCGTGGGCGCCGGCTTCGCGATGGCGGAGATGGCGACGCACCTGACGATGGTCGCGGAGCGCTTTCGATTGGTTCCTGTCAGCACCGAGCCGGCCGAGGCCGAATTCCAGATCAACCTGCGCACGCGCCATCCCCTGCGGATGCGGCTCGTGTCGCGCCGATAAGCGGCATGCCTTCCATGCGATTCGACACCCTTCACACCATCCTGCCCGCCACCGCGCGCGACGACCGCCAGATCACCCTGATCGAGGGCGACAAGGAGCAGCGCGTACTGAGTTTCCAGCGGCTGCGCCAGCGCGCGCTCGTCGTGCTCGGGGCGCTGCAGCGCCAGTTGATCGGGCCCGGCGACACGGTGATCCTCTGCCTCGGCGACAACGAGCGCTTTCTGGAGATGTTCTGGGCCTGCGTGTTGGGCGGCATCGTCCCGGTACCCCTGGCCCCTGGCGCCACAGATGCGCACCGTCGGAAGCTACTGCGTGTGTTCGCGCAGCTTGGCCCGAAGACATCGGTCTACATCGACACCCCATCGCTGGAGCGCCTCGACGGCTTCGCCACAGCCCAGGGGTTTGCGAAGGAAGCCGCGGCGCTACGCGCCCGCGCCTTGATCCCGGGCGTCCTCGACATCGGCGGCGAACAGGGACAGCCCCTGACGCCGCAGCCGGACGATCTGGCGTTCATCCAGTATTCCTCCGGCTCCACGGGCGAACCCAAAGGCGTGCTGCTGACGCACCGCAACCTGTGCACCAACATCGCATCGATCATCGAGGCCGGGGCGTTTTCGGCCCGCGACGTGGCGCTTAGCTGGATGCCGCTGTCTCACGACATGGGGCTGATCGGCTTCCACCTGAACATGCTGGCCTGCGGCGCCAGCCACGCGATCATGCGAACCGATCTGTTCGCGCGGCGCCCCCTGCTCTGGCTAGAACAGGCCAGCCAACGCCGAGCCACGGTGCTCTGCTCACCGAACTTTGGCTACCAACATTACCTACGGCAGTTCGCGCTCAAGCCGCCACCCCAAGGGCTGAACCTCTCGTCTGTACGGCTGATCTTCAATGGCGCCGAACCCATCTCGGCCGAACTGTGCCGACGTTTCACCGCAGCGTTGGCACCCTACGGCCTCAAGTCGAACGCAATGTTCCCGGTATACGGACTGGCCGAGGCGAGCCTGGCAGTCAGCTTTCCGCTACCGTCGATGACGCTCGAAACCGTCGACCTCGACCGCACGGCCCTGCGCATTGGCGCGCCGGTGCACGTTGTCCCGCATGGCTCGGACCACGCGGCCGAATTCGTCAAGCTGGGCCGCGCCGTGCCCGGCTGCACGGTACGGATTGCGGATGACACAGGCGCTGAACTGAGCGACCGCACAGTCGGCCACGTTCAGATCCGGGGCGATAACGTGTCCAGGGGCTATTTCGGCGACGAGGCAGCCACCACGGCCTCGCGGTCACCCGGGGGATGGCTCGATACCGGGGATCTGGGGTTGCACATCGATGGACAACTTGTCATCACCGGACGGGCCAAGGACCTGATCATCGTCAACGGGCAAAACTACTACCCCGACGATTTGGAACTGATCGCTCAGCAGGTTCCGGGCATCGAGGCCAACCGCGTAGCCGCGGTCGGGGTGCGCGCCACCGGCGAAGACACTGAATCGGTCGCACTTTTCGTGATCCACCGCGGCGAACTGGCGGATTTCGTACCGAAAGTTCGGGCATTGCGGCGCGCGATCAGCCAGCAAACCGACTTGGAACTAACAGAAGTCGTTCCGGTCATGGCCATCCCGAAGACAACAAGCGGCAAACTTCAGCGGTATGCACTTGCTCATGCTTTCAAAGAAGGCGAGTTCGATACAATACGCACAGAATTGGCTGAATGTCTATCAGCGGACGCCGCAACGCCCCCTGCTGGGGGCGGGCAGAAGTCCACGGCCCTGCGCCTCAAGGAGATCTGCGAGCCTTTGATTCCAGACCAGCAGATCACGGTCCAAACCAACCTGCTGGAAATCAACCTCAAATCGCTCACCCTGGCGCGTATTCATGAAGCTATCGAGCGCGAATTTCCCCAGCGGATCGAGGTCACCGATCTTTTCGAGTACCCGACGCTGGAGCAATTGGCGAACTTTCTGGACGAAACCCGAGCCTGACTACTGTGCGCAATAATTATGACGGTTTGAAGTGCGCAGGATTTTTCAATCCTGCAGACCTTGAGTTCCTTCCATAGGGCACGCAGCTAGCGGTTAGCCCGAATCGTACAGTTCCAAGTTTTAGAGTGAAGCAGTGCATGCCCAAAATATTGTGGTCTAGCGTTCTCCTGAGCGTTCAGGAACACGAAAAGCAGGGGGGTGCACAGTGATGGAAGCCACGCTTCTCGGTGCAGTTCCAACGCCGACGATCAGCGGAATTCCGCTGCGCAGTGCCGTCTTCTCCACCCTCACCGAAGCCCTGGACTACGCCGCCACCGGCGAAAGCGGATTCAACTACTACGACGGGCGCGACAAGCTCTCGGCGGTTTTGCCCTACCGCGAGTTGCGTCGGCGCGCCCTCGAAATGTCGCGCCGTCTGGCGCCGATCGGTCGCGGCCAGCGGCTAGCCCTGGTCGCGCACACGCATCCCGACTTCGCCGTGATGTTCTATGCGTGCCAGTACGCCGGGCTTGTGCCCGTGCCACTGCCCGCTGCCGTGCACCTGGGTGGCCGCGACGCCTACGTCCGCCACCTGCGGCAACTGATGCGCGACTGTCAGGCGGTGGCCGCCTTCGCCCCGTCCGAATTCATCGGTTTCCTCAACGAAGCGAGCCAGGGCCTGCCACTGACGCTGTCGGGCACGTTCGAGGACTTCATGCAGTTGGATGCGCAGGCCGATCTGCCGCCGGCCCCGCTGCCAACCGACCTGGCCTACTTGCAGTACACCTCGGGCAGCACGCGCTTCCCGCGCGGCACCATGATCACGCAGGCCGCGGTCATGGCCAATCTCAGCGCCATCTTCAACCATGGCTTCACACTCACTGTGAACGACCGCTTCTGCTCGTGGCTGCCGCATTACCACGACATGGGCCTCGTCGGCATCGTGCTGGGTTGCGTCGCCACGCAGCGCACGGTCGACTACCTGCCAACGCGTGAGTTCGCGATGCGCCCACGCCTGTGGCTCAAGGTCATCTCGCGCAACCGCTGCACGATCTCCTTCAGCCCGCCCTTCGGCTACACGCTGTGCGCGCGTCGCCTGCGCCCTGCGGACATCGAATCGCTCGATCTGTCCTCGTGGCGCGTCGCCGGCGTCGGTGCCGAGATGATCCATCCAGGGTCGCTGCAGCAGGTGGCCGAGATCCTGGCACCCGCCGGCTTCGACGAGCGTGCCTTCCTGCCCTGCTACGGCATGGCCGAGTGCTCGCTGGCGGTCAGTTTCGCACCCGTGGGAAGCGGCCCGCACGCCGACATCATCGATATCGACAGGCTGTCGCGCACTGGTGAGGCGCGACCGCCCATCGAGGGTGAAGCCGCCATGAAAGGCAAGGCCTTCATCAATTGCGGTCGCCCGCTGCCGGGCTTCGAGGTAGAGGTGCGCGGTGATCGGGGCCATGTGCTGCCAGACCGCCGGTGCGGCACGGTGTACCTGCGGAGTGCCAGCGTGATGTCGGGCTACTTCGGCAACCCCGAGGCCTCACACGAGGTATTGTCGGACGACGGTTGGCTGAACACCGGCGACCTGGGCTACTTTGCGGATGGTTCCCTGTTCATCACGGGACGCGCCAAGGACTTGATGATCATCAAGGGACGGAACATCTGGCCACAAGATCTTGAGTATCTAGCCGAGCAGCAGCCCGAAGTGCGCCCGACCGACGCCTCGGCCTTCACGATCACGGACGCGAACGAGAGCGAAACCGCAGTGCTCGTTGTGCAAGTCCGGGAAACCGACCCGGTCAAGCTCGCATCCCTATCGGTGCGCCTGAAGCAATCGATCCACGCCGAATTCGGCATCCATTGCCTGATCGAACTGGTGCCGCCGCACACCTTGCCGCGCACGTCGTCGGGCAAGCTGTCGCGCAGCATGGCGCGCAGTGACTTCCTGAAGCGCTGCGGCGAGGAGCAGCAGTTCGGCTTCGGCAAGGACGACGCGTGCATTTCGCCCCCAACGCCAGTGTCGACCGCGACGTGACCCTGACGACCCCTGACTGAGTGCACCGTGACTGAATTGAATCTGGTAACTATCGAGCATGCCATCCGGGACGCGCTCCATGCGATCCGCCCCGGCAACGCAGACCTGGGCGGCGACGCCGACCTGATGCAGGAAGCCGACCTCGACTCGATCGGCGTGATGGACCTCGTGATGGAGATCGAAGACCGTCTCGATCTGTCAATCCCGGTCGAGACGCTAGCCCAAACCCGCACGATCAACGGGCTCCGCGCTGGCATTAGTCAACTGAGCGGCGGTGGTGCAGCGTGAGTCTTCTCGACAAATTCGGCACCCAGCGCCAGTTGCAGGAGAGTCTGGCCGAAATGGGTGGGGTGGCACCGATCGCGACGCCGATGGATGCGATCCATTCAGCCACCTCCGCCACCATAGGCGGACGTCGCATGATCCTCGCGGGAACCAACAACTACCTCGGCCTGACCTACGACGCGGCCTGCCGCGCAGCCGCCATCGAGGCCATCGAAACACAGGGCACCGGCTCCACCGGCTCGCGCATGGCCAGCGGCAACTACGCCGGTCACCGGGCGCTCGAACGTGCGCTGGCCGATGCCGTCGGCTGGCCGTCCTGCATCGTCTTCTCCACCGGCTACCAAACCAACCTCGGCGTGATCTCCGCGCTGGCCGACACCGGTGACTACCTGCTGGTCGACGCCGACAGCCACGCCAGCATCCACGACGGCTGCCGGCTGAGCAACGCCACCACCATCCGCTTCCGGCACAACGATCCGGAAAACCTCGACCGCCGCCTCGCGCGCATGGGTGACGATGCGCACCGCGCCCTGATCGTTGTCGAGGGCGTTTACAGCACGCTCGGCGACCGTGCGCCGCTGAAGGAAATTACCGAGATCAAGCGCCGCTACGGCGCTTGGCTGCTGGTTGACGAAGCGCACTCTTTCGGCGTCTTCGGCCCGCGCGGCCTCGGACTGTCCGAGGAACTGGGCGTGCTAGATGACGTGGACTTCATCGTCGGCACCTTCTCCAAAAGCCTGGGCGGCGTCGGCGGCTTCTGCATCGGTCGGCATGCAGAACTAGAGTTCCTGCGCATGGTGAGCCGCCCATACATCTTCACGGCGTCATCGTCGCCGCCGTCGATCGCGGCGACGCGCGAAGCGCTGCGCCAGATGCTCGACGGCCATGCGTTGCGCGAACGCCTGCGCCGGCACGCCGAGCGCCTCTATGCCGAAGCGGCGCAGTTGGGCTACCGGCTGGGCACCGCGACGCCCGGCCCGGTGGCGGCCTTGGTCTTCAGCGAGCGCTCTGGCGCGCAGGCACTGTGGCAGTCGTTGCTGGACAACGGCATCTACACCAACCTGATGATTCCGCCCGCCACGCCCGCCGGACTGAGCCTGGTGCGCATCAGCCTCAGCGCCGCGCACAGCGAAGACGACATCGGGCACATCATCGCGGCGCTCGCTAGTGCTCGATGTTAAATTTTCACACGCCCTTCCACGTTTGGAACTGCTCTGCAGTCACTTGAAGTCTTGGGAAACCCGCATGGATATTGGGTTTCTTCAGTTTTCCGGTTGGCTCAACTGCGGTTTTTAGCGTGAATCGGCAAAGGCCCGCCGATGGCGGGCCAGAATGGAACTGCGCGCGGGGCGAAAACCGCTACAAGGCCAGCCACTCGCGCGCCTGCCGATATTCGCGCCGCAGGCGCTCCACCAGCTCCGCCGCGCCGGTCACCTCGTGCACGGCGCCGATGCCCTGGCCGCTGCCCCAGATGTCCTTCCATGCCTTGGCCTTGCTGCCTTCCCCGGTGGCGAAGTTCATCGTGCTCGGATCGCTTTCGGGCAGGTGCGCCGGGTCCAGCCCTGCGGCGCGGATCGACTGCGCCAGGTAGTTGCCGTGCACGCCCGTGAACAGGTTGCTGTAGACGATGTCGTCGGACGTGCCCTCGACGATGGCCTGTTTGTAGGCGTCGCTGGCGCGGGCCTCGTGCGTGGCGATAAAGGCCGAGCCGATGTAGGCGAAGTCCGCGCCCATCGCCTGCGCGGCCAGGATGGCGCCGCCGGTGGCGATGGCGCCCGAGAGCGCCAGCGGGCCGTCGAACCACTGGCGTATCTCCTGCACCAGCGCGAACGGGCTCTTGGTGCCCGCATGGCCGCCCGCGCCCGCGGCCACGGCGATCAGGCCGTCGGCGCCCTTGTCGATGGCCTTGTGCGCGAAGGTGTTGTTGATCACGTCGTGCAGCGTCACGCCGCCCCAGCCGTGCACGGCGTGGTTCACGTCCTCGCGCGCGCCCAGGCTGGTGATGATGATGGGCACCTTGTACTTGGCGCACAGCCCCATGTCCTGCTCCAGCCGGTCATTGCTCTTGTGCACGATCTGGTTGATGGCGAACGGCGCGGCAGGCAGTTCAGGGTGCGCCTTGTCCCAGGCGGCCAGGGTCTCGGTGATCTCGGCCAGCCATTCGTCGAGCTGCGACGCGGGGCGCGCGTTGAGCGCGGGCATGGCGCCGATGACGCCAGCCTGGCATTGGGCAATCACCAGTTGTGGGTTGCTGATGATGAAGAGCGGCGCGGCGATGACCGGCAGTGATCGGTTGCGCAGTACCGGCGGGAGTTGGGACATGGTGTCTCCTGGCGTTTCTCGGAAATAGGTTTATGCCAAAAACGGCTGCGCCGCTTGTCAATCAAGCGACAGCAGCTATTTTTTCAATAGCAATCAGAACGCTTCGAGCGGCAGCGCCGTCACGCTGGCGGCGCCCTCGACGATGCTGTCGCGCAGGCCCGGCGCCTTGGTGAGGATGTGCTCGGCATAGAAGCGCGCGGTGGCGATCTTGGCACGCATGAAGGCCTGGTCGCGGCCCTCGGCCAGCGCCGCCTGCGCGGCCAGCAGCGCGCGCCCCATCTGCCAGCCCGCGACGAGGTTGCCCGCGAGCAGGAGATAGGGCACCGAACCCGCGTAGACCGCATTGGGCTCGGCCTTGGCCTGGCCGGCCATGAAGCCCACCGCGTCCAGGAAGGCCGCGCGGGCGGCCCGCAGGCGCCGCGCAACGGCCTGCGCGTCGGCGCTGCCGCTGGCGGCCAGCTCGGCCTCGGTGGCCTCGATCTGCGCCGCGACCGCGCGGGCGGTCTGGCCACCGTCACGCACGGTCTTGCGGCCCACGAGGTCGTTGGACTGGATCGCCGTCGTGCCTTCGTAGATGGTGAGTATCCTGGCGTCGCGGTAGTGCTGCGCGGCGCCCGTCTGCTCGATGAAGCCCATGCCGCCGTGCACCTGCACGCCCAGCGAGGCGACCTCCTGGCCCACCTCGGTGCTGTAGCCCTTGACCAGCGGCACCAGGAATTCGTAGAACACGGCGTTCTGCCGGCGCGTATCGGCGTCGGGGTGGTGGTGGGCCGCGTCGTAGGCGGCGGCGGCCACGCTGGCCATGGCGCGGCAGCCCTCGGTGTAGGCGCGCATGGTCATGAGCATGCGGCGCACGTCGGGGTGGTGGACGATGGTGGTGCTGCCGGCCACGCTGCCGTCCACGGGACGGCTCTGCACGCGCTCCTTGGCATAGGCCGCGGCCTGCTGGTAGGCGCGCTCGGAAATCGCGACGCCCTGCACGCCCACGGCGTAGCGCGCGGCGTTCATCATGATGAACATGTATTCGAGGCCGCGGTTCTCCTCGCCCACGAGGTAGCCCACGGCACCGGGTCCGGTGCCGTTCACATCCTTCGCCGCCGTTGCGTCGCCGAACTGCAGCACCGCCGTGGGGCTGGCCTTGATGCCGAGCTTGTGCTCGATGGAGACGCAGTGCACGTCGTTGCGCGCGCCCAGGCTGCCGTCGGCGTTGACGAGGAACTTCGGCACCACGAACAGGCTGATGCCCTTCACGCCCTCGGGCGCACCGGCCACGCGGGCGAGCACCAGGTGCACGATGTTCGCGGCCATGTCGTGCTCGCCATAGGTGATGAAGATCTTGGTGCCGAAGATCTTGTAGGTGCCGTCGGGCTGCCCGGATGGACCCGCCTGCGGCTCGGCGCGCGTGCGCACCAGTGCCAGGTCGCTGCCGGCCTGCGGCTCGGTCAGGTTCATGGTGCCGGTCCACTGGCCGCTGATGAGCTTCTCCAGATAGGTGGCCTTGAGTTCGTCGCTGCCGGCGGTGAGCAGCGCCTCGATGGCGCCGTCGGTCAGCAGCGGGCACAGCGCGAAGCTCAGGTTGGCGGCATTGAGTATCTCGCCGCAGGCCGCGCCGATGGTCTTGGGCAAGCCCTGGCCACCGTACTCCACCGGATGCTGCAAGCCCTGCCAGCCGCCTTCGGCGTACTGCTGGAACGCCTGCCTGAACCCCGGCGTGGTGGTGACCACGCCGTCCTTCCACGACGAGGGATTGCGGTCGCCTTCGACGTTGAGCGGCGCGACCACGGCCTCGTTGAACCTGGCGCACTCCTCCAGCACGGCCCGGGCGGTCTCCAGGCCGGCATCCTCGAACCCCGGAATGGCGGCGATGCGGTCGATGCGGGCCAGGTGTTCGATGTTGAACAGCATGTCCTTGACGGGGGCGGAAAAACTCACGGTGGCACTCTCCTGAAAAAATGATGGCGCGCGCGTAGTCCGGGCGCCGCTACTGCCGCAGGCGCCCGGCGGCGTTGACGATGGACATTTCCACGACATGCGCGCCGACGCGCGGGTCGGTACGCAACGACACGGGGTAGCCGCCCGCGTCGAAGCCGTCGAGGCCCTCCATCGCGGCGGTGAAAGCCTCGCGGCTGGCGCGCGGGCCCATGCGGCGCGCGGCCTCGGCGATGACTTTGGCGTTGATGTAGCCCTCCATCATGGCGTAGCTCACGGGCGTGTCGGGCGCCTGCGAACGCGCGATGGCATCGCGCAGTTCCTTGCTCAGGCGCGTGGTGATCTTGTAGGGGTTGGGCACGACCTGGGCGATGGACAGGCCCGCCATGTGCGACTCCGACAGGCGCTTCTGCAGGAACTCCAGGTCGCAGTCGGAGTTGGCGAACAGTTGCGCCGTGCCGCCGTTCATGCGGTACTGCTCGATGAAGCCGCCCGCCGCGGCGCCGTCGGCCAGGATGCTCGTGTTGCGGTTGCCGAAGTAGCCGGCCAGCGCCAGCGGCTTGCTCTCGGCCAGCATCTGCTTCGTGGCCGCGAGCGTGTCGTCGCTGCGCCCGCCGTCGTCCTTGGTGACCAGGGTGATCTGGGCCCCGTTGGCGCCGCCCGCCTTGTTGACCTGCTCGAAGTACAGCCGCATGCCCGCCGCATAGGCGCGGCCCGGGCCGGCGTTGGGGCCGCTCAGCGGCAGGGCCCCGGCGAGCACCAGTTCTCTTCGTCTCCATGGCAGCCACTCTTTCCCGCAACGATCGATGGGCACGAGAGGGCCGGGTGCGCCGGCAGCGGCGCCCCGGCCCGCAAGAGGCGTCTTACAGCGCCTCGATCAGTTCCGGCACGGCCGTGAACAGGTCGGCCTCCAGGCCGTAGTCCGCCACCGCGAAGATCGGGGCTTCCGGGTCCTTGTTGATCGCCACGATCACCTTGGAATCCTTCATGCCGGCCAGATGCTGGATGGCACCGCTGATGCCCACGGCCACGTAGAGTTGAGGGGCGACGATCTTGCCGGTCTGGCCCACCTGCCAGTCGTTGGGGGCGTAGCCCGCATCGACCGCGGCGCGGCTCGCGCCCAGGGCCGCGCCGAGCTTGTCGGCCAGCGGCGTGAGCACTTCGGTGAACTTCTCGCTGCTGCCGAGCGCGCGGCCACCGGAAACGATGATCTTGGCCGCCGTGAGTTCGGGCCGGTCGTTCTTGGCGATTGCGCTGCCGACGAAGCTGCTCTTGCCGCTGTCGGCCACGGCGGCCACCGTTTCGACCGCCGCGCTGCCGCCCGTGGCCGCCGCCGGGTCGAAGCCGGTGGTGCGCACGGTGATGACCTTGGTGGCATCGCCGCTCTGCACGGTGGCGATGGCGTTGCCGGCGTAGATCGGGCGCTCGAAGGTGTCGGGGGAGACGACCTTGATGATGTCGCTGATTTGCGCCACGTCGAGCCTGGCGGCCACGCGCGGGGCGCTGTTCTTGCCGCCGGCGGTGGCCGGGAACAGGATGTGGCTGTAGCCGCCCGCGATGGCGAGCACCTGGGCCGCGACGTTCTCTGCCAGTTCATGGGCCAGGGATGCGCCGTCGGCATGGATGACCTTGGCGACGCCCGCGATCTGCGCGGCGGCCTGCGCCGCCGCGCCGGCGCCGGAGCCGGCCACCAGCACGTGGACTTCGCCGCCCAGCGCCACGGCGGCGCTGACGGTGTTGAGGGTGGCCGGCTTGATGCCGGCGTTGTCGTGTTCTGCGATGACAAGTGCGGTCATGGTGCGGTTTCCTCTTTAAACGACCTTGGCTTCGTTCTTCAGCTTGGCGACCAGCGTGGCCACGTCGGGCACCTTGACGCCCGCGCCGCGCTTGGGCGGCTCGCTGACTTTGAGGGTCTTCAGGCGCGGCGCCGCATCCACGCCGAGATCCGCCGGGGTCACGATGTCGAGCGTCTTCTTCTTGGCCTTCATGATGTTGGGCAGGGTGACGTAGCGCGGCTCGTTCAGGCGCAGGTCGGTGGTGATGACTGCGGGCAGGCTGAGCGACAGGGTTTCGAGGCCGCCATCGATCTCGCGCGTGACCTGCACCTTGCCGTCGGCCAGTTCGACCTTGCTGGCGAAGGTGGCCTGCGGCAGATCGGCCAGGGCGGCGAGCATCTGGCCGGTCTGGTTGGCGTCGTCGTCGATGGCCTGCTTGCCGAGGATGACCAGGCCGGGCTGCTCCTTGTCGACCAGGGCCTTGAGCAGCTTGGCGACGGCCAGGGGCTGCAGTTCCTCGTCGGTCTGGACCAGGATGGCGCGGTCGGCGCCGATGGCCAGCGCCGTGCGCAGGGTTTCCTGGCACTGGGCCACGCCGCAGGAGACGGCGATGACTTCGGTCACCGCGCCCTTCTCCCGCAGGCGCACGGCCTCTTCGACGGCGATCTCGTCGAACGGGTTCATGCTCATCTTGACATTGGCGATGTCCACTCCGCTGCCGTCCGACTTCACCCGGACTTTCACGTTGTAGTCCACCACGCGCTTGACGGGGACCAAGACTTTCATTGCTGCTCCTTGTATGTAGTTGATGGTTGGCTTAGGCGTAAACCTCAGCATTTTATGCGGCGGCCCCGCGGCGCCCCGTCACCGGACGGCAGCGCCGTGCGGCTGCGGCGCCGGCCAGGCGCCTTCGATGCGCAGCACGCGCTGCGGGTAGGCAATGTCCACGCCCGCGGCGCGCAGCCGCTCCAGCATGGCGATGTTGACCGCCGAGCGCACATTGACTTGGCCGTTGGTCGGGTCGGCGATCCAGAAATGGAGCTGGAACTCCAGCCCGTCGGGCGCGAAGTTCAGCAGGTACGCCTGCGGCGCGGGGTCTGCCAGCACGCGCGGCTGGGCGCACGCGGCGTCGCACAGGATCTGCTGCACCTGCGCCACGTCGCTGTCGTAGCCCACGACGATGCCGGTCGTGATGTTGAACTTGCGGTCCGCCTCCACGAGGTTCTCCACGCGCTGGGTGATGAGGGTTTCGTTGGGCACGATGGATTCGCGCCCGTTGCCCGCGCGGATCACGGTATAGCGGGTCTTGATATCGGTGATGCGGCCCTCGAAGCCGTCCACGCGCACGTTGTCGCCGATGCGCAGCGCGCGCTCCAGCAGCACCACGAAGCCGCTGACATAGTTGGCCGCGAGCTTCTGCAGCCCCAGCCCCAGGCCCACGCCGAAGGCGCCGCCGAACACCGACAGCGCCGTCAGGTCCACGCCCACGGCGGACAGCGCGAACAGCAGCCCCACGAACAGCAGCACGGCGCGCGTGGCGTTGACGGCGATCTTGCGCAGCGACAGGTCGGACACCGCGTTGTCGAGCACGCGCTTCTCGATGGCCGCGGAAATCCACAGCGCCACCACCAGCACCAGGCCCGAGGACAGCGCGCCTTCGATCAAGGTGCGCAGCGTGACGGTGGACTTGCCGAACATGAGCGCGATCGCGTCCAGGTCTTCCATCACGGCGGGCAGGATGCCCAGTATCCACAGCACCGCCGCGCCCCAGGCCACCCACGACACCACGCGCTCGACCAGCCGCATGGCGCCCGAACGCGGGAACACCACCGTGAGCACGCGCGCGATGAAGCGGATGACCGCCAGCGACAGCAGCACCGGCACGGCCGCGCTGAGCAGGAACACCGGCTGGTAGCGCACCACCACGGCGCGCGCCGCGTACACCAGCGCCAGCGCGGCCAGCGGGAACAGCACGCCGTCGACGGTGTTGCGCCCGAACCAGACCGAGCCGGCCTCGTGCCGGCGGCCCAGCAGCCGGCACGCGCCCCAAGCCAGGCCCACGACGGCCAGCAGGATCAGCAGCTCCAGCCAGGTCTGCGATTTGTCGAAGTCGCGCAGCAGGCGCTCGAAGATGTCACCCGCCACCTGCGCGTCGCCCAGCGCCATCAGGCCCTCCTGCGCGGCAAGGCGGCGCGAGGTTGAACCGACGGCCCGGCGGGTGTGTCCATTTTCTTCATGCGGCCCCGGTCCGCTTCACAGGTCGGCCAGCACGCGCACGTGGGCTTCCACGCTGCGCGCCAGGGCGTCGAGGTTGTAGCCGCCTTCCAGGCACGAGACGATGCGTCCCTTGGAGAAGCGCCGCGCGATGTCCTTGATGCGCATGGTGATCCAGGCGAAGTCGTTTTCGTTCAGGGCCAGTTGGCCCAGGTCGTCGTCGCGGTGGGCGTCGAAGCCCGCGCTGACGAAGATCATCTCGGGCCGGAAGCGCTCCAGGCGCGGTATCCACGCGGTCTCGATCAGCTCGCGCACGTCCATGCCACGGGTATAGGCCGGCACCGGCAGGTTGAGCATGTTGTCCGCCGGCGATTCGGTGCCGCTGAAGGGGTAGAACGGATGCTGGAAGAAGCTCACCATCAGCGCCCGCTCGTCGCCCGCGAGGATGTCCTCGGTGCCGTTGCCGTGGTGCACGTCGAAGTCGACGATGGCCACGCGATGCAGCCGGTGGCGCTCCAGCGCGTAGCGCGCCGCGATGGCCACGTTGTTCAGGAAGCAAAAGCCCATGGCCTTGTCGCGGCAGGCATGGTGGCCCGGCGGGCGTACCGCGCAGAAGGCGTTTTCCAGCTCGCCCGCCAGCACCGCGTCGGTGGCCGCCAGCGCCGCGCCCGCCGCGCGCAGGGCTGCGTCCCAGGTGTGGATGTTGATGCTGGTGTCGGTGTCGATGGCGTCGTAGGCGGGGCCGCCGGCCTGGATATCCTCGCGCAACTGGTCGCACAGGCCGCGCAGGCCGGCCACGTACATGCGGTCGTGCGCCAGTTCCACGTCGGCCAGCGCCGCGGCGGGGGCTTCGCGGCGCTGCAGCGCGTCGGCCACGCCGGTGACCAGCAGGCGGTCTTCGATGGCATCGAGGCGCTCGGGGCATTCGGGGTGGCCCCGGCCCATTTCATGCTTCCAGCAGTCACGGTGGGTGTAGTAGCCCGTCGTATTCACAGTCGTTGCCCCTTGCCTCTGTTTTTCGGATAACGTCATGCGCCATGCACGCACAAACCAAGATCGCATCCCTGCTGAGCCAGCTTAACACGGTGATCGTGGGCAAACAGGCCCAGGTGCAGGACTGCGTGGCCTGCCTGCTCGCGGGCGGGCACCTGCTGATCGAGGACGTTCCTGGCGTGGGCAAGACCACGCTGGCGCACGCGCTGGCGCGCACCTTCGGGCTGCAGTTCTCGCGCGTGCAGTTCACCGCCGACCTCATGCCCAGCGACCTCACCGGCGTCTCGATCTACGAGCGCGGCAAGGAAGGCTTCGTGTTCCACCCCGGCCCGGTGTTCGCGCAGGTGCTGCTGGCCGACGAGATCAACCGCGCCAGCCCCAAGACGCAGAGCGCGCTGCTCGAAGCCATGGAGGAAAAGCAGGTCACGGTGGAAGGCGAGACGCGGGCCCTGCCCGAGCCCTTCTTCGTGATCGCCACGCAGAACCCGCTGGACCAGTTGGGCACCTTCGCGCTGCCCGAATCGCAGCTCGACCGCTTCCTCATGCGCATCTCGCTGGGCTACCCCGACCGCGCGGCGGAGCGCGAGCTGCTGGCCGGCAGCGACCGCCGCGCGCTGGTCGAAGACATGCTGCCGCTGCTCAGCGCCGAGGACCTGGCCGCGCTGCAGCAGCAGGTGCAGGCCGTGCATGCCGCCGCGCCGCTGCTCGACTACGTGCAGGACCTGATCGCCGCCACGCGCTCGGGCCGCTGGTTCCTGCAGGGCCTGTCGCCGCGCGCGGGCATCGCGCTGGTGCGCGCGGCGCGTGCGCAGGCGCTGATCGCCGGGCGCGACTACGTGGCGCCCGACGACGTGCAGTCCATCCTGCCGCAGGCCGTGGCGCACCGCCTGGTGCCCGTGGGCGATGCCGGGCGCGGCGCGGTGGAGCAGGTGCGCGCGATGATCGAGGCGGTGCCGATACCGTGACCCACCCCCGCAGGTCTCGCGCTACCGCGTGTAGCCCCGGCCCCTCAAGGGGGCGACGCCTGTGGCCGGGCAAAGCCCGCTCCACGGCGTCCGCCGGCCCCCATGGCGCCCTCCCTCCTGCGCTGGACGTGCAATGGCATCCCTGGCTCTCGGCGACCTGAACCCGTTGACGCTGGCCCGGCGACGCTTGCAGCAGTGGTGGCAGTCGCGCCTGCCGTTCACCGACACGCTGGCGCTGACGCAGCGCAACGTCTACATCCTGCCCACGGGCGCGGGGTGGATGCTGGCCCTCACGCTCGCGGTGCTGCTGGTGGCGTCGATCAACTACCAGCTCAACCTGGGCTACCTGCTCACCTTCCTGCTCGCGGGCAGCGCCGCCGTGGGCATGCACATGTGCCACGCCACGCTGCGCGGGCTGGAGCTGCACCTGGCGCCGCCGCAGCCGCAGTTCCTGGGCACGCCCGTGGGGCTGGATATCCGCCTGGCCAGCACGCGCGGCGGCACGCGCTACGGCATCGGCGTGGCGGTGCACGGCGCGGGCCACTGGGCCTGGACCGACGTGCCCGCGCAGGGCAGCGCCAGCCTGCGCATCGCCTTCCAGCCCGCGCGGCGCGGGCTGCAGCACGTGCCCACGCTCACCGTGCAGACGCTCTACCCGCTGGGCACCTTCCGCGTCTGGAGCCTCTGGCGGCCCGCCGCGCAGGTGCTGGTGTACCCCGCGCCCGAGGTCGGCGCCCCGCCGCTGCCGCCGGGCGAGCCGCGCGCGGGCGGCGGCGGCGCGGCGCCTTCGCGCGGTGCGGGCGAATTCGACGGCGTGCGGCCCTACCGGCGCGGCGACCCGCTGAAGCTGGTGGTGTGGAAGCAGGTGGCGCGCGCCGCGGCGCGCGGCAGCGACGATCTGGTAAGCCGCGACGCGCAGCAGGCGCAGCAGCAGGCGCTGTGGCTGGATGCGCAGCGCACGGGCCTGCCCACGCTCGACGGGCGCCTGTCGCGGCTGTGCGCCTGGGTGCTGCAGGCCGACCGGATGGGGCTGGAATACGGGTTGCGGGTGCCGGGCGCGGAGATCGCGCCGGGGGGCGGGGAAGCGCATCGCAGGCGCTGCCTGGAGGCGCTGGCTTTATGCTGAATTATTATACTCCCTGGGAGTATGTATCTTTCTCGCTTAATTTTACTGCGGTGGCGAGTGCCATATGGGGGAGTATTCTGTTTTTACCTGTGTTTTTGGTTTTGATGTGGCTGGCCGGGATGTGCGCCCGGCGGCGCAGTAACTTTCTTTCGCTTCGCCGAAAGAAAGTCACCAAAGAAAGGGCGACCCCACTGCGCTCGGCCCCCAAGGACGGGACGCGCAAAGCGCGTCCTCGTTTGTTGCAGGCCGAGCAACGCGATGGCCTGTTGGTGGTGTTTGGGGTTTTGCGTCCCCTCTGTGCGTGCCGAGAAGCGCAGGTTGCCCGTAGCGCAGCGGAGGGACGCGCACAGTGGGGTCGCCTTTCTTTTGCTTACTTTTCTTTGGCCAAGCAAAGAAAAGCGAGTGCGCCGCCGGGCGCACATCCCGGCCAGCGCCCTTCGCAAAGGACCGCAACCGCATGAGCAGCACGACACCCCCCATGGCCCGCGCCACAGCACCGAGAAAGCCCCTTTTCCCCGCCCTCCCCCGCGACAGCCGCGACACCCTGTTCCTCCTCGCGGTGGTCGCCTGGCTCATTCTCCCCCAGGCCGCCAACCTGCCAACGTGGAGCACGGCGCTCGCCTACGCCCTGCTGGCCTGGCGCGCATGGCTGGCCTGGCACGCCCGCGCCCTGCCCAGCCGCTGGGTGCTGGCCGGCGTGCTGGTGCTCGCCATCGCGGGCACGCTGCTCACCTACCGCACCGTCCTGGGCCGCGACGCGGGCGTCACCCTCGTCGTGCTGCTGCTCGCCCTCAAGACGATGGAGCTGCGCGCGCGCCGCGACGCGCTGGTGATCTTCTTCCTGGGCTTCTTCACGATGCTCACCAACTTCTTCTATTCGCAGTCGCTGCTCACCGCGCTGGCCATGCTGCTCGGGCTGCTGGGCCTGCTGGCCGCGCTGGTCAACGCCCACATGCCCGCAGGCCACCCGCCGCTGGCGCAGCCGCTGCGCATGGCCGCCACCATGGCGCTGCTGGGCGCGCCCATCATGGCCGCGCTGTTCATGCTCTTCCCGCGCCTGGCGCCACTCTGGGGCACACCCAGCGACGCCATGAGCGGGCGCACGGGGCTGTCCAACAGCATGCAGGTGGGCGCCATCGCCCGCATCGCGCTGGACGACGCCGTGGCCATGCGCATCCGCTTCCTCGACCTGCCCGCCGGCACCGCGCCGCCGCAGCGGGGCCTGTATTTCCGCGGCCCCGTGCTCTCCACCTTCGACGGGCGCGAGTGGACGCCGCTGTCGTACCGCATCGAGGGGCACGGCATGCCGCGCATCGACACGCCCGCGGAGCTGAAGACATCCGGCGCGCCCCTGCGCTACGAGGCCACGCTGGAGCCCCACCAGCGCCCCTGGCTGCTGGTGCTGGACGCCGCGCGCGACAAGCCCGATCTGCCCGGCATGGACAGCTTCATGGCCCAGGACCTGCAGTGGATGGCCAGCCGCCCCATCACCGACGTGGCGCGCTACCGCGCCGAAAGCTACGCCGACTTCCGCCACGGCCCCGAGGCCATGACGCCGCGCCTGGCCGCCTACACCGAGCTGCCGCCCGACGGCAACCCGCGCACGCGCGCGCTGGCGCAAGCGCTGCGCGCCGCCCTGCCCGCGGACGCCGGCACGCAGGCGCTGGTGAACGCGGCGCTGCAGCGGCTGCGCACCGGCGGCTACGTCTACACGCTCGACCCCGGCGTGTACGGCCCCGACACGGCGGACTTCTTCTGGTTCGACGTGAAAGAGGGCTTCTGCGAGCACATCGCCTCGGCCTTCGCGGTGCTGATGCGCGCGGCGGGCGTGCCGGCGCGCATCGTCACCGGCTACCAGGGCGGCGAGATGAACTCCGTGGACGGCTACTGGACCGTGCGCCAGAGCGACGCCCACGCCTGGACCGAGGTGTGGATGGAAGGCCGCGGCTGGGTGCGCGTGGACCCGACGGCCGCCGTCGCTCCCGCGCGCCTGGGGCTCGCGGGCCGGCTGCGCGCACCCGAAGGAGCACTCGCCTCGGCCTTCGGCACGGTGGTCGCCCCCACGCTGGTGCAGAACCTGCGCGCCGCGTGGGAGGCCGTGAACAACCGCTGGAACCAGTGGGTACTGAACTACACGCAAAGCCGCCAGATGGACCTGCTGCGCCAGTTGGGCTTTTCGTCGCCGAGCTGGGAAGACCTGGCCACCGTGCTTGGCGTGCTCGTCGCCGCCACGGCCAGCGCCGCGGGACTCTGGACGCTCTGGGGCCGCAGCCGCCGCGACCCGTGGCTGCGCCTGCTCGACGACGCGCGGCACCACCTGCGCCAGGCCGGGCTGCAGGGCGCCACGCCCGGCGCCGCGCCGCGCGCGCTGGCGGCGCAGGCGCGCGCGCGCTTCGGTGCGGCGGGGGAGCCCGTGGCCGACTGGCTGCTGCGGCTGGAACAGCAGCGCTATGCCCGCACGCCCGGCGCGGGCCTGGACGCGCTGCGGCGCGAGCTGGCGAGCCTACACTGGCCGGCGCATTCCCCGTGACCACCATGCGCCCTGCCCGCAACGCCGCCCTCATCGCTCCTTTTTTGATAGCTGCATGCGCTTTCTCCGCCTGCGCTGCGGCCCAAAAACACCCCAAAAAAACCCCGAGCCGGCAGGCCGCCGCGCAGCCGCCCCAGGCCGGCCCCGCCTACGCCAGCCGCCCCGACGCCATGGCCTTCGCCGACGACCTGGCCGAGCGCCGCGGCCTGAGCCGCGAATGGGTGCGCCAGGCCATCGGCCAGGCCCGGCTGCTGCCCGGCGTGCCCCGGCTCATGCTGCCGCCGCCGCGCGGCACGGCCAAGAACTGGCGCGCCTACCGCGCCCGCTTCATCGAGCCGGTGCGCATCCGCGCCGGCATGCGCTTCTGGCAGAACAACCGCGATGCGCTGGCGCGCGCCGAGCGCGAATACGGCGTGCCCGCCGAAATCATCGTCGGCATCCTCGGCGTGGAAACCCTCTACGGCGAGCAGACCGGCACCTACCGCGTGATGGACACGCTCGCCACGCTGGCGTTCGACTTCCCCGCCGCGCACCCGCGCGCCGCCGAGCGGCAGGCGTACTTCCGCGGCGAGCTGGAGCAGTTCCTGAGCCACTGCGACCGCACGGGCGTGGAGCCGTTCACCCCGCGCGGCAGCTACGCGGGCGCCATGGGCATGCCGCAGTTCATGCCGTCGAGCTGGGTGCAATACGCGGTCGACTTCGACGGCGACAGCCGCATCGACCTGTGGAACAGCCCCGCCGACGCCATCGGCTCCGTGGCCAGCTATTTCAAGGGCTACGGCTGGCAGCCCGGCATGCCCGTGTGGTACCCGGTGCGCTTCGCCGACGACGGCGCGCGCGTGGACATGCAGACGCTGCTCGCGCCCGACATCCTGCCCACCTTCGGCGTGCAGCGCTTCATGGCGCTGGGCGCGCTGCTCGACGGCGACGCCGACAGCCACGCCGGCCCGCTGGCGCTGGTGGAGCTGCAAAACGGCGGCGATGCGCCCACCTACGTGGCCGGCACCGAGAACTTCTACGCCATCACGCGCTACAACTGGAGCAGCTACTACGCCATGGCCGTGAGCGAGCTGGGGCGCGCGGTGGCGGCGGCGCGGCTGGTGGCGCCGTAGCCGGGTCAGCCTCGCGCGGACGCGGCGGCGACGGCGCCGTCGCCGTCGCAGAACACGATCTCGACCGTAGCGTGCGCGATCTCCTCGTGCACCGCGAGCCAGCCGCGCACCTGCTGCGGCGTGAGCGCGCGGTCATGCGTCACGATGCCGATCGCGCAGGCAAAGGACTGCCGGCCCACGCGCCAGACGTGCAGGTCGCTCACGCGCGCCTGGCCGGCCGCGCCATGCTGCTCCACCGCCTCGCGGATCTCCTGCACCACGGGGTGGTCCATCTCGCGGTCGAGCAGCACCCGGCCCGTCTCCGCGAGCAGCCCGCGCGACCACAAGGCCACCAGCACCGCGCCCACGATGCCCATGGCCGGGTCCAGCCAGACCCAGCCGAAGTGCCAGCCGCCCAGCAGCGCCGTGATCGCCAGCACCGACGTGGCCGCGTCGGCCAGCACGTGCAGGTAGGCCGAGCGCAGGTTCAGGTCGTCGTGGCGATGGTGGTCGCCGGCATGCGCATGGTGGTGCGCATGCCCATGGTCATGGCCATGGTCGTGCGCGCGCGCAAGGATGGCGGCGCACGCCACGTTCACCAGCAGGCCGAGCACGGCGACGACGACCGCCTCGCGGTAATGGATGGGCTGGGGCGCGAACAGCCGCTGCACCGAGCCCGCCACCATCCACGCCGCCACGAACAGCAGCGCCAGCGCGCTGGCGAAGCCGCCGAGGATCTCTATCTTCCAGGTGCCGAAGGCGAAGCGCCTGTCGCGCGCATAGCGGCGCGCCGCCGCGTAGGCGAAGGCGCTGACGCCAATGGCCACGGCATGCGAGCTCATGTGCCAGCCATCGGCCAGCAGCGCCATGGAGTTGAACCAGCCGCCCGCGCCGATCTCCACCGCCATCATCGCCAGCGTGATCGCCAGCACCCAGCGCGTGCCGCGCTCGGCGGCGGCGCTACCGGTGTCGAACACATGCTCGTGGGTCCAGGAGGAAAGGTTGTCGGTATGCATGCCCATGCTCCAAAATATCGTGGCAGTATCCCACTTTCCCCGCGCCGCCATGGGCTCCCGATCGCCGTCACCCGGGTGCCGTTGCGTTCCGCCAGCGCGACAGAACGGGGGAAGAAGCCGGTCCTCAGGGCCGGCGCATGCGGCAGGTCGTGGGCATTTCGGCCTCGGCGGCGGGGATGTCACGAACCACGCGGAAGCCGTAGCCCGAGCCCTCCACGTCGAAGCGCACGCCCGGCGCGCCCTTGCGGTCCATCACGCCCACCACCAGCGGCTGCTGCAACTGATGGTCCGCCGCGCGCATCGCGCCCGCGCGGCCCGCGAGCTGCACGCTGGCGGTCTCCAGACTGCGCGCCACGGCCACGACATCGGTTCCACCCGCGCGCTCGACGGCCTGGGCCAGCGCCTCCACCATGAGCTGCATGCGCATGTGCACGTAGTCGTCCTCGGGCCTGGGGAAGCGCTGGCGGAACGCCTCGTAGAACGCCGCGCTGTGCGCGTCGGGCACGTTGGGCATCCAGTCGGCCACGGCCACTACCCGGCCCACGCCGGCATCGCCCAGCGCCGCCGGGGCGCCCAGGGCGTTGCCGTAGAAGGTGTAGAACATGCCATTGAAGCCGCTCTCGCGCGCGGCCTTCACGAGCAGCGTCAGGTCGTTGCCCCAGTTGCCCGTGACCACGGCCTGCGCGCCGCTGGCCATGATCTTCGCGGCATAGGGCGCAAAGTCCTTCACGCGGCCCAGCGGGTGCAGCTCCTCGCCCACGATCCGCACGTCGGGGCGCAGCGCGGCGAGCTGGCGCCGGGCCTCGCGCAGCACGGCCTGACCGAAGCTGTAGTCCTGCCCGATCAGGTAGGCACTGACGAGCGCCTTGTCGGCCTGCACCACCTGCATGAGCGCGGCCATGCGCATGTCGGCGTGTGCGTCGAAGCGGAAGTGCCAGAAGCTGCAGCGTTCGTTGGTCAGCGCCGGATCGACGGCGGCGTAGTTGAGGAACAGCACGCGCCGCGCCGGTTCGCGCTCGTTGTGCTTGCCGATGGCGTCGATCAGCGCCGCCGCCGTGGCCGACGAGTTGCCCTGCATGACGAAGCGTGCGCCGTCGTCGATGGCCGCGCGCAGCGCGGAAAGCGCCTCCTCGTTGCTGCCCTTGCTGTCGTAGCGCAGCAGTTGCAGGGGCCGCGCGCCGCCGGGCAGTTGCAGGCCGCCGCGCGCGTTGATGCGCTCGGTGGCCCAGAGCAGGTTGCGGAACACGGCCTCGCCCGTGTTGGCGAACGGGCCGCTGAGGCTTTCGATCATGGCGATCTTGACGGGCGCGGCCTGCGCCATGGCGGCCAGCGGGGCGGCGCATAGCGCCAGCGCGGCGGATTTCAAGACCGCGCGGCGGAGATATTTGTGCATGGGGTCTCCCTTGAAAAGCACGGTGCGGCGCGCAGATGCAGGACATGCGGCGCTCGTGGTTGAGAGCCGCGCAGTGTAATAGGAGCCTCTCATGATCTTCGCCCCCGTCATCCGCCGCGCCGCCTACGGCGTCACCCCGCGCGCCTTCGACCTGACCCTGGAGCGCCTGTTCAGCGACACGCTGTTCGCGCCCGCCCAGGCCCGCAGCCGCGGCCATGCCATCACGCAGGACGACAGCGCCTACACCGTGCAGATCGATGTGCCGGGCCTCTCGCGCGAGCAGTTGCAGGTCGGCATCGAAGGCGGCGTGGTGCGCGTGGAAAGCGTGGCCGACGCCCCGCGCGCGTTCAAGGCCGCCTACGAGTTGCCGCAGGACGTGGACGTGGCCGCCAGCGGCGCCAAGCTGGAAAACGGCGTGCTCACACTCACGCTGGCCCGCAAGGCCCCCGCGCGCAGCGCGGTGCAGCTCATGATCCAGTGAGTTCCGTGGCGCCTGCGCGCGCATGCCGCAGGCCGCTGCATGCAGCGGCCTTTTTGCGGACGCTCACTTGACGGGGGCCGCCGCCGAGGCGGCGGCGGTGGAAGACTGCAGCGCCGGGCGCTGCGCCAGGAAACGCTCCAGCAGGGCGAAGAAGCCTTCGTAGAAGCGCGCGTCGGACACGGTTTCGCTCGCCACCTTGACCATGGCGTCGTCGCTGGCCGAGAACGGCAGCGACAGCGAGCCCAGGCTGCCGACGCCGAGCGAAGCGGAGTTGTTGACCTTCTTGACCGCGTAGCGGTCCTGCAGCGCGCTGGCGAAGGCGAGGCTGGTCTTCTGCTCCGCGCCTTCGCGGGCGCAGACCACGCGGAACTCGAGTTCGAGGTGGTCCTCGCCCGACACCTGGAAGTTCTTGCGCCCGATGACCATGTCCTCCGTGGCGGTGCCGATCATGTA
This sequence comes from Curvibacter soli, assembly GCF_029211125.1. Lineage (GTDB taxonomy): Bacteria > Pseudomonadota > Gammaproteobacteria > Burkholderiales > Burkholderiaceae_C > Curvibacter_A > Curvibacter_A soli. The sequence goes on from NZ_JARGEN010000031.1 coordinate 83,503, forward strand.
GCCCTGGCTCAGCAGGGCGCGGCGCGCGGCCTCGCAGGTGGCGCCTGTCGGGGCGTCGAAACGGCGCGTGTGCGTGGTGGTGGAGTCGAAGTCTTCGGCCGACACCACTTCATGCATGGAGGACGGTCGCCCCGGCAGGCCCGCGCAGCCCGCCAGCAGGCCCGCGGCGATGGCTGCCGCGCACAGTGCAGCGGAAGGGCGGAAGGTTCGGAAAGTACGCATGGGGTTGCGAAGCAGGTCGGGGCGTTGTCGGAAGAAGACCCGCGCCGGTCGCGCGGGTTCCGTGGCGCCGCCCCCGTCCATCATGCCGGCACCGCCTCCAGTTCAGCCAGCGGCCAGCGCGGCAGTACGCCGAAGCCGTAGTCGCGCACCGCCTGCTGCCGGCCCGACTGCAGCCGCATGGCGGCGGCCAGGGCGATCATGGCGCCGTTGTCGGTGCACAAATGCATCTCGGGGTAGTGCACGCGCACCCGGCGCGCCGCGCAGGCCGCGTCGAGCTGTGCGCGCAGCAGCCGGTTGGCGCCCACGCCGCCGGCCACCACCACGCGCTGCAGGCCCGTGCGCTGCAGCGCGGCCAGCGTCTTCTTGACCAGCACCTCGACGATCGCGGCCTGCGTGCTGGCGGCCAGGTCGGCCCGGCGGGCGTCCAGCCCGTCGCCCAGTTTCTTCGCCTGCGTCAGCACCGCCGTCTTCAGGCCGGCGAAAGAAAAATCCAGATCGCCACTGTGCAGCAGCGGGCGCGGCAGCTTGAACGCCTGCGCGTCACCCTGCTCGGCCAGCCTGGAGAGCGCCGGCCCGCCGGGGTAGCCCAGGCCCATGAGCTTGGCGCTCTTGTCGAACGCCTCGCCGGCGGCGTCGTCGATGGTTTCGCCCAGCAGTTCGTAGCGGCCCACGCCGTCCACGCGCATGAGCTGCGTGTGCCCGCCCGACACCAGCAGCGCCACGAACGGGAACTGCGGCGGGTCGGCGCTCAGGAACGGCGACAGCAGATGGCCTTCGAGGTGGTGCACGCCCAGCACGGGCACGTCCAGCGCCGCGCCTAGAGCGCAGGCAATGCCCGCGCCCACCAGCAGCGCGCCAGCCAGGCCGGGGCCGCGCGTGTAGGCCACCACGTCGATGTCGGCCAGCGCGGCGCCGGCATCGGCCAGCACGGTTTCGGTGAGCGGCAGCACGCGGCGAATGTGGTCGCGGCTGGCCAGCTCGGGCACCACGCCGCCGTAGGCCTGGTGCATGGCGATCTGCGTGTGCAGCGCGTGGGCGCGCAGCGCGGGCGTGGCGCCGTCCGGGCGGGTCTGCACCAGCGCCACGCCGGTTTCGTCGCAGGAGGATTCGATGCCGAGCACCAACATGGAGGACGAGTGTACGCGCGCATCTCGGTGGCGCCGGCACGGGGCGCACGCCCGCACACCATCAGCGAGCGCGACCGAAACCCGCCCGCATCAATCCCCATATAACCACTGGTAATCAACCCTGCCCGACAATGACCGGCTTGCGGCATTCATTCCCCACGACGCAAGCACCCTCATCCTCCATGAGCATCAGCCAGTACATCAAGGAAATCGGCCGCGGCGCGCGCGGCGCCAGGCCGCTCGCGCGCGAACAGGCCGCCGACCTGTTCGGTCAGGTGCTCGACGGCGCCGTGACCGACCTGGAGGTGGGCGCGTTCTGCCTGGCCATGCGCATCAAGGGCGAGACGGCCGACGAGATGGCCGGCTTCCTCGACGCCACGCACGCGCGGCTGGCGCGCTTCCCCGCCACCGGCCGGCCCCTCGTCGTATTGCCCAGCTACAACGGCGCGCGCCGCCTGCCGGTGCTCACGCCGCTGCTGGCGCTGCTGCTGGCGCGCCAGGGCCTGCCGGTGCTGCTGCACGGCGCACAGACCGAGGCGCGCCGCGTTACAGCACAAAATGTGCTTGAAGCGCTTGATATACCTGCGCTGGCAGCTCCTGAAAAAATAGCAGACGGCGAAGTGGCCCACATCGCCACCGCATTGCTGCACCCCGGCCTGCAACGCCTGCTGGAAGTGCGCCAGGCGGTGGGTCTGCGCAACCCGGGCCATAGCGCGGTGAAGCTCATGAACCCCGGCGACGCCAGGGCCATCGTGGTCACCGCCTACACGCACCCGGAATACTTCGACATGATCGGCGGCACCTTCGCGCTGCTGGGCATGAACGCCCTGCTCTCGCGCGGGCTGGAGGGCGAGGTGGCGGCGGACCCGCGCCGCAGCCCGCGCTACGACGCCTGGCTGCGCGGCGAACACCGCGTGCTCGACGCGCAGCAGCCGGGCACGCTGGCCGAGGTGCCCGGCCTGCCCACGGACATCGACGCGGCCAGCACCGCCGCCTACACGCGCCGCGTGCTCGAAGGCGGCGCCCCCGTGCCCGCGGCGATCGCGCGGCAGGTCGGGCACATCACCGAACTGGCAGGACAGCTATGAACACGCAAGGAAGCTGCACGCTCGTGGGCGCGGGCCCCGGCGACCCGGAACTGCTCACGCTCAAGGCCGTGCGCGCCATACAGCGCGCCACCGTGCTGTTCGTGGACGATCTCGTCGGCCCCGACATCGTGGCCCTGGCCGCGCCCGGCGCGCGCATCGTGCGCGTGGGCAAGCGCGGCGGCTGCAAGAGCACGCCGCAGGCGTTCATCGAAAAGCTCATGGCCACGGCGGTGCGCGAAGGCCACCGCGTGGTGCGGCTGAAGGGCGGCGACCCGTTCATCTTCGGGCGCGGCGGCGAGGAAGTGGAGCACCTGCGCGCCGAAGGCATCGCCGTCACGGTGGTCAACGGCATCACCTCGGGCCTGGCCGCGCTGACCACGCTGGGCGCCCCACTCACGCACCGCGACCATGCGCACGGCGTGGTGTTCATCACCGGCCACGCCCAGCCCGGCGACACGGGCGTGGACTGGGCGCAACTGGCCGCCACCGCGCACGCGGCGCGGCTCACGCTGGTGATCTACATGGGCGTGCGCGGCGTGGACGCCATCCAGCACGGGCTGCTGCAGGGCCTGCCCGCCGCCACGCCCGTGGCCGTGGTGCAGAACGCCAGCCTGCCCGCGCAGCGGCATGCGGTGGCCACGCTGGGCAGTTTGGGCGCCGCCATCGCGGCGCACGGCCTGGCCAGCCCCGCGATCATCGTGGTGGGCGACGTGGTGCGCGGCGTGGCGGCGGCGGGCGCGCCTGCACACGGCCTGAATCACAGGGCCGCGCAGACGCCCACGAGTCCCGCGGCCACCAGCAGCAGCCCCCAGCGCTCGCGCGCCGCCAGCTTTTCGCCGAACAGCCGGCGCGAGACGGCATAGCTGAACAGCACCTCCACCATGCCCAGCGTGCGCACGTCCGCCGCCGGGCGCAGCGCCATGGCGGTGAACCAGCCGATCGAGGCCAGCGCGCCCATCGAGCCCGCCACCAGCGACAGCCGCCAGGCACGCCCGGTGGCCGCCAGCCCCACCGGATCGCGCAGCGCCAGATAGCCGCCCAGCAGCAGGCTTTGCAGCGCCTGCGCCCACAGCACGCCCCAGGCCCCGGCCAGCCAGGGCGAGACCTCCGGCCCCAGGCGCAGCGCGGCGCCGCGAAAGCCCACGGCGGACAGCGCGAACAGCGCCCCCGACGCCAGGCCCCAGGCCGCAGCGCGGCCTGCACACCTCTGCGCCGCAGCGCGGCCCGCACACCTCTGCGCCGCAGCGCGGCCTGCAGGCCCCTGCGGCGCGGCACCACCGCTCGCGGGGCGCGACAGCAGCGCCACGCCGGCCACCGCCACGGCCATCGCCGCCATCTGCCACGGGCCCGGCGGCTCGCCGAGGAACAGGGCGGAGAACAGCGCCACCTGCAGCACCTCGGTCTTGGACCAGGTGATGGCGACGATGAAGTTGCGCTCCTGCATCGCGCGCAGCAGCGCCGCCGTGGCCCCGAGCTGCGACACCGCCCCCAGCGCGAGCCAGCCCAGGTAGCCCGGCGCCAGCCCCGGCAGCGCCCCGCCGCCCTGCCCGCCCCATACCGCCAGCAGCCATGCCGCCGCGCACGGCAGGCCGTAGAGGAAGCGCGCCAGCGTGGCCGACAGCGTGCCCGCCTCGCGCGTCAGGCTGCGCTGCGCGGCGTTGCGCACGGTCTGGGCAAAGGCGGCCCAGACCACGATGGGAATCCAGACCCAGGCAAGAGCGGCGGTGCAGGCATGCATGGGCCACGGTTATAGCGGCTGGCGGCACCCGCGTCCGCCCGCGTTTGGGCAGGTGCGCCGTGCACGGGCGCGATGGCATGGTGGCATGGCGCGGCTGCGGCCTACACTGCGCGCCATGCAAGATTTCGATGCCGTCATCGTCGGCGCGGGCGCCGCCGGCCTGTTCTGCGCCGCGCAGGCCGGCCAGCGCGGCCTGCGCGTGCTGCTCGTCGACCATGCCGACAAAGTGGCCGAGAAGATCCGCATCTCCGGCGGCGGGCGCTGCAACTTCACCAACCGCGACCTGGACCCTGCCGCGCCGCACAAGCACTTCACGGGCCAGAACCCGCAGTTCTGCCGCTCGGCGCTGGCGCGCTACACGCCGGCGGATTTCGTCGCACTGGTACAAAAGCACGGCATCGCCTTCCACGAGAAGCACAAGGGCCAGTTGTTCGCCGACCGCTCGGCGGAGGACATCATCGCCATGCTGCTGGCCGAATGCGCGGCGGGTGGCGTTACGCGCTGGCAGCCATGCGGCCTGAAAAAAGTAGTGTTTTCGGCCTCCAGCGCAGGCAGGACGGGCGGTGGCAGCTATCAAATCGATACCGACCGCGGCGCCGTGCGGGCGCGCAGCCTGGTGGTGGCCACGGGCGGGCTGTCGATCCCGAAGATCGGCGCCAGCGACCTCGGCTACCGGCTGGCGCAGCAGTTCGGCATCCCGCTCGTGGAGCGCCGCCCGGGCCTGGTGCCGCTCACCTTCGACGGCGCCGCCTGGGCGCCCTACGCGCAGCTCGCCGGGCTGGCGCTGCCGGTGGCGATCGGCACTGGAGATCATGAAGCCCCCCACGCTGCGCCGCTGCGCGGGTCGCCGCCCCCCGAGGGAGCCGCTTTTGCCTTGGGGCGGCCCGGCGGCAAAAGGAAATCCCGCATGGCCTTCGACGAGGACTTGCTGTTCACCCACCGCGGCCTGTCGGGCCCGGCGGTGCTGCAGATATCGAGCTACTGGCGCGAAGGCGCGCCGCTGGCCATCGACCTCGCGCCCGGCGTGGACTTGCCCGCCGCGCTGGCGCAGGCCAAGGCGCGCTCGCGCAGGCTGGTCGCCAACGAGCTTGCCGCGCTGGTGCCGGCCCGCCTGGCCGACGCCTGGGTGCAGCAGAGCGCGGAGTGGCAGCGCCCCATCAACGAGGCGACGGACAAGGCGCTGGCGCGGCTGGCGCAGCAGCTCGCGCGCTGGCAGCTCACGCCCACCGGCACCGAGGGCTACCGGAAGGCCGAGGTCACGCTGGGCGGCGTGGACACGCGCGCGCTGTCGCAGCAGTCCATGGAGGCGCGCGCCCAGCCGGGGCTGTACTTCATCGGCGAGGTGGTGGATGTCACCGGCTGGCTGGGCGGCTACAACTTCCAGTGGGCCTGGGCCAGCGCCCATGCCTGCGCGCAGGCGCTGGCGAACCCGCGAGGAGACTGAGAGAGAGAGAGTGGGCACGGGCGCCGGTTTGCCTTAGTATCCCGTAACCATTCGCAACACCCGTGCAGCATGGGCGGCGCGGCGCAGTTCCATCGCGGAGTGTGAACAGACTTTTGGCATTCGTGGACACCTTCCCCACTCCCACCCCGGCCCGGGCATCGCAGCCCTGCGCCGACGGCGGCGGACACCTGCGGGCCCTGGTTGCCGGCCTGCCGTTCGCGGTGATGGAGTTCGTCCACGCCCCGCAGGACGGCACACCGCTGCTGCTGGCCGCCAACCCCGCCGCCGATGCGCTGCTCGGGCGCGCCTGCGCGGCCAGCGTGGGCCAGCCGCTGGCCGCGTTCTTCGCCCCCCACGCGCTGGCCGCCCTGGCCAAGCTGATCTACATGGCCAGGCACACCGGGGCGCCGCAGGCGCGCCGCCACGTGTGCCGCGAGGACGGGCAGATCATGCTGGCCTGGGACATGTGGGTGTACACGACGGCGCCCGACCGCGTGGCGGCCAATCTCCGCGACGTCACGCGCGAGACGCAGATGCGCGCGCACAGCGAGTTCAGCGCGCTGGCGCTGGCGCAGAGCAATGCGCGGCTGCAGGAACAACTGGCGCTCTATTCCACGATGGAGCGGGTGGCGCAGATCGGCCACTGGACGCGGCGGCTGCACGAGCCGCTGGCGCACTGGTCGCCGGGACTCTTCCGCATCGCGGGCATGGTGCCGCAGGCCACGATGGACCACGCGACGGCCATCCTCGGCCTGCCGGCGGAGGACCGCCCGCGCTTCAAGGCCGCGTGCGACCGCGCCGACGGCACGCCGTTCGACCACGATTGGAACCACCCCGACGGGCGGCAGCGCCGCATCCGCTGCAGCATCCAGCGCGTGGGCCCGCCGCACGACATGGAGATCGGCGTGGTGCAGGACATCACCGAGGCCCACCACATCGGCGTCCAGCTACGCGACCAGTTGGCGCTGATCCAGCAGATCGCCAGCCGCCTGCCGGGCTACATCTTCCAGTACCGCTCGCGCCCGGGCGAAAAGGGCCGCTTCCTCTACCTGAGCGATGCGGTGCAAGACATGCTGGGGCTGGCGCCGCAGGACATCGAGCGCGACAAGCGCCACCTGCTGGCCCGCATACATGCGGACGACCTGCCGCGCGTGCTGGCCTCCTCCGAGCTGTCGCGCGCGCAGCTACTGCCCTGGCAGTGCGAATACCGCGTGAACCTGCCCGACGGCAGCGTGCGCTGGCACCTGTCGAACGCCGCGCCGCGCCTCGAAGCCGACGGCGCGGTGCTGTCGCACGGCTTCTCGATGGACGTCACCGACCGCAAGCAGGCCGAGGAGGATATCCAGCGCCTGGCCTTCTACGACGCGCTGACGGGCCTGCCCAACCGCCGCCTGCTCACCGACCGGCTGCAGCATGCCGTGGCGGCCTGCGTGCGCGGCGGCTACCACGGGGCGCTGCTGTTCATCGACCTGGACAACTTCAAGGACCTCAACGACACCCTGGGCCACGACATGGGCGACCGCCAGCTCACGCAGGTGGCCGAGCGGCTGCTGGCCTGCGTGCGCGACAACGACACGGTGGCCCGGCTCGGCGGCGACGAGTTCGTGGTGCTGCTGCACGAGCTGGGCGGGGACGCGCACACCGCTGCCCAGCAGGCCGAGCGCGTGGGCCTGAAGCTGCTGGCCACGCTCAACGAGCCTTTCGTGCTCGTCGGCCAGCCGCACTACAGCACGCCGAGCATCGGCATCACACTGTTCGGCGCCCAGCGCGAGCGCACCGACGAGATCTTCAAGCGCGCCGACCTGGCCATGTACCAGGCCAAAGCCGCGGGGCGCAACACGCAGCGCTTCTTCGACCCCGCCATGCAGGCCGCCGCCAGCGCGCGCGCCGCGCTGGAGGCCGACCTGCGCCAGGGCATGGCGCGCGGCGAGATCGTCGCCTACTACCAGCCCGTGGTGGATGCCGAGGGCCGCATCCGCGGCGCCGAGGCCCTGGCGCGCTGGCGCCACCCGCAGCGCGGCCTGGTGCTGCCAGGCGAGTTCATCGCCATCGCCGAGCAGTCCAGCCTCATCCTCGAACTGAGCCAGCAGGTGCTGGAGGCAGCCTGCGCACAGCTCGTGCGCTGGGCGGCAGACTCTGCCACCCGCACGCTGGGCATCGCAGTCAACGTGAGTGCGCGCACCTTCCGCCAGCCCGACTTCGCCGACGGCGTGCTAGCCGCCCTGCAGGCCAGCGGCGCGCATCCCGGCCTGCTGCGCCTGGAACTGACCGAGAGCATGCTGCTCGGCGACGTGGAGGACGCCATCGGCAAGATGCGGCGGCTCAAGGACCATGGCGTGGGCTTCTCGCTCGACGATTTCGGCACCGGCTATTCGTCGCTCGGCTACCTGCAGCGGCTGCCGCTCGACGAGCTGAAGATCGACCGCTCGTTCGTGCGCGGCCTGCCCTCCAACGCCAACGACGCCGCCATCGTGCGCACCATCCTGACCCTGGCGCGCAGCTTGGGGCTGCGTGCCGTGGCCGAGGGCGTGGAAACATCCGCGCAGCGCGACTTCCTGCGCGCGCACGGCTGCGACGCGTTCCAGGGCTACCTGTTCGGCCGGCCCGTGCCGGCGGAAGAATTGCCCGTGCAGCACCCATGAGCGCAGCGCCGGGCCGCCCCAAGCAAGCGAACGCCCCCTCGGGGGGCAGCGAACCACACGCAGTGGGGAGCGTGGGGGCAATCCCGAGCGCAGCGCCGGGCCGCCCCAAGCAAGCGAACGCCCCTCGGGGGGCAGCGAACCACACGCAGTGGGGAGCGTGGGGGCAATCCCGAGCGCAGCACCGGGCCGCCCCAAGCAAGCGAACACCCCCTCGGGGGGCAGCGCGCAATGCCGCGCCGGGACGGCGGGAGTGACCGGATGATCCTCGATGACGTGTTGGGCCGGCAGCGGCACCAGTGGCGCGGCCTGGCGCTGGCGGCGGCGCTGGCGCTGCTGTGCGCGACGCTCGTGGTGCAGTGGATGGCGGTGCAGCACACGCAGGAGCGCCATGCGGAGCTGGACCAGGCCGTGAAGCGCCTGGCCGGCGGCATCGCCGCGCGGACGCAGCAGGGCAATGCCATGGCGGCGCTGACGCTCATGGGCCTGGCCGAGCCACAGATCAAGGAGATGGCGCAGCGCCAACTGCCGCCCGACGCCGCCGAGGCGCTGGCCGTGCTCTCGCTCGCACGCGCGCGCGACGGCGTCCACGCGGCGCTGGTCGTCGGCGAGGACGGCACGGTGCTGGCCCACCAGACCGAGGGCTCGCGCCTGACGGGCCGCAACCTGCTCTGGCGGCCCTACGTGGCGCAGGCGCTCAAGGGCCTGAGCGTCTCGTACCCGGCCATCGACGACGTTTCGGGCGAGCTGGCGCTGTTCCTGGCGGCGCCGCTGCGCTACGACGCCAGCGCGGCGAGCCAGGTCATCGGCGCACTGGTGTTCCACATGCCGGCAGCGCCGCTGCAGAAGCTGCTCGACGACAGCGGCCAGCCCGCGCTGCTGCTGTCGCCGCAAGGCGTGGCGGTGCTGGCCACGCGGCCCGAATGGCAGTACGCGGTGGAGCCGCCGCTCACGCAGGAGCGCATCGGCGCCATCGCCGCGCTGCAGCAGTTCGGGCACCGCTTTGACCGCGGCGCGGCCACCGCGCTGCCCTTCGATGCACGCGCCCGCGACGCCATGATCGACGGCGTGCCCTACCTGGTATCCACCCATGCGCTGGAGTGGAACGACCCGGCGGGGCCGTGGCGGCTCGTGTCGCTGGCCCGGGCGGACACGCTGATGCCGCTGGCCGAGCGCCTGCGCGTCGGCGGCTTGGCGTTCCTGGCGCTGCTGGCGCTGGGCGTGCTGGCGCTGGAGATCGCGCGCAACCGCATCCACGCGGCGCGAACCACGGCGCGCTTCAGCATCCTGGGCACGGCGCTGGAGGCCAGCCCGGTGGCCGTGCTCATCACCGATGCCGGGGGCATGATCGACTGGGTCAACCCGCAGTTCGAGCACAGCACGGGCTATGCGCTCGACGAGGTGCGCGGCAAAAATCCCTCGCTGCTGGCCAGCGGCCAGACCCCGCCGCAGGTCTTCCAGGAAATGCGGGAGGCGCTGGGCGCGGGCCGACCCTGGAGCGGCCATTTCGTCAACCGGCGGCGCGACGGCAGCATCTGCCACGCGCATGCATCGATCTCGCCGGTGCTCGACGCGCGCGGCAGCCGCATCGCCTTCGTCGGGCTGCTGGAGGACATCACCCAGCGCATGGAGGAGCAGCAGGAGCTGGCCCGGCGCGAGCGCCGGCTCAACGAACTGCTGGAGCAGCGCAACGCCATTTTCGACAACGCACCGCCGATCCTGCTGGCCAGCGAGAACGCCGTGCGGCAGTTCAACCCCGCCTTCGCCAGGTTGTTCGGCGGCACGCCGGAGCAGCTCACCGACAGCCCGGTGGCCCAGTTGCTCGGCAGCCAGGGCGCGTATGACGCGTTCCTCGCCACGTTCCGCGACAGCCTGCGCACGCTGCAACCGGTGCGCACCGACCTGACGCTGCAGCGCCTCGACGGCAGCCGGTTCGCCGCCCGCATCTCGGGCCAGGCCATCGCCATCGAAGGCTACCGGAACGCCTCGATCTGGGTCATCGAGGATGTGAGCGACATCCAGCGCGCCGAGGTCGCCATGCGCGAAGCCAACGACCGGCTGGAGATTGCGCAGAGCACGGGCGGCATCGGCGTGTTCGACTTCAACATCCGCACCGGCCGCAACGTATGCACGCCGCAGCTCGCGCGCATGTTCGGCGTGAGCCCCGGGGCGTTCGAGATCCGCCCCGATGCCTGGATCGACTACCTGCACCCCGCCGACCGCCTGCGCGCCGATGCCCACTTCAAGACCTGCATGCGCATGGGCGAGACCGAGTACCGCGACTCCTGGCGCATCGTGCTGCCCGACGGGGAGGTGCGCTGGCTGCTGTGCGCCGCGCGCATCTTCCGCGACGCCAAGGAGCGCGCCGAGCGCATCGTGGGCGTGGCGGTGGACATCCACGACCAGAAGCTGCTGGAAGAACGCCTGGCCGAGCAGCTACTGTTCCAGGACGTGCTGATCGACACCATCCCGATCCCGCTCTTCTACAAGGATGCCAAGGGCCGCTACCTCGGATTCAACCGCGCCTATGAAGAGGCGTTCGGCGTGCGGCGCGAGGACCTGCAGGGCAAGACGACGCTGGACCTGGATTTCTTCACTCCCGCCACGCGCGCGGAGTTCCAGCAGGACGGCGACCATGCGCTGCAGCAGGGCGCCGCCGTGCACAAGACGATGGACATCCATTTCAGCGACGGCCATGTGCAGCACACGCTGTACTGGGTGCGCGGCTTTCGCCGCAGCGACGGCTCCCCGGGCGGCGTCATCGGCACCTTCGTGGACATCTCCGACCGCCGCCGCGCCGAACAGGAGCTGCGCCAGGCCAAGGAACTGGCCGAAGATGCGGCCCAGCTCAAGGCCAACTTCCTGGCCAACATGAGCCACGAGATCCGCACGCCCATGAACGCCATCCTGGGCATGACGCACCTGGCCCTGCGCACCGGGCTGGACCCGCGCCAGCGCGACTATCTCGACAAGATCCAGCAGGCGGGCGAGCACCTCATGGGGGTGATCAACGACATCCTGGACTTCTCCAAGATCGAGGCCGGCAAGCTCGACGTGGAGGCTGCGCCGTTCGCGCTCGAATCGCTGCTCGGCAGCGTGGCCGACGTGATGGCGCACAAGGCCGCGGCCAAGAACCTGGAGCTGATCCTCAACGTGGCCCACGATGTGCCGCCCAACCTCGTGGGCGATGCGCTGCGGCTGGGACAGATCCTCATCAACTACGTACACAACGCAATCAAGTTCACCGAGCGCGGCGAAGTGGAAGTTGCCGTGCGCGCCGCAGAGCAGGGGCCCCGCGACGTGCTGGTGCGCTTCGAGGTGCGCGACACCGGCATCGGCCTGTCGCCCGAGCAGATGCAGCGGCTGTTCCAGAGCTTCCAGCAGGCCGACGCCTCCACCACCCGCAGGTACGGCGGCACCGGCCTGGGCCTGGCAATCTGCAAGAGCCTGGCCGAACTCATGCACGGTCAGGTGGGCGTATACAGCACGCCGGGCGTCGGCTCCACCTTCTGGCTTTCCGTGCCGCTGGGCCGCGGCGCCGCCAGGCCCGCGCTGCTGCCCGACCTCGACCTGCGCGGCAGGCGCATCCTGGTGGTGGACGACAACGAGCACGCCGCGCTGGTGCTGGCCGAGATGCTGCGTGCCATGAGCTTCCAGGTGGTGCCGGTCTACAGCGCCGCCGACGCCTTGCAGGCGGTGCACGATGCCGAGGCGCGGCAGCGGCCCTTCGACGTGGCGGTGCTGGACCTGCTGATGCCCGTCATGGACGGCTTCGAGCTCGCCCGGGCCCTGCGCGCCGCCGGCAGCCATGCGCCGCACCTGCTCATGGCCACCGCCTTCGGCGACGAGAGCGTGGTGCGGCGCGCCCGCGCCCAGGGCATCACGGAAGTGCTGCCCAAGCCGGTCAACCCCTCGACGCTGTTCGAGGCGCTGCTGCGCGTGCTGGGCCGGCGCGCGCCGCGCGCGCCCGCGCCCGTGCCCGCCGGCGATGACGGCACCGCCGCCGTGGCGGCGGTGCGCGGCGCCCGCATCCTGCTGGTGGAGGACAACGACCTGAACCAGCAGGTGGCGTGCGAGCTGCTGCAGAATGCCGGTTTCGCGGTGGACGTGGCGGGCAACGGCCAGGTCGCCCTCGACATGGCGCACGCCACGCGCTACGACATCGTGCTCATGGACATGCAAATGCCAGTGATGGACGGCCTGGAGGCCACCCGCGCCCTGCGCGCGGACCCGGCGCAGGCGGGCCTGCCCATCGTCGCCATGACGGCCAACGCCATCGCCGCCGACCGCGAGCGCTGCCTGGCCGCGGGCATGGACGACCATCTGGCCAAACCCATCGACCCCGCCGCGCTGTGGCGGGCGCTGGGCCGCTGGATCCGCCCGCGCCCCGGGCTGGGTGCCGCACCCGCGCAGGCGCCGCACCGGCCTGCGCAGGGCCGCGCAGCGGTAGCGCCGCCGCAGATCGACGGGCTCGACACCGTGTCCGGCATGCGCCACATGGCGGGCAATGCGGCGCTCTATGCCGAACTGCTGGAGCGCTTCGCCGCCGGACAGCGCGAGGCGGTGCAGGCCATCCGCGCGGCAGTGGCCGGCGCCGCGCCGGATGGGCGCGCGCATGCCGCGGAGGCGGAGCCCCTGGCGCACACGCTCAAGGGCCTGGCCGGCAGCATCGGCGCCACGGCGCTGCAGCAGGCCGCGGCGGCGGTGGAGGACGCCATCCGCGCCGGGCAGCCAGCCGCGGATGTGCATGGGCTGGTCGATGCCGCCGATGCCGCGCTGGCCCCGGTGATTGCCAGCATCGACGCCTGGGCCGGCGCCCGCGGCGGCGGCGCGCCGGCGCCCGCCGCCGTGGACGCCGCGACGGCCCAGGCCGAAGCCGCCCTGCGCCGGCTCGCCGCCCTGCTGTCGGAAAATGATTCGGCAGCCATTGATGTTTTGCAACACAATGGACCTATGCTCTTTGCCATGCTGGGGCGCGAGTTCCGCGCGGTGGAGGAGCACATGGAAAACTTCGATTTCGATCTGGCGCTGCAGGCGCTGCGAGCGGCAGCCGGCGCGGCAGCCCTTTCGCACTGGCTGCCTTGACGTTCTGCCTTCAGGAATGCCCATGGACATCGTGCCCGCTCCCATGGACCAGCCGTCGCTGGTCGACAAGCCCATCGCCACCGTGCTCGTGGTGGACGACACGCCCGACAACCTGGCGCTCATGGGCAGCCTGCTCAAGGCCCACTACCGCGTGAAAGTGGCCAACAGCGGCGAAAAGGCATTGAAGATCGCCCATGGCGACATGCCGCCGGACCTGGTGCTGCTCGACATCATGATGCCCGACATGGACGGCTACGAAGTGTGCCGGCAGCTCAAGGCGCACGCCGCCACGCGCGACATCCCGGTCATCTTCCTGACCGCGCGCAGCAATACCGAGGACGAGCACCGCGGCCTGGAGATCGGCGCGGTCGACTACATCACCAAGCCGATCAGCCCGCCGATCCTGCGCGCGCGCGTGCAGACGCACCTGTCGCTCAAGGCCACGGCCGACTTCCTGCGCGACAAGAGCGCCTACCTGGAGCGCGAGGTGGCGCTGCGCACGCTGGAGGTGCGCGCGATCCAGAACGTCACCATCATGGCCATGGCCTCGCTGGCCGAGACGCGCGACAACGAGACCGGCAACCACATCCGCCGCACGCAGCTCTACGTGCGTACGCTGGCAGAGAAGCTGCGCTACCACCCGCGCTTCGTCGATGCGCTCAACAACGACCGCACCATCGACATGCTCTACAAGTCGGCCCCGCTGCACGACATCGGCAAGATCGGCATCCCCGACAGCATCCTGCTCAAGCCCGGCAAGCTCACGGTCGAGGAGTTCGAGATCATGAAGACCCACACCACGCTGGGCCGCGACGCCATCGAGGAGGCCGAGCGGCGCCTGGGAACGAAGGTGGAGTTCCTGCAGACGGCCAAGGAGATCGCCTACAGCCACCAGGAGAAATGGGATGGCAGCGGCTACCCCGAGGGGCTCGTGGGGGACGCGATCCCCGTGTCGGCGCGCCTCATGGCCGTGGCCGACGTGTACGACGCGCTCATCAGCCGGCGCGTGTACAAGCCCGCATTCACGCACGAGCAGGCATGCGCGATCGTGAGCAAGGGGCGCGGCACGCACTTCGACCCCGACATCGTGGACGCCTTCATGGAACTGACGGAAGACTTCCGCGGCATCGCGCAGCGCTATGCCGACGACTGAGCCGGCGGCGTAATCAGTCCGCCGCCTCGCCCGCGCCCGCGCCGCCTTCTCCTTCTACCTGCACGCCCTCTTCCTGTATGCCTTCACGCGCCGCCTGGCGCACCGCAGCCTTGTCGCCGGCGCTGGCGAACTTGCTGTACTTGCCGAGCAGGGGCACGAGTTGCCCGTAGATGCGCGGGTTGGCGGCCATGCATTCGCGCTGGTCGATGAAGTCGGCCTCGCCCGTGAAGTTGCCGATCAGGCCGCCCGCCTCGGTGACCAGCAGCGAGCCGGCTGCCACGTCCCAGGGCGAGAGGCCGGTCTCGAAGAAGCCGTCGGTGAAGCCCGCGGCCACGTACGCCAGGTCCAGCGCGGCGGCGCCGGGGCGGCGCAGGCCGGCGGTGCGGTGCATCACGTCGGACATGATCTGCAGGTAGCACTTGAAGTTGTCGCCGGGGCGGAACGGGAAACCGGTGGACAGCAGGCAGTCCTTGAGCTGGGTGCGCTTGCTCACGCGGATGCGGCGCTCGTTCATGTAGGCGCCGCGTCCGCGCGTGGCGGTGAACAGGTCGTTGCGCGTGGGGTCGTAGACCACGGCCTGCTCGATCTTGCCGCGCACCGACAGCGCGATGCTCACGCAGTAGACCGGGAAGCCGTGGATGAAGTTGGTCGTGCCGTCCAGCGGGTCGATGATCCAGACCAAATCCGCGTTCCGCGCACCGTGGGTGCCGCCCGACTCCTCGGCCAGGATGCCATGGTCCGGGTAGGCGGTGAGCAGCGTCTCGATGATGGCCTGCTCGGCGGCCTGGTCCACCTCCGTCACGAAGTCGTTGACCTGCTTTTGCGAAATGCGCACGGACTCCACATCCAACGCGGCGCGGTTGATGATGGCGCCGGCGGCGCGGGCGGCCTTGATGGCCACGTTGAGCATGGGGTGCAGGTTGGACGACATGGATTGTGTGAAGAGCGGAACAAAGGGCGCATGCGGCGATGCGCACGGCGGCAATGCTGCAATTTTACCGCCCCGCCAGCGACAATGGCGGGCTTGCCAGCCCTGCCTTTTGCCCCCATGAAAACCCGCTTCATCCTCATCAACACCAGCCATGCCGGCAACGTCGGCGCCGCGGCGCGCGCGATGAAGACCATGGGCTTCGGCGACCTGGTGCTGGTCGCGCCGCGCTGGCCCAACGTGCTGCGGCGCGAGGAAACCATCCAGCGCGCCAGCGGCGCCCTCGACGTGCTGGAGAACGCGCGCATCGTCGCCACGCTGGACGAGGCGCTTGATGGCATGAGCCACCTGTGCGCCACGGCCATGACGCCGCGCGACTTCGGCCCGCCCACCCGCGCACCGCGCCCGCACTTCGAGGCGCTATTGAAACAGGAGCTGCCAGCGCAGGCAGAACAAGCGCTGGAGGCCGAAAACGCTTCAACCCCTGGAAGCCCTCCCGTGCAGACCGGCGTGGCCTTCCTGTTCGGCAGCGAGCGCTTCGGCATGGCCAACGACGACGTGTACCGCTGCCATGTGGCGCTCTCCATCCCCACCGATCCGGGCTTCGGCTCGCTCAACCTCGGTGCGGCGGTCCAGGTCATCGCCTACGAATGGCGCATGGCGCTGGGCGGCTTTGCGGTGCCGGCAGGCGCCGCCCAGCCGCAGGTGGCGGACGCCGCCCAGGTGGCGGGACTGCTCGCCCACTGGGAGCGCGCGCTGGTGGAGATCGGCTTCCTCGACCCCGCCGCGCCCAAGAAGCTCATGCCGCGCCTGAACCAGCTTTTCAACCGCGCGCAAATCAGCCCCGAGGAAATCCATATCCTGCGTGGTGTTGCCAAGGCCATGGAGCAGGCCGCCAGGGCGAAACGCTAGACTCGGCGGCCCACATAAGCACATAAGCACATAGCCAAGAGCCATGTTCCCCCGCCTGCGCGCCGACATCCAGTGCATCCTCGACCGCGACCCTGCCGCGCGCAGCGCGTGGGAGGTGCTGACCTGCTACCCGGGCCTGCACGCGGTCCTGCTGCACCGCCTGGCGCACTGGTGCTGGGGCCATGGTTTCAAATGGCTGGGGCGCTTTGTTTCGCACTGTGCACGCTGGCTCACGGGCATAGAGATCCATCCCGGCGCCAGGATTGGCGAGCGCGTCTTTTTCGACCATGCCATGGGCGTGGTGGTGGGCGAGACGGCCGAGATCGGTGACGGCTGCACCATCTACCAGGGCGTCACGCTGGGCGGCACCTCGCTCTTCAAGGGCACCAAGCGCCACCCCACGCTGGGGCGTGACGTGGTGGTGAGCGCTGGCGCCAAGGTGCTGGGTGGTTTTGAAGTGGGCGATGGCGCCAAAATCGGCAGCAATGCCGTGGTCATCAAGCCGGTGCCGGCGGGTGCCACGGCGGTGGGTATTCCGGCGCGCATCATCCCGTCCAAAGAGGGCCAGAGCGCCGACGTGACCGAGCCGCAGCAGGCGCCCAGGTTCACGGCCTACGGCATCACGCAAGAGGACGACCCGCTCTCGCAGGCCATGCGCGGCCTGATCGACAGCGCATCTTCGCAAGAGCACCAGATCGCGCTGCTGTGGCAGGCCATCGAGAAGCTGTCCGAATGCGTCAAGACGGGCGATTGCGTGCCCGCTGACGCGGCGCTCAAGGAGCGGTTCGAGGCGGGCAAGTTCAACGACCTGGTGGGCAAGTAGGCCGGTTTCTCCAAGCCGCCGGGCGGCATGTCCAAGGCAGCGCAGACGCAAGAACGCCCCGCAACATTTCTGCTGCGGGGCGCTGGCGCCGTCTATTCTGGCCGCGTTTCAGCGGGGCTTGATCGCCACCTTCAGCACGCCGTCGCGCTGGTGGGCAAACAGGTCATAGGCGGCCACGATGTCGTCGAGTTTGTAGTGGTGCGTGACCATCACGCCCAGGTCCAGGCGGCTGGCGGCAATCACGTTCATCAGGCGGCGCATGCGCTCCTTGCCGCCGGGGCACAGCGCGGTGCGGATGGTGTGGTCGCCCAGGCCCGCGGCAAACTGCGCCAGCGGAATGGTGAGGTCTTCGGAATACACGCCCAGGCTGGACAGCGTGCCACCGGGCTTGAGCACCTTCATGGCCTGCGCAAACGTGGCCTGGGTGCCCAGCGCCTCGATGGAGCTGTCGGCGCCCTTGCCGCCGGTGAGCTTCATCACCTCGTCGATCACGTCCACGTTGTGGAAGTTCAGCGTCACGTCGGCGCCCATTTTCTTGGCGATGCCCAGGCGGTGGTCGTTGCCATCGACGGCGATGACGGTGGTGGCGCCCAGCAGGCGCGCGCCCGCCGTGGCGCACAGGCCAATGGGGCCCTGCGCAAACACCACCACGGTGTCGCCGATCTTGATGGCGGCGTTTTCCGCGCCCTTGAAGCCGGTGGACATGATGTCGGGGCACATCAGCACCTGCTCGTCGGTCAGGCCGTCGGGGATGGGGGCCAGGTTGGCCTGTGCATCGGGCACCAGCACATATTCGGCCTGGGCGCCATCGATCAGGTTGCCAAAGCGCCAGCCGGCGGTGGCCTTGTAGCCGTGGCAGCCGCACAGGCCGCGCGCCACCAGGTAGCTGCCGTCCTGTGATGGCACGCCATCCTGCGCGGCATACGAGTTGAAGTTGGGGCAGATGGCGCCGGCAATCACGCGCTGGCCTTCGGTGTAGCCCTGCACGGCACTGCCCAGCTTTTCGATCACGCCCACGGGTTCATGCCCCACCGTCAGGCCCTTGGCCACGGGGTATTCGCCCTTGAGGATATGCACGTCGGTGCCGCAGATGGTGGTGGTGGTGATGCGCATCAGGGCATCGTTGGGGCCGATGTCGGGGATCGGCTTGTCGGCCAGCTCGATGCGGCCCTTTTCGACAAAAACAGCGGCTTTCATCATGGCGTTCATGGCGGTCTCCATTTGTGAAGAGCTCACCATACTCCGGCCGTATGTCCGCGGCGCAGCGACGCCTGAGTGGACTGCTCGGGTATGGGCAAAAGGGCTGGCGACCCTGCCTCAGCGGGTGCGCAGGGCCGATTTGGGCCGGAAGGCTTTGCAGACCTCGTCGCGCGTTTCCAGGTAAGGCCCGCCAATCAGGTCCACGCAGTAGGGCACTGCGGCAAAGATGCCCGGCACCAGTTGCGCACCGGCCGCATCCTTGAGGCCTTCCAGCGTTTCGGCAATCGCCTTGGGCTGGCCGGGCAGGTTGATGATGAGGCTCTGGTCGCGCACCACGGCCACCTGGCGCGACAGGATGGCGGTGGGCACAAAGCGCAACGAGATCTGGCGCATCTGCTCGCCAAAGCCCGGCATCTGCTTGTGCGCCACGGCCAGTGTGGCCTCGGGCGTCACGTCGCGCAGCGTGGGGCCCGTGCCGCCGGTCGTCAGCACCAGGCTGCAGCCCTCGTCGACCAGGGCGATCAGTGCGGCGCTGATGGTGTCCTGCTCGTCGGGGATCAGGCGGGGTTCGAAAGTGATGGGGTTGAGCAGGGCGCGGGTGAGCCAGTCCTGCAAGGCGGGCAGGCCCTTGTCTTCATATACGCCGGCGCTGGCGCGGTCGCTGATAGAGACGATGCCGATCTTGACCGGGTCGAAGGCGGCGGCCCGCGTCATGGCGCCTCGCCCTCGCCCTCGTCCTCGTCCGGGGCGCCGCCTTCGAACTGCTCGCGCACGAGCTGGAACAGCTCGCGGTAGGCGCGGCCATGGCGCAGGGCTTCGCCGGGCCGCTCGGGCCGGGCATCCTTGCGCGCCTGGCGCACCAGGGCGCGTAGCTGCTGGGCGTCGGTGGCGGGGAACTGCTCCATCCAGCGGCCCACGGCATCGTCGTCGCCGATGAGCCGCTCGCGCCACTGCTCGGCGGTGTGCAGGGCCATCTTCTCGGCCACGCTGCCGCCGTGCTGCTCGTCGAGCGCGGCACGCGCGGCCATCACGGTGCCGGCGTCGAGCTGGCGCATGAGCTTGCCCACGTACTGCATCTGGCGCCGCTTGCCCTCGAAGTTGGTGATGCGGCGCGCCTCGGCCAGCGCGTCCTGCAGCTTTTCTGGCAGTGCCAGGCGCTCCATGAGGTCGGCGCGCAGCGCCAGCAGGTCCGTGCCCAGCGCCTGCAGCGCAGCGCTCTCGCGCTTGAGGTCGGTCTTGCTGGCCTCTTCGGTGCCTTTGAGTTCGGCCTTGTACTGCAGGTCGAGCTCGCTGCCTTCGGCAATGAACTGGCCGCGGACGTAATAGCCTTTTTTGGGTTTGCGTGACATGGGGTGGGGGCATCCCGGCGGAGCGCCGCCGGGGCATGGAGGGCGGCAAGTATCATAGCCGCCGCCATGAACACATCTCGCAGCGCCGCGGACAGCGGCTTCAGCTATTCCCCCGCCTTCTTCGAAGAGCTCGTCGACACCGCCCTCGCCCATGCGAAGAAGATCGGCGCCACCGATGCCGGCGCCGAGGCGTCCGAGGGCTGCGGGCTGTCGGTCAGCGTGCGCCGCGGCGCGCTGGAGAACGTCGAGCGCAACCGCGACAAGTCGCTCGGCGTGACGGTGTACGCGCGACAGCGCCGCGGCAACGCGAGCACCTCCGATTTTTCGCGCCAGGCCATCGAGCAGACCGTGCAGGCCGCCTACGACATCGCCCGCTACACCGCCGAAGACCCGGTGGCCGGCCTGCCCGACGAGGCCGACGTCGTGCGCGCCGGCGAGGTGCATGACCTGGACCTGTTCCACCCCTGGGCCCTGACCAGCGAAGAGGCGGCGCGCATCGCGCTCGAATGCGAGGCCGCGGCGCTGGCCACCAGCCGCCGCATCACCAACAGCGAAGGCGCGGGCGTGTCGGCGCAGCAGTCGCATTTCTTCAGCGCGCACACGCACGGCTTTCGCGGCGGCTACGCCAGCTCGCGCCACAGCCTGTCGGTGTCGCCCATCGCGTCGCTGCCGGGCCGCAACGGCGACATGCAGCGCGACGCGTGGTACAGCTCCATGCGCGACGCGCACGAGCTCGCCAGCCCCGCCGCCGTGGGCCGCTACGCCGCCGAGCGCGCGCTGGCGCGGCTGGGCGGCCGCAAGATTCGCACCACGCAATGCCCGGTGCTGTTCGAGTCGCCGCTGGCCGCCGGCCTGCTGGGCGCCTACGTGCAGGCCACCAGCGGTGGCGCGCTCTACCGCAAGAGCAGCTTCCTGCCCGATTCGCTGGGCAAGGCGGTGTTCCCCAGCCACGTAGACGTGACGGAAGACCCGTTCGTGCCGCGCGGCAAGGGCAGCTCGCCATTCGACGAGGAAGGCGTGCGCACCCGCGCGCGCAAGGTGGTGGACGCGGGCCGGGTGCAGGGCTACTTCCTGTCCACCTACTCGGCGCGCAAGCTCGGCATGAAGACCACGGGCAACGCGGGCGGCTCGCACAACCTCACGCTGCTGTCGCGCCAGACCCGGCCCGGCGACGACCTCGACGCCATGCTGCGCAAGCTCGGTACCGGCCTGTTCGTGACCGAGCTGATCGGCCAGGGCGTGAACTACGTGACGGGCGACTATTCGCGCGGCGCCAGCGGTTTCTGGGTGGAAAAAGGCCGCATCGCCTACCCGGTGCACGAGATCACGATCGCGGGCAACCTGAAGGACATGTTCAAGGGCATCGCCGCCATCGGCGCCGACATCTACACCTACGGCGCCAAGAGCGTGGGCTCCATCCTCATCGACCGCATGAAGGTGGCGGGAGCCTGAAGGCCGGGCCTTCCAACACGTCCCAGGAGCGCGCCGCACCCGAACCAGCCCCATACTCCCGGGGAGTATGGCATCAGTATCCGCATATCTTCTGCAGTAGCCGGCATGGGCATTGGGAGTATATATTGCATCCTCTATTCCACATGAACGGATTGCCGCTCACGCGCGGCGCCCTCCAGCATCGGCGATTGGCCGCAGCATGTACCAACTTCATGC
Source organism: Curvibacter soli (assembly GCF_029211125.1). Lineage (GTDB taxonomy): Bacteria > Pseudomonadota > Gammaproteobacteria > Burkholderiales > Burkholderiaceae_C > Curvibacter_A > Curvibacter_A soli. The sequence continues at coordinate 104,879 of NZ_JARGEN010000031.1, forward strand.
CTGCGTTGCTGTGTGGGTCTGCATGCCCCCACATCCCATGAGCGTGCCGTTCAGCGCAGCAGCACAGGGCCGTACTTGAGCTTCTTGCAGTCTTTGCCCGTTGCTTCCTTGATGAAGCGCTTGTCCTGCGGCGTGATCCAGCGCATGTTCTCCTTTTTGTCCTGTCCGCCGGCACAAAGCTCGACGACGTAGCCCACCTGCCAGCCGGGGCAGGCCCCTTCGGTCCGGCCCGTGGACGGGCAGGGATGGTTCAGGCGAAAGGCGCGCTGCTCGGCGCGGTCGCGGTGCTTGCTGCGCGCGTCGGCCGGCCCCGGCAGGGCGGCGAACAAAAGGCAGAGAAGCAGGGTCTTGTTCATGCGCAAAGAGCCGCAGCCATCGGGCCGCAGTGCTCTATTATGCTGTCGGCCTCCACCCTCACTCACCGAGAGCCATGCTGCGCCGCTCGTGGACTTTCCCCCTTGCCTCTCCTCAATGCCTGTGCCTCCCCTGACTTCTGGAGCGACCGCCGCGCGTGTGCCCCTGGTCGCCGTGACCGGGGCGACGGGCTTCATCGGACGGCATCTCATTGCCGCGCTGACGCAGGCGGGCTGGCGGGTGCGGCTGCTGTTGCGGCGCGAGCCGTCGGGCTCCGGATGGCGCCAGTCGAAGCCCGAGGTCGTGGCCGGCGCGCTCGACAACAGCGCCGCACTGGCACGCTTGGTGGAGGGCGTGGATGCGGTGATCCATCTGGCCGGACTCATCAAGGCGGCGCGACGGGCGGACTTCTTCGCGGTCAACGAGCAAGGCGTTGCGCGGATCGCGCAGGCAACCAGGCGACTGTCCCCTGACGCGCATTTCCTGCAGGTGTCCAGCCTGGTGGCGCGCGAACCCTTGCTCTCGGACTACGCCGCCAGCAAGCGCGCCGGCGAGGCGGCCGCGCTCGACGCCATGGGCACACGCACCACCGTGCTGCGCCCGCCCGCGGTCTACGGCCCTGGCGACCGCGAGACGCTGCGCTTCTTCCAGGTGGCCCGCTGGCCGTGCGTGCCTTTGCTCGGCGGGCCAGACGCGCGCGCGGCGTTGATCCACGTGCGCGATGTAGTGCGGCTGATCGTCACGCTCGTTGCGGCGACACCGCGGGGCCAGGTGATGGCGGCGGCCGACGGCCAGCCGCAGGGCTACCGCTGGAGCGAACTGCTCGGCGCTGCAGCGCGTGCCGTCGGCAATCCCTCGCCGCGCTTCATCGAGGCGCCGCAGAGCCTGCTGCGTGGCGTTGCGCTGCTGGGCGATCTGGCGCGCCTCGGTGGCTCGGCCAGCATGCTCAATTCGCAGAAGCTGCGTGAGCTGCGCCATGCCGACTGGGGTGTCGCGTCTGACGAACTCGCGCAGCCGGACGGTTGGTCGCCGCAGTTCGACATCGACACCGGCTTTGTCGATGCGGTTGCCTGGTACCGCTCGGCCGGCTGGCTACCAGGCTGATGCGCCGGCGAGTGACATGGCCCGGGTGACGCCTTGCGGTGCCGACGCGGCACCGGTCTGGGTATTGCTGGGGGCGCGCCACGGCGACAACCAGCAGTTGCTGGCCATCGCCGATGCCTTGGGCGTGCCGTACCGTACCGTACCCTTGCGTTTTCGTGTCGCTGCCGGCTTGCCGCCGATCCTGCTGGGCGCTTCGCGCCTGAGCTGGCGCAGCAAGGACACGGCAGCGCTGCAGCCGCCCTGGCCGCGCGTGGTGTTGGCGGCGGGACGCAGGAGCGTGCCGGCAGCGCGATGGATTCGGCGCCAATCCGGCGAGCGTACGCGACTGGTCCACGTCAATCGACCGTGGGCGCCGCTGTCGTGGTTCGACCTGATCGTCACCACGCCGCAGTACGCCCTGCCGGAGCAGGCCAACGTGTTGATGCACCGCCTGCCGTTCATGCAGCCGCAGCAGCCCATCGACGTACCGCTTCCGCTGGCGTTGCAGCCGTATGCGGCGCGCATGCCGCGGCCCTGGACCCTCGTGATGGTCGGCGGCAACAGTCGCCCCTTCGTATTCGACAAAGAGGCTGCGGTCGGGCTTGCGCACCTCGTGAATGCGCAGGTGCGAACACATGGCGGCAGCGCCTGGGTGCTTGGCAGTCCGCGGACGCCGGCTACCGCGATGGAAGTACTGGCCGGGTCGCTCGACGTGCCATCGCATGTCGTCCGCTGGGGTGAGGGCGAGAACCCCTACGCGGCCCTGCGCCAGCGCGCGCAGCGGATCATCGTCACGACGGACAGCGCGTCGATGCTGACCGAAGCGTTGCTCACCGGTCGTCCGGTCGTGCCCTTCGCGTTGCCACGGCAGCCGGATTGGCGCTGGAGCTTGGCGACGGCCTGGCGCGTCGCTGCGACACGGCGACCGACGTCGATGGTCGCGCGCAGCTTCGATATCCTGCAGGGCCTCGGACTGCTGTCGTCTCTGCGCGATCTGGCGCTGCTGCACCGTGCGTTGGAGGCGGCTGGCGCGTTCGACGGCAGCGGGCGTGTACTCGACATGGCACGGCAGGAGCGCGAAATCACGCTGGCGCGCATCCATGCGCTGATCGCGCGCTACTGAGCCGTCGGAGGGCGTGCCCTCAGGCCGCGATGTGCGCGGCGCGGGCCACGCAGTCCATCGCGTCGGCACGCACGTGGCCGTGCGCGATCTCGGCGTCGAGCAGGGCACGGTCGATCGAGCCGTTGTCCAGGCATTCGCCCAGCAGTCGGAAGAACAGTCGCTCCTGGGCCGGGTCTGGATGCCTGCGGTAGCGACCCGCGCCGCGCCCCGTCAGCTTGCGCAGCCAGATGCCAGCGCGCGACTTGAGCGTGGTGCCGCGCGGCGTGAAGTCCGAGGACAGACCGGTTTTCCACGGTTGCGTGCGGCGGTGCGTGTTGTGCAGCAGCTTGGTGTCGGGTGCAAGACGGTCGAAGTCATTCCACTCGGACTCGAGCGCCGCGACGCTGCCCGGCGGTTCGAGCAGCAGCCACATCCAGTCGCGGTAGTCGCGTTCGCCGCGGAAAACGCGCTCGAAGTCCACTTCCCACTGCCAGTGCCGCAGACGCGCGCAGTCCATCAGCATCACGCTCGACGCGTAGTGCAGCGGGCGGCGGAAGTTGCCATCCATTTGCCGTGCCATCAAGGCGGCGCCACCCATGTCGCGCTCGAGCAGTATGTTGATGTCTGCGAGCGCGAAGATGTCCGGGTCGATCAGCACCGCGCGGCCGGTGTAACCCATCTGTTGCGGCACGGCGAAGCGCAGCGGCGTGAATGACTGCAGGTCGTCGTTGCGCCAGACTACCTGCTGGCCCTCGCGCAGATAGCGGCGCCCCTCGAAGCGCTCGAAGACCGGGAAGTCCGTCGTCTGGAGGATGTGCACGTCGAAGCGTTCGGGCGCGGCGCTGTGGCGACGCAATGCGTGCTGCGCCACCAGGGCGCCGACGATCTGCTTGGGGTTGGTGTGGATGAAGACGGCGTTGCGCATGCCGCATTTTCACCTCTCCGCCGGCTCGGGCATCCCGCTGCGGGCTCGGACCAATGCTTTTTTTCGGCCATCTCGGTGCTGCCGTGCACCTTGTAGCGCTGATCGCTTCTCCGCAAACGCCGGGAACCGCCAGGGCCTTGGGATGAGCTCTCCAGTGTCGGCAGTCGCGGTACACTGCCACCATATGAAATTTATGCGCATGCCCTGTGGCGAACTCTTCAAGCAGGTGATGCGAGATGCAGACGAAGTCCGCAGCGGTGTTGCGCCGGAGGGTTCGGTGTGCATGTGCTGATCACCGGCAAGGGCTCTAGTGGTAGCTGGCAAATCCGTGGAGTTCAACTAGGGCAGACGCTGGGGGCTTCAATAGTCCCGAATGCCAAGGACGTGGCGCCCTACGACTTGGCAGTCCTCGTGAAGCGGCAGACCACCGATCTGCTGCGAAGCCTGCATCGTTGCGAGGTGCCGGTGATCTGGGATGTGGTCGACGCCTGGCCACAGCCAGTCGGAAATGCGTGGCAGAAAAAGCAGTGCTTAGAGTGGCTGGCCAATGAAGTGAGGACGATTCGGCCTGCCGGGATTGTCGCAGCGACGCGCGTGATGGCTCAGGACTGCGAGGGCTTTGGCGTGCCCGTGCTAACGCTACCGCATCACGCCCGTCCGGGCCTGCGGCCGAATCCAATCCGGCCGCTGAAAGTGCTGGGTTACGAAGGAGGAGAGAAGTATCTGGGACGCTGGCTGCCGATTGTCAAGCGGCAATGCGCGGCTCGCGGATTGCAGTTCGTCATCAATCCGGCGGAGGTGGCCGACGTGGACATTCTGGTTGCGTTGCGGGACTGCCCTGGCTACGCCCCAAGGAACTGGAAGAGCAACGTCAAGCTGGCTAACGCGCAAGGCAGCGGGACGCCGGTGATTTGTAACCGCGAGGCGGGGTATCTGGAGACGGCATGCGGCGTCGAACAGTGGGCCGACGACGAGGCCGAACTCGCTGCGGCGCTGGATGCACTGGAGTCTGTCGAAGTGCGGCGCCGAACGGGGCAAGTCTTACGCGCCTCGACCCTGAATATCGATAGCGTCGCGGCTATTTACCTGGAGTGGCTACGGTCGAAATTCTGATTTTCTGATCCCCGGCGGCGACCCAAACTGCTCCACCTGCCCGGGGTGAGTTGGCCCATTGAGAACGGCGAGTCAGGCGCCTCAGCCCTGACGATCCGAAGGCGGGCGTTCTCTGCCCGCAAGCGGGTTAGACGTGAATCGAAACCTTGCGCATGCCACGGCCCATCACAGGATGCGGCGCCTCTGGCGGCGAAATGCAATCCGGCTTGCAGGCCACCGCCTTGACCGGCGGCGCGGTCAGGCCCGCGGCAGCGTCACGCCGTGCTGGCCCTGGTATTTGCCGCCGCGGTCCTTGTAGCTGGTCTCGCACACCTCATCGCTCTCGAAGAACAGCACCTGCGCGCAGCCCTCGCCCGCGTAGATCTTGGCCGGCAGCGGCGTGGTATTGCTGAACTCCAGCGTCACGTAGCCCTCCCACTCGGGCTCGAACGGCGTGACGTTGACGATGATGCCGCAGCGCGCGTAGGTGCTCTTGCCCAGGCAGATGGTGAGCACGTTGCGCGGGATGCGGAAGTACTCCACCGTGCGCGCCAGCGCGAAGCTGTTGGGCGGGATGATGCAGGAGTCGCCGTGGAAGTCGACGAAGCTTTTCTCGTCGAAGTTCTTCGGGTCCACCACCGTGCTGTGGATGTTGGTGAAGACCTTGAACTCGGGCGCGCAGCGGATGTCGTAGCCGTAGCTGCTGGTGCCGTAGCTGATGATCTTGCGGCCCTCGGCCTCGCGCACCTGACCCGGCTCGAACGGCTCGATCATGCCGCGCTGCTCGGCCATGCGGCGGATCCACTTGTCGCTCTTGATGCTCATCGGCTGCTCCTGCGCTGGGCGCGTATTCTAGTCAGTCACCACGGCATACGGCGCCGCGCATGGGTGGGATTAGAACTGCGCGATGGCGCGGCGGGCGGCACGGTTCATGCTTCAGACCTCGCGCCGCCGCAAAAAAATCGCCCGCCATGCACCGCCACCTGTCCATCGCCGCCATTGCCGCCCCGCTGTTGTGCGGGACCGGCGGCATGGCGCGCGCCCAGGCCACCGCACCCGCCACGGGCTACACGGTGCAGGCGCAAGACCCGTGCCGGGCCGAGTATTCGAAGTTCGAGCAGGCCATCGGCTTCGCCCGCCAGACCCAGGGCACCGAGGCCGCCGCCGCGCTGAAGGAAAAGCTGCTGCCCGCCAAGACCGCCGACGAGATCCTGTTCAAGGACGGCTACTGCGGCCTCGTGAAGTACCTGCGCCAGAAGAAGCTGCTCGGGCCCGCGGATGCCGCCGCACCCACGCCGCGCTGAGCCCCGGAAACTCCTGATTTGATAGCTGCTCCCGCAGGTAAATCAAGCGCCAGAGGCCAATTTTGCTTGTGAAATGACGGTGCGCTCGACCAGCCGGTCGTCGCCCAGCACGATGAGCGCGAACAGCAGCTCGTCGAGGCTTGCGGCCTGCGCGGTCTTGCGCGCGATGAGCGGCGTGGCCTGGGGATTGAGCACGATGAAGTCGGCCTCGCAGCCCGGCTGCAGGTTGCCCACCACCCCTTGCAGCCCCAGCGCACGCGCCGCACCTGCCGTGTGCTGCCACCACAGGTGCTGCGGCGGCAGCGACAGGCCCGTCTTGGTCTGGCCCTCGCGCCCCACGTAGTAAGCCGCCCGCATGGTGTGGAACGGACTGAAGCTGGTGCCCCCGCCCACGTCGCTGGCCAGGCCGTAGCCGAAGCCCGCGCGGTCGGCACCCGCGTAGTCGAAGAAGCCGCTGCCGAGGAACAGGTTGCTCGTGGGGCTGACGGCGGCCACGGTGCCGGTGGCGCGCATCAGGGCGCGATCCTCGTCGTCGAAGTGGATGCAATGGGCATAGACGGCGCGCGGGCGCATCAGGCCGAAGCCCTCGTACACGGCGAGGTAACTGCGGGCCTCGGGAAACAGCTCGTGCGCCCATGCGATTTCGCCCAGGTTCTCGGCCACGTGCGACTGGATCCACACATCGGGGTAGCGGGCCGCCAGTTCGCCCGCGCCGCGCAGTTGGGCCGGCGTGCTGGTGGGCGCGAAGCGCGGCGTGATGGCGTAGCCCAGGCGGTCCACGCCGTGCCACTTGCGGATCAGCGCCTCGGTGTCGCTCAGGCTCTGCTCGGTCTGGTCGCGCACGCCGTCGGGCGAATGGCGGTCCTGCAGCACCTTGCCGGTGACGAGGCGCAGTTGCCGCGCGCGCGCCTCGGTGAACAGCGCGTCCACCGACTGCGGGTGCGAGGTGGCGAACGTAAGCGCCGTGGTGACGCCGTTGCGCAGCAGCTCTGCTATGAAAAAAGAAGCTACTTCCGCAGCATATTCGGGCACGGAGAAGCGTTTTTCATGGGGAAATGTGTAGTTCTCGAGCCAGGGCAGCAGCCCTTCGGCGGGCGCGCCGATCACGTCGGTCTGCGGGTAGTGGATGTGCATGTCCACGAAGCCCGGCGCGATGATGCGCCCGGGCAGGTGCTCCACCGGCACGCCGGGGTAGCGCGGCGCGAGGTCGCGCTGCGGCCCCAGCGCCTGCACGCGCTGGCGGCCCTGCGCGTCGGGGCCGACGACCAGCAGACCGTCCTCCTCGTAGCGGACGGCGGGGACGTCGGGTGCGAAGCGGAGGATGGCGGCGCGGTAGGCATGCATGGTGCAACGGAGCTTAAACGCGGCCCGGGCGGCTCCGCATATGCGGGGGCGGATAAGGGCTATTTCGCGCGGCCCTGCACGCCCTCGGCCAGCCAGTCCAGGGCGAGGATCTGCGCGTCCGCCAGCGCATGCCCGCAGGCGATGGCCAACCTATGTCAACGATGCCAGTGCAGTGTTCGATGCTTGTCGGCACAAATAAAAGCGATGCGTTTGGGCGCCGGGCAAGGCGCAAACCACAGCGATAGCCGTCGCAGCGCGTCGCGCCGGGCTGCCCGCACTTCGCGGTCTGCACGCGGTGTTCCCCTCGCGCCGCGGCCTGCTGCCGGACGTGCGCGCGTTGCTCGACGCGCTGGCCGAGGGACTGGCACCGTTCGATGCCGGCGGGGAAGCTGCGGAAATCTCCTCATGACGCGGCGCGCGTGCATGCCTAGAATGGGCCCCAGAGGCGTCCCGAGAGAACGCCCGACCACTTTTCCCAAAAGGTACCCCCATGGTGCAACTCTCCAGACGCCAGTTCATGAAAGTGACTGGCACCACGCTGGCAGGCTCCAGCCTGGCGCTGATGGGCTTCTCGCCCGCCACCGCGCTGGCTGAAGTCCGCCAGTACAAGCTCGCGCAGACCACCGTCACGCGGCAGACCTGCACGTACTGCTCGGTCGGCTGCGGCATCCTCATGTATGCGCTAGGCGACGGCGCCATGAACGCCAAGCCGTCGGTGATCCACGTCGAGGGCGACCCCGACCACCCGGTCAACCGCGGCACGCTCTGCCCCAAGGGGGCGAGCCTGCTGGACATCATCAACAGCCCGAACCGTCTGCTCCACCCCGAGTACCGCGCGCCAGGCTCCAGCGAGTGGAAGCGCATGTCATGGGACGATGCGCTGAACCGCATCGCAAAACTGATGAAGGCCGACCGCGACGCCAACTTCGTCGAGAAGACGGCCGACGGCCTGACGGTCAACCGCTGGCTCACCACCGGCATGCTGGCGGCCTCGGCCTCCAGCAACGAGGCCGGCTACATCACGCACAAGATCGCCCGCTCCTGGGGCCTGCTCGCATTCGACAACCAAGCCCGTGTCTGACACGGCCCGACGGTGGCAGGTCTTGCCCCGACGTTTGGCCGTGGAGCGATGACGAACCATTGGGTCGACATCAAGAATGCGGATGTCATTCTGGTCATGGGCGGCAATGCCGCCGAGGCGCACCCCTGCGGCTTCAAGTGGGTGACCGAAGCGAAGGCGCACAACAAGGCGTACTTCATGGTGGTCGATCCGCGCTTCAACCGCTCGGCATCGGTGGCGGATTTCTACGCCCCCCTCCGGTCGGGGTCGGACGTCGCTTTCCTGGGCGGGGTCATCAACTACCTGCTGTCCAACGACAAGGTGCACCACGAGTACGTGAAGAACTACACCGACTTCTCGTTCATCGTGCGCAGCGATTTCGACTTCGTCGACGGCATCTTCTCGGGCTACAACGCCGAGAAGCGCACCTACGACAAGGCGAGCTGGGACTACGAACTGGGCGCCGACGGTTTCGTGAAGACCGACCCGACGCTGCAGGACCCGCGCTGCGTGTACCAGTTGATGAAGGCGCACTATGCCCGCTACACGCCTGAGAAGGTCGAGAGCATCTGCGGCACGCCCAAGGACAAGTTCCTGCACATCTGCGAGAAGATCGCCAGCACGGCCGTGCCTGGCCGTGCCATGACCATCATGTACGCGCTGGGCTGGACGCAGCACTCCATCGGCGCGCAGATCCTGCGCACCGGCGCCATGGTGCAGTTGCTGCTGGGCAACATCGGCGTGGCCGGCGGCGGCATGAACGCGCTGCGCGGCCACTCCAACATCCAGGGCCTCACCGATCTGGGGTTGCTGTCGGCCAGCCTGCCGGGCTACATGACGCTGCCCTCGCAGGCCGAGCAAGACTACGGAAAGTACATCGAAGCCCGCACGCAGAAACCGCTGCGCCCGGGCCAGATGAGCTACTGGCAGAACTACCCGAAGTTCCACGTCAGCCTCATGAAGGCATGGTATGGACCGGCGGCGACCGCCGACAACAACTGGGCCTACGACTACCTGCCCAAGCTCGACAAGCAGTACGACATGCTGCAGATTTTCGAGCTGATGAACCAGGGCAAGGTCAACGGCTACATCGCGCAGGGCTTCAACCCGCTGGCAGCGCTCGCCGACAAGGACCGCGTGCGCGCGGGGCTGTCCAAGCTCAAGTTCCTGGTCATCATGGACCCGCTGGCCACCGAGACGTCCGAGTTCTGGAAGAACTACGGCGAGCACAACGACGTGGACCCGGGCCAGATCCAGACCGAGGTGTTCCGCCTGCCCACCACCTGCTTCGCCGAGGAGGAGGGCTCGGTGGTGAGTTCGTCGCGCGTACTGCAATGGCACTGGAAAGCCGCCGAACCGCCGGGCGAGGCCGAGACGGACATCCGCATCATGTCCGAGCTGTTCCTGCGCATCAAGGCGCTCTACGCCAAGGAAGGCGGCAGGTATCCCGACCCCATCATCAACCTCTGGTGGCCCTACAACAACCCGCACGGGCCCACGCCGACGGAGGTGGCCAAGGAGTACAACGGCCGCGCCCTGGTCGACCTAGCCGATCCGAAGGACGCCACCAAGATCACCCGCAAGGCGGGCGAGCAACTCGCGGGCTTCGGCGAGCTGCGCGATGACGGCAGCACGGTCTGCGGCTGCTGGATCTTCTCCGGCGCCTGGACCCAGGCCGGCAACCAGATGGCGCGGCGCGACAACGCCGACCCCACGGGCATCGGCAACACGCTGAACTGGGCCTGGGCCTGGCCGGCCAACCGCCGGGTGCTCTACAACCGCGCCTCGTGCGACGTGAGCGGCAAGCCGTTCAACCCGCAACGCAAGCTGGTCGCCTGGAACGGCAGCGCCTGGGGCGGCGCCGACGTGGCCGACTTCGGCGCCGCCCTGGCGCCCGAGAGCGGTGCCGGCCCGTTCATCATGAACCCCGAGGGCGTGGCCCGCTTCTTCGCTCGCAAGAACATGGCCGAGGGGCCGTTCCCCGAGCACTACGAACCGTTCGACACCCCGCTGGGCTACAACCCCATGCACCCGAAGAACGCCAAGGCCACCAGCAGCCCGGCCGCGCGCGTGTTCCCGGGCATCTGGGAGACCTTCGGCAAGGCCGCCGAATTCCCGCACGTGGGCACGACCTATCGCCTGACCGAGCACTTCCACTACTGGACCAAGCACGCGCTGCTCAACGCCATCATCCAGCCCGAGCAGTTCGTCGAGATCGGCGAGGCGCTGGCCAAGGAGGTCGGCGTCGCCTCGGGCGAGTGGGTGAAGGTCAGCTCCAAGCGCGGCTACATCAAGGCCGTGGCGCTGGTCACCAAGCGCATCAAGCCGATGCGGATCGAGGGCAAGACCGTGCATCACGTGGGCGTGCCGATCCACTGGGGCTTCAAGGGCGTGACCAAGCCCGGCTTCCTGGCCAACACGCTGACGCCGTTCGTCGGCGACGGCAACACCAACACGCCTGAATTCAAGACCTTCCTGGTCAAGGTGGAAAAAGTATGACCACCCCCGCTTCTTGCTCACTTCGTGTAGCCGCCTCCCCCCTCAAGGGGGCGATACCAGCGGCCCGGCAAAGTCGGTGCCGCGGTACCCCTGGCCTTGGCCGCGCCGGTTTCATGCGCTGCGGGTCACGCAGCAGCGTGGTGGAGGACTGAGATGCCACTGCAATCCCTCGACATCCAGCGGCGCTCCGCCACCACCCTGCCCTCGCCCAGCGTGCGTGAGGCGCATGAGGGCGAGGTGGCCAAACTCATCGACGTCTCCAAGTGCATCGGATGCAAGGCCTGCCAGACCGCCTGCATGGAATGGAACGACCTGCGCGACGAGGTCGGCACCACCAGCGGCGTGTACGACAACCCCACCGACCTCACCGAGCATTCGTGGACGGTGATGCGCTTCACCGAGTACGAGAACGAGGAGTCCGGCAACCTCGAATGGCTGATCCGCAAGGACGGCTGCATGCACTGCCAAGACCCGGGCTGCCTGAAGGCATGCCCCTCGCCCGGCGCCATCGTGCAGTACGCCAACGGCATCGTCGACTTCCAGGAAGAGCACTGCATCGGCTGCGGCTACTGTGTCACCGGCTGCCCCTTCAACGTGCCGCGCATCTCCAAGAAGGACCACAAGGCCTACAAGTGCACGCTGTGCTCGGACCGCGTGGCCGTGGGCCAGGAGCCGGCCTGCGTGAAGACCTGCCCGACCGGCGCCATCATGTTCGGCACCAAGCAGGCCATGAAGGACCAGGCCGAGGAACGCATCGAGGACCTGAAGGAGCGCGGCTTCGCCAAGGCCGGCCTGTACGACCCGGCCGGCGTGGGCGGCACGCACGTGATGTACGTGCTGCACCATGCCGACACGCCCTCGCTCTACCACGGCCTGCCCGACGCGCCGAAGATCAGCCCCATGGTCAGCCTCTGGAAGGGCGTGGCCAAGCCGCTGGCCATGGCCGCGCTCGGCGTGGCCGCCATCGGCAGCCTGTTCCACTACATCACCAAGGGCCCCAACGACGTGTCGAAGGAGCTCGAGGACGAAATGGAAGAAAAGGACCGCAAGGCCCTGGAGAAGGAGAAGACGCCATGAGACGCAATCCACGCGACCTGCAGCGCTATACCGCCTCCGAGCGCGCCAACCACTGGGTGGTGGGCATCTGCTTCATCCTGCTCGCGCTCTCGGGCCTGGCGTTCTTTCACCCGGCGTTCTTTCCGCTCACGCAACTGTTCGGCGGCGGGCCGTGGACGCGCATCCTGCACCCCTACGTCGGACTGGTGATGGAGGCTTTCTTCGTCATCATGGCGCTGCGCTTCTGGCGCTTGAACGTGATTGAGCGGCGCGACGTGGAGTGGCTCAGGAACGTGCGCAAGATGGTGGACGGCGACGACCACGCCATGCCCGAGCAGGGCAAGTACAACGGCGGCCAGAAGGTGCTGTTCTGGGGCCTGGTGATCGGAATGCTGCTGTTGCTCGCCACCGGCCTGCTGATGTGGCGCGCCTGGTGGACGCCGCCCGTGGACGTGGTACGCGCGGCATCGGTCGTGCATGCCGTCGCGGCGGTCTGGATGATCGGCCTCATCATCATGCATGTCTATGCCGCCATCTGGACACGCGGCACCATCCGCGCCATGCTCTACGGCACCGTCACGCGCGCCTGGGCCAAGCAGCACCATCGCGGCTGGTACCGCAAAATGACAGGCGACAACAGCTAAGGCACACCAAGCGCAACCCCCCGCGCCGCCGGCTGCTTGGCTGCACCGGCGGCATTTTTTTGGAATTCACACCTTGCAGCGCATTCTTCAACCGGGCGAGATCGAAGCCCTGGACCACACCAGCTTCCCGCGCGTGCGCCTGCCGCAGCCCGGCAGCCTGTTCGCCGACCGCGCGGCGCGCCTGCGCCAGTTGGCCCAAGGCAATGCCATCGCCGACTACCTGCGCTTCGCCGCGCAACTGGTGCAGGCGCAGCAGCGGGCCGCCGCCACCGTGCACACCGTCGCGCTGCCCGCCGACCAGTTGGCGCGCGCGCAGGCGCATTCGATGCCGCTGATGCCCGCGGCCAACTCCATCGACCCCGCATGGCAGGCCGTGCTGGAGGGGCTGCTGGATACGCTGGAGCAGTCCGGCAGCCTGCCCGCCACGCTGGCGCCCGTCATCGCGCGCCTGCGCGCGCGCACGCCCGCCGCGCTCGACGCCCTGGCCGTGCAGGTGCTCGGCGATACCACCACCACCGCCGACCTGGCGCTGCAGCCCTTCATCATGGCCGCGCTGCAGGTGACGTTCGCCGACCGCGCCAGCCGCCTCGGCGCGGCGGACGTCCCCTTCGTCGACCCCGCCACCATCTGCCCGGTCTGCGCCTCGCAGCCCGTGGCCAGCGTGCTGCGCATCGGCGGCCAGGCCGCCGGCCACCGCTACCTGCACTGCGGCACCTGCTGCACCGAATGGCACATGGTGCGCGTCAAGTGCAGCCACTGCGAATCGACCCAGGGCATCCACTACCAGGGCGTGGAAGGCGGCAGCGAAACCGTGCTGGCCGAAACCTGCGACGAATGCCACACCTACCGCAAGCTGGTGAACCAGGAGAAAGACCCGTTGGCCGAACCCCTGGCCGACGACCTGGCCAGCCTGACGCTGGACCTGCTGATGGGCGACACCGCCTTCGCCCGCGCCAGCGCCAACCCGCTGCTGGCCCTGGGGCGCGAACTGGCGGACGATGCCACGCACGACGCATGAGCGCCGCGCCGGGCCGCCAGCAAGCTCGCGCCGCAGTGCGCAGCACAGAGGTTATCCAGTGACCGCCGCGCCGCCCGCAGCAGCACGCCTGCCTTCCGTCGATCGCGTACTGGCCGCGCCCGAACTGCGCGCGCTGGCCGACCAGTACGGTCTGTCGCAAGCCACCGCCGCCCTGCGCGCCGTGCTCGATGGGCTGCGCCCCGCCGCCGTAGCCACCACACTCGATGCCGCACAGACCACCCCTGAAGCGCTGGCGGCAGCGGTACGGCAACGGCTGCAAGACAAGTTCGCTCCGCGCCTGCGCGCCGTGTTCAACCTCACCGGCACCGTGCTGCACACCAACCTGGGCCGCGCCCTGCTGCCCGACGAAGCGGTGCAGAGCGTGCTGCGCGCGCTCACCGTGCCCGCCAACCTTGAATTCGACCTCGCCACCGGCGGGCGCGGCGACCGCGACGACCTCATCGACGACCTGCTGCGCGAACTCACCGGCGCCGAGGCCGCCACGGTGGTCAACAACAACGCCGCCGCCGTGCTGCTGATGCTCAGTGCGCTGGCGCCGCGCAAGGAAGTGGTGGTTTCGCGCGGCGAGCTCGTGGAGATCGGCGGCGCCTTCCGCATCCCCGACATCATGGCCCGCGCCGGCGCGAAGCTCATCGAAGTAGGCACCACCAACCGCACCCACGCCAAGGACTACGAAGAGGCCATCACCGCACGCACCGCGCTGCTCATGAAGGTGCATTGCAGCAACTACGCCGTCACCGGCTTCACCAAGAGCGTGACCGAGGCCGAGGTGGCACGCATCGCCCACGCCCACCATCTGCCATTGGCAGTGGACTTGGGGTCAGGCACGCTGGTGAACCTGGCGCGCTGGGGCCTGCCGCACGAAGCCACGGTGCGCGAGACCATCGAAGCCGGCGCCGACCTGGTCACCTTCAGCGGCGACAAGCTCCTCGGCGGCCCGCAGGCCGGGCTGATCGTGGGGCGCCGCGACCTGATCGCCCGGATCAAGAAGAACCCGCTCAAGCGCGCGCTGCGCGTGGGCAAGCTCACGCTGGCGGCGCTGGAGCCGGTGCTGCGCCTCTACCTCGCGCCCGAGTTCCTGGCCGAGCGGCTGACCACGCTGCGCCTGTTCACGCGGGCGCAGGCGCAGATCCGCGCGCAGGCCGAGGCGCTCGCCGCGCCCGTGCAGGCTGCGCTCGGCGCGGCGTACACGGTCCAGGCCGTACCGATGGCAAGCCAGATCGGCAGCGGCGCCCTGCCCGTCGATACGCTGCCGAGCCACGGCCTGCGCGCCCACCCCGCGGAGGCCAGGCGCGGCGGACGCCAGCTCACGCGCCTCGAAGCCGCCCTGCGTGCGCTGCCGCGCCCCGTCATCGGGCGCGTGGCCGACGGCGCGCTGTGGCTGGACCTGCGCTGCCTGGAAGCGCAGGACGAGGCCGAGTTCACGGCCCAGTTGCAGCTACTCGCCGAAGTGCTGGCGCACGGCTGATGCCATGGGTAAAAATAGCCGCCAGCGCCTGTAAAACAAGCGCTACCAGCTACCATTTAGATAGCATCCACAACACCCCATGACCCCTGCTGAATTCATCGCCAAATGGGGCCCAGGCGGCCCCGCCGCGCACCTGAACGAAGAACAGGGCGCGCAAAGCCATTTCCTCGACCTGTGCGAACTGCTCGACGTGCCCAAGCCCGGTGCGCTGCCGGGCGAGGAATACCTGTTCGAGCGCCAATCGCTCGTGCTCGGCGAGGCGCGCGGCTATGCCGACGTGTTCTACCGCGACCACTTCGCCTGGGAGAACAAGGCCCCGGGCAAGAACCTCGACGCCGCGCTGCGCCAGCTCCAGCAATACAGCCTGGCGCTGGCCAACCCACCGCTGCTGGTGGTGTGCGACCGCCTTGCCATCCGCATCCACACCCAGTTCAACGGCCACCCGAGCGAAACGCACACCGTGCGCATCGAGCAGCTCGACCTGCCCGACCAGCGCGCCCTGCTGCGCCGCCTGTGGCTGGAACCCGAGAGCTTTCGCCCGCGCCAGACCACCCGCGACATCACCGAAGCCGCCGCCAAAAGCTTCGCCACCCTGGCCGACCAACTGCGCCGGCGCGGCCACGGCGCGGAGAAAGTGGCCCACTTCCTCACCCAGTGCCTGTTCTGCTTCTTCGCCGAAGACGTGGACCTGCTGCCCGGGCGCATGTTCGAGCGCCTGGTGGGCAACCGCCACCTCACCAGCGACCGCCTCACCCAGGGCCTAGCCAACCTGTTCGCCACCATGGGCGAAGGCGGCCTGTACGGCGCCGACGACATCCCCTGGTTCAACGGCGGGCTGTTCGCGCATGTGGACGTGCCGAAGCTCGAAATCATCGACATCACCGAACTGCGCAACGCCGCCGCGCTGAACTGGAGCGCCATCGACGTCTCCATCTTCGGCACCCTGTTCGAGCGCGGCCTCGACCCCGCCAAGCGCAGCCAGCTCGGCGCCCACTACACCGACCCGGCAACCATCGCCCGCATCATCGAACCCGTCATCACCCGCCCGCTGCTACAAGTTTGGGAGCAGACAATGCAGGAAATACGAGCGCTGGCGGCCAAAATCAAGAAGAACGGCGACGCCGCCTACCGCAAGACCCACACCCGCTTCGTGCAATGGCTCGAAGCGCTGCGCGCCTACCGCGTGCTCGACCCCGCCTGCGGCAGCGGCAACTTCCTGTTCCTGGGCCTCAAAGCGCTCAAGGACATCGAACTGCTCAGCATCACCCAGGCCGCCACCCTGGGCCTGGACCGCGAGCAAGACCTGGTGACCGGCCCACACAACCTGCTGGGCATCGAGCTCAACGAATACGCCGCCGAACTGGCCCGCGTGAGCGTGTGGATCGGCGAAATCCAGTGGCGCATCGCCCATGGCTACCCGCCCAAGCTCAACCCCGTGCTGGAGCCGCTCGACCAGATCGAATGCCGCGACGCGCTGCTGGCCTGGCAGGGTGAGGGCGAGGCGCGCCACGCGGTGGAAGCGACATGGCCCACGGCCACGGTGGCAGTGGGCAACCCGCCGTTCATTGGCGACAAATGGATGCGCGGCGAACTCGGCGACGCCTACGTCGACGCGCTGCGCGCCACCTACGCCGGGCGCGTGCCCGGCGGCGCGGACTTCGTCACCTTCTGGTTCGAACAGGCGCGCCAAGCCATTGCGCAACAAACGCTACACGCCGCCGGGCTGGTGGCCACCAACTCCATCCGCCAGCGCGGCAACCGCCCGGTGCTGGAGCAGATCGCCCGCGCCACCCGCATCTTCGAAGCCTGGGCCGACGAACCCTGGGTCAACGAAGGTGCCGCCGTGCGCGTGTCGCTGGTCTGCTTTGGCCGCAGCACCCAGCCCGCGCGGCTGGACGGAAACGAAGTGGCGCAAATCTTCACCGACCTCAAGGCCCAGCCGCTGGGCGCGGGCGCGGCGGTAGACCTCACCCTGGCCCGGCCGCTGGCCGAGAACGCCGACGCCTCCTACTTCGGCCTGTGCCTGGCCGGTCCGTTCAAGGTCGACGCCGCGCAGGCCGCGCAGTGGCTGCGCCTGCCCAATCCCAACGGCCGCCCCAACAGCGACGTGCTCAAGCCCATCTACAACGGCCGCGACATCACCGACCGCTGGTCCGGCCACTGGGTGGTGGACTTCGGCGCCCGCATGCAAGAAGCCGAAGCCACGCTGTACGAAGCGCCGTTCGAATACGTGCGCCAGCACGTGCGGGCCAAGCGCATGCAAAACCGGCGCGCCGCGCGGGCCCAGAACTGGTGGCGCCACGGCGAGGCGCGGCCTGGGCTGCGCACGCAATGGGCCGGGCTGGGCCACTACATCGCCACCGTGGAAACCGCCAAGCACCGCCTGTTCGTGCGCATGCCGATCGCGCTGGCGCCCGAGCACAGGCTGATCGTGATTCCGCGCGAAGACCACGCCACGCTGGGCATGCTGTCGAGCCGCATGCACGTCGTCTGGGCACTGGCACGCGGCGGCACGCTTGAAGACCGCCCCGTATACAACACCTCCCAGATTTTCGAAACCTTCCCCTTCCCCGCCCACCTCACCCCCGCCGACACCGCGCACCAGCGCACCGAGGCGCTGCCCAGCGGTGCGCTGATTCCGGCAGGCCTGGCCGAAGCCAGCGCCCAGCCTGCCCCGGATTCAAAGACAAAACAGCCCGCAGCGCTTACAAACAGGGCGAATGCAGCTATTAATACAATAGCACCATCCATAGCGACCCGGCAGCACGCCAGCGCCATCGCCGAAGCCGCCCACCGGCTCGACCAGTTGCGCCAACACTGGCTCAACCCGCCCGAATGGACACGCCGCGTGCCCGAGGTGGTGCCGCTGGGCCTGGCCGCATCGCCCTACCCCGACCGCATCGAGCCGCGCCCCGGCCTCTCCGAAGCCGATGCCAAGGCGCTGCAAAAACGCACCCTGACCAACCTCTACAACCTGCGCCCAGGCTGGCTGGCGCAGGCCCACGAAACGCTCGACGCCGCGGTGGCCGCCGCCTATGGCTGGGCCGATTACACGCCCGAGCTGCCCGACGCGGAAATTTTGCGCCGCCTGCTGGCGCTGAACCTGGAGCGCGCGGGCGGCTGAAAACCGCCTGAATGCAAAAAACAGAATCCTTTCCACCACAATGAGCAGCGTCAAACAAACGGCGTCCAACAACACATGGGTGTTCGGCGCCCGCAAGTATCCCGACGACTGGGAGAACACGTTTTTATGGCATGCAAAGGTCTTCGTACATTTCGGCTACCCGCGCCATGGCTGGACTCTGCTTGCCCTCCTTGATTCGGTCGTCATCCGAACGTCGCAAGACCACGAGGCAAAGGAGTGCTATTTTCTTGGCAGGGCAAGCCGCGGCCAACTCGTGGGCGAGTTCTGCAAGCATGGCCGCGCGAAGACTGCCAGCCGCACGGCGGGGACGACCGCCATGGCGATGCGTGGGACGAAGAGGAAGATGGCCCGCGCCCAGCCCTGCGCAGGCAGCCCGATCTTCAACCTGGAAACAGCAGTTGACCGCTTTGCATCCCTTGCCAGGCCGCAGGAAATCGAGCGTTGACGGCTTTGATCGCGTTCACCTCGTGGGTGAGAGCGCTATGCACCTGCCAGCACCGCGCCCGGCGTGAGACAGGCGGTGCTGGCGCTGATGCAGCCCGGCGACCAGCTCTGGCGCTGCCTGCGGATGTCCGGGCGGCAGGGTCTGTTTGGCCTGGGCGCAAGCCATCCCATCGTCGAATGGTGGCTGGTGGATGCCGATGGCGAGCTGGCGCAGGCATTCTGGGAACAATGAGCAAAACAGGCCGTCAGCGCTTACCATACCTGCGCTTTCAGCTATCAAAAAAATAGCAAACAGACCATGATCATCGGCACCGCCGGCCACATCGACCACGGCAAGACCACGCTGGTGCGCGCGCTCACCGGCGTCGATACCGACCGGCTCAAGGAAGAGAAGGCGCGCGG
This sequence comes from Curvibacter soli, assembly GCF_029211125.1. Classification (GTDB taxonomy): domain Bacteria; phylum Pseudomonadota; class Gammaproteobacteria; order Burkholderiales; family Burkholderiaceae_C; genus Curvibacter_A; species Curvibacter_A soli. The sequence continues at coordinate 123,840 of NZ_JARGEN010000031.1, forward strand.
CATCTCCATCGAACTCGGCTATGCCTACACGCCGCTGCCCGATGGCGAGGTGCTCGGCATCATCGACGTGCCGGGCCACGAGAAGTTCGTCCACACCATGGCCGCGGGGGCGGTGGGCATCGACCACGCGCTGCTGGTGGTGGCCGCCGACGACGGCGTGATGCCGCAGACGCGCGAGCACCTGGCCATCGTCGGGCTGCTGGGCGTCACGCAGGGCACGGTGGCGCTGACCAAGGCGGACCGCGCCGCGCCCGCACGCGTGGCCCAGGTGCGCGCCGAAATCCATGCGCTGCTGGCCGGCACGCCGCTGGCGGGCGCGCCCATCTTCGACACCGCCGCCACCCAGCCCGGCGACCCCGGCGTGACCGCGCTGCGCGAGCACCTGCTGGCCCGCGCCCAGGCTCTGCGGGCGCGCCGGGCCGACGGCCTGTTGCGCCTCGCAGTGGACCGCGTGTTCACTCTGCCCGGCCAGGGCACGGTGGTCACGGGCACGGTGTTCGGCGGCACGGTGCGGGTGGGCGACACCGTGCAGCACTCGGGCACCGGCCAGCCGGTGCGCGTGCGCAGCATCCACGCCCAGAACCGCGACAGCGCCACGGGCCGCGCGGGCCAGCGCTGCGCGCTCAACCTCGCGGGCATCGAGCGCGGCGCCATCGCCCGCGGCGACTGGATCGCCGACACGCGCGCGCTGCAGGCCACGCGGCGCATCGATGTGCGGCTGAAGCTGCTACCGGGTGCTTCCGGTCCGGCCCCCGTGCTCGCGCAACCATTGACGCAATGGGCCACGGTGCATGTGCACCTGGGCACGGCGCACCACATGGCGCACGTGGCGCTGCTCGCGGGCGACGCGCTCGCGCCCGGCAGCGAGGCGCGCGTGCAGCTCGTGTTCGACGCCGGCGTGTTCGCCACCGCCGGCGACCGGCTCATCGTGCGCAACGCGCAGGCCAACCGCACCATCGGCGGCGGCATGGTCCTTGACCCCTGCGCGCCCGAGCGCAAGCGCCGCAGCGCCGAGCGCATGGCCTGGCTGGACGCGCTGGAGGCCGCGCTGGCCGGCGGCGGCCTCGGCCCGCTGGTGGAGCGCGCGCCCTACGGCATGGCCCGTGCGCGGCTCGCGCTGCTGCTCGGCCTGCCGCCCGAGGCGCTCGACCTGCCCGCGGACCTGGTCGCCCTGCCCCACCCCGGCGGCGACATGCTGCTGCTCGCGCCCGCGCGCCGCGCGCAACTGCAGGCGCAGGTGCTGGCCGCGCTCGCGCGCCTGCACGAGCGCTCGCCCGACGAGCCCGGCGTCAACGCCGCGCGGCTGCGCCGCATGGCCCTGCCCGGGCTCGCGGCGGCGGACCACGACGCGCTCTGGGACGGCTTGCTCGCCGCGCTGCTGGAGAGCGGCGCCATCGCGCGCAGCGGCGCGTGGCTGCACCTGCCGGAGCACCGCGTGGTACTGAGCGCCGCAGAGCAGGCGCTGGCCGAGCGGCTGCTGCCGGCACTGCACGGCACATCGAGCGCGGAGGGGTTCGACCCGCCCTGGGTGCGCGACCTCGCGCGCGACCACCAGGCCGGCGAGGACGCGGTGCGCCAGCTCCTGCACAAGCTCGCGCGCCAGGGCGCGCTGTTCCAGGTCGTCAAGGATCTGTTCTACGCCGACGCGCGCATCGCCGAGCTGGCCGCCATCGCCGCGCGGCTGGCCACCGAGGCGCCGCGCGGCCAGACCGCCAACGCGCCATCCGGCGCGGTGGAGGCGGCCCGGTTCCGCGACGCGACGGGCCTGGGCCGCAAACGCGCGATCCAGGTGCTCGAATTCTTCGACCGCGTGGGCTATACGCGCCGCGTGCGCGACGCGCACGTGCTGCGGCCCGGCGCGGCCTGGGGTGCCGGCGGCGCATAGCGCCTGTGCAGGTGGCAGTACGCCGCGCGCAGCGGCGGCGTGCGCATGGCGCTGGCCGACATCGTCTCGGACGAATTCGCGCATGCCTTCCAGGGGCAGGACAGGACTGCCCGCAGCCCATTAGCGCATTTCGAACAGCTCCTGGTGCCAGCGTGATGCCGGCAGACCCTGCGCAATGAAGTCGCGCCGCAGCGCCTCGCCAAAGCCGGTGGGGCCGCAGAACCAGAAGCTGGCCTCGCGCCACTGCGGCACGGCGGCGCGGATGCGCTCGCCCGAGAGAAAGCCGTCCTTGGCATCCACCAGCACCTGCAGCTCGATGCCGGCCGCACGCGCGTGGGCCTGCAGCCGCGCCAGCGCCTCGGGGTCTTCCTCGCGCGTGGTGTGAAACAGCGTGACGGGCACGCGGGCGCCGCCACTGGCGCCTTGGCTGGCCAGCTGTTCCATGCGGGCGATGAATGGCGTGATGCCGATGCCGCCGCCGACCCAGATCTGACGCGGCGCGCCATCGTCGAAGGTGAAGCAGCCATAGGGGCCCTCCACCTGCACCGGCTGGCCGGGCCGCAGCTTTTCGTGCAGGTTTTCGGTGTAGTCGCCCAAGGCCTTGGTGATGAAGGTGATGCGCCGGCGTGCCGCGTCCCAGGCCGATGCGATGGTGTAGGGGTGGGCGCCCTCGTGCGGATCGCCGGTGACGAAGGCGAACTGCCCGGCCGCATGGCCCGGCCAGCCCGGCGCCATGGTCAGCGTGGTGCGCGTGACGCGCAGCGCGGGGAAGTACTGCACGTCGGCCACCTCGCCGGCCACGGTGCGCGCGCGCTTGATGTATCCGCTCAGCAGCCCCAGCGCCGACACCGTGCCGGCCAGCAGCAGCAGCGCCACCAGCCAGCCCACCGGCTGCGACCAGTAGGCCCATTTCAGCAGCACGACGGCGTGGAACACGAGCGCCAGATAGGCGATGGCAATCAATTGGTGCGTCTTGGCGAACCAGCGATAAGGGATGCGCTTGACCAGCGCCACGATCATCAGCACCAGCGCGGCATAGAAGGCCCACTCGCCCACGCTCTCGGCCAGATCACGGTAGCCGCGCAGCCACTGCTCCAGCGTCGGCTGGGCGGCCGCGCCCTGGCGCTGGCCGCCGCGCGCCGGCCGGGTGAGCCAGCCCCAACCGACCATCCACTTGGTGCCCTTGGCCAGCCACCAGTGCGTGAGTCCGCCCACCAGCGCGGTGATGCCCAGCCACTTGTGCAGCCGGTACATCTTGTCGAGCCCTTTCAGGTGCGGCTCGAGCCAGCGCGGGCGAGTCGCCAGCACCACGGCCACGCTCATGGCCGCAATGGTGACGACGCCGGTGAGCTGCACGGCCACATCGCGGAACGTGAAATAGTTGAATGGCTGAGGCCGCAGGGTATCGGCCAGCCACCAGCTGCCCGCAGCCGCCAACAGAATGATCCAAAGAGCTATGCGTATGTTCTTCATGGCGATGGTCGAAAGCTTGCCCCACATGGGCGTTCAACATTATTTCTGCCACACATGAAGGCCAGCCGACCGCCCGGTGAACGCACTGTAAAGCCAGGGCGCTGGCAGTTGGCGCGCGCGGCGCCCGGGTTTGCCTTGCATCAAGAAAGGGGCATGACCTTGAAGCAGGCCAAGATTCGGTCACAACTTCTTCCTACACTGGAGGCGGTTGCACGTGTCAGGCAGTGTCCAGCAGTTGGTGCGTTGCACTCGCGTGTGTCACCGGTTGGGCGACAGCTCGGAACGTGGTGACATGCCCCTTCACCCCAGGACTGCCCGACAGCCACCCCGGCGGACCAGTGCAGTGTTCGATGCTTGGCGGCACCAATAAAAGCGATGCGTTGTGGCGCAGGGCAAGGCGCAAACCACAGCGATAGCCGTCGCTATCGCGAGGATTTGCAACGCCGCCATGCGGCAAAAGGCGCGGTTTTATGTGAGCTGCTCAGCGTTGAACGCTGCACTAGAATCGCCGCTCGCTGTTGTGGAAGGCACACGCACCCGGTGGTGCGCCCGGGCTTCAAACCCGGTAGGGGGCGTCAGCCGCTCCCTGGTAGGTTCGACTCCTGCTGCTTTCCGCCCCGCCCCGGACGATAATCGCCGCAACGGGGCCGGTCCGCCGGCTCCTCCCGAGCATCCCCTCCATCCCGATGCGGGCGCCGTCGCAGGTCTTGCGCGTGGTCCCTGCGCTCCCGTCCGCCGCTGCGCGGGGGCGCGCCTCCACCGCCGGGGCGCGCCGCCAGCCCGCACGCACGAAGACGGACCATCCGCATGCCATCGCCCCTCGACCTTCTCGAACCCATCGTCCGCGACGTGATCGCGCCCGCGGCCGCCGACACCGACCAGCAGGCGCGCTACCCGCGCGCGGCGCTCGACGCGCTGGGCGCGGCGGGGTTGCTGGGGCTCATCAGCGCGCGCGCGGTGGGCGGCATGGGCCGCGGGCTGGCCGAGGCCGCGCAGGTGGTCGAGCGCATCGCGCAGGACTGCCCCTGCTCGGCGATGGTGCTCACCATGCACTACTGCGCCGTGGCGCTGATCGAGCCCCATGCGCCCGAGGCCGTGCGGCGCGCGATCGCCGCGGGGCGGCACGTCTCTACGCTGGCTGTCTCCGAGGCCGCCTCGCGCAGCCACATCTGGGCACCGGCCGGCACGGCCACGCCGGCGGATGACGGCGCCGTGCGGCTCGACGCGCACAAGAGCATGATCACCTCGGCCGGCGAGGCCGATTCCTACGTGTGGATATCGCGCGCCCTCGCCGGCGAGGGCAACACGCTGTGGCTCGTGGACAGTCGCCTGCCGGGCCTGTCCGTGCCCGCGCGCTTCGACGGCATGGGCCTGCGCGGCAATGCGTCCTCGCCCATCGTCGCGCAGGACGTGCGCGTGGCGCGCGCGGACATGCTCGGCGCCGACGGCGCGGGCGAGCAGCTCAAGGGCATGTACCTCATGCCCTACTTCGTCACGCTGATCGCCACGACCTCCATCGGCCTGATGCAGGGCGCCCTGCGCCGCGCCATCGCGCATGTGGCGGGCGTGCGCTTTTCCGACACCGGCTCCACGCTGGCCGACCTGCCCACCATCCGCGCCTACCTGGCGCGCGCGCAGTTGCGCGCCGACCAGGCCCGGCTGCTGCGCGACGACGCCGTGGCCGCCGCGGCCCAGGGGCGCGCCGACCTGCGCATGCGCCTGCTGCAGGTCAAGGCCGCCGCCGCCGAGGCCGCGCTGGAGGTGACCGACACCGCCATGCGCGTGTGCGGCGGCGCCGCCTTCCGCAAGGACCTCGGCATCGAGCGCCTGTTCCGCGATTCGCGCGCGGCCTCGGTCATGGCGCCCACCACCGACGTGCTCTACGACATGATCGGCAAGGCTCTCTGCGACGAGGCTGCGCCTTCCCCCGAAAGGACATCCGAATGAACGCTGCCACCACCCCCACGCTCCGGCTCGGCGCCGTGGCCTACGCCCCCAAGGTCGTCACCATCTGGGAAGGCTTCAAGGCCCACTTCGGCGGCCACGGCCTGCCCTTCGACTACGTGCTCTATTCCAACTACGAGAGCCTCACCGAGGCGCTGCTCGCGGGTAGCGTGGCCCTGGCCTGGAACTCGCCCCTGGCCTGGGTGCGCGCCGATCGCATGGCCCGCGCGTGCGGCCAGCGCGTCACGTCCATCGCCATGCGCGACACCGACATCGACGTGCATTCGGTTCTCGTCGTGCCCGCCGCCAGCCCGGTGCAGGACATCGCCGACCTGCGCGGCAGGACCATCGGCTTCGGCGCCATCGACTCGCCGCAGGCCACGCTGATTCCGCTGGACCACCTTCGGCACGAAGGCAAGCTCGTGGCCGGGCGCGACTTCACCGCGCGCCGCTTCGACGTGCTCGGCGGCAAGCACGGCGACCATGTCGGCGGCGAGCGCGATGCGGCCCGCGCGATGATCGCCGGGGACATAGCCGCTTCGTGGATGGTGGCCAAGAACTACCGCATCTTCGCCAGCGAAGGCACGCTGCCCGCGGGCGGCACGCGCATCGTAGCGACCACGGGCGCATTCGACCACTGCAACATGACGGCGGGCCCGGCGCTCGATGCCGGCGTGGCCGAACGCTTCGCCGGCATCCTGCGCGGCATGTCGTGGGACGACCCGCAGGTGCGCCCGCTGCTGGAACTGGAGGGCCTGAAGGCTTGGCAGCCGGGCCGCGAAAGCGGCTACGCACTGCTGGAACGTGCCGCGACGGAGGAAGGCTTCTATGATGACCAGGGACGCATCACCGAGCCCGCTTACCGATATTGAAGCCCTGGGCTTCGATGCTGGCGCACACCTGCTGGTCAAGCACGCGCTGGCGACGCTGCCCGTGGGCGGCACGCTCGCCGTGACCGGCCGCGCGCCGGGCTGGCAGGTGCAACTGGCCGACTGGTGCCGCAGCCAGGGCCACACGCTCGCCTGGGACTGCGCGGCGCGCGGCGTGGCCCGCGTGACGCGCGGCGGCGGGCAGGCCGGGCGCTGGCGCGGCGCCGCCGCCACCGGCCACAGCGAC
>NZ_JARGEN010000032.1 GCF_029211125.1 Curvibacter soli
TTCGTTCGCTGTGATCAACTTACGGCGGGACTTGCACCCGCAGGAGTGCGCCCGTGCCGGGCGCACCATGTAGAAAAGGCGCCCCGCAGGGCGCCTCGAAAGCCTATCGATCGTTGCAGGCGAAAGGGTATCAGCCCTTCAACTTGGCGGCGATGGCCGCCACGCGCGCGCCGTAGGACTTGCCGGTGTCCAGGTCGCCCTGCGGAATCTCGTCCACGCTGGCATCCGACGGGCTTTGCGCCAGCGCGCCGATGGAGCCGCCCAGGCTGTTCAGGTCCTGGCGCGTGGCGGCCTTGCTGTTGCTCGGCAGCAGGCCCAGGCTGACCCAGATACCGCCGTGCTGCGAGGCCAGCGTCTGCAGGGCGACCAGCGTGTTCTGCTTGTCGCCGTTGAAACTCGCGCTGTTGGTGAAGCCACCGAACACCTTGTCGCTCCATTGGCGGGTGAACCACGCCTTGGACGACGCATCGGCGAACTTCTTGAACTGCCAGCTCGGGCCGCCCATATAGGTGGGCGCGCCGAAAATGATGGCGTCGGCGGCGGCGAGCTTGTCCCAGCCGCCTTCGGGCAGGTTGCCCTCGGCATCGATGGCGAGCAACTCGGCATTCGCGCCTTCGGCGACGAACTGCGCCAGGCGCTGGGTGTGGCCGTAGCCGGAGTGGTAGACGACGATGGTCTTGGTCATGGTGGTTTTCCTTTCAACCGGGGTGAAAAAAAGGGCTGCCTGCCGTGGCGTTCAGCCGCGGGCCAGCCTTGTGCAGTGTTCAACCTGGAAACAGCAGTTGACCGCTTTGCATCCCTTGCCAGGCCGCATGAAATCGAGCGTTGACGGCTTCGATGACGTTCACCTCGTGGGTGAGAGCGCTATGCACCTGCCAGCACCGCGCTCGGGGCGCCATGCGGCGTTGCAAATCCTCGCGATAGCGACGGCCATCGCTGTGGTTTGCGCCTTGCCCTGCGCCAAAACGCATCGCTTTCATTTGTGCCGCCAAGCGTTGAACACTGCACTGGCGTCCACGCTGAACGCGCCGCCGCCGAAGGCTGCGACCGCCAGCAGGCCGCCGGTGACGGCGAGGTTCTTGAAGAACATCAACTGGTTCATGTAGGCCATCTGGCCTTCCATGGCCCAGTACTTGTGGAAGAAGACCGAGGCGACCAGGGTGAACAGCACCAGTACCAGCGCCATCCAGCGGGTCTTGAGGCCCAGCAGGAACAGCAGGCCCGCGCCCACTTCCACGACGATGGTCAGCACCGCGCCCAGCGCGGGCAGCGGCAGGCCGGCCGCAGCGATGTGGCCGACGGTGCCGTCGAAGCCCGTGATCTTGCTGATGCCCGCGGGGATGAACATCAGCGCGACCAGGATGCGGCCCGCGAGGGCCAGGGTGTCCTGCAGGCCCGAGGTCGAGGACTGCGAAGCGCGAGCGCGGGAAGCGGCGTCAGTTGCCATGGTGAAAACTCCTGGGTCCATCGATTGAAAAAGAAGAAAAAACGGGGGTCAGGCCGCGAGGTCGAACACCAGCACTTCGGCATCCTTGCCGCCGGCCAGCGTGAGCTGCGGTTCGCCCTCTATCAGCGCGGCGTCCCCGCCCGCGAGCGGCTGGCCGTTGACTTCGAGCGCACCGCGGATCAGGTGCACGTAGCTCTTGCGCGCGGGGTCGAGCGTCAGCGCGGCGGATTCGGCGCCGTCGAACAGCCCGGCGTACAGCGACGCGTCGGCATGGATCGACACCGATCCCTGCGCGCCGTCGGGCGAGGCCACCAGGCGCAGCGCGCCGCGCTTCTCGGCGTCGGAAAACGCCTTTTGCTCGTAGCCGGGCTCGATGCCGCTCACGCTGGGCTGGATCCATATCTGCAGGAAGTGCGTGGCCCGGCCTTCGGCATGGTTGAACTCGCTGTGCATCACGCCGCGGCCCGCGCTCATGCGCTGCACCTCGCCGGGCGGGATGGCCGTCACGTTGCCCATGCTGTCCTTGTGGGCCAGTTCGCCCTCCAGCACGTAGCTGATGATCTCCATGTCGCGGTGGCCGTGCATGCCGAAGCCCATGCCCGGCGCGATGCGGTCCTCGTTGATGACGCGCAGGTTGCCGAAGCCCATGTGCTGCGGGTCGTAGTACTCGGCGAACGAGAAGCTGTGGCGCGACTTGAGCCAGCCGTGGTCGGCAAACCCGCGGCCCTGGGATTTGCGAATGTTCATCATGGCGCAATCTCCTTGCGTTGCGTTGTGTCCCCGACCAACTCGCGGAGGCGACGTGAAAGGACTTTAGGCCGGCCGGATCACCCGGGCACTCACTGCGCTTTGATGGCATCATTCAAACCGATTGAACGATCAAGGCGCTCCGCTCCGTGCAGACCCCACGCGACATCCTGACCCCCGAGACACTGAGCATGCTGCAGGCCGTGGCCGATGGCGGCAGCTTCGCCGCGGCGGCTCGGCGGCTCGGCCTGGTGCCCAGCGCCCTGACCTACCGCGTGCGGCAGGTGGAGGACGCGCTGGACGTGCTGCTGTTCGACCGCAGCTCGCGCCAGGCCCGCCTGACCGAGGCCGGGACCGAGCTGCTGCGCGAAGGCGAACGGCTGCTGCAGGAGGTGGACGCCGTGGCCAACCGCGTGAAGCGCGTGACCACGGGCTGGGAGCCGCAGTTCACCATCGCGGCGGACGGCATCGTCTCGCGCACGGTGCTGCTGGACCTGGCCGAGGCGTTCCTGGCGCAAAACCCGCCCACGCGCCTGCGCGTGCGCGACGAAATCCTCTCCGGCACGCTGGAGGCGCTGGTGTCGGGGCAGGCGGACCTGGCCATCGGCGTGGTGTTCGAGTCCGGCACCGCTGCCAACATCCAGAGCCGGGCGCTCGGCGAGATGGCTTTCGCCTACGTGGTCGCGCCGCACCACCCGCTGGCGCAGGCGCCCGAGCCGCTGTGCGACCAGACCATCGCCCGCCACCGCGCCGTGGCCGTGGCCGATACGGTGCAGCGCGGCGCAGGCATCACGGTGGGGCTGCTCAAGGGCCAGGACGTGTTCACCGTCTCCAGCCTGCAGGAAAAGCTGCAGGCGCAGTTGCGCGGCATCGGCGGCGGCTTTCTGCCCGAGCACATGGCACGGCCCTACCTGACCACGGGCCGGCTGGTGGCCAAGGCGGTGGAACGCCCCGCCCGCACGATCACGGTGCGCTACGCCTGGCGCGGCAGCGTCGGGCAAAAGCCGGGGCGCGCACTGCTGTGGTGGCTCAACCGCCTGGAGAACCGCACCACGCAGATCGCGCTGCTGCAAGGCCAGCCGTTCGAGTCGATGCCGCATGCGTTTCCCGCCGAGCCCGAGAGGCGCTGAGCACGTGCTTGCGTCCTGAGGTCAGAGGCCCGCCATGCGCTACACGGGCCGCTTCGCGCCCTCGCCCACCGGCCCGCTGCACGCGGGCTCGCTGGTGGCCGCACTGGCCAGTTGGCTCGACGCGCGCGCGGCAGGCGGGCGCTGGCTGGTGCGCATCGAAGACGTGGACACCCCGCGCTGCGTGCCCGGGGCCGACCAGGCGATCCTGCGCCAGCTCGCGCAGTGCGGCCTGCTGCCCGACGCGCCGCCCGTGTGGCAATCCACCCGCGTCGCGCTGTACCGGCGCGCGCTCGACCATCTGGTGGCCGACGGGCTGGCCTACCCCTGCGGCTGCTCGCGCAGCGACATCGCCGCCGCACTGGCGGCCCAGGGCCTGGGGCGCGCGCGCCATGCCGCCGCGCGCTACCCCGGCACCTGCCGCCACGGCCTCAATGGCAAGGCCCCGCGCGCATGGCGCCTGCGCACGGACATCTGCAAGCCAAATACGGCCCCAGCGCTTGACAAACCTGCGGCAGCAGCTATCAATACGGTAGCAAAAATCCTCCACTGGAACGACCGGCGCCTGGGGCCGCAGGCGCAGGACGTGGACGCCGCGGTGGGCGACTTCGTGCTGCTGCGCGCCGACGGACTCTGGGCCTACCAGTTGGCCGTGGTGGTGGACGACGCCGACCAGGGCGTGAGCGACGTGGTGCGCGGCGAAGACCTGACCGACAACACCGCGCGCCAGATCCTGCTGCAGCGCGCCCTGGGCCTGCCCACGCCGCGCTACCTGCACACGCCGCTGGTGCGGGGCGCCAATGGCGAGAAGCTGTCCAAGCAGAACGGCGCCGCCGCGCTCGACACCGCCCAGCCGCTGCGGGCACTGGCCGCCGCCGCGCGGGTGCTGGGCCTGCCCGCGGCGGCGCCCGGCGCGGCGGTGCCCGAAGCCCTGGCGGCCTGGGTGCGCGCGTGGCCCGGCGCTCTCTACAATCCGGCCCCGTGAACGCTCCCACCACTCCCACCGCCCCCTCCACCGCCGCCGCGCCCGCGGGCGTCGCCCACCCCAAGGCCATCCGCAGCTTCGTGCGCCGCACCGGGCGCGTGACCGCCGGCCAGGCCAAGGCGTTCGCCGACCTGGCGCCGCGCTTCGTGCTGCCCTACCGCGCCCAGCCGCTCGATGCCGATGCCGCATGGGGCCGCAGCGCCCCCCTCATCCTGGAGATCGGCTTTGGCATGGGCGAGGCCACGGCCCACATCGCCGCGCTGATGCCGGACAAGAATTTTCTGTGCTGCGAGGTGCATGAACCCGGCGTCGGCGCGCTGCTCAAGCGCATCGGCGAGCAGGGGCTCTCCAACATCCGCATCGTGCGGCACGACGCGGTGGAGGTCATCGACCACATGCTGCCCGATGCCTGCCTGGCCGGCGCGCACATCTTCTTCCCCGACCCCTGGCACAAGAAGCGCCACCACAAGCGCCGCCTGGTGCAGCCGCCGCTGGTCGCGCGGCTGGCGCGCCGGCTGGCGCCGGGCGCCTACCTGCACTGCGCCACCGACTGGCAGCCCTATGCGCAGCAGATGCTCGAAGTGCTGAGCGCCGAGCCACTGCTGGCCAACACCGCGGACGGCTTCGCGCCCAAGCCCGACTACCGGCCACTGACCAAGTTCGAGAACCGCGGCCTGCGCCTCGGCCATGGCGTGTGGGACGTGGTTTTTACACGCCGCCCGGCCCTGGGCGGCCCCATGGACGCACCGGCGCGCCCATAATGGATGCATCGCACGCTGATGCCATGGTATTCATGCTTCTCTCTCTTGCTCCGTTCAGGGCAGGCGCACAAAATGCTACGGTGATCGCATGTCATTGCGCCGACGCCTCCCGCGTGCATCCTTCCTTGCCATGAACCGCCACCGGTATTCCTGCATTCGCCCTGGCTCCGCGGCCCTGCCACCCCCCTCCCCTTGACTTCACCCGCATGAAGCCTGTACTCAAGCACTTGGTAGAAATGACCGGCCACCGGGACCACTCCCGGCTTGAGATCTCGGTAGTGACCGCGCTTCAGCAGTTGATGGGCACGCAGGCGGTCCGCACGCTCGAGGTCTTCAACCTCCACGACGTGCTGTACGTGCGGCCGCTGGTGTTCGTGCACGATGGCGTCGCCACCGAAAGCGGGTTCGAAGCCAGCGTCGATCCGCAGCGCGAGCCCCTGGACAACTTCCCCGCGCTGGCCCAGAGCATCAAGCAGCGCCAGGAAACCGCCACGGCGCAGCGCGACGACGGCATGCATGTGCTGTGGCTGCCGGTGTGGATGCACAACCAGCCCGTGGCCTGCCTCGAAATCGCCCAGCCCACGCCGTTCAGCCGCCAGGAACGCGACGTGATCCACGCGATCTTTCGGGTCTACCAGAACTACCAGAACCTGCTGGACTACAGCGAGCGCGACGCACTGACGGGCCTGTTCAACCGCAAGACCTTCGACGAGCAGTTCGCCCGGCACGCCCGCGCCCAGGCCGCCAACGCGCTGCGCGAGCCCGCCGCCGCTGCGCAAACCGGCGAGGCCGCCGACGTGCCGCCCGCGGGCGGCGGTGCCGCGAGCCAATGGCTGGCCGTGGTGGACATCGACCACTTCAAGCTGGTGAACGACCGTTTCGGCCACCTCTACGGCGACGAGGTGCTGATCCTCATCGCCAACCTGCTCAAGACCTCGTTTCGCGCGCAGGACCGCATCTTCCGCTTCGGCGGCGAGGAATTCGTCGTGCTGCTGCGCTCGGCCACGCTGGAGGCCGCGCACCGCATCTTCAACCGCTTCCGCGCGGCAGTCGAGCAAAACGACTTTCCGCAGGTCGGGCGCGTGACGGTCAGCATCGGCTTCGTGGAAGCCAGCACCGGCATGCCCACCGAGATTCTGGGCCGCGCCGACCAGGCGCTGTACTACGCCAAGGAAAACGGCCGCAACCGCGTCTGCTATTACGACGAGCTCGTGTCCGCGGGCCTGCTGACCACCACGGCCACGAACGACAGCGTCGAGTTGTTCTGATCCTGTCGCTTTTCGGGTGATATTCCAGATACTCCCAGGGAGTATGCTGCTGGTTATGGCTTAATCATTGCGGTGGCTGGCATGTAGTGGGGGGAGTATGCCTCCGTCAGGCATGCCCGGCCACCCAGCCGGCCACCGATGCCAGGGCTGCTGGCAGCCTGGACGCATCGGTGCCGCCCGCCATGGCCATGTCGGGCTTGCCGCCGCCCTTGCCGCCCACCTGGCTGGCGACAAAATTCACCAGCTCACCGGCCTTGATGCGGCCCACGCTGTCGGCCGTGACGCCAGCGGCGATCTGCACCTTGTCGCCATCCACCGCGGCCAGCACGATGGCAGCGGTCTTGAGCTTGTCCTTGAGCTTGTCCATGGTGTCGCGCAGGGTTCTGGCGTCGGCGCCGGGCAATGCAGCAGCCAGCACCTTGATGCCCTTCACGTCCACCGCCTGGCTGACCAGTTCATCGCCCTGGCTGGACGCGAGCTTGCCCTTGAGGGCCGCCAGTTCTTTTTCGAGTGCACGGACGTTGTCCAGCGCCTGGCTGATGCGGCCATTGAGTTCGGCCACCGGCACCTTCAGCGTGCTGGCGGCCTGGTTCACGGTGTCTTCCAGGTTTTGCAGGTAGGCCAGCGCATGGGTGCCCGTGACAGCCTCGATACGGCGCACGCCCGCGGCCACGCCGCCCTCGCTCACCACCTTGAACAGACCGATGTCGCCCGTGCGCTGCACATGGGTGCCGCCGCACAGCTCGCGGCTGGTGCCAATGTCGAGCACGCGCACGGTTTCGCCGTATTTCTCGCCAAACAGCATCATGGCGCCGGTCTTCTGGGCCGATTCGATGTCCATCACGCGGGCCAGCGTGGGCTGGTTGGCCAGGATTTCCTCATTCACGCGGCGCTCGATCTCGCGGATCTCGGCAGCGGTCACGGCGGCGTTGTGCGCAAAGTCAAAGCGCGTGCGCTCGGCGTTGACCAGGCTGCCCTTTTGCTGCACATGGCTGCCCAGCACTTCGCGCAGGGCCTTGTGCATGAGGTGGGTGACGGAATGGTTGCGCATGGTGGCGGCGCGCACCGCCTTGTTGACCTGGGCCTGCACGGTGTCGCCCACGTTGAGCGTGCCTTGTTCGAGCGTGCCGTGGTGGCCGAACACGTCGGCCTTGATCTTGAGCGTATCGCCCACCGCAAAACGGGCCGATCCGCTGGTGATGACGCCCTCGTCGCCCACCTGGCCGCCGCTTTCGGCATAGAACGGGGTCGTGTCGAGCACCACCACGCCGCTTTGACCATGTTTCAGGGCTGCAGCGCTTGTCCCGTCTACGTAGATAGCTACGATTTTTGTAGTCTCTGCCAGATGCTCGTAGCCGGTGAACCGGTTGGCTGCGCCGGTGTATTCCAGGGTCTTGTCCATCTTGAACTTGCCGGCGGCGCGGGCCTGGGCCTTCTGCTTTTCCATGGCGGTCCTGAAGCCCGCCTCGTCCACTTCCACGCCGCGTTCACGGCATACGTCGTTGGTCAGGTCGAGCGGGAAGCCGTAGGTATCGTGCAGCTTGAAGGCCACGTCGCCCGGCAGCACCTTGGCGCCGCCGTCCAGGGCTGCGTCGAGGATTTCCATGCCATTGGCCAGGGTTTCAAAGAAGCGCTCTTCCTCGGTCTTGAGCACCTCGGTGATGCGCTGCTCCTGCGCGCGCAGATTGGGATAGGCATCGCCCATCAGGCGCACCAGGTCGGCCACCAGCTTGTGGAAGAACGGCGTCTTCTGGCCCAGCTTGTAGCCATGGCGGATGGCGCGGCGCACGATGCGGCGCTGCACGTAGCCGCGGCCTTCGTTGCCGGGGATCACGCCGTCGCTCACCAGAAATGCGGTGGCGCGGATATGGTCGGCAATCACGCACAGGGATTTGTGGTTCAGGTCCTTCTCGCCGGTCTCGCGCGCTGCGGCCTTGATGAGCTGGTCGAACAAATCGATTTCGTAGTTGCTGTGCACATGCTGCAGGATGGCGGCCAGGCGCTCCAGGCCCATGCCGGTGTCCACGCAGGGCGCGGGCAGCGGAGTTACTGCGCCGGTCTCGTCCATGTTGAACTGCATGAACACGTTGTTCCAGATCTCGATGAAGCGGTCGCCATCCTCATCGGGGCTGCCCGGAGGGCCGCCAGGAATATGGTCGCCGTGGTCATAGAAGATTTCGCTGCAGGGGCCGCAGGGGCCGGTGTCGGCCATCATCCAGAAGTTGTCGCTCTTGTAGCGGCCGCCCTTGTTGTCGCCGATGCGGATCACGCGCTCGGGCGGCAGGCCGATTTCCTTGGTCCAGATGTCATAGGCCTCGTCGTCCTCCTGGTACACCGTGGCCAGCAGGCGGTCGGCGGGCAGCTTGTACACCTCGGTCAGCAGTTCCCAGGCCCATTTCAGCGACTCGCGCTTGAAATAGTCGCCGAACGACCAGTTGCCCAGCATTTCAAAAAAGGTGTGGTGGCGCGCGGTATAGCCCACGTTCTCCAGGTCGTTGTGCTTGCCGCCGGCGCGCAGGCAGGCCTGCACCGACACCGCCCGGTTGTAGGGGCGCTTGTCGGTGCCCAGAAACACATCCTTGAACTGCACCATGCCCGAGTTGGTGAACATCAGCGTCGGGTCGTTGCCGGGCACCAGCGGGCTGGACGCCACGACGGTGTGGCCCCTGGAGGCAAAAAAATCCAGAAAGGTCTTGCGGATGTCGGCGACGGAAAAAACGGGTGTGTTCATGGGGGATGGTCGGGGCCTGCGGGGCGGGTTCGGGCGCAACCGGCCATTATAGATTTCGAGGGTGCAGCCCCAGGTGCGCAGCGCGGCGCCTGCGGCGCTATGCTCATGCGCTGCCACGGGCCAACGCGCCCCTTTTTCACGGAGACCCCGACATGGACATGAAAACATCCCCCCTCGCCCAGCTCAAAGACCCCGGCCTGCTCAGGACCGACGCACTGATCGACGGCCAATGGCTGCCCGGCGCCAGCCGCTTCGCGGTGCACGACCCGGCCACCGGCCTGAAGCTGGCCGACGTGGCCAACCTGGGCGCGCCGGAGGCCGAAGCCGCGGTCAAGGCGGCCAATGCGGCCTGGCCCGCCTGGCGCGCGCGCACGGCCAAGGAGCGCGGCGCGCTGCTGCGCAAGTGGTACGACCTGATCGTCGCCAACGCCGACGACCTGGCCCGCATCATGACCGCCGAGCAGGGCAAGCCTTTCGCCGAGGCCAAGGGCGAGGTGGCCTACGCCGCCGGCTTCGTCGAATGGTTCGCCGAGGAAGGCCGCCGCATCTATGGCGAGACCATCCCGACCACCGACGGCGGCAAGCGCTACGTGGTCATCAAGCAGCCCGTGGGCGTGTGCGCGGCCATCACGCCGTGGAACTTTCCGCTGGGCATGATCACGCGCAAGGTGGCGCCCGCACTGGCCGCAGGCTGCCCGGTGGTCATCAAGCCGGCGGAGCAGACGCCATTGACCGCACTGGCCGTGGCCGAACTGGCCGTGCGCGCGGGCATTCCGGCGGGCGTGCTGAACCTGCTGTCCGCCGACGCGGAGCAGTCCATCGCCATCGGCGGCGTGCTGACAGCCTCGCCTGTGGTGCGGCATCTGAGCTTCACCGGCTCCACCGAGGTGGGCCGCATCCTGATGAAGCAGAGTGCCGACACCATCAAGGGCCTGTCGCTGGAGCTGGGCGGCAACGCGCCCTTCATCGTGTTCGACGACGCCGACCTCGAATCCGCGGTGGCCGGCGCCGTGGCGGCCAAGTACCGCAACGCGGGCCAGGTCTGCGTGGCGGCCAACCGGTTCTACGTGCAGGAAGGCATCTATGAAGCCTTCGTGGCCAAGCTGGCCGAGAAGAGCCGCGCCGTGAAGGTGGGCAACGGCTTCGAGGAAGGCATCACCGTGGGCCCGCTGATCGAGCCCGCGGCGGTGGAGAAAGTGGAGCGCCACGTGGCCGACGCCAAGGCGCGCGGCGCGCGCGTGCTGACCGGCGGCGCACGCATCGCAGGCCAGTTCTTCCAGCCCACGGTGCTGGCCGACGTGACGGCCGACATGCTCTGTGCGCGCGAGGAAACCTTCGGCCCCGTGGCCTCGGTCATCAAATTCAAGGACGAGGCCGATGTGATCGCCCGCGCCAACGACACCATCTTCGGTCTGGCCGCGTACTTCTTCAGCCGCGACGTCGGGCGCGTGTGGCGCGTGGCCGAGGCGCTCGAATACGGCATGGTGGGGATCAACACCGGCGCCATCTCCACCAGCGAGGTGCCGTTCGGCGGCGTCAAGCAGTCCGGCCTGGGCCGCGAGGGCTCGCGCCACGGCATCGAGGAATACGTGGAGATGAAGTACCTGTGCATCGGCGATGTGTTGAAGTGACTTCGCTACTGGTAGCGGATATCAAGCACTGCCGCCCGGGAAACGGGCGGTAGATTCCGATACCTTCCTGCCTGGCGCTACGTCTCGGTCCACATGCGCAGCAGGTTGTGGTAGTGGTTGGTCAGCGTCAGTGTCTGCGCGCACTCGCCCACGCGCCCGCGCAGCGCCTGGATCACCTGGTCCAACTCGAACAGTTGCCGGCGCCGCTCCTCGTCGCGCACCATGCTCTGCAACCAGAAAAACGAGCCGACGCGCGCCCCGCGCGTCACCGGCAGCACTTGGTGCAGGCTGCTCGACGGGTACAGGATCGCGTCGCCCGCGGGCAGCTTGACCTCGTGCGTACCATAGGTGTCCACCACCTCCAGTTCGCCGCCTTCGTAGCTGTCGGGCTCGCTGAGGAACAGCGTGCACGACAGGTCGGTGCGCAGCCATTGCCCGTCGGGCTGGCGGCGCACCGCGCCATCGACGTGCAGGCCGTAGTTCTCGCCGCCTTCGTAGCGGTTGAACAGCGGCGGCACGATGCGCAGCGGCAGCGCGGCGGAGAAGAACAGCGCGCTGCGCGACAGCGCCTCGAGCACCAGGGCGCCCAGGCGCTGCGCCACGGGCGAACCCGTGGGCAGTTGCCGGTTCTGCTTGACCTGCGCCCCCTGGCTGCCCACGCTGGCGCGGCCATCCACCCAGTCGGCGGCATCGAGTACCGCGCGGAACTCGCGCACCTGCTCGGCCGTCAGCACCCGGGGAACATGCAGCATCATGGCTAGTATCGGCTTCTCTGGTTCAGAAACGGAAGTTCGCGGTCAGGCGGGCCGAGCGCGGGATGCCGGGGAAGTAGCGGTAGCCGCTCTTGTTGATCGCCGACACGTAGTCCTTGTCGAACAAATTGTAGAAATTCAACTGGATGTCGAGGTTCTTCATGAGCCGGTAGGTCGCCATGGCATCGAACACCCAGTACGAATCGGTGTGGTTGGGCGTGCCGACGGCGCCGTCGGTGCCGCGCTTGAGGCCGCCGGCATAGCGCGCGCCACCGCCGACGGTCAGGCCCATGGGCAGGCGGTAGGTGCTCCACAGCAAGAAGGCGTCCTTGGGCGTGTAGGCCAGGTCGGCGGAGCCGTTCGCAGCCACATTGGCGCCCTTGATGACCTTGGTGTCCTGCACCGTGTAGCCGGCGGTCACGGCCCAGGCCGGGGCGATCTGGCCGATGGCGCCGATCTCGATGCCATCGACGCGCTTCTTGCCGGTCTGCTCCACCGTGCCGTCGGGGTTCGACACGATCTCGTTCTCGATGTCGGTGCGGAAGATCGCGCCGGTCAGCAGCAGCTTCTTGTTGAACACCTCCCACTTGGTGCCGAACTCCAGCGTCTTGGCCTTCTGCGGGTCCATGTTGGGGTTGCCGGCGTTGTTGGCGGCGGTCGAGAGCGTGAAGTTGCTGCCGCCCGGCGGCTGCTGCGACAGTGCGTAGTTCACGTAGACGCTGCCGTTCGGCGCGGGCTTGTAGAGCGCGCCGGCCTTGTAGTTCCACAGGCCGCCGCTCTTGCTGAGCCCGAGAGTGGAGGCGCCCGTTGCGTCGAAGGTGTCGTAGTCGGTCTTGTAGCGGTCGTAGCGCAGGCCGGCGTTGACCTGCCACTGGTCGTGCGGACCGAATTTCAGCGTGTCGAAGGCGTAGACCGAGTAGGTGTCGGTCGAGCCGTCGTTGCGTGCGCCGGTGCGGGCATAGGCCGGCAGGGAAACGCTCGAATCCGGGTTGTAGACGCCCACGCGCGGGATGGTGCCGGTGGTCGCCAGCGTATAGCTGGTCTGTTCCTCGCGCGTCAGCTCCAGGCCGGCGCTGATGTCATGCTTGACGGCGCCCGAAACCAGGCTCGTCGTCACATTGGTCTGGTTGGTGATGATCTTGTTGACCTGGTCCCTGGTGCTGATGATGCGCGCGATCGACCAGGTCGAGGGATCGGCGGGGTTGGGCGTCTGCAGGCCGTTGGTCCCGAGCACGCCCGCCGCCGAATAACCCTGCCCCATGATGCCCGACAGCAGGTAGTCCTGCTTGGTCTGCCCCCAGCGCGTGGTGTTGCGCAGCGTGGTTTCGGGCGTGAAGTCGTGCTCGATGCGCAGCGTCGCCATGTCGGCGGTCACGTTGTCGTGGTCGGAACTGGTGCCGTAGAAGTTCTTCGGATCGACGGCGGCGGCGGTATCGAGGAAGCCGCGGCGCTCGGCATAGGCTGCGGCGTCGGGCGACGAGTAGCCGGGCAAGCCGATGGTGAACACGCCGCCGTCGGGCACGTTGTCCTGCTTGACGTGCAGGAAGTTCAGGTAGGTGCGCGTGGGCGAATTCAGGCCGAAGGCCAGCGACGGGGCGATGCCCCAGCGATTGTTCTCTATCCCGTCACGCCCGGCCACGCTCGCGTCCTGCACCAGCGCGTTGAGCCGGAACGCGGCGCCGTCGTAGCCGGTGAGCGCCTTGTTCCAGTCCACCGTGCCGCGCTTGTAGCTGCCGCTGCCGACGCCCGCCGAAGCGCTGAAGCCGTCTTCGAGCTTGGGCTGCTTGGTCGACAGGTTGATCGAGCCCGTCGGGGCACTGCGGCCATAGTCGGTGCCCGCGGGGCCCTTGACGACATCGATCTGGTCGATGTTGAACACGTCGCGCGCGATCGAACCGAGGTCGCGCACGCCATCGACGTAGATGCTGCTGGAGGTGTCGAAGCCGCGCATGTAGATCGCGTCGCCGGTCGAGGTGCTGCCATTCTCGCCCGCATAGAAGGTTCCAACGCCCGGCACGTTGCGCAGCGCTTCGGTGAGGGTGGTCGCCCCCTGCTCCTGCATTACTTGCTCGCTGATGACGGAAATGGTCTGCGTCGTGTTCACGAGCGGCTGCGTGAACTTGGGCGAGGAAACGCGGTCGGCCTTGTAGTCGCTGGCGGCGCTGGACTTCACCTCGACTTCGGACAGCGTGTTGCTTTGGGCCTGCGCATGCAGCGGCAGCGCCTGCGTCAGCGTCAGGCCTGCCGTCAGCAGGCTGGCCGCAGCGGGGCCGGCCTTGCCGAAGGCAACGGGTGCAGGTGAGGCCACAGGGTGCTTGCGGCGGGTGATGTAGGCCATCGAGATGTGCTCCAAAAGATAACGAAAGGGATACAAGGGGGACGGTTCTGCGCGCGGGCAGGAACGGACTGGCTAGTGCAGTGTTCGATGCTTGGCGGCACCAATAAAAGCGATGCGTTTTGGCGCAGGGCAAGGCGCAAACCGCAGCGATAGCCGTCGCTATCGCGAGGATTTGCAACGCCGCCATGCGTCAAAAGGCGCGGTTTTATGTGCTGCTTAGCGTTGAACGCTGCACTAGCGGACGAAATCGGCCCGATGGCTGGCATTCGAGGATGGTAAAGATCTGAAACGCAAAAGTAAAGAAGAATGATTCGTATATACAATAAAATGGCCGCAAGCACGCCGCGCATGCCATGGGCGTCCTCGACATATTTCCGGCAGGCAAAGGTCGCCACCATGGATGGCGCGCCGCGCGCTTTGGCGCTGATTTACGTTCAACCTGGAAACGGCGGTTGGATGCGCCCGCCGGTGCCGTGATCGGGGTGCCAGGCAAGACGCGACGACGCGGCGGGCTCATGCCCGCAAGGAGGAGCAACGCCGCATGGCGCCCCGAGCGCGGTGCTGGCAGGTGCATAGCGCCCTCACCCACGAGGTGAACCCCATCGAAGCCGGCAACGCTCGATTTCCTGCGGCTTGGCAAGGGATACAAAGCGGTCAACTGCCGTTTCCAGGTTCAATTGGCGCTTTTTCGCCCTTTGGCACTGGTTTACTAAGGAACGTTGGTAAAGCCTCATCCTTACAATCTGGTCATGAAATGCAAGAAAGCCGTTGACCTGCGCAGCTTCACTCACCACGCCCATGAGTGAGTTTTTTCAAGCTCCACCGCAAGGTGGAACACAAGGGCGCGGCGGCCACGCGCGAGCTGGCGCCGTTACGAACAAGCTCAGTCCCTTTGCGCTTTGTCGCAAGACTGCCATCCACGCATTGCGCACCGCCTACGCCCAGCTTCATCCGTTCAGGGCGGCTGCGTAACATCCGCTGTGATGGAATACGCCCCATGCCCGCCGTCGACCCCCTTGCCGCCGCCCGCCACCCGCACACGCGGGCGGAAGACGCGATGGCGCTGTGCGTGGGCGTGCTGCTCATCTCGGTGGGGGTGGCGTTCTACGGCAGCGCGGGCCTGTTGACGGGTGGCACGGCGGGGCTGGCCTTCCTGGTCCACTACGCCACGGGCTGGGGCTTCGGCCCGGTGTTCTTCGTGCTCAACCTGCCCTTCTACTGGCTGGCACTGCGCCGCATGGGCCGCGCGTTCACCCTCAAGACCTTCGCGGCCGTGGGCCTGCTGTCGGCCCTCACCACGCTGCAGCCGCATTTCCTGCGCTTCACGGAGCTGCAGCCGCTGTACGCGGCCATCGTCGGCGGCATCGTGACGGGCAACGGCTTCCTGGTGCTGTTCCGCCACCGCAGCAGCCTGGGCGGCGTGGGCATCGTGGCGCTCTACGTGCAGGACCGCTTCGGCTGGCGCGCGGGCAAGTTCCAAATGGCGGTGGACTGCTGCATCGTGCTGCTGGCGCTCTGTATGGTGGAGCCGCTGCGCGTGGCCTGGTCCGTCGCGGGCGCCGTGGCGCTCAACCTCGTGCTGGCCATGAACCACAAGCCGGGCCGCTACACGGGCATGTAACATCCCCGCCATGCGCCGCTTCGTCCTCTTCTCCATGGCCGTGCTGCTGGCCCTGCGTGGGCTGGCCGGCAGCGCCATGGCCATGGACGCCGCCCCGGCAGGCGCCACCGGCCACCCGCCTGCGGCCCACGCCATGGGCGACGCGCATTCCACGCACGCCGCCCACGCCGCCCACGCCGCATGCCATGCGCAGCCGAGCACCTGCCAGGCCGATCCCGCGCCGTATCCCGACCCGTCTGGCCACGCCTCCCATGCCTCCTGCGGGGCATGCCAGATCTGCCATTCGGCCATGCTCGGCCTGCCGCGCACCGCGCCGGCCATGCCCCCGCAGGGCCATGCGCCCCCCGCGCAGCCGCATGCGCGCTTCACCAGCGCCGAGCCCCGGCAGAGCTTCAAGCCGCCCATTTCCTGACTCCGACGCCCGAGGTGCGTCCGCCAACTGCCCGCAGGCGCGGGCGGCGGACGCTTTTGTCCGTGCTTCTTTTTCGGAGTCATCCATGCTTCGCATTCCCCCATTGCCAAGGCGCAGGCGCCCGGCCCTGCTCGCGCTCTGCGCGGCCGCGCTCGCGGGCTGCGCCCAGACCGCGCCCGACGCGCTGCGCGGCGACGTGGCGCAACTGGCCGCCGCGCACGATCCGCGCGGCACCTTGCCCCCCGCTGCAACGACGCGCGCGCAGGCCGATGCGCTCGTCGCGCAGTGGCTGGCCGCGCCACTCGACGCCGACAGCGCCGTGCGCATCGCGCTGCTCAACAACCCGGCGCTGCAGGCGGCGCTGTCGGCGCTCGACATCGCCGACGCCGAGCGTGTGCAGGCCGCCACGCTGCCCAACCCGTATTTCTCCATCGGCCGTTTCACCGAAGGCGGCGCGCGCCAGATCGAGCGCTCCCTGCGCTTCGACGTGCTGGGCCTGCTGACCCTGCCGTGGCGCGTGCAGCAGCAAGGCCGCGCGGTGGAGATCGCCAAGCTCCAGGCCGCGCAGGACGTGGTGCGGCTGGCCGCCGGCACGCGCCGCGCCTGGGTGCGCGCCGTGGCCGCCGAACAGGTGGCCGCCGCCCATGGCCGCATGCAGGACGCCGCCGAGGCCGGCGCCGAACTCGCCCGGCGCATGGCCGACGCGGGCAACTGGAGCCGCCTGCGGCAGGCGCGCGAGCAGATGGCGCTGGCCGGCAGCACCGCGCGCCTGGCCCGCGCGCGCCTGGCCGCCGCGCAGGCGCGCGAGGATCTATCGCGCCGCATGGGCCTGGAAGGCGGGGAGGCGCAGCGCTTCACCCTGCCGGATCGCCTGCCCGACCTGCCCGCTGCGCCGCCGGCCACGGACGGCCTGGAGGCCCGCGCCCTGCGCGAGCGCCTGGACGTGCGCGCGGCGCAACTGCAGAACGCCTACGTCGCCGAAAGCCTGGGCTACACGCGCGCCACGGGCTTCGTGAGCGCACTGGACATCGGCTACACCCACGACACCACCTTCGCCAACGACGGCAGCGGCGGCGGGGTCGCCAAGCGCGGCTGGGCACTCGACGTGCCCATCCCGCTGTTCGACTGGGGTGGCGCCGCCACCGCGAGCGCGCAGGCGCGCTACCGCCAGAGCGCCGAGCAGGTGCGCGACGCGGCCGTGCTGGCCCGCAGCGAGGTGCGCGCCGCCGCGCAAGCGGTGCGCACGGCCCATGCGCTGGCGCACCAGCAGCGCCAGGCAGTGGTACCGCTGGCGCAGCGGATCAGCGACGAAACCACGCTGCGCCACGGCGGCATGCTGGCCAGCACCTGGGAGCTGCTGGCCGAAGCCGCCGCCGCCACGCAGGCCGTGGCCGACGCCGCCGAGGCCGAGCGCGACTACTGGCTCGCCGACGCCGACCTGCAGCAGGCCATCACGGGCACCTCGCCCGGCGCGGCGCAGGCGTTCGCCGCCGGCGCCGCCAGCAACACACCGGAGCGCCACTGAACATGAACCGCCGCAACTTCTTCACCAGCGCCGCCACCACCGTGGCCGCCGCCAGCGTGGCACACAGCGCCCTCGCCGCCCTGCCCGACGTGGCCCAGCAGACCGGCAGCGCCACCGCCGCGCCGCTGCCCGCACCCGCGGGCCAGCCCTACAACCCCGTGGTCACGCTCAACGGCTGGACGCTGCCGTGGCGCATGAACGCTGGCGTCAAGGAATTCCACCTGGTGGCCGAGCCCGTGGTGCGTGAAATCGCGCCCGGCATGCAGGTCAACATGTGGGGCTACAACGGCCAGAGCCCGGGCCCCACCATCGAGGTGGTGGAAGGCGACCGCGTGCGCATCTTCGTCACCAACCGCCTGCCCGAGCACACCACCGTGCACTGGCACGGCCAGCGCCTGCCCAACGGCATGGACGGCGTGGGCGGCATCACGCAGCCGCAGATCCCGTCCGGCAAGACCTACGTGTACGAGTTCACCGCGCGCCGGCCCGGCACCTTCATGTACCACCCGCACGCCGACGAGATGGTGCAGCTTGCCATGGGCATGATGGGCATGTGGATCACGCATCCGAAAGGCAGGCACCCGCTCATCGCCCCCGTGCAGCGCGACTTCTGCTTCCTGATCGGCGCCTTCGACGTGGAGCCCGGCGCGCGCACGCCGCGCGTCAACACCATGCTCGACTTCAACCTCTGGGCCTGGAACAGCCGCGTGTTCCCCGGCATCGACACCCTCAACGTGCGCCTGGGCGACCGCGTACGCATCCGCATCGGCAACCTCACCATGACCAACCACCCGATCCACCTGCATGGCTTCGAGTTCGAGGTCACCGGCACCGACGGCGGCCCCGTGCCGCCCGCCGCGCGCTGGCCCGAGGTGACGACCGACATCGCCGTGGGTCAGATGCGGCAGATCGAGTTCGTGGCCGACGCGCAAGGCGACTGGGCCCTGCACTGCCACAAGAGCCACCACACCATGAACGCCATGGGCCACGACGTGCCCACCATGCTCGGCGTGGACCATGGCGGGCTGGAGCGGAAGATCCGCGCCATCGTGCCCGACTACATGGCGATGGGCGACAAGGGCATGGCCGACATGGGCGCCATGGAGATGCCGCTGCCCGACAACACCCTGCCCATGATGGGCGGCCAGGGCCCGTTCGGCCCGGCCGAGATGGGCGGCATGTTCAGCCTGCTCAAGGTGCGCCGCGGCCAGTTGCCCGGCGACTACGGCGACCCGGGCTGGTACCAGCACCCGCCCGGCACCCGCGCCGCCGAATGGAGCGGCGACGCGCCCGATACCGTACGCGCCGCGCCAGGCGCCACCGTGCCCGGCATGCCATCGGTGCGCAAGCCCGGCGCCGAGCACGAGGGTCACCACTGAGCCACGCCACTCCTGAATTGATAGCTGCCACCGCAGTCATACAAAGCGCTGGAGCCACTTTTCATATAAAAAACCTGGCAAGCAAACCCCTGCGCGGCACCATCCAGCAGGAGCCCCCGCCACATCCTTCACAAGATTTACCCTAGAAACGGCAGTTGACCGCTTTGTATCCCTTGACAAGCCGCATGGAATCAAGCGTTGACGGCTTCGATGGGGTTCACCTCGTGGGTGAGAGCGCTATGCACCTGCCTTTCTAGGTTTACAGACACGAAAGTTCCGCTTATGAAAATCCTTTTCCATGCCGTTGCCGCCCTCCTTGCCACCGCCGCGCTGGCTCCCTGCGCGGCCAGTGCGCAGAGCGACCACGCAGCCATGCACAACGCCGCCGAGGCCGCGCCCGCCGCCGCGCTGACCGACGGCGAGGTGCGCGGGATCGACGCCGCCACGGGACGCATCACTCTGCGGCACGGCGATATCGCCAACCTCGGCATGCCCGCCATGACCATGGTCTTTCGCGCCACCGACGCCGCGCTGCTACAGGGCCTGCGGGTGGGCGACCAGGTGCGGTTCGCCGCCGACCGGCAGGGCGGCCAGCTCGTGGTGACGCAGATCCGTAAAGCCGCGCCGTAGGCCGCGCCGGCGTTGCGCGGGGCCTGGAACTTGCTTATTGCAAAAGGTACATTCATACCCCCGTCACTCCCACGAGGCAGGCGGCGCTTCACGAATGCACACAACAAGGAGTCCAGGCATGACACAAGCACACATCAGCCGCCGCCGGTTTTCCGCCGCGCTCGGGCTTTCCCCCGCGGCCGGCCTGCTGGCCGGATGCAACAACATTCCCGACACCCTCAAGATCGGCGTGGCGCAGCCGCTGTCGGGGCCGCTCGCCCTGCTGGGGCAGGATCTGCTCAACGGCGTGCAGCTCGCCGTGCAGGAGATCAACGCCAAGGGCCTGGTGGTGAACGACAAGCGCGTCACGCTCGAAGTGGTGTCGTTCGACGACAAGGCCAACGCCGACACCGGCAAGGCCGTCGCGCAGCAGCTCGTCGACGCGGGCGTGGTGGCGGTGGTGGGCCACCTCAACTCGGGCGTCAGCATCGCCGCCGCCCCCATCTACGGTGCCAAGGGCATTGCGCAGATGGCCATCTCCACCAACCCCAAGTACACCGAGCTGGGCCTGCCCACCACCTTCCGGCTGGTCGCCAACGACACGCTGCAGGCGCGCGCCATCGGCTCGTTCGCGGCCAGCCAGTTCGTGGCCACGCGCTATGCCGTCGTAGACGACAGCACGCCCTACGGCAAGGACCTGGCCGACGGCGCCGCCCGGCAACTGACCAGCGAAAAGAAGGAAGTCGCCATCCGCCACTCCTATGACGACAAGACCACCTCGTTCGACCCGCTCGCCGCTGAGCTGAAAAGCAGCAAGACCGAACTGCTCATCTCCACGCTGAGCGACTTCCAGGTGCTGGCGCTGCTGGAGGCGCTGCGCAAAATCGACTACACGCGCCTGAGCGTGCTGGGCGGCGACACCATGAAGACCACCGACATGCTCAAGGGCGCGGGCATGGTGGACGGCCTGTACGCCACCTCGCCCATCCTCAACGCGAGCGAGTTCACCGCCGGGCGGCCCTTCCTCGAAAAATACCTGGGCGCCTTCAAGAAGATGCCCGCCTACGGCGGCCACTACACCTATGACCCTAAATCCGGCAGTTGAACCAACCGAAAAACTGAAAAAACCCAATATCCATGCGGGTTTCCAAAGACTTCAAGTGACTGCAGAGCAGTTCCAAATGGGTGAGTCTGGAAAGCATGGAAACTCAATGCGTGACAGGCACTTGCTCGAATTTTGGGGATTCAACTGCCGGAAATAGGATGACTGCACGCACATCCTGGTCGACGCGATCCGCCGCGCCAAGTCGGCCAAGCCCGAGGACATCGTCCGCGTGCTGCACGAGATCAAGGGCTACGCGCCCGTCACCGGCTCCATGAGCTGGGACGAAAAAGGCGAGCAGCGCTACGGCGCCGTCGGCGTGTACGAGATGCGCGCCGGCAGTTGGAGCCTGCGCATGCGCTCCGACCGCTGGTAGGCACGCCGGGGAGTCGGGGCGGCGGCCGGGCGCTGAAATCGAATAAGCTTGCCCGCGCCATGCCCCAGTCCACCCCGCCACGCCGCCCCTCGGCATCGCGCCCGCCACGGCATGCCGGCGCCATCACCGACGTGGCGGGCATCGAGGTCGGCCACGACACCGACGCCCGCCGCCCCACCGGCTGCACCGTGGTGCTGGCGCGCGACGGCGCCGTGGCCGGCGTGGACGTGCGCGGCGCCGCGCCCGGCACGCGCGAGACCGACCTGCTGGAGCCCACCCACCTGATCGAGAAAGTCCACGCCATCGTGCTCGCGGGCGGCAGCGCCTGGGGGCTGGATGCCGCCAGCGGCGCGGCCCGCAGGCTGGAGGAGGAAGGCGTGGGCATGCCCATCCCCGGCGTGGGCCGGCTGCCGCTGGTGCCCGCCGCCGTGCTGTTCGACCTGCTGGTGGGCGACGCCCGCATCCGCCCCGACGCCGCGGCGGGCTACCGCGCCTGCGCCGCCGCGAGCGCCAGGCGCCCCGCCGAAGGCAGCGTGGGCGCCGGCACGGGCGCCACGGTGGGCAAGCTGTTCGGCATGGCGCGCGCCATGAAGGGCGGCGTGGGCACCGCGTCCGTCACCGCGGGCGGCGTGACGGTGGGCGCGCTCATCGCCTGCAACGCCTTCGGCGACGTGGTGGACCCGCAGACGGGCCGCGTGGCCGCCGGCGTGCGCACCGCCGATGGCCGCCGGCTGCTCGACGCCCGGCGCGCGCTGCTGCGCGGCATGGTGCCCGCGCCGCTGCTGGCCGGCGCCAACACCACCATCGGCGTAGTCGCCACCGACGCGGCCATCACCAAGGCGCAGGCCCACCGCCTGGCCGTGGCCGCGCACGACGGGCTGGCGCGCAGCATCAACCCCGTGCACACCATGAGCGACGGCGACACGCTGTTCACCCTGGCCACGGGCCGCGCGGCGTCGCCGGGCATGCTGGTGCTGTCCACCCTGGCCGCCGAAGCCGTGGCGCGCGCCACGGTGCGCGCGGTGCGGGCCGCGCAGACGCTCGTCACCGCCGAGGGGCTGCGGCTGCCGTGCGCGGCGGAGTTCGCGCCATGAGCCGCCTGCCCCAAGGCCTGCGCACGGCGCTGCTGAACCTGCGCGACCTGCTGATTTCCGCCGGGCCCTTCGCCCTGCTCGCCATCGTGCTGCTGGTGCTGGCCTACCGCTGGCTGCAGCCCACGCCGCCGCGCAGCGTGGCGCTGGCCACCGGCCCCGCGCAAAGCGCATATGCCGAATTCGGCACGCGCTACCGGCAGGCCCTGGCCGCCGAAGGCATCGAGGTCGTGCTGCTGCCCAGCGAGGGCTCGCAGGACAACCTGCGGCTGCTGCGCGAGGGCCGCGCCGACATCGGCTTCGTGCAGGGCGGCAGCGCCGAGCCCGCCGGCGAAGAGGGCGACAGCCTGGTGTCGCTGGGCGGCCTGTTCGTCGAGCCGGCCTGGCTGTTCTACCGCGAGGAGGCCGTGCGCCGGGCCATGCACGGCGGCAAACTCGATGCGCTGCCCGCGCTGCAGGGCCTGCGCGTCAACGTGGGCACGCCCGGCAGCGGCGTGCCGGCGCTGGTGGGCAAGCTCATCGACGCCAACCGCATGGCCGCCGACGCGCTGAAGCTGTCGCGGCTCGAACAGACGCCCGCAGCGGTGGAGTTCCTGGCGGGCCGGCTCGACGCGCTGGTGTTCGTCTCGGCCCCCGAATCGCTGATGGTGCAGATGCTGCTGCAGACGCCCGGCGTGCGGCTGATGAACTTTCCGCAAAGTGAGGCCTATGCGCGCCGCCTGCCGTTCCTGAGCCCCGTGACGCTGCCGCGCGGCGTGGTGGACCTGGCGGGCAACGTGCCGCCCTCCAACGTGCGCCTGGTGGCATCCACCACGTCGCTGCTGGCACGGGAGGACACGCACCCCGCCCTGCTGCGACTGTTCGCGCAGACCGCGCAGACGCTGCATGGCGGCGCCGGCTGGTTCAACCGCGCGCGCGAATTCCCCAACCTGCGCACCGCAGGCGACTACCCCATCGCTCCCGAGGCCGAGCGCGCCCTCAACCAGCCGCTGCCGCTGATGCAGCGCTATCTGCCGTTCTGGGCCGCCAACCTGGTGGAGCGCATGTGGCTGGCGCTGGGGCTGATCGTCGCCATCCTGCTGCCGCTCTCGCGCATCGTGCCGCCGCTCTACGCCCACCGCGTGCGTTCGCGCGTGTTCCGCTGGTACGGGCAACTGCGCGCGATCGAGGCCGGGATCGAGGCCGGACAAGTCGACGCCGGCACGCTGGCCGGGGAGTTGGACCGGCTCGAAACGCAGGTCGAGAAGGTCAGCGTACCGCTGTCCTATGCCGACGAACTCTATGCCCTGCGCGACCACATCCACATGGTGCGCAAGCGGCTGGGCGCCAGCGGTGCATGAGCAAACGCGGCCCTGCTCACCCCCTGTTTCACATCTGCTTTACAGTGCTGCGGCACGATGACGGCTCCGACTCCTCACAAGCCCCCATGATCTCTGTCACTACGCTGCGCGGCGCAGCGCACAGCCAGCGGCTTGCCCGACTGCTTGCCTCCGCCATGGTTCTCTTCGCGCTGGCCGCCTGCTCCCGCCCCGCCCCGGACAAGCCCGCCGCTGCGCCCCCCGAGGTCGGCGTGTTCACGCTCAAGGCCGGGCGGCAGACCTTCACCACCGAGCTCACGGGCCGCACCAGCGCCTTCCTGGCCGCCGACATCCGCCCGCAGGTCGGTGGCATCGTGCAGCAGCGGCTCTTCACCGAAGGCGCCACGGTCAAGGCCGGGCAGGTGCTCTACCAACTCGACCCGGCCACCTACCAGGCCACGGTATCCAGCGCCCAGGCCACCCTGGCGCGCAGCCGCGCGAGCACCGCCATGGCCGAGACCACGGCGGCCCGCAACGCCGAACTGGTGCGAATCGACGCCGTGAGCCGGCAGGTCAACGACCAGAGCCAGGCCGCGCTGGCCCAGGCCCGCGCCGACGAGGCCACCGCCGAGGCGGCGCTGGAGACGGCGCGCATCAACCTCGGCTACACGCGCATCACATCGCCCATCACGGGGCGCATCGCCGCCTCCACCGTCACGCCGGGGGCGCTGGTCACCGCCAACCAGACCGCCGTGCTCACCACGGTGCAGCAGATCGACCCGCTGTACGTCGACGTCACGCAGTCCAGCGTCGAGGTGCTGCGCCTGAAGCGCGAGTTCGCCGCCGGCCGGCTGACCAAGAGCGGCGCCGACGCGGCGCGCATGCGGCTGATCCTGGAGGACGGCACGCCCTATGGGCGCGAAGGCCGCCTGCAGTTCGCGGGCATCAGCGTCAACCCCTCTACCGGCGCCGTGACGCTACGCGGAACTGTACCCAACCCCGACGGCCTGCTGCTGCCGGGCATGTACGTGCGCGCGGTGATCGAGGAAGGCGTGGACGAGAACGCCCTGCTCGTGCCGCAGCAGGCCATCACGCGCGACGCCGTGGGCCGCGCCGGCGCACTGGTGGTCGATGTCGACGGCAAGGTGGTCCGCCGCGCGGTGACGCTGGGCCGCGCGCTCGGCAACCGCTGGCTGGTGCTGGGCGGGCTGGCCGCGGGCGACCGCGTCATCGTGGAAGGCTCGCAGAAGGCGCGCGTGGGCGAGAAGTCCAGGCCCGTGGAGGTGCAGGTGCCCGAAACGCCTGCCGTCGCACAGGCCGCCGCGCCAGCCGCGCCAGTCATCACGCCCGCCCCTGCCCGCTGACGCGCCGCGCGCACCGATCCCATGGCACGTTTCTTCATCGACCGGCCCATCTTCGCGTGGGTCATCGCCATCGTCATCATGCTGGGAGGGGCGCTGTCCATCGAGAGCCTGCCGCTGGAGCAGTACCCCGACATCGCGCCGCCCGCCATCTCCATCACGGCCAACTACACGGGCGCCTCGGCCAAGACAGTCGAGGACTCCGTCACCCAGGTGATCGAGCAGCAGTTGAAGGGCCTGGACAACCTGATCTACATGGCCGCGACCAGCAGCTCGTCGGGCCAGTCGCGCATCACCCTCACCTTCAACGCCGGCACCAACCCCGACGTGGCGCAGATGCAGGTGCAAAACAAGCTGCAGCAGGCCATGCCGCGGCTGCCGCAGGCGGTGCAGGCGCAGGGCGTGACGGTGACCAAGGCGGGCAACGACTTCCTGATGATCGTCTCGCTGTATTCGGAAAACCCGGCGCTGTCGCGCACCGACGTGGGCGACTTCATTTCCAGCAGCATGGTCGACGAGATCAGCCGCATCGACGGCGTGGCCGAGGTGCAGGTGCTCGGCTCTGGCTACGCCATGCGCATCTGGCTCGATCCGCGCAAACTGGAGAAATACGCCCTCAACCCCGCCGACGTGAACGCCGCGCTGCAGGCGCAGAACGCGCAGGTGTCGGCGGGCCAGCTCGGCGGCCTGCCCGCCACCGCGCAGCAGCAGCTCAACGCCACCGTCACGGCGCGCAGCAAGCTGCAGACCGTGGAGCAGTTCGAGAAAGTGCTGCTCAAGATCGCCCCCGACGGCGCGATGGTGCTGCTGAAGGACGTGGCGCGCGTGGAACTGGGCGCCGAGAGCCTGACCGTGCAGTCGCGCCTGGCGGGCCGCGCATCCGCGGGCATGGGCATCGTGCTGGCCAACGGCGCCAACGCGCTGGATGTCTCCAAGGCCGTGGTGGCGCGCGTGCAGGAGCTGCAGCCCAGCTTCCCCAACCAGATGAAGGCGATGGTCAACTACGACACCACGCCCTTCGTGCAGGCGTCGATCCACGAGGTGGTGAAGGCGCTGCTCGAGGCCATGGTGCTGGTGGTGCTGATCATGTACATCTTCCTGCAGAACCTCCGCGCCACGCTGATCCCCGCGATCGCCGTGCCCGTGGTGCTGCTGGGCACCTTTGGCGTGCTGTCGGTGCTGGGCTATTCGATCAACACGCTGACCATGTTCGGCATGGTGCTGGCCATCGGGCTGCTGG
This sequence comes from Curvibacter soli, assembly GCF_029211125.1. Lineage (GTDB taxonomy): Bacteria > Pseudomonadota > Gammaproteobacteria > Burkholderiales > Burkholderiaceae_C > Curvibacter_A > Curvibacter_A soli. The sequence continues at coordinate 25,802 of NZ_JARGEN010000032.1, forward strand.
TGGACGACGCCATCGTGGTGGTCGAGAACGTGGAGCGCGTGATGACCGAGGAGCACCTGGCCCCGAAGGAGGCCACGCGCAAGTCCATGGCCGAGATCACGCCGGCGCTGGTCGGCATCGCGCTGGTGCTGTCGGCGGTCTTCATCCCCATGGCGTTCTTCGGCGGCTCCACGGGCATCATCTACCGGCAGTTCTCGGTCACCATCGTGTCGGCCATGGCGTTGTCGGTGCTGGTGGCACTCACGCTCACGCCCGCGCTGTGCGCCACCATGCTCAAGCACCTGCCGCACGACGCCAGCGGCCACCGCGCGGTGCGCCGCGGGCTGCTGGGCTGGACCGACCGCTTCTTCCTGTGGTTCAACCGCGGCTTCGACCGCATGGCCGATGGCACGCAGGGCGTGGTGCGGCGCATGGTGCACCGCGGCTGGCGCATGATGGTGGTCTACCTTGCCGTGGCCGCGGGCATGGCGGTGCTGTTCATGCGCCTGCCGACGTCCTTCCTGCCGGTGGAGGACCAGGGCATCCTCACCGCCGAAATCCGCATGCCGCCGGGCGCCACCGACACGCGCATCCAGGACGTGGTGTCCCAGTTCGAGGACTACATCCGCCAGCAGCCCGAGGTGGTGATCTACAACGTGAGCACCGGCCTGGCAGGCAACCAGGGCTCGGGGCGCGCCTTCATCAAGCTCAAGCCCTGGGAGGAACGCCCGGGCCCTGAACACAGCGCCGCGGCCATCGCGCGGCGCGCCAACGCCGCGCTCGCCAAGATACGCGACGCACGGGTCTACGTGCTGCAGCCGCCCGCCGTGCGCGGCCTGGGGTCGAGCGCGGGCTTCAACTTCCACATCCAGGACACGGGGGGCATCGGCCACGACGCGCTGGTGCAGGCGCGCGACCGCTTCCTGGAGCTGGCGCGCCAGGAAACGCAGCTCACCGGCGTGCGCTCCAACAATCTGGAGGACACGGCACAGTTCGCCATCGACATCGACGACCGCCGCGCCGGCACCCTGGGGCTGTCCACGGCGGACGTGAACAGCACCCTCTCTGCCGCCCTGGGCGGTACCTACGTCAACGACTTCATCGACCGGGGCCGCGTGAAGAAGGTCTACATGCAGGGCGACGCGCCGTTCCGCATGCTGCCCACCGACGTGAACAGTTGGACGGTGCGCGGCAACGCCGGGCAGATGGTGCCGTTCTCGGCCTTCTCCACCCAGAGCTGGACCTACGGCTCGCCGCAGTTGCAGCGCTACAACGGCCAGCCCTCGTTCGAGATGCTGGGCAACGCGGTGGCGGGCGTGAGCTCGGGCACGGCGATGCAGAAGGTGGACGCCCTCATGGCGCAGATGCCGCCCGGCGTGGGCCACTCGTGGACCGGCGCCTCGTTCGAGGAGCTGCGCTCGGGCGCGCAGGCACCCATGCTCTACGCGGTGTCCATCCTGTTCGTGTTCCTGTGCCTGGCGGCGCTGTACGAAAGCTGGTCGGTGCCGTTCTCGGTCATCCTGGTGGTGCCGCTGGGCATCGTCGGCGCGGTGCTGTTCACGGGGCTGCGCGGCATGTCCAACGACGTGTACTTCCAGGTCGGGCTGCTGACCACGGTGGGCCTGTCGTGCAAGAACGCCATCCTGATCGTGGAGTTCGCCAAGCAGTTGCAGGAGCAGGGCCGCGACCTGTTCGACGCCACGCTGGAAGCCGTGCGCCTGCGGCTGCGGCCCATCCTCATGACCTCGCTGGCCTTCGGCTTCGGCGTACTGCCGCTCGTGGTGGGCACGGGCGCGGGCGCGGGCGGGCGCCAGGCCATCGGCACGGCGGTGTTCGGCGGCATGGTCAGCGCCACCGTGCTCGGCATCTTCTTCGTGCCGGTGTTCTTCACGCTGATCCGCAGCTATTTGCGCATGCGCGCCGGCACAGCGCCGGCCCGGCAGCCACAAGGGGGTGCGGCATGAAAGCGCGGCATTCCGCATGGCGCGCGGCGGCACTGGCCGCCGCATGGCTGGCCGCCGGCTGCGCCAACCTGGCGCCCGGCTATGTGCAGCCCGCGGCCCCCGTGCCTGCGGCTTGGCAGTCCGCAGTGCCCCGGCCCGGCGCGCTGGCCGCGCCCGTGCCGGACCTGACCGTGCAGGATTTCTTCATCGACCCGCGCCTGCGCGGCGTGGTGGAGCTGGCGCTGTCCAGCAACCGCGACCTGCGCGTGGCCGCGCTCAACATCGAGCGCGCGCGGGCGCAGTACGGCATCCAGCGCGCCAGCCTGCTGCCCGCCATCAACGCCACGGGCGCCGCCAGCCGCACGCGCACGGCGGAGGACGTGTCGTCCAACGGCATCGCGACGACGCAAAACGCCTTCAGCGCCAACGCCGGGCTGGCGAGCTGGGAGATCGACTTCTTCGGCCGCCTGCGCAACCTCGACGACGCGGCGCTGGAAACCTTCCTGGCCACCACCGAGACGCGCCGCAGCACGCAGATCAGCCTGGTAGCCGATACCGCCACCGCCTGGCTCACGCTGGCCGCCGACCAGCGCCGCCTGCGGCTGGCGCGCGAAACATTGCAGAGCCAGCAGGCGTCGTACGAGCTGACGCGCCGCGCCCACGCCGTCGGCGCCGAATCGGGCCTGACGCTGGCCCAGGCCCGCACCACGGTCGATGCCGCACGCGCCGACGTGGCCGGCTACACGCGCGCCGTGGCGCAGGACCGCAACGCGCTGGCGCTGCTCGCGGGCGCCGCCGTGCCCGAGGCGCTGCTGCCGCCCGCCGACGACGACAGCGCGGCGCAAGCCGCCGCACTGGTGGCGGTGCCCGAGGGCCTGCCGTCGGACCTGCTGCAAAGCCGCCCCGACGTGCTGGCGGCGGAGCACACGCTGCGCGGCGCCAACGCCAACATCGGCGCCGCGCGGGCCGCGTTCTTCCCGCGCATCACGCTCACCGCCCAGGCCGGCAGCGCCAGCCGCGACCTGGACCGCCTGTTCGCCGGCGGCAACGGCGCCTGGACCTTCGCGCCGCAGATCGTGCTGCCGATCTTCAGCGCCGGGGCGCTGCAGGCCAGCCTGGACGTGGCCGAGATCACGCGCGACATCAACGTGGCGCAGTACGAGAAGACCTTGCAGACCGCGTTCCGCGAAGTGGCCGACGCGCTGGCCGCGCGCGCCACGGTGGACGAACAGCTCGCCGCCCAGCGCTCGCTGCGCGACACCTCGGCCACGGCGCTGGAGCTGTCGCAGGCGCGCTACCGCACGGGCGTGGACAGCTACCTCGACGTGCAGGTGGCCCAGCGCTCGCTCTACAGCGCCGGCCAGACGCTCATCACGCTGCAACTGGCCGAGCAGGTGAACCGCCTCACGCTCTACAAGGTGATGGGCGGCGGCTGGCAGCAGCCGGAGCCGGCGGGCGCGGCGCAAGCGGCGCCACAGCCTGCATCCTGATGATCCTGGAAACGGCGGTTGGATGCGCCTGCCGCTGCCGTGATCGGGGTGCCAGGCAAGACGCGCCGACGCGGCGGGCTACTGCCCGCAAGGAGGAGCAACGCCGCATGGCGCGCCGAGCGCGGTGCTGGCGGGTGCATAGCGCTCTCACCCAAAAGGTGAACGCCATCGGAGCCATCAACGATAGATTTCATGCGGCCTGGCAAGGAATACGAAGCGGTCAACTGCCGTTTCCAGGATGATTGCGCCAACCCCTCATCCGATGACGACAGCACTCCTGCTTCCCTGCGTTACCCCACCCACCTGCGCGCATTGCGCCAGATGCGCATCCAGGGGCTGAGCGCGCTCCTGTCGCCGCTGGTCCAACTCATCTGGATGTTGCGGAACACGCGCTCGGGGTGCGGCATCATGGCCGTGAAGCGGCCGTCCGCCGTGGTCACCGCCGTCAGGCCACCCGCGCTGCCGTTGGGGTTGAAGGGGTATTGCTCGGTCGGCATGCCGCCGTTGTCCACGAAACGCATCGCGGCCACTGCCCGCGCGGCGTTGCCGCGCTGCGCGAAGTTGGCATAACCCTCGCCGTGCGCCACGGCGATGGGCAGGCGGCTGCCGGCCATGCCGGCGAAGAACAGGCTCGGCGAATCCAGCACTTCCACCATGGACAGCCGGGCCTCGAAGCGCTCGCTGCGGTTGGTGGTGAAGCGCGGCCAGTCCTGCGCGCCGGGGATGATGCCGGCCAGCTCGGCGAACATCTGGCAGCCGTTGCACACGCCCAGGCCGAAGGTGTCGCCGCGCGCGAAGAAGCGCTGGAACTGCTCCGACAGCGCCGGGTTGAAGGTGATGGAGCGCGCCCAGCCGATGCCCGCGCCCAGCGTGTCGCCGTAGCTGAAGCCGCCGCAGGCGACGATGCCGCGGAAGTCGCCCAGGCCGGCCCGGCCGGCCTGCAGGTCGGTCATGTGCACGTCGAAGGCCTCGAAGCCGGCCTCGGTGAAGGCATAGGCCATCTCCACGTGCGAGTTGACGCCCTGCTCGCGCAGGATGGCGACCCGGGGCCTGGACAGGTTCAGATACGGTGCCGCTACGTTTTCTGTAGCGCCTTCCGCAAGTACCACATGCGCTCCGGGGTCATTTGGCATTCCTGCGGCGGCATGCTCGGCGTCGGCGCAGGCGGGGTTGTCGCGCTCGCGGGCGATCTTCCAGCTCACGCTGTCCCAGACCTGGTGCAGGTCGTGCAGGCTGGCGCTGAACACGGCCTTGGCATCGCGCCAGACCTGCAGCTCGCCCTTGCCGGCGTCGATGGCCGAGGCGGCGGGGCGGGTCTTGCCGACCACGTGGCTGTGCCTGGACAGGCCATGCTCGCGCAGCACCTGCATCACGTCCGCGCGCTCGGCGGTGCGCACCTGCAGCAGCACGCCGATCTCTTCGCTGAACAGCGCCTTGAGCGTGAGTTCCTCGCGCCGCGCGCCGACCTGGGCGGCCCAGTTCTTGGCGTCGCCGGTTTCCATGCGGCTGTCGGAGATGCCGTCGCCCTCGGTGACCAGCATGTCCACGTTGAGGGCCACGCCCACGTGGCCGGCGAAGGCCATCTCGCATACGGCAGCGAACAGGCCGCCGTCGCTGCGGTCGTGGTAGGCCAGGATGCGGCCCCGCGCGCGCAGGGCGTTCACGGCATCGACCAGGCGCACGAGGTCCTGCGCGTCGTCCAGGTCGGGCACCTCGCCGCCGGGCTGGCCCAGCACCTGCGCGAGGATGGAGCCGCCCATGCGGTTGCGCCCGCGGCCCAGGTCCACCAGCACCAGCGTGGTGTCCTCCGCCTGCGCGTCGAGCTGCGGCGTGAGGGTGCCGCGCACGTCGTCTAGGGTGGCGAAGGCGCTCACGATCAGGCTGACGGGCGAGGTGACCTTTTTCTTCCCGCCTTCGTCGGCCCACTGCGTGCGCATCGACAGGCTGTCCTTGCCCACGGGAATGCTGATGCCCAGCGCCGGGCACAGCTCCATGCCCACCGCGCGCACCGTGTCGTAGAGCGCGGCATCCTCGCCGGGCTCGCCGCAGGCGGCCATCCAGTTGGCGCTGAGTTTGACGCGCGGCAGCTCGATGGGCGCGGCCAGCAGGTTGGTGATGGCCTCGGCCACCGCCATGCGGCCGGATGCGGGCGCGTTGGTGGCGGCCAGCGGCGTGCGCTCGCCCATGCTCATGGCCTCGCCGGCAAAGCCCTTGTAATCGGCCAGCGTCACGGCGCAGTCGGCCACGGGCACCTGCCAGGGGCCGACCATCTGGTCGCGGTGGCTCAGGCCGCCCACGGTGCGGTCGCCAATCGTGATGAGGAAACGCTTGCTCGCCACCGTGGGGTGGGCCAGCACGTCGATGGCGGCCTGCTGCAGCGCCACGCCGCCCAGGTCGATCGGCGGCACGTTGCGCGCGATGCGGCGCACGTCGCGCTGCATCTTGGGCGGCTTGCCCAGCAACACATCCATGGGCATATCCACAGGTGTGGGCTGGCCCGCATCAGCCACCACCAGCTCGCGCGCCTCAGTGGCCACGCCCACCACGGCAAATGGGCAGCGCTCGCGCTCGCAGAAGGCGCGGAACTGCTCCAGCGCCGCGGGCGCAATGGCGAGCACGTAGCGCTCCTGGCTTTCGTTGCTCCAGATTTCCTTCGGCGACAGGCCCGATTCCTCCAGCGGCACGGCGCGCAGGTCCAAGCGCGCGCCGCGCCCGGCGTCGTTGGTCAGTTCGGGGAAGGCATTGGACAGCCCGCCCGCGCCCACGTCGTGGATCGCCAGGATGGGGTTGTCCGCGCCCTGCTGCCAGCAGTGGTTGATGACCTCCTGCGCGCGGCGCTCGATCTCGGGGTTGCCGCGCTGCACCGAGTCGAAGTCCAGCTCCGCCGCATTGGCGCCCGTGGCCATGGAGCTGGCCGCGCCGCCACCCATGCCGATGCGCATGCCCGGGCCGCCGAGCTGGATCAGCAGCGTGCCGGCGGGGAAGGCGATCTTCTGCGTGAGTCCCGCGTCGATACTGCCCAGCCCGCCCGCGATCATGATGGGCTTGTGGTAGCCGCGCTGCTGCACATCCACGTCGCTGGCCACGGTCTGCTCGTATTCGCGGAAATAGCCCAGCAGGTTGGGGCGCCCGAACTCGTTGTTGAAGGCCGCGCCGCCCAGCGGCCCCTCGGTCATGATCTGCAGGGGGCTGGCGATGTGCGCGGGCCTGCCAATGCTCTGGCCGGCGGCGGGCCAGAGCCTGGAGACGGTGAAGCCGGTCAGCCCGGCCTTGGGCTTGCTGCCGCGCCCCGTGGCACCCTCGTCGCGGATCTCGCCGCCCGCACCGGTCGATGCGCCGGGGAACGGCGAGATGGCCGTGGGATGGTTGTGCGTTTCCACCTTCATCAGCACATGGTTCACACCGCTACTCTTTTCATAGCTTCCACCGCTTGCACTACCTGCGCTGGGGGCCGATTTGGCCATGAAACGTTCGACCTCCACGCCCTCCATGACCGAGGCGTTGTCGCTGTACGCCACCACCGTGTGCCGGGGCGCGAGCTGGTGCGTATTGCGGATCATGGCGAACAGGCTCTTGTCCTGCGCCACGCCGTCGATGATGAACCGGGCGTTGAAGATCTTGTGGCGGCAGTGCTCGCTGTTGGCCTGCGCGAACATCATCAGCTCCACGTCGGTGGGGTTGCGGCCCAGCCGCGTGAAGGCATCCACCAGGTAATCGATCTCGTCGTCGGCCAGGGCCAGGCCGAAGCGCGCGTTGGCCGCCTCCAGCGCCTGCCGGCCGCCGCCCCGCACGTCCACGTATTCCATGGGCTGGGGCGCGAGCTCGGTGAACAGGGCCTCGGCATCGGCGCGCGTGGCCACCACCGATTCGGTCATGCGGTCGTGCAGCAGCGCCGCCACCCGCGCGCGCTGCGCGGCGTCGAGCGCGGCCTTGCTGCCCAGCAGCCCGCCTTTCAGGGCCACGCGGTATTCGACGATGCGCTCCACGCGGTGCACCGCTAGGCCGCCGGGCCCGCCCAGTCCGCAATTTCGGGCGATGTCGGTGGCTTTCGACGCCCAGGGCGAAACGGTGCCCAGGCGCGGGGTGACGATGAACGCCTCGCCGCCCTCCACCGGGCCGGCATAAGGCTCGCCATAGGTCAGCAGCGCGGCCAGCCGCTCGCGCAGCGCGGCATCAGGCGCGGCGCCGGTGGCCACGAGGTGCACGTAGCGCGCCGCGATGCCGGTGATCTTGTCGTGCACCGCCGCCAGGCGGGGCAGGAGTTGCTGGGCGCGGAAGTCGCTCAGAGCGTTGCAGCCCTCGAACTGGGTGGTGTGCAGGGTCACTGTGGCGGCCTGTATGGGTGGGAGCGGCATGTGCCCGCGCCGCCTGCGGGCCGCTGAATGGGGCCGCGCGCGAACGGCGTGGGCGTTGTCGTGAAACCTGGCATTTTACCGGCCGCAGGTCCGCGCACGGCGCTCATAGACGGTAGGGAAATAGGGCCGATGGGATAATTCCCGACCATGAGCATCACCTATAAGACTCCCGAGGAAATCGCGGGCATGCGCGAAGCCTGCCGCCTGGCATCCGAAGTGCTGGACTACATCGAGCCCCACGTGAAGGCCGGCGTCTGCACCAAGGAAATCGACCGCCTGGCCAACGACTACATGGTCAACGTGCAGGGCACGCGCTCGGCCACCATCGGCTACCAGCCGCCGGGCTACCCGCCCTACCCCGGCGCGCTGTGCACATCGGTCAACCACGTGGTCTGCCACGGCATCCCGAACGAGAAGCCGCTGAAGAAGGGCGACATCATGAACATCGATGTCACCATCATCACCAAGGACGGCTGGTACGGCGACACCAGCCGCATGTACGTGGTCGGCGACGCCTCCATCGCGGCCCGGCGCCTGTGCGGCCTGACCTACGAGGCCATGTGGATCGGCATCGCGCAGGTCAGGCCCGGCGCCCACCTGGGCGACGTGGGCGCGGCGATCCAGAAGTTCGCCGAGGGCAACGGCCTGTCGGTGGTGCGCGAGTTCTGCGGCCACGGCATCGGCAAGAAGTTCCACGAGGAGCCGCAGGTGCTGCACTACGGCCGCGCCGGCACCATGGAAGAACTCAAGCCCGGCATGACCTTCACCATCGAGCCCATGCTCAACCTGGGCCGGCGCGAGGTGAAGGAGCTGGGCAACGATGGCTGGACCATCGTCACCAAGGACCACAGCCTGTCGGCGCAGTGGGAGCACACCGTTCTCGTCACCGACACCGGCTACGAGGTGCTGACGCTGTCCGCCGGCAGCCCGCCGCCGCCGCCCGGGTTTGCCACGAAGGGCTGAATGCCCTTGCTTGCATGTTCCTTGCTTACGATCGCGTCTTCACGTCGCTACGAGAAAAATAGCAGAAGATGACCGAACTACCAGCGCTGAGGGACGATTACCGCCAGAAGAAGGAGCAACTGTTCGACGCCGTGCGCACCAGCGGCGCGTCGGCGCGCGGCGTCCACGTGGTGCTGCGGCAGTTGGCGCGGCTCACCGACCACGTGCTCACCACGCTGTGGCAGCACGCGGGCTTCGCACCCGACGCCGCGCTCATCGCCGTGGGCGGCTACGGCCGCGGCGAGCTGTTCCCGTACTCGGACGTGGACGTGCTGCTGCTGCTGCCCCTGGGCGCCGGCCCCGCCGCCGACCCTGCCCTGCAGGCGCGCATCGAGGCGTTCATCGGCAACTGCTGGGACACGGGGCTGGAGATCGGCTCCAGCGTGCGCACCGTGGACGAATGCCTGGCCGAGGCGGCCAAGGACGTGACCATCCAGACCGCCTTGCTGGAGGCGCGTCGCATCGCGGGCGCCGCTGCGCTGTTCGATGCCTTCAGGGCGCGCTTCATGAAAGCCATGGACCCGCGCGCCTTCTTCATCGCCAAGACGCTGGAGCTGCGCCAGCGCCACAACAAGTTCGAGAACACGCCCTACGCGCTGGAGCCCAACTGCAAGGAGTCGCCCGGCGGGCTGCGCGACCTGCAGGTGATCCTGTGGGTGAGCAAGGCCGCGGGCTTCGGCGGTAGCTGGGACGCGCTGGAGCGCTCGGGCCTGGCCACGCCGTTCGAGGTGCGGCATATCAAGCGCAACGAGGCGCTGCTGAGCCTGGTGCGCGCACGCCTGCACCTGATCGCCCACCGGCACGAGGACCGGCTGGTGTTCGACCTGCAGACGGCGGTGGCCGAATCCTTCGGCTACGCCGCCACGCCGCCCGGCCCGGATGGCCGGCAGGCCGGCACCGCGCGCGCCGCCATGCGCGCCAGCGAGGTGCTGATGCGCCGCTACTACTGGGCCGCCAAGGCGGTGAGCCAGCTCAACCAGATCCTGCTGCTCAACATCGAGGAGCGCCTGAGCCCCTCGGCCCACGCGCTGCGGCGCATCAACGACCGCTTCTACGACAAGGCCGGCATGCTCGAGGTGGCGAGCGACGACCTGTACCAGCGCTGCCCGCACGCCATCCTGGAGACCTTCCTGGTCCACGAGCAGACCGTGGGCGTCCAGGGCCTGTCGGTGCGCACCCTGCGCGCGCTCTACAACGCGCGCAACGTGATGAACGCACGCTTCCGCCGCGACCCGGTGAACCGCGCCACCTTCCTGAATATCCTGCAGCAGCCCAAGGGCGTCACCCACGCCATCCGGCTCATGAACCAGACCTCGGTGCTCGGGCGCTACCTGTGGGTGTTCCGCCGCATCGTCGGGCAAATGCAGCACGACCTGTTCCACGTCTACACGGTGGACCAGCACATCCTCATGGTGCTGCGCAACGTGCGGCGCTTCTTCATCGCCGAGCACGCGCACGAATACCCGCTGTGCTCGCAGCTCGCCGCGGGCTGGGACGCGCCGTGGATCCTGTACGCCGCAGCGCTGTTCCACGACATCGCAAAGGGCCGCGGCGGCGACCATTCCGACCTGGGCGCGGTGGAGGCGCGCGCCTTCTGCCGCGCGCACGGCGTGGCGCCGCAGGACGGCGAGCTGATCGAATTCCTCGTGCGCGAGCACCTCACCATGAGCCGCATCGCGCAGAAGGCCGACCTGAGCGACCCGGACGTGATCGCGTCCTTCGCGCAGCGCGTGGGCGACGAGCGCCACCTGACCGCGCTCTACCTGCTGACCGTGGCCGACATCCGCGGCACCAGCCCCAAGGTCTGGAACGCCTGGAAGGGCAAGCTGCTCGAAGACCTGTACCGCTACACGCTGCGCGTGCTGGGCGGCTACATGCCCGACCCCGACGCCGACATCGAGGCCCACAAGCGCGAGGCGCTGGTGCAGCTCGCCCTCAACTCCATGCCCGCCGACGCGCACAAGGCGCTGTGGAGCACGCTGGACGTGAGCTACTTCATGCGCCACGACGCCGGCGAGATCGCCTGGCACACGCGCCACCTCTCGCGCATGCTCGGCAGCCCCAGGCCCGTGGTGCGCGCGCGCATGTCGCCGTTCGGCGAAGGGCTGCAGGTGCTGGTCTACACGGCCGACAAGGCCGACCTGTTCGCGCGCATCTGCGGCTACTTCGACCACGCGGGCTTCAGCATCCAGGACGCGAAGATCCACACCACCACCGACGGCTACGCGCTCGACACCTTCCAGATCGTCACCGCGGTGCTGTCCGAGCACTACCGCGAACTCACCAGCATGGTCGAAGCCGACCTGGCGCGCGCCATCGAGCAGGCCGGCCCGTTGCCGGCGCCGGGGCGCGGGCGCGTGTCACGGCGGGTCAAGAGCTTCCCCGTGGCGCCGCGCGTGAGCCTGGCGCCCGACGAGAAGGCCCAGCGCTGGCTGCTCTCCATCTCTGCCAGCGACCGTACGGGCCTGCTGTACCTGGTGGCACGCATCCTGGCGCGCCACGCGCTGAACCTGCAACTCGCCAAGGTCACCACGCTGGGCGAGCGCGTCGAGGACACCTTCCTGATCCAGGGCCCCGAGCTGCAGCACAACAAGGCGCAGATCGCGATAGAGACGGAACTGCTGCAGGCGCTGGCGGCGTGAGCGCCACGGCGCTGATGGAGGAGCTTCCCCCTCCGCCATTCAACCTGGAAACGGCAGTTGGATGCGCCTGCCAGTGCCGTGATCGGGGTGCCAGGCAAGGCGCGACGACGCGGCGGGCTTGGTGCCCGCAAGGAGGAGCAACGCCGCATGGCGCGCCGAGCGCGGTGCTGGCAGGCGCATGGCGCCCTCACCCACGAGGTGAACGCAATCGAAGCCATCAACGCTCGATTGCATGCGGCCTGGCAAGGGATACGAAGCGGTCAACTGCCGTTTCCAGGTTCAAATGCGATGCGGTGGTAAGCAGTCCATGAAATAAGCATCAAATCGGCCTCCAGCGCAGGCGGAACCTGCGCTGGCAGCTACAAAAACAGTAGCAATCAGCATCAGAGCTTGGCCAGCGACACCTCGGTGGACTTGACCAGCGCGACCACGTCCGAGCCGGGCGCGAGGCCCAGTTCGTCCACGGAGCGCGTGGTGATGACCGAGGTGACGATGCCCCAGGGCGTTTCGACATCGACCTCGGAGACCACGTCGCCGCGGATGATCTCCTTGACCTTGCCGCGGAACTGGTTGCGTACGTTGATGGCTTGGATGGACATGGGAAATACCTCTTCGGGTTGCGGGGGAAAGGAAATCGACAGGATTTTCGTGACCCAGCATCAAGCCGCACAACGCGGGCACGGGCATGGCGGGCTCGGGCGCCCCAGACACCCCGCTCCGCCGAATCGGCGAATCGGCGAATCGCCGAACAGGGCTTGGGCCACCTCGGGGGTTTCCTGGCTACTTCTTGTTGGTGTAGATCTGGTCGAACGACCCGCCGTCGGCGAAATGCGCCTTGGTGGTGTTGGGCCAGCCGCCGAAGGCCTGGTCGATGGTGAACAGCGTGAGCTTGGGGAACTGGGCGGCGTACTTGGCGCGGGCCTTGTCGCTGCTCGGGCGGTAGTAGTTCTTGCCCGCGATGTCCTGGCCTTCGTCGGAATACAGGTACTGGAGGTACTCCTCCGCGACCTTGCGGGTGCCCTTCTTGTCGACGTTCTTGTCGACGACGGCCACGACCGGCTCGGCCACGATGCTCACCGAAGGCACGACGATCTCGAACTTCTCGGCGCCGAACTCCTTGAGCACCAGGAACGCCTCGTTCTCCCAGGCCAGCAGCACGTCGCCCACGCCGCGCTGCGCGAAGGTGATCGTGGAGCCGCGCGCGCCCGTGTCGAGCACCGGCACATTGCCGTAGACCTTGGCCACGTAATCCTTGGCGCCGGCGTCGCCGCCGTACTTGCGCTTGCCGTATTCCCAGGCGGCCAGGTAGTTCCACTGCGCGCCGGCCGAGGTCTTGGGGTTGGGCGTGATGACGGCCACCCCGGGCTTGACCAGGTCGTCCCAGTCCTTGATGCCCTTGGGATTGCCCTTCTTGACCAGGAAGATGATGGTCGAGGTGTAGGGCGCGGCGTTGTGCGGCAGGCGCTTTTGCCAGTCGGCATGCACCAGGCCGACCTTGACCAGCGCGTTCACGTCGGGCGCCAGGCCCAGTGTCACCACGTCGGCGTCGAGCCCGTCGATGACCGAGCGCGCCTGCTTGCCCGAGCCGCCGTGCGACTGCTTGACGGCCACATCCTGCCCCGTCTTGCCCTTCCAGTACTTGGCGAACGCGGCGTTGTACTCGACGTACAGCTCGCGCGTGGGATCGTAGGAAACGTTGAGCAGTTCCACCTGCTGGGCCAGGGCCGGCACCGCCGACAGGGACATGGCGCCTGCCAGGACGGCGGCCAGGGGAATCTTGATAAAGTTGCGGCGATTGTTCATGGGAAGGTTTCTCTGCAGGGTTGTCGTGATGCAGGGCCATTCTCAAAGCCGCTCCTGAAAACTGGAACAAATAAGATTTCAGTTTGTTATTCGAAAATCATCTTAGCCGTATGGCTCAAAGGTAAACAGATGGCACGCATGGTGAATTGCATCAAGCTCGGGCACGAGGCCGAGGGTCTAGACTTCCCCCCCTATCCGGGCGAACTCGGCCGGCGCCTGTGGGAAAACGTCAGCAAGGAAGCCTGGGCCGCCTGGATGAAGCAGCAGACCATGCTGGTCAACGAAAACCGCCTGAACCTGGCCGACCAGCGCGCCCGCCAGTACCTGGCCCGCCAGATGGAAAACCACTTCTTCGGCGCCGGCGCGGACGCTGCGGCGGGCTATGTCCCGCCCCCCTCCACTACCTGAATGGCCCCCACCGCCCCGCACGCCGTCGAGCCGGTGGACTGGGGTGCCGACGGCGAACCCCGCAGCGCGCGCTTCGGCGACATCTACCACTCCAGCACCGGCGCGCTGGCGCAGGCGCGCCATGTCTTCCTGGGCGGCTGCGGGCTGCCCGCGGCCTGGGCCGGGCAGCCGCAGTGGCGCATCCTGGAAACCGGCTTCGGCCTGGGGCTCAACTTCCTGGCGACCTGGCACGCCTGGCGCAATGACGCCGCGCGCCCGGGCCTGCTGCACTTCGTATCGGTGGAGGCCTACCCCGTCGCCGCGCACGACCTGCTGCGCGCAGGCGCTTCCATTGCCGAGCTGGCGCCACTGGCCCAGGCGCTGGCCGGCCAGTGGCACGGCCTGCTGCCGGGCCTGCACCGCCTGGCCTTCGACGCGGGGCGCGTGTTGCTGACGCTGTGCGTGGGCGACGTGCGGCCCATGCTGCGTGCCCAGCGCTTCGACGCCGACAGCATCTACCTCGACGGCTTTCGCCCACAGTGCAACCCGGAGATGTGGTCCGCCGACACGCTCAAGACCGTGGCCCGGTTCGCGCGCCGCGGCACGCGGCTGGCCACCTGGAGCGTGGCACGCGCCGTGCGCGACGCGCTGGCGCAGCAGGGCTTCCAGGCCACCAAGGCGCCCGGCCTGCCCCCCAAGCGCGAGCGGCTCGAAGCCGTGTTCGAGCCGGCCTGGACGCCGCGCCGCGCGCCGGCTGCCACGCGGCCCGTGGAGCGCGCCGGGCGCTGCGCCGTGGTGGGTGCGGGCCTGGCCGGCGCGGCGGTGGCCGCCAGCCTGGCGCGGCGCGGCTGGCACGTGGACGTGCTGGACGCCGCCGCGCAGCCGGCCCAGGGAGCGTCGGGCGCGCCCGCAGGCGTGTTCGCGCCCCACGTGTCGCCCGACGACGCGCTGCTCTCGCGCCTCACGCGTGCGGGCATCCGCATGCTCTGGCAGGAACTGGAGCAGCACCTGCAGACCGGCAGCGGCTGGAGCGGCGATGGCGTGCTGGAGCGCCGCGAGGCACATGGCGAAGAACCCGCGCCGCGCCTGCCGCCGCCGTGGTCGGCCCACGGGCCGAACGAAAGCTGGCACGCCGGCGCCGCCGCGCTGCACGCCGTGGGCCTGCCCGCCGATACGCCCGCCTTGTGGCACCGGCAGGCCGGCTGGGCCTGCCCCGCGCAGTTGGTGGCCGCATGGCTTGCGCTGCCCGGCGTGCGCTTTGCCCCAGGTGCCGCGGTGGAGCGCCTGTCGGGCGGCGCGGCCGGCTGGCGCCTGCACGATGCGGCGGGCCGCGTGCTGGCGCAGGCGGACCGCGTGGTCATCGCGGCGGGTCCGGCGAGCGGGCGCTTCCTGCCCGCCCTGCCGCTGCAGCCCGTGCGCGGCCAACTGGCATGGGGGCCGCACGGCGCGGCGGACGGCCTGCCCGCCATGGCGCTCAACGGCGACGGGCACCTCGTCACGCAAATGCCGCGGCCCGGCGGCAGCATCTGGCTCACCGGCGCCACTTTCGAGCGCGACGACACCGGCTGCGACCTGCGCGACAGCGGCACCGCCGCCAACCAGGCGCGGCTGGCGCGCCTGCACCCGGCGGCGGCGGAAAAGCTCGCGCCCCGGTTCGCCGCGGGCCGCGTGCACGCCTGGGCCGGGGTGCGCTGCGCCTCGGCGGACCGCCGCCCGCTGGCCGGCGAGCCGCAGCCCGCCGAGGCGCCCGGCCTGTGGGTGAGCACGGCGCTCGGCTCGCGCGGGCTGACCTTCTGCGTGCTGTGCGCCGAACTGCTGGCCGCGCGCTGGCATGGCGAGCCGCTGCCGATACCGGATACGCTTGCGCGGGCGCTGGACGCGCGGCGCGGCGCGGCGCGGTAGACCCTGGGCCCATCTTTCGAGGAGTCTTCGCATGGCCTTCCGCTACGACATCACCCACACCACCACCTACCGCTACAAGCAGCCCGTGCGCTTTGGCCTGCACCGCGTGATGTTCCGCCCGCGCGACAGCCACGACCTGCGTGTGCTGGCCACCGACCTGCAGGTCAGCCCCAAGGCCACGGTGCGCATGATCCAGGACCCGCTGTCCAACTCCATCGCGCTGGTGCAGCCCGAGGGCGAGGCCACGGAACTGCGCGTGGTCTGCGCCTTCAGCATCGAACATGTGCCGGCCACCGAAGCCCTGCCGGTGCTGGAGCCCTCCGCCGAGTTCATGCCCTTCGCCTACTCGGTGCAGGACCGGCTGGACCTGGAGCACTACCTGCGCCCCTACCACGACGACCCCGACGGCGTGCTGATCCGCTGGGCCCGCCAGTTCCTGTTCAGCAACACGCCCAACGCCACGCGCGAGGTGCTGGCGCGCATGAACGCGCACATCGGCCAGACGCTCGAATACACCGTGCGCCACGAGGAGGGAACGCAGACCCCGCTGGAGACGCTGGAGTACGGGCGCGGCACCTGCCGCGACTATGCCCTGCTGATGATGGAGGCCGCGCGCCGCCTGGGCGTGGCCACGCGCTTCGTCTCGGGCTACCTGTACGACGCGGCGCTCGACGGCGCCCCCGGCCCCGACGGCCAGCCGACCGTGGGCGCGGGCGCCACCCACGCCTGGCTGCAGGCCTATCTGCCCGGCGCGGGCTGGGTGGCCTACGACCCGACCAACAACCTCACCAGCGCCAGCGCACAGCTCATCCGCGTGGGCGTGGCGCGCGACCCGGCGCAGGCCGCGCCGGTGTCCGGGAGCTGGTTCGGCGGCGTCGGCGCCTACCAGGACATGGAGGTGCAGGTCAACGTGCGGCGCGTCGATGACTGATGGAGCCGCCGGCTCCCGTCATGGGCGGCCCCTAGAATGCCGGCTCATCCATCCCCCCACTTTCTCCAGGCACTTCTTCATGGGTTCCATCAATTTCATCGGCGGTGAAAAGGGCGGTGTCGGCAAGTCCGTCACCTCGCGGCTGCTGGCGCAGTACTTCATCGACCATGGCCGCGCGTTCACCGGCTTCGACACCGACCGCTCGCACGGCTCCTTCACCCGCTTCTACGACGGCTATGCCTCGCCCGTGGCGGTGGACAGCTTCGAGGGCCTGGACAGCATCGTGAATGGATTCGAGGACAGCCCCGACCAGAGCGTGGTGGTGGACCTGGCCGCGCAGACGCTGGCGCCGCTGGCCGGCTGGATCGAGGCCTCCAGCCTGTTCGACGTGTTCGCCGAACTCGGCGTGGCCGTCAACTTCTGGCACGTGGCCGACGACGGCAAGGACGCCAGCGACCTGCTGGGCCACCTGGTCGGCACCTTCGGCGAGCGCCCGAACTACATCGTGGTGCGCAACGAAGGCCGCGGCAGCGACTTCGGCCTGCTGCAAGCATCGCCCGGCTACGCCCGCGCCGCCGCGCTCGGCGCCCGCACCATCACGCTGCCGCGCCTGCACGACGCCAGCATGCGCAAGATCGACGCGCAGAACACCAGCTTCTGGAAGGCCGTGAACGACAAGGCCAGCCCGCACGCGCTGGGCCTGCTGGAGCGCCAGCGCGTCAAGACCTGGCTGGCGGCGGTGTACGGGCAGTTCGACACGCTGGTGCTGTAGGCGCAAAACGATATACTCCCCAGGAGTACCCATATCTTTCGCCCGAAAATACTGCGGCGGCAGATAGCATATAGGGGAGTATATGGTTGCCATCGAAAAATGCGGCAGCGCTGGCGCACTTTGCAGCCGCCGCCACGGCCATGGTGAACCCCCGAGGCGTTGCCGCAGAGCAGCCCTTATCCCGCATAAGCCATGAACCTGGAAACGGCAGTTGACCGCTTCGTATCCCTTGTCAGGCCGCATCAAATCGAGCGTTGCCGGCTTCGATGGGGTTCACCTCGTGGGTGAGAGCGCTATGCACCTGCCAGCACCGCGCTCGGCGCGCCATGCGGCGTTGCTCCTCCTTGCGGGCAGTAGCCCGCCGCGTCGTCTCCCTTGCAGGGCGCAGGCCTGCCGGAGACAGGCCTTCTTCGCGCTGTCCAACAGCACGCAGGTGCTGTTGGAGCCGCTGCGCTCAGCCTTGCCTGGCCCCCCGATCACGGCACCGGCAGGCGCATCCAACTGCCGTTTCCAGGATGAACCTGGATCAACCGCCCCGAAACCCGCGCCAGCACTTGCTAATATGTTTATCAGCATAAGGCGCTAAAAAATAAATAGTTTGCCGATCTATGGCAAGCTTTTACAGTCGGGCCTTGCCTGGAAACCGGCATCCAGCCGCCGGCGCGCACTGCATCCATCCCACCCACGATGTACCAATACACCGACTTCGACCGCCAGTTCGTGCGCCTGCGCGCCGACCAGTTCCGCGACCAGCTCCAGCGCTGGCAGGCCGGCACGCTCAGCGAAGACGAATTCCGCCCGCTGCGGCTGCAGAACGGCTGGTACGTGCAACGCTACGCGCCCATGCTGCGCGTGGCCGTGCCGTATGGCGAGCTGTCGAGCCGCCAGATCCGCGCGCTGGCGCGCATCGCCCGCGAATACGACGAGCCCGAGGCCGAGGTCTACCGCAACGCCCTGGCCACGCAAGGCGCCATGGGCACCACCTATCTGCCCACGCACTACGCGCACTTCTCCACGCGCACCAACGTGCAGTTCAACTGGATCCCGCTGGCGAAAAGCGCCGACGTGATGGACCTGCTGGCCAGCGTGGACATGCACGGCATCCAGACCAGCGGCAACTGCATCCGCAACATCACCACCGACGAGCGCGCCGGCGTGGCCGCCGACGAGATCGCCGACCCGCGCCCGTTCGCCGAGATCCTGCGCCAGTGGAGCTCGCTGCACCCCGAGTTCGCCTTCCTGCCGCGCAAGTTCAAGATCGCCATCATCGGCGCCACGGAAGACCGCGCCGCCACCGGCTGGCACGACGTGGGGCTGCACCTGGTGAAGAACGACGCCGGCGAGCTGGGCTTTCGCGTCAGCGTAGGCGGCGGCATGGGCCGCACGCCCGTCATCGGCACGCTGCTGCGCGCGTTCCTGCCCTGGCAGCAGATCATGAACTACCTGGAAGCCGTGGTGCGCGTGTACAACCGCTTCGGGCGGCGCGACAACAAGTACAAGGCGCGCATCAAGATCCTGGTGAAGGCCGAGGGCCAGCGCTACATCGACGAGGTGGAGCAGGAGTTCCGCCAGATCGTCGAGTTGGACGGCGGCCCGCACACCATCCCGCAGGCCGAATACGACCGCGTGGCCGCCAGCTTCGTGCCGCCCGCGCTGGACCTGGCCGGCGCCAGTGCCGAAGCGCCCACGCCCGCCGCGCCCGAGCCGCTGTTCGCCCGCTGGCTGCAGCGCAACGTGGCGCCGCACCGCAACCCGCTGCTGCGCGCCGTGACGCTGTCGTTCAAGCGCCCCGGCCAGGCGCCCGGCGATGCCAGCGCCGACCAGCTCGACACGCTGGCCGTTTTGGCGGACCGCTACAGCGCCGGCGAGGCGCGCGTAACGCACGACCAGAACGTGCTGCTGCCCTGGGTGCGCGCCGACCAGCTCCATGCGCTGTGGCTCGACGCCAAGGCGGCGGGCTTTGCCAGCGCCAACGTGCATCTGCTCACCGACATGATCGCCTGCCCCGGCGGCGATCTGTGCGCGCTGGCCAACGCGCGCTCCATCCCCATCGCCGTGGCCATCACCGAGCGCTACCAGGACCTCGACGAGCTCGACGACATCGGCGAGATCGACCTGCACATCAGCGGCTGCATCAATAGCTGCGGCCACCACCACAGCGGCCACATCGGCATCCTGGGCGTGGACAAGGACGGCAAGGAGTGGTACCAGGTCACGCTGGGCGGCTCCGACGGCTCGGCGCTGTCGGGCGAGGCCATGCCGGGCAAGGTGATCGGCCCGTCTTTCAGCGCCGCCGAGGTGCCCGACGTGGTCGAGGCCGTGCTCGCCACCTACCGCGACCAGCGCCAGCCGCGCGAAACCTTCATCGCCGCCGTGCGCCGCCTGGGGCTGCAGCCGTTCAAGGACGCCGCCAACGCCGCGCGCATCCCCGCCGAGGAAGAGGCCGCATGACGACCATGCTGAAAATCCTTTCGTCCCACGACCACCAGCCGCCCGCCGCGGGCGCGAGCGCCGTCGTCGCGCTGCCCAACGACGCCGACCCGCTGGCGCTGCCGCTCGACGGCGTGGCCCGCATCGACCTGGAGTTCCCCGACTTCAACGATGGCCGCGCCTACAGCCAGGCCTACCTGCTGCGCCGACGGCGCGGCTTCGCGGGCGACATCCGCGCCACCGGCGACGTATTGATCGATCAGTTGGTGCAGATGGAGCGCACCGGCTTTTCCAGCGCCGTGCTGAAGGACGGCGTGAACGCCGCCGATGCCAAAGCCCAGTTCGACCGCTTCAAGGGCTTCTACCAGGGCGACGTGGCGCACCTGCCGCATTTCCGCGAGACATCGCCACAGAAGGACTGACGCCATGGGCGCGATCGACCTCTACGCCCACCAGGCTTCGGCCGGTTTCGACCGCAAGGTCGAGGCATCGCTCGCGCTGCTGGCGCGCGCGCAGCGCGAGTTCGCGCCGCTGACCCAGGCGTCGAGCCTGGGCGCCGAGGACATGGTGGTCACCGACCTGCTGCAGCGCGGCGGCATCGCCAGCGCCATCTTCGTGCTCGATACGGGCAGGCTGCACCCCGAAACCCTGGCACTGGTCGACCGCCTGCGCGCGCACTACCGGCGCGCGGTGGAGGTCTACCGCCCCGACGCCGCCGAGGCCGCCGCCTTCACCGCCGCGCATGGCGAAGACGCCATGTACCAGAGCATCGACCTGCGCCGGCAGTGCTGCCACATCCGCAAGATGGAACCGCTGGAGCGCGCACTGGCCGGCCACAACGGATGGATCACCGGCCTGCGGCGCGAGCAGTCGAACGCCCGCGCCGACGTGGCCGACATCGAGCCCGGCCAGGGCCGCGCCAAGATCAACCCGCTGGCCGACTGGACCTGGGGCGACGTGTGGCACTACATCGCCCTGCGCGGCGTGCCCTACAACCCGCTGCACGACCAGTTCATGCCCAGCATCGGCTGCGCGCCGTGCACCCGCGCCATCAGCATCGGCGAGGACTTCCGCTCGGGCCGCTGGTGGTGGGAGCAGGAAGGCGCCAAGGAATGCGGCCTGCATGCCGACCACGCCAGCACCGTCCCCATGATTGCGATCCGGGAAACCCACGCATGAACGCCCGCACCGAACCCCAGGCACCGGGGCACCTGAGCAATGCCCACCTCGACGCGCTGGAGGAAGAGGCCATCTTCATCCTGCGCGAAGTCGCCGCCGCCTTCGAGCGCCCGGCGCTGCTGTTCTCGGGCGGCAAGGACTCGCTGGTGCTGCTGCGGTGCGCAGAAAAAGCCTTCGGCAGCAGGATCGGCCCCTGCGGCGGCGGGCGCATCCCCTACCCGCTGCTGATGATCGACACCGGCCACAACTTCCCCGAGGTCACGGCCTTGCGCGACCAGCGGGCGCGGGAACTGGGCGCCGAGTTGATCGTGCGCAGCGTCGAAGACTCGATGAAGCGCGGCACCGTGCGCCTGGCGCGTCCCGACGAATCGCGCAACGTGCACCAGTCGGTCACGCTGCTCGAAGCCATCGAGGAGTTCCGCTTCGACGCCCTGATCGGCGGCGCCCGCCGCGACGAGGAAAAGGCCCGCGCCAAGGAGCGCATCTTCAGCCACCGCGACAGCTTCGGCCAGTGGCAACCCAAGGACCAGCGGCCCGAACTGTGGACGCTGTTCAACACCCGCCTGGCGCCCGGCGAGCACTTCCGCGTCTTCCCCATCAGCAACTGGACCGAGCTGGACGTGTGGCAGTACATCGCCCGCGAGCCGGTGGCCCTGCCCGCGCTCTACTACACCCACCGCCGCGAGGTGGTGGAGCGCCGGGGCCTGCTGGTGCCCGTCACGCCGCTGACCCCGCCGCGCGAGGGCGAGCAGGTGGTCACCCGCGACGTGCGCTTCCGCACCGTGGGCGACATCACCTGCACCTGCCCCGTGCCCAGCCTGGCCGCCGACGCCGACGCCGTGGTGGTCGAGACCCTGGCTGCCGACGTGAGCGAGCGCGGCGCCACGCGCATGGACGACAGGACATCCGACGCCTCGATGGAAAAGCGCAAGAGGGACGGATATTTTTAGCGTAGGCACACCCCCGGGCTGCGCGCACTGCGTGTCGCTGCGCCACCCCTTTGCGGGGGGCAACGCCAGCGGCCTGGCAACGCCAGTTCCGCGGCGTTTCTGGAATGGGCGATCCTGCGAACAAAGGTAACGCATATGACGAATGCTACTGAAAACATAGCTGCCACCGCAGGCGCAACAAGCGCTGGAGGCCGAAATGACCATGAAGCCGCGCTGCGCTTCATCACCTGCGGCAGCGTGGACGACGGCAAGAGCACGCTGATCGGCCGCCTGCTGGTGGACAGCCGCGCCGTGCTGCAAGACCACCTGGCCGGCGTACAGCGCGCGGGCACCACCGACCTGGCGCTGCTGACCGACGGTCTGTCCGCCGAGCGCGAACAGGGCATCACCATCGACGTGGCCTACCGCTACTTCGCCACCGAGTCGCGCAAGTTCATCATCGGCGACGCGCCGGGCCACGAGCAGTACACGCGCAACATGGTCACGGCCGCCAGCAGCGCCGACGCCGCCGTGGTGCTGGTCGATGCCACCAAGCTCGACTGGCGCAACCCTGCCCTGGAACTGCTGCCCCAGACCCGCCGCCACAGCCTGCTGGCGCACCTGCTGCGCGTGCCCTCGCTGGTATTCGCCGTCAACAAGCTCGACGCGGTGGACGACGCGGCGCTGGCCTTCGCCCATATCCGCGCCGCGCTCGCAGCCTTCGCCGAGGCCGCGGGTATCGCCGTGCGCGCGGCGGTGCCGGTGTCGGCCCTGCAGGGCTGGAACGTGGTCGATGCCCGGCCAGGCTGGGCCGGCTACGAGGGCCCGGGCCTGCTGCAGTTGCTGGAACAGTTGCCCGCCACGCCCGCCGATGCGCAGGCGCCGTTCGCCTTCCCCGTGCAGTGGGTGGAGAAGTTTTCCGCATCGTCGGACATCTCGCAAGGCCGGCGCATTTTCTGGGGCCGCGTGGCCGCGGGCGCCGTGGCCGTGGGGCAGGCAGTAACCGTGTTTCCCGGCGGCCAGACGGCCACGGTGGCGCAGGTGCTCGACACCGTGCGCCGCCCCGGCGCGGTGGCGGCGGGGCACAGCGCCGGCATCACCCTGGAGCGCGAGGTGGACGTGTCGCGCGGCGACTGGCTGCTGGCGCCCGGCGCCTTCGCGCCGCAGCGCGAGATCACCGCCACCGTGGCCTGGCTCGACGACGAGCCGCTGGTCGCGGGCCGCGCGTACTGGGCGCTGCACGGCCACCGCTGGGTCAAGGCACGCGCCAAGCGCATCCTGCACCGGCTCGACATCACCACCCTGGCGCAGCAGGAGGCCGACGAGCTGGGCCCCAACGCCATAGGCCGCGTGGAACTGACGCTGCAGGAGCCGCTGGCCGTGCTGCCGTTCGAGCAGGCCCGCACGCTGGGCGCGCTGATCCTGGTGGACACCGCCAGCCACCGCACCGCCGGCGCGGTCTTGGTGCGCTCTTAAAATACGCGGCTACGCCCGACTTGCCCCTCCCCTACAGAACATGACCCACGTCGTCACCGAAAACTGCATCAAGTGCAAATACACCGATTGCGTGGACGTTTGCCCCGTCGATTGCTTCCGCGAAGGCCCGAACTTCCTCATCATCGACCCCGATGAATGCATCGACTGCGCCGTGTGCATTCCCGAATGCCCGGCCAACGCCATCTTCGCCGAGGAAGACGTGCCCGCCGATCAACTGGCCTTCATCAAGCTCAACGCCGAACTCACCCAGGCGGGCTGGAAGAGCATCACCAAGCGCAAGCCCGCGCTGCCCGACGCCGACGAGTGGAACGGCAAACCCGGCAAGCTGGCTGAACTGATCCGCTGACGTGGCCGCAGCACCGGCGCCCATCGAGACGGATGCCGCCGTCATCGGCGCCGGCCCCGCCGGGCTGTTCCAGGTCTTTCAACTGGGTCTGCACGGCATCCGCGCCCACGTCATCGACGCACTGCCCCACGCGGGCGGCCAGTGCGCCGAGCTGTATCCCGACAAGCCGATCTACGACATCCCCGCGCTGCCGTTCTGCACCGGCCAGGAACTGGCCGAACGTCTGCAACGGCAGGCCGCGCCGTTCGCGCCCGTCTACCACCTTGGGCAGGAGGTCGCGGCGCTCGCGCCGCAGGCCGATGGCCGGCTGCTGCTGGAAACCATGGGCGGCACCCGGCTGCTGGCGCGCACGGTGGTCATCGCGGCGGGCGTGGGCGCCTTCGTGCCGCGCGCCCTGCCGGTGCCGCAGGCCGAGGCGTTCGTGCGCTACCACCTCGACGGGGAGCCCGCCACCCTTGCCGATTGGGCCGGCCAGCCCGTGGCGGTGTATGGCGACGACGACGTGGCGCTGGAACGCGCCTTCCATCTGGCCGATGCCGGCGCCCATGTCACCCTGCTGTACCGCCGCGAGGTGCTACAGGCCGCGCCGCACAACATGGAGCGCCTTGCGGCCCTGCGCGCGGCGGGGCGCATTCACTTCATCGCGGGTCAGGTCACGGGGCATGCGCTAGATGCATCCGGCCAACTGGCAGCGCTGCGCGTCACCGACGCCGAAGGCACCGAGCACGCGCTGCCGGCCCGGCTGCTGCTGGCCTGGCTCGGCCTGTCGCCGCGCCTGGGGCCGCTCGCGCACTGGGGGCTGGCGATGGAGCGCAAGCAGCTTGCCGTCGACGCTGCAAGCTTCGCCACCAGCCTGCCCGGCGTGTTCGCCGTGGGCGACGTGGTGACGTACCCGGGCAAGCGCAAGCTGATCCTCTGCGCCTTTCACGAAGCCGCGCTGGCTGCATTCAGCGCGGCGGAGCATCTGCGGCCCGGCGAGAAGATTGCGTTGCAGTACACGACGACCAGCACACACCTGCATGCGCTGCTGGGCGTTGCCAGCCCGCAGCACGGCACGGCGGCGTAGAACACCCTGCTGTTGCCGGGATGGCTCGCAGTCGCTGGTCAGGGCACCGTGCCGCCTCATGCCCGTCTTGAACCCGGAATGGAACTGCCCATGGGTGCCGTGCTGGCAGTACGACCCGATGATCCTGGAAACGGCAGTTGACCGCTTCGCATCCCTTGCCAGGCCGCATGCAATCAGGCGTTGCCGGCTTTCGATGGGGTTCACCTCGTGGGTGAGAGCGCTATGCGCCGGCGTGATGCTCTGGGGGCAGGCTGGACGCCATTGCACACGTAAATCTTTGATTTATAAAGATAAATCAAGAACAAATACAGTTGAGCTCACGGATTCAGGTTAATGTTCCCGGGTGACGCAAAGTCATTGACACATTACGGCCCGCGTTATCGAGAAGGCTGAGCAAAGACGTTGAAAGGCATGGGACTAAGAACTCCACTTTCCAGGGGGCAACCTCACTCCAGCGTCACCCCGGCATCGCGAATCACCTTGCCCCACTTAGTCGTCTCCGCCGCAATAAAAGCGTCGCAGGCCTCGGGCGTGGTGCCTTCGGCAAACGTACCCATGGCTTCGAGCTTGGCGCGGGTCTCTTCGCTGTGGATGATCTGGTTTACTGCCGCCGACATGCGATTGATGATGTCGCGCGGCGTGCCCGCGGGCGCGATCATGCTGGCCCAGGTGCTGCCGATCAGGCCAGGAATACCCTGCTCGACAAAAGTTGGCACATCGGGCGCAGCGGGCAGGCGCTTGTCGCCCGAGACGCCGATCAGGCGCACGCGGCCCGACTTTCCCGCCTGGATCAGGCCGGTGGGTGCATCAAAGAACAGCTGAATCTGGCCGCCGAGCAGGTCGGCGAAAGCGGGCGATGCGCCCCGGTAGGGGATGTGCACCATATAGGTCTTGGTCAGCGCCTTCATGAGTTCGCCGGTCAGGTGCGCGGCCGAGCCCGTGCCCGACGAACCAAAGCTGATCTTGCCCGGGTTGGCCTTAGCATACTCCACGAGTTCTTTGGTATTCTTGAACGGCGCGTTGTTGGGAACCGCCGCCAGCAGCGGCGAGACGCCCATCAGCGACACGCCCACCAAGTCTTTGCGCGGGTTGTAGGGCAGCTTGGGGTACAGGCTGGTGTTGGCCGCATAGGCCGCGATCACCACGCCAAAGGTGTGCCCGTCGGGCGCCGCCTTGGCCACCGCATCGACGCCGATGATGCTGTTGGCGCCGGGCTTGTTGTCGATGACGATGGGCTGGCCCAATGCTTTTTGCAGCCCCACCTGCAACAGGCGCGCCATTTGGTCGGTGAAGCCCCCTGCCGTGTAGGGCACGATGATCTTGATCGGCTTGCTCGGCCAATCTGTCTGCGCCAGGGAGGGCAAGGCCATGCTGGCCAATGCGGTGGTGCCCGCTTGCACTAGGGTGCGGCGGGAAATATCCATGCTCATGGGGATTGCCTCGGGTTGGTTAACTTCACTGATTATTCACTGATGTTACGCAGCCGCCCTGAAAAGCTAAAGCTGGGCGTAGGCGGTGCGCGATGCGTTGATGAGAAGCTTGCGACAAAGCGCAAAGGGATTGAGCTTGTTCATAATGCTCAGGCATTCAAGCCTGAAGGTGGCGTACATGACCATGAAAACATGGTTGCTTTTGGTCCGCAGCGTTCGCGCGGGGGACTTGGCCAGGTTCGCATTGGACTTCAAGGTAGGACTTACGCAAAAGCCATGGAGAGCGATGGACTTCTGAGTTCCTGACGCAAGTAGTCTGAGAGCAACGAA
>NZ_JARGEN010000033.1 GCF_029211125.1 Curvibacter soli
TTCGTTCGCTGTGATCAACTTACGGCGGGACTTGCACCCGCAGGAGTGCGCCCGTGCCGGGCGCACGATGGAAAAAACCCGGCCAACTGGCCGGGTTTTTCCGTAAGCCGGGCGCTCGCGCGCCGCGATGCAGTGGGTTTGACTACGACAGCTTCGGCTGCTTGGGCGAGGCCGTCAGGTAGCCCACGGCGGAGCTGAACTTGCCGTTGTACTTGGCGTTGATGACGGCGTCGATCTGGTCCTTGAGCGTGGCGCTCAACCCGCCCGTCGTGATCGACGACTTGGAATTATCGGCCTTGTTCTGGAACCGATACAACTCGTCGCCGGGGTGCTGGAAGTTGCTCATGATGTAGGTCCAGTCGTTGACCTCGTCGACCGCGTGCAGACCAGTGGCCTCGGCTCCGGCCGGGCACGACAGGACGCGCGCCAGCTTCTTCGTATCCACGTTGTAGGCCCACAAGAAGTTGTTCAGGTGGTTGCCGCTGTCCTCGCCGATGAAGAGGGTGCGCATCTTCTCCGAGAACTTGAGGTTGTCGGGGCTGGCGATCTTCTCGGGGTTGGCGGTATTGCCCAGCGCGTCGGCGGTACCGGAGGCGAAATCCTCGCCCGCGATCAGCAGAGACGATTCCGTCGGCACCCATTCGCTGTTGATCGCGGCGCCCGTGTCGTCTTTCTGGCCACCGCCGAGCTTGTGCGCGACGACGCCACCGGCCACCAGCTTCTTGAACTTCACGTTGTTGGCTGCCACGTAGCCCGAACCGCCCTCGACCATCGAGTCCTGGATGTTGGCGTATGCCGAGTAGGCAATCTTGTCCTTGATGTTGAGCGTGGTGCCTTCGTTCTTGGTGAAGGACAGGCTGGCGCCCTTGGCGGCCGCGTAGCGGTGCGTTTCCAGGAAGGCGGCGGCCTTCTCGTTCTTGATTTTCACCCAGGCCTTCGTCTTGTTGATGGTGATGGCCTTGAAGCTGGCATCCAGCGGGTCGGTCTTGGTCGATGCCAAAATGCCGTTTTCCTTGATGTCGCCATTCGCGGTGATGGCCGTGAAGGCGGCGTCATTGATGAATGCCTTGATCTCGTCGCTGGACGCGTGGCCCAGATTGATCCACTGGATCTTGCCGGGGGCGTCCTGGGTGAACTGCGAGGTGTACTTGGCCGCATACAGCGTGCCGGCCGACAGGTCCTTCTCCTTGTCGGCCACGAACAGGAACAGGCCGCTGTTGGTGTAGTCGTCGCCGCCCAGCACGGTGCGGTTGTCGGGCATCACCTGCACCAGTTCGCGCGAGTAGCGGCCGGTGCCGTAGTGCTTCCTGATCGTGCCGGTGCCGTCGGCGTTGACGGTGACTTCGGGCAGATGACCGTAGTCGTAGGGGTTGGCCGTGGTCTCGCTGCCGAAGGTGGTCTTGCTGAACGCCTTCAGGGTTGCCAGCGACTGGCCGCCCAGGCCCTGGTCGAAGGCATCGGGCCAGTATTCCTCGCTGGAGAGGTGCGTACCCCAGGGGGACAGGCTGGAGCCGCAGGTGATCCACAGGCCCTTCACGCTCGAGGTGTCCACGTTGTGGTACTTGACCAGCGTGAGCTTGCCGGTGGCCGGGTCCTGGTCGAGCGTGAGCACGGCGATCGGCGAGGGCAGTGTGCCGTAGGTGCTGGCGCCGGCCTGGTCGATTGAGTTGTACTCGAACTGGACCACCGCGAACACCGTGTTGCCCTTGACGCCATCGACCTTGGCGCCGGACACGGTCAGCAGCGAGGTGCCGTCAGGCGCGTCAGAGAAGAACTGGCGCTCCTTGCCGGCCACGCTCTTGTCGATGATGGGCTGGTTGTGGATGTCGAAGTAGCCGCCGGCGATGATCTTGCCGCCCTTGCCGTCGGGAACTGCATCTCCCGTCAGGAAGAAGGGCTGGTAGGCCAGATCGTATGTCTGGCTGCTGCCGTCGGTGAAGTTCACCTTGAGCTTGGAGCCGACCGTGGTGGTCGCCAGCGCTTCGGGGTTGCTGGTGCCGGGCGCGGACATGCCGATGAACTCGGCCGAGGCGAAGACCAGGTCGTCGTCGTCGTCGCCACCGCAGGCGGTCAACGAGGCAGCAGCGGCCAGACTGCCGCCCAGCGGCAGCATGGGGGCGCCGGCCAGGAGTTGCAGGGCGCGGCGGCGAGTGGGGAGAGCGATGTCAGACATTTTTCTGTGTTCCAGGTTCATCGGCAGCCGGGGGCGACGGTACGCATGCGACTGCGGTGCGAGGGCGCTCCGTCTCGCGCCTCTTGCTGGTTCACCGTGGTCACCGTGGAATGAATGGACTGCCGCGGCGGATGCTAGGCAACGGACGTGACAGTTTCTTGAAACCCCGCCCCCCGCGGCTGTAGGCCGCGTCTCACGCAGATTAGGGTTTCGCCGCAACCCGCGCGCAAAAAGACCGGCCTACACTGGCCCGGCAAGGATTTCACACCCCCGTGAAGCTGGAAAGGACACTGCCATGACGCCACTGATCGAAGGCCTGGGCCTCCTGCTGCGCGACAACGCCCGCCGCCGCGAACCGCTGGAACAGCAGGCGCGCTACTGGATGGCGCTGCGCGAGCAGGACATCGAGGAAGAGCTGAACCTGCTGGCCGAGGCCAAGAAGCGCTGGTTCTACGCCTCGGTGTTCCTGTGGCAGGTGATCGCCATCGTGGCCTGCGGCATCGTGGCCGACGCACTGTGGTCGCGCTCGTTCCATCTCACCTTCCTGGGCGTGGTGCAGATTCTGGCCACCTGGGGCAGCACGCTAT
The DNA here is from genome assembly GCF_029211125.1 of Curvibacter soli. Classification (GTDB taxonomy): domain Bacteria; phylum Pseudomonadota; class Gammaproteobacteria; order Burkholderiales; family Burkholderiaceae_C; genus Curvibacter_A; species Curvibacter_A soli. Next base: position 2,761 of record NZ_JARGEN010000033.1, read on the forward strand.
TCCTCACATGGCTGGTCGCCAGCCTGTTCGACAAGCATGCGGGCTTCGAGCGCTGGTTCGCGGCCTTCCAGAGCCGCGCCCCACTGTCCGCCGAGAGCGACAGCGCCGAGGCCGTGGCCGACGCGCTGCAACTGGCGCGCATCTACCCCGAAGTGCTGCGCTACGAACAGGGCGTGCTGAGCCACCGCGCGCTGCGCCATGAGGACGTGCACATCATGCGCGCCATGGGCGCCGCGCTGCGCCACCGCGACCTGACCCGCGAACTCACGGCCATGGCGCAGCCGGGCGGCTTCCAGCCCCCGGCAACCGCCGCCACCGCCGGGCAGCCGCGCATCCAGCCGGGCATGCAGCCGGCCTGAACGGCGCACGCGCCGCTCCGCCCATCGCTCTCTTGCCACCCGCCACCCCGCCCTGCGCGGGCGTGGCCGTTTCTGCGTCAGGGCGTGCGCGGCCAGAGCGCCCACAGCCGCAGGTTCTGCTTGAGCCGGCCCGCCAGTTCGCCCGCGTCCGCTCCCCAGCCCGCGAAGTAGTCGGCCCGCACCGCGCCGACGATGGCCGAGCCCGTGTCCTGCGCCAGCACCAGCCGCTGCAGCGCCGCCTGCGGCCCCGCGGAGGCCAGCCACACCGGCGTGCCGTAGGGGATGCTCTGGCGGTCCACGGCGATCGAACGGCCTGGCGTCAGCTCCACGCCCTGGGCGCCGCGCGGGCCGGATTCGCCATCCAGCGCGCTGAGCGGCTCTTCCTGGAAGAACACGTAGCGCGGGTTGCTCCACAGCAGTTCGTTGGCGCGCTGCGGGTTGGCCGCCAGCCAGGCGCGGATGCCAGGCCAGGTGGCGTCGCGCGTGAGGTTCTGCTCCAGCAGCCAGCGGCCCACGCTCTGGTAGGGCTGATCGTTGGTAGCCGCGAAGGCCACGCGCACCAGCGTCTGGCTGCCGTCGGGCTCGGCGATGCGCAGCCGCCCCGAACCCTGGATGTGCAGCACCATGGCCTCCACCGGGTCGGCGATCCAGGCGATCTCGCGCCCGCGCAGCGCGGCCTGCGCCTCGGGCAGCGTGTCGATCTGCTGGCGCGTGTACCAGGGACGGCGGCTCCCCAGCGTGGCGGGCGGGCGATGCAGCGGCACCGCGAAGCCGTTGCCGGGCAGGCGCGCGGCAGGGATCACGGGCTCGTAGTAGGCGGTCAGCATCCCCTCGGCATTGCCGTCGGCGGCCTCGATGCGATAGGGCTGCAGGCGCTCGACCATCCAGGCGCGCTGCTCGGCGGCGTCGGCGATGGACAGGCGCCGCACCTCGGGACACAGCGCCGCGAAGGCGGGCGCGGGGCGCGCGCAGCTCTTGACCCAGGCGTCCCAGGCTTCGAACAGGTTGTCGTCGGCGAAACCCGGCAGCTCGGACCACGCCACCGGCACCCAGCGGCTCCTGCCGCCCTGGGGCAGGCTGGCGGCGCCCGCCAGCGGCGGCGGTACGGCGGCAGGTGCAGGCGCGGCGACAGGCGCCCGTGGCGCCTCGGGCTGCTGCACGGGAGGGCTGGAGCAGGCGGCCAGCATTCCTACAATCAGCGCCGTCACGGCAAGGCGCAGGAGACTATTTCGCATGGGGCTGATTTTGCTTGAAGCGCTGCTCGCGCTCACGGTGCTGGTGCTGATCGTGTGGTGGACCATGTTCGCGGGCCGCAAGGGCGGCGAACCACCGGACAGCGGCGGCGATGGCGATGGCGATGGGGATGGCGCGCCGACTGACCATCGTTAACATTCCGTCGCAGGTGCGACACCCTCCGCTTCGCATAATGGGCTTGTAACAGCCCGCGTGCCTGCCGCTTCCGGTCGGCGCGGCCTTGCACATACAACTTGTCTGAAGAAATGGAGTCCGCCATGCACACGCACACGCACACGCACACGCACACGCACACGCACACGCACACGCACACGCACAACCACAGGATCGCCATCGGCGCCCTGGCCGCCGCCATGCTGCTGGCCGGCTGCGCCGACATGACCCCCACGCAGCGCCGTACCGCCACGGGCGCGGGCGTGGGCGCCGCCGCCGGGGCAGTGCTGGGCGCGGCCACCGGCGGCCATGCCGGCACGGGCGCGGTGATCGGCGCGGGTGTCGGCGCCCTGGGCACCTACATCTGGTCGCAGCGCATGGAGCAGCAGCGCCAGGAGATGGCCCAGGCCACGCAGGGCACGGGCGTGGCGGTCACGCAGACGACGGACAACCAGCTCAAGCTCGACATTCCGAGCGACATCTCGTTCGACGTGGGCCGCGCCAACATCGAGCCCAACTTCATGCCCATCCTCGACCGCTTCGCCGCCGGCCTGCGCAACAACCCGAATGCCGAGGTGCGCATCGTGGGCCATACCGACAGCACCGGCAGCGACGCCATCAACAACCCGCTGTCGATCAACCGGGCGGCCAGCACGCGCGACTACCTGGCCGCGCGCGGCGTGCCGATCAACCGCATCCAGATCGACGGGCGCGGCTCGTCCCAGCCGGTCGCGAGCAACGACACCGCCGATGGCCGCGCGCGCAACCGGCGCGTGGAAATTTTCGTGGGCGAGCGCGCCCAGGGCTGATCGCCCCGGCTACGCGGCGGTGCCGCCGTCGCGCAGCAGGTTCGCCAGCTCGACGGCGGACTTGACGCTCATCTTGTCGAACACGCGCGCGCGGTGCACCTCCACCGTGCGCACGCTGATGTTGAGCTGGTCGGCAATCAGCTTGTTGGGCAGGCCCTCGACCACCAGGCGCATCACGTCGCGCTCGCGCTCGGTCAGCTCGCCCATGCGCGCCTGCAGGTTGCCGCGCTGGCGCTGCGCGGCCAGATGGCGCGCCGACTGCGCCAGCGCCTGCTCGGCGCGGTCCACCAGGGCATTGTCGGAAAACGGCTTCTCGCAGAAGTCGAACGCGCCGCGCTTGACCGTGTCCACCGCCGTCGGCACGTCGGCATGGCCGGTGAGGAATATCACCGGCATGGCTTGGTGCAGCCCGCGCGCCACCAGCACCTCGAACAAGGCCAGCCCGCTCATGCCGGGCATGCGCACGTCCAGCAGCAGGCAGCAGGGCTGGGGTGGCAGGCCGCGCGCGTCGAGCCGGGCCAGGAACGCCTCCGCGCTGCCGCAGGACTCGCTGAGCAGATGGCGCGAACGCAGTAGCCAGGCCAGGGCCTCGCGCACGCCAGCGTCGTCATCTACTATAAAAACAATAGCGTCATGCGTAGGTTCCATCTGCGCTGCCAGGCTTTTTTGTTGGTAAGGTGAAAGTAAAGACGGTACCGCGCGGCAGGTTGGCTGTGAAGCCCAGGTAGCCGCCATGCTGCTCCACCACGGTACGGCACAGGCTCAGGCCCAGGCCCATGCCTTCGGCCTTGGTGGTGAAGAACGGCGTGAACAGCCGTGCCGCCACGCTGTCGGAGATGCCCGGCCCCACGTCGGCCACGGAGAATTCGAGCCAGCCGCTGGTGGCGTTGGATACGGCGCGCCGCACCTGGATCACCAGCGGACGCTCCACGATGGCCGGGTCGTCCATGGACTGCATGGCATTGCGCGCAAGATTGAGCAAAACCTGTTCCACCATGGTGGCGTCGCACAGCACGGGCGGCAGTTGCGCATCCACGCGGGTGTGCACGCGCACGCCGAGCTTGCGCGCCTGCAGGATGACCAGCGGCATGATGGCGTCGAGCAGCGCCTGCGCGTGCACGTATTCGCGCGCCTGGTCGCGTCGGCGCACGAAGTCATGCACGCTGCGGATCACGCGGCCCGCGCGGTCGGCCTGCTCGGCGATGCGGCGCATGGCGATCTCCAGGTCGGCCACGACCCCGGGCCCCTGCTGGAGCAGGTTGGCCGAGCCCGTGGCGTAGCTGGCGATGGCGGCCAGCGGCTGGTTCAGCTCGTGGCTCATCAGCGAGGCCATTTCGCCCACGGTAGCCAGGCGCGCGGTGGCCTGCAGCCGCTCCTGGCTGGCGCGTGAGAGCTCCTCCACGCGACGCTGCTCGCTCAGGTCGAGGAAGGCGCCCATCCAGCCGGTGTGCAGGCCGTCCGCGTTGATGAGCGGCGCCTCCATGATGAGCACGGGAAAGCGGGTACCGTCGCGGTGCATGAAGACCGACTCGAAGCCCTCGCGCGACGGCGGCGCGCCGGCGAAGCGAGTGGCCTGGCGGCGCTGGTATTCATCGGCATGCTCGGGCGGCCAGTAGGGCAGCGGCGTGCTCAGGCCCAGCAGCTCCTCGGCCTTGAAGCCCACCATGTCGCAGAACGCCGGGTTGACGTAGGTGAGGCGGCCCTGCAGGTCGCGCGCGCGCAGGCCGGTGATCAGCGAGTCCTCCATCGCCTTGCGGAATGCCAGGGCGTCGGCCAGGTCGTGCTCGGCCTGCAGGCGCCGGCGCGTGTCCTTGGCCAGCAGCACCAGCACCGACACCAGCGCGATCGACATCGCCGTGACCAGCGCCGTGAGCACGTTGGGGAACACGCTGGGCGCGCTGTGCCAGTTGTCCATGCGCAGCATCAGCGTGGCGCCGGGCAGGTCCATGAGCTGCTGCGCGGTGAAGCGGCGCGTGCCGCGCCGCGCCGCGCCGTGCAGGGCCGCGCCGTGCAGGGCCAGGCGCGTGCCGTCGGGCTCGGTGAACGAAATCTCCTGGCTGCGCGTGAGTTGCGCGCCCACCAAGTCCACCAGCATCTCCTGCAGCGAGTACATGGCCAGCACGAAGCCGTGCATGCGCCCCGCCTCCGCGAGCGGCACGCAGACCTCCATGACCTTGATGTCCGGGCCGTCGGGCCGCGGCATGAAATAGGTGGACGCGTACGCGGGTCCGTTCAAGCGTCGCGCCGTGCCGCAGGCCAGCGCCACCTCGCTCGGCACCCCGCCGCCCGGCAGCGCGCCGAAGAGCGGCGCGCGGAATGGCGTGTCGGCGGCCGCCACGACGGCCATCGCGTCGTTGCGCCATTCGATGCGCATGATCTCGCGGTGCTCGCGCAGCAGCGTGGTGGCGCGGCCCTCCCACTCCTCGGCGCCGGGTGACCCGGCCTGCAGGGCACGCAGGCTCTCCACGTTGCGCGCCAGCGCGGCACGGATGTCCGTGGCCGCGTCGGCAGTGTCGCGCTCCAGCTTGCCCTGCACCTGACTGGCCTCGTAGCGGCCCGCCAGCCACACCAGGGTGACGAGCACCGCGCCCACCAGCACCATCAGCAGCCCCCAGAGCGCCCAGCGCCGCCACAGCGCGGCGAGCCAGCGCACGGTGACGCGGGCGTAGGGGCGCAGCGGCAGGTCCTTCAGCGCGCGGCGCCGGCGCACGGCGGCGGCCGGCGCGGCGGCGGCGCCCTGCGCGCTGGCGGCGGGACCCGGCGGGGTGTCGTGGGCGGCGTCCATGGCGGCGGGGTGGAAAGGAAGGTGCCGCAGATTATCGACACGACTCACGCAAAGCGGGTCCAGGCCAGACGCCCGCCCTTTGGACGCAGCGGCTGATGCATCCTGGTTTGCGTGGGCCCTGGTCGAAAATCGCCTGCGGCGCACCCCCTACAGCAGCGCCGCATGGCCCAGCGCCGGCAATTGCGCGCGCACCTCCGCCAGCCGCGCCGCGTCCGCCTCGCCCAGCACCAGGCCGGCGCCCGTGGCGCGCAGCGCCTGCACCTCGCCCCATGGGTCCACCAGCATGCTGTGGCCCCAGGTGCGGCGGCCGTTCTCATGCACGCCGCCCTGCGCGGGCGCCAGCACGTAGGCCAGGTTCTCGATGGCGCGGGCGCGCAGCAGCACGTCCCAGTGGGCCTGGCCGGTACCGTATGTGAAGGCACTCGGCACCAGCAGCAGATCCGCCCCGGCGCGGGCGTGGGCGCGGTACAGCTCGGGAAAGCGCAGGTCGTAGCAGACCGACAGGCCCACGCACCAGGGGCGGCCGTCGCGCGCGGTCATGCAAAACTGCACGGGCGTAGCGGTGCCGGCCTCGATGGCGCGCGACTCGTCGTAGTGCTCGCGCCCGTTGTGGTAGCAAAACAGGTGAATCTTGTCGTAGCGCGCCACGCATTCGCCCGCGGGCGAATACACCAGCGCGCTGTTGCGCACGTGCGCGTCGTCCGACGCGGTGAGCGGCAGCGTGCCGCCGGCCACCCACAGCCCCAGTTCGCGCGCGGCGCGGGCCAGGAACGCCTGGATCGGCCCGTCGCCGAAAGGCTCGCGCAGCGCGAGCTTGTCGGTGTCCTGGCGGCCCAGCACGCAGAAGTATTCGGGCAGCACGGCCAGCTCGGCGCCCGCGCGCGCGGCCTCTTCGAGCAGCGTGCGGGCGGTGCGCAGGTTGGCGGCGGGGTCGATGCCCGAGACCATCTGCAGGGCGGCGATTTTCATGGCTTTTCTCCGGAGTGGGTGCCGGCGGCGGGCGCGGCATCGCCCTGCGCGCCGGTGCGGCTGGCGCCGGTGAGCTTGGTGACGCGCGGGTCGGCCCAGGTGCCGTCCACGCGGAACTCCTGCGTGGTCGCCTGCATGAGCGGGCCGCGCAGGAACATCTGCGCCAGGAAGGTGCCCAGGCCGATGGCCGGGTTGATGACGCCGGCCACCAGCGAGGCGGTGCCGGCGTTGATCTCGGGCACCACCACCACATGCAGGTCCTGCGTCTCGCGCGCGATGTCGGCGCTGCCCTCCATGAGCACGGCGGCGTTCACGCCCTTCATCTGCAGGTTGTTGGTGCTGGCCACGCCGTGGTCGATGCGCGCGTCGCCACGCACGAAGTCGAAGGCGAAGCCCTCGCTGAACAGGTCGCGGAAGTCCAGCGCCAGCCGGCGCGGCAGCGACTGCAGGCTCAGCACCCCCAGCAGCTTGGTCAGGCCCGGGTCGGCCTTGATGAACTGACCGGCCTCGACGTTGATGTTGATCTGCCCGGTCAGCGAGGGGTAGTCCAGCGCCAGCGGCGAGCCCAGCCAGGCCACCTGCCCCTCCATGTGCCCGCGGCCCTGGCGCACGGCGTCGGGCATTTCCAGGCGCTTGAGCAGGCCGCCGGCGTCGCGGATGTCGAGGCGGAAGTTCAGCGCCGTACGCCGCGCCGCGCCGGGGCCCGCGCCCTGCGCGCCGACGAAGGCCCAGTTGCCCGTCGCGGCGAGCTGCGCCTCGGGCGTGGTCATGGCCAGCCGCGTGAGGCGCCATTCGCGCTGGTTGGCGTCGCCGCCGCGGTTCACGGCATCCACCTCCAGGCGGCCCAGCCTGCGCCCGCCCAGCTCGAAGTCGTTCACCACGATGTCGAGCGCGGGCAGGACGCTGGACGGCTCGTCGAGCAGCGACTCCACCTCGCCCGTCGCGCCCTGCGGCACCGACAGCCGCGCCAGCCGCGCGTAGACGCGCCCCGCCGCTGCCTGCGCGCCGCCTTCGCCCTGGCGGTATTCGACGTAGCCGTCGAGCTCGCGCGCATCGAGGTTGGCGCGCCAGACCGCGCCTTCGCGCGAGCCGCCGACCACCACGCCGTGCAGCGTGCGCCCGCCCAGCACCAGCGTCTGCGCGCGCACGGCCAGGCTGGTGGGCAGGTAACCCTGCGCCGACGGGTCATCCGCGCCCGCACCGCCGCCCGCCCCCAGCAGTGCATTCCATTCATCGATGTCCGCATGTTCCAGGCGCACGTTGGCGACCACGCCGGTTTCGGGCAGCGGCGCGGATTCGTCGGCGCCCAGACCCACGCCGATGCTGCCGCGCAGCACGCGCGGTGTGCCGCCGCCGTCGAGCGCGCGCTGGTACTGCACGTTCAGGGCGCGGCCCAGTTCGAGCTGCCACTGGTCGCGCAGCGGCGCGCCGGGGGCGAGCGATTCGCGCAGCAGCGTGTTGTCCAAACGCAGCGGCAGGGCTGCCTCCGCCGCCTTGCCGAACGGCTCTGGCAGCGCGAGCGCCAGGCCCTGCAGGCTGCTGGCCACCTGCACCTCGGGCACGCCGCGCCGCAGGCCGACGCTGGCGCTGTAGGCCGCGGCGCCGCTGGCGCGCTGCGCCAGGCGGGCCAGCAGCCCCAGCTCGGACGCCTGGCGCAGGCCCTCCGCCGTGGCCGTGCCCTGCGCGCGCAGCGCCAGCGTGGCCGGGCCGCCGCCGGGCGGGGCGCGCAAGCCGCCTTCGAGCCGCACATCGCCGCCCAGCGCGCGGGCCTGCACGCCGTTGAGCGCGAAGCCGGTTTCGGTGAAATCGATGCTCCCGCGCAGGCGCGTGAGCGGCGGCGTACCGGGCCGGATGCGCAGCTCGTTGGCGCCCGAGAACACCACGCTGCCCTGTACGCGCGACTGCGCGATGTGCGCGATCGGCAGCGCGAGCTGCAGGCGGTAGCCGGCCATGCCGCTGCCCGTCGCCTCGGCCAGCGCGCCTTCGGTCATCCCGCCCACGGGCGAGCCGTTCACATAGGCCAGTGCGTCCTGCAGCGGCCCGTGCAGCTCGCCGCGCAGCGCCACCTCGGCGTGCTCCAGATCGGGAATCTGCGCATCGGCGCGCACCAGCCGCAGGCCCGCATGGCCCTCCACCTGGGCGCTGGCGCCCACGATCCGCAGGGAGGCGCGGTCGAACACCAGCTCGCCGGCCAGTTGCGTGAGGGCCGGCCAGGGCTTGTCGCCCGCCTGCTGGAGGGCGGGCGGCACGACGGCGTAGGTGGCGTCGCGCACCGCGGCCGCGATGTGGAATTCGCCGTTCTGGTGCGGTCGCGCGAAGGGCAGCTCGTACAGATCGCCCTTGACGCGGAACCGCGCGTCCGCGAACGTGCCCGCGCGCACCGCCTCGCGCACGTAATGGCGTGTATTGGCGTCGATGCCCAGGGGCAGGTAGCGGTATATGCGCGCACCGTCGGCATGCGCGAGGCTGCCTTCGAGGTCGAGCACGCCCGGAAAAATCGACCTGGAGGGCGAACGCCGCGGATCGGCGGTGTGCCAGCCGATGCGCGCCTCGCCGCGCAGATCGGCGTTGGCAAACCTCAGCGCGGGCACCTGCACGGTCCACTGCGCGTCCTTGCGCGTCCAGTTGACTTCGGCGGAGAGGTGGTCAAGGGGCAGCACGGGCTCTTCGAGCACGCCGGGGAGTTCGAGCGCGCCGTCCGCCAGCGCCAGCGTGGCGCGCCCGCCGGCCTGCGTCATGTCGAAGGCGACGCTGGCGCCGCGCACACCGGGCAGGCCCGGCTCCTGCGGCTTGTCCGCCGGCTGGGCCGCCACCGCGAAGCCCGCGATGCGCCCCTGGACGCGGTAGCTGGCGGGCGCCGACCACGGCCCCTGCCAGGTGGCCTGCACCGACTCCACCAGCCCCTGCGGCGCGAAGGCGCGCAGCAGGACATGGGCCTTGTCGTCGAGCGGCAGGCTTTCGGCGATGCGCGCCAGCGCGCCCATGTCGAGCCGGTCGCCGCGCAGCTCCCCCTGCGCGGGCATGCGCCCGCCCGGCTCGGCATAGCGCCAGAACAGGTTGCCGCCGGGCCAGCGCACGCCGCCATCGGTCTCGAACTGCAGGCCCTGGGTGGAGAACTCCACGCCGCCCACAAGGCGGCGACCGCCCACGCGGCCCTCGACGCTGCGCAGCGCCAGCGGCTGCAGGCCGCGCGCGAGCGTCACGTCCACGTCGGCCAGCGCCACGTCGGCCACGCCGCCCGCGATGGTGCCATGCTCCACGTCGGCCCAGAAGCGCAGCGCGCCGCGGCCCTGCACCACGTCCACCGCGTCGAGGTCCGCATGGCGGCGCAGGCGCGACACATCCACGCGCGCGAAATGGCCGTAGAACTGCCCGCTCCAGTCGCCCCAGCGGCCGCTGTGCACGCTCAGCAGCGGCTCGCGGAACTGGCCCATGAGCGTGAAGCGGTCGCCCCACTCGGGCGGCGGCGTGGCGTCGAGCCGCATGGCGTGGCGCCACTGGCCGTTGCGCAGCACCAGGTCCACGTCGCCGAGCACGAGCGGCGGCGCGCCGCGCTGCTCGTCGGTCCAGCGCAGCGTGCCCTGGCGCACGACCAGCTCGGCCTGCCCGAACACCCAGTCGGCGGTGCGGCCATCGTCGCCACCGCCGCGCGCGAGGTCGAGCCCGGCCACGGTGATGCGCCCGTCGGCCGCGCGGCGCACGTCGAGTTCCGGCTTTTCGATGTAGAGCTGCGCGAAGCCGCGGTGCCACAGCGTGCGCGGCGAGAGCGCCGCCACCACGCGCGGCAGGCGCAGCGCCACGCGGCCCTGGGCGTCGAGCAGGCCCACGTCGCGCAGCTCGATGGTGGGCACCAGCCCCTCGCTGCGCGCGCTGATGGCGCCGATGCGCACGGGAACCCCGATGGCAGTGCTGGCTTCCCGTTCGATCCACGGACGGAATTCGCCGATTCGCGGCACAATCCAGCCATGCAGCGCCCCCCAGCCGGCGATCAGCACCAGCCACGCGGCCAACAAGCACCACAACAGTCCCCGCGCCACGGATGCCGACACTTTGAGCAGGCGTGTGGGTGTCGTCGGTTCAACCATGGGTGGGCTTGGATGTGTCAGGAATTATGACCCGCGCTGCTGGCGCGGGTTCTGCGCCGAACGGTGAAGCGGTAACAACGCCGGGGACGCCAGCCTCCCCCGCCGCCGCCCTTTCGCCCCCTCTTTCCCAATACGCGCGCTGCCTGCAGCGGCTGCAGCGCCGCTACGCCGGCGAGCTGCCGCTGCTGCCCGCCGGCGCCCCGGGGCGCGGCACGCTGGAGCAGGCATTCGCTGCGCTGCGCGCGCGCGGCCACGACACCGCTGCGGCGCTGCGCATCCTGCGCCAGCTCGTGCTGGCGCGGCTGATCGTGCTGGACTGCGACGCCCAGGCGCCGCTCGCCGACGTGGTGCGCGCCATGACCGAGCTGGCCGAGTTCGCGCTCGACACCGCCTGCGCCCAGGCCTGCCATGAACTCGACGCACAGCACGGCGCCCCGCAGGGGCCGCAGGGCCAGCGCGCACAACTGTGGGTGGTGGGCATGGGCAAGCTCGGCGCGCGCGAGCTCAACGTGTCGAGCGACATCGACCTGGTCTACGTCTACGACCACGATGGCGAAACCGCCGGCACCGCCAGCGGGCACGGGCGCATCAGCAACCATGAATACTTCGGCCGCGCGGTCAGGATCATCTATGCCCTGGTGGGCGACACCACCGAGCATGGCTTCGTCTTTCGCGTCGACCTGGCCCTGCGGCCCAACGGCAACTCGGGCCCGCCCGCCGTATCGCTGGACGCGCTGGAGGAATACTTTCAGGTCCAGGGCCGCGAATGGGAGCGCTTCGCCTGGCTCAAGAGCCGCGTGATCGCGCCGCGCGCCAGCATCGCCGACGCGGGCGTGCTGGCCCTGCGCGCCGTCGTGCTGCCCTTCGTGTTCCGCCGCTACCTCGACTACAGCGTGTTCGAGTCCCTGCGCACGCTGCACCAGCAGATCCGCGAGCACGCCACGCGCCGCAGCGCCGGGCGGCCCGAGCGCGCCAACGACGTGAAGCTCTCGCGCGGCGGCATCCGCGAGATCGAGTTCACCGTGCAGTTGCTGCAGGTGGTGCGCGGCGGCCAGTTCCCCGAACTGCGCTGCCGCGGCACGCTGCAGGCCCTGCCGCGGCTGGCCCATGCGGGCCTCATGACCGCCGACACCGCCGAGCGCCTGGCGCGCGCCTATGAATTCCTGCGCCGCGTGGAGCACCGCGTGCAGTACCTCGACGACCAGCAGACCCACATGCTGCCCGCCGCCGACACCGACCTGGCCTGGGTGGCCCACACCATGGGCCATGGCCAAACCAGCGACTTCCTCGACGACTTCTGCAGCCACCGCGAATGCGTGGCGCAAGAGTTCGACGCCCTGCTCGGCGGCCACAACGGCTGCGGCAAGGGCCGCTGCGGCATGGCCGCCAGCGCGCCGCCGCCCGACCTGGATGCGCTCATCGCCGACCAGCCGCCCGCCTTCCGCGCGCGGCTCGAAGCCTGGCGCGGCCACCCGCGCGTGAACGCGCTGCGCGAGGAAGTGCGCGCGCGCCTGCTGCGCCTGGTGGTGCGCACGGCGGAATGGCTGCGCGCGGGCCGCGTGAGCGAAGAGGCCGCCGTGCGCATGGCCGACTGGCTGGAGCCGCTGCTGCGCCGCCAAAGCTACCTGGCCCTGCTGCTGGAGCGCCCCGCGGTGCACGAGCGCCTGCTGCACATGCTGGGCGCCGCGCGCTGGCCCGCGCGCTACCTGCTGCTGCACCCCGGCGTGATCGACGAGCTGGCCAGCGACGCGCTGCTGTCGGGCCGCTTCGACGCCGCGGAGTTCACGCGCGAGATCGAGCAGCGCCGCGCCGCGCTCGCCCGCACCGGCGAAGACGGCGACGAGAACCTGCTCAACCTGCTGCGCCGCACCCACCACGCCGAGCTCTTTCGCATCCTGGCGCGCGACGTGGAGCACCGCCTGAGCGTCGAGCAGGTGGCCGACGACCTGAGCGCGCTGGCCGACAGCGTGCTCGCCGTCACCGCGCGCTGGTGCTGGGAGCGCCTGCCCGCGCGCCACCGCGCCGAACCGCAGTTCGCGGTGATCGGCTACGGCAAGCTCGGCGGCAAGGAGCTGGGCTACGGCAGCGACCTCGACATCGTCTTCGTCTACGAGGACGACGACGAGCGCGCCCCCGAGGTCTACGCCGCCTTCGTGCGCCGCCTCATCAACTGGCTCACCACCAAGACCGGCGAGGGCGACCTGTTCGAGATCGACACCGCGCTGCGGCCCAATGGCAACTCGGGCCTGCTGGTCAGCAGCTTCGCGGCCTATGCCAACTACCAGCAGCAGCGCGGCAGCAACACCGCCTGGACCTGGGAACACCAGGCCATGACCCGTGCGCGATTCGTATTGGGCGAGCCTGCGCTCAAGACACGCTTCGACGCCGTGCGCGAGGCCGTCATCGCCGCCCCGCGCGATGCGCAGGCGCTGAAGGCCGAGATCGTCGCCATGCGCGAGAAGGTGCGCGCCGCCCACCCCGTCAAGCCCGGCTGGTTCGACGTGAAGCACAGCCCCGGCGGCATGGTCGATGCCGAATTCGCCGTGCAGTACCTCGTGCTCTCGCAATCCGCCGCGCACCCCGCGCTGCGCGACAACGTGGGCAACATCGCGCTGCTGCAGCGCGCCGACGCCCAGGGCCTGCTGCCCCTGGGCGTCGGCGAGGCCGCCGCCGCAGCCTACCGCGCGCTGCGCCAGGCCCAGCACCGCGCACGGCTCAACGAGGAGCCCACGCGCGTGCAGCCGCCCGCGCTCGTTTGCGAGCGCGACGCCGTGCTTGCGCTCTGGGCCACCGTGTTCGGCTGAACGATGGGTTGTCAATATACTCCCCACCATGCAGCCCACCACCGCCCATAGAAAGCCAGCCTTTGATTGATACTCCCCAGGAGTATCTGAAAAACAGCGTTCTCAGCCCAGCCCCAAACCGTGCGCATGCAGCCGCGCGCGCAGGCGCCGCACCTCGCGGCCCAGGTCCAGGATCAGCGCGGCGGCTTCCAGCTCCACGCCAAAGTCGCGCTGCAGGCGCCGCGCCTCCAGGGCGCTGCGCAGGTCCACGCTGTGGAAGCGCCAGGCGGCGGGCGCGTCGCCCTCGGCCTGCAGGATGCCGGCCTCCACGGCCTGCGCGACCCAGTCGATTTCGGTGTTGCAGGCGCGGGCCAGGGCCTGCGCGTCCAGCGGCTGGCCGGCGCCGACGATGGTGGCCGCAGTGATGGTGATGCGCGTCGTCATGGTCAGACTCCCAGGTGGCTGCGCGGGTTGAACGGCAGGGCGCGCGCGAAGTCGGCATAGGCTTTGCGCGCGGCCTCGGTGTCGGCGGGCGGCAGCACCACGTCGACCAGCAGGTACAGGTGGCCCGGCGGGCTGCCGGGAAAGCCGCGCTCCTTGAGCCGCAGCTTGAGCCCGTTGCGCGCCTGCGCCGGCACGGCGACATCCACCACGCCGCCCGCGGGCGTGGGCACCCGCACCTGCGCGCCCAGCGCCGCCTCGGCGGGGGTGACGGGCAGGGTCATGTAGATGTCGCGCCCCTCGGCGCGGTAGAGCGGGTGCGGCTGGATGCGCACCTCCAGGAACAGGTCGCCGCTTTCGCCGCCGCCGTGGCCCGGCTGGCCCTGGCCCGCCAGACGGATGTACTGGCCCGGGTGCACGCCCGCAGGAATGGTGACCTCCAGCGTGCGCGTGGTCCATGCGGGATGGCCCTGCGCGTCGGGCTGCAGGGCGCGCAGCGTGATCTCGCGCACGCCGCCCTGCAGCGCCATGCCGAGCGGGATCTCGATGGCGGCGTGCTGGTCGTCGCCGCGCGCGCGGTACTGCCGCCGCGCGGCGCCGCGCCGCTGGGCCGCGCCGAACAGCGAGGAGAAGAAATCGCTGAAGCCGGCTTCGTCGCCGGGGCTGCCCGCATGGTGGAACTCGAAGCCCTCGTCCCAGCCCGGCGGCGGCTGGAAGCCGCCTTGCGGCCCGGCGCCGCCGCCGCGCGCCACGCGCTCGGCCAGCCCGTCGTAGGCGGCGCGCTTTTCCTTGTCGTGCAGCACTTCGTACGCCTCGTTCACATCGCGCATGCGAACCTCGGCATCGGCTTCCTTGCTCACGTCGGGGTGGTACTTGCGCGCTAGGCGGCGGTATGCCTTGCGTATCTCATCTTCCGACGCGGTGCGCTCCACGCCCAGGGTGCTGTAGTAGTCCTTGAATTCCATCGGTGCTTCCTCGTCGCCGGAGCGGCGGCTGGCTTGTAGGCGGCTGGCTCGTATCTTTGAGAAATGTAAGGCCCCGCGGCCATTCTTCCAGTCTTTGGCGCGGCGTCCATGATTTTTGGCAACTGCCCGCCCGGCGGCACGGTGGCTCAAATTTGGATCGGCGCCGACAGTTGCGCATCGCCGGCGCGCTCGCGCCCGACGGCGTGCGGGTGCAGGCGCCCCTGGAGCGGCTGCTGCAGGCCACCTGAAAACCCACATACGCTTACGGCATCTTTACAAACCGGAAACGAACTGGAAGGAACTTGGGGCACACTCGGTTTCTCCTACACCACGTACTCGGCGCAACCCGCCGGGTACATGGCAAACGAGTGTTTCTGCTGCGAAGCCATCCGGTGTTCTCACCAGATGAAATCCCGGGACGGTTCTCCTCCCTCCCTCCCTCTCAATTCGTCTTGGGGCGCTTCGCAGCACCTTTATTCCCCCTCCGGCTTTCCGACAGCACATAAAACCGCGCCTTTTGACGCATCGCTTTTATCCTAGAAACGGCAGTTGGATGCGCCTGCCGGTGCCGTGATCGGGGTGCCAGGCAAGGCGCGACGACGCGGCGGGCTACTGCCCGCAAGGAGGAGCAACGCCGCATGGCGCGCCGAGCGCGGTGCTGGCAGGTGCATAGCGCTCTCACCCACGAGGTGAACGTCATCGAAGCCGTCAACGCTCGATTTCATGCGGCCTGGCAAGGGATGCGAAGCGGTCAACTGCCGTTTCTAGGTTTATTGGTGCCGCCAAGCATCGAACTAGCGAGGCTGCGTATCGATGAAGCTCTGGCGCTGCAGCAGCTTGTCGTACAGCCGGGCCAGGTTGCCATGCTCGGCACGCCATGCGATCTGGGGAAACCGGAATTCCAGCCAGCCCAGGGCGCTGCCTGCGGCGATGTCGGCCAGCGTGAAGTGCACGCCGCTGCAGTGGGTCTTCTCGCCCAGGCCCTGGCTCATGGCCTTGAGCCCGGCCTGGATCTTGCCCAACTGGCGGTCTATCCAGGCCTGGCTGCGCTCGGCGCTGGTGCGTCCGGCCCAGGTGGCCTCCAGGCGCGCGGCGACGCCGGCATCGAGCACGCCGTCGGCCAGGGCCTCCCAGGTCTTGACCTCGACGCGCTCGCGGCCCAGCGCGGGAATGAGCTTGCCCACGGGCGACAGCGTGTCGAGGTATTCGACGATCACGCGCGAGTCGAACACCGCCTCGCCGCCCTCCATCACCAGGCAGGGCACCTTGCCGAGCGGGTTGGACGCGCCGATGGTGGTGCCGGGCGACCAGACGTTTTCTTCCACGAACTCGAAATCGAGTTTCTTTTCAGCCATGACGATGCGCACTTTGCGGACGTAGGGGCTGGTGCTGGAACCGATTAGTTTCATGGGTCTGTTCTTCCTGGTATTCGGATGTCTCTCGGGCAAGGGCAGCAGATTCTATGCGGGCAGGCCGGCACGGGTGCGCGGCCTACAATCCGGGCCATGAGCCTGTCTTCGATCACCGCCATTTCGCCGCTGGACGGCCGCTACGCCGCCAAACTCGCACCACTGCGCCCGCTGATGAGCGAGCAAGGCTACATGCACCGCCGGGTGCAGGTGGAGGTGGCATGGTTCATCATGCTGTCCGACGCGGGGTTCGCCGAGTTCAAGCCGCTCACGCCGGGCGCGCGCACCTACCTGCTGGGGCTGGTGAAGAATTTTTCCGAAGCCGACGCGGCGGCCATCAAGCAGATCGAGAAGACCACCAACCACGACGTGAAGGCGGTCGAGTACTGGATCAAATCGAAGTTCGAGGCCCGTCCGGAGCTGGAGCATGCGGCGGAGTTCGTGCACTTCGCCTGCACCAGCGAGGACATCAACAACACCAGCCACGCGCTGCAACTGAAGGGCGCGCGCGACCAGGTGCTGCTGCCCGCGCTGGACGCCGTAGTCACCAAGCTGCGCGAGCTGGCCCATGCCTATGCCGAGGTGCCGCTGCTCTCGCGCACCCACGGCCAGGCCGCCAGCCCCACCACCGTGGGCAAGGAGATCGGCAACGTGGTGGTGCGCCTGGCCGTCGCGCGCGAGAAGATCGCCGCCGTCAAGCTGCTCGGGAAGATGAACGGCGCCGTGGGCAACTACAACGCCCACCTGGCGGCCTGGCCCGACTTCGACTGGGAGGCGTTCAGCAAGAAAGTGGTGGAAACCCCCGAGCCGCTCGGCCTGGGCCTGGCTTTCCAGCCCTACAGCGTCCAGATCGAGCAGCACGACTACATGGCCGAGCTGTTCGACGCCGTGGCGCGCACCAACACCATCCTGATCGACTGGGCGCGCGACGTGTGGGGCTACGTGAGCCTGGGCTACTTCACGCAGCGGCTGAAGGACGGCGAGATCGGCTCGTCCACCATGCCGCACAAAGTCAACCCGATCGACTTCGAGAACGCCGAGGGCAACCTGGGCCTGGCCAACGCCATCCTGCGGCACCTGAGCGAGAAGCTGCCGATCAGCCGCTGGCAGCGCGACCTGACCGACAGCACGGTGCTGCGCAACATGGGCGTGGCGCTGGGCCACGCGGTGCTGGCCTACCACGCGCTGCTGGCCGGGCTGAACAAGCTCGAACTCAACGCCGAGGCGCTGGCCACCGACCTCGACGGCTCGTGGGAAGTGCTGGCCGAGCCGATCCAGACGGTGATGCGCCGCTTCGGCGTGCAGGGCGCGTATGAACAGCTCAAGGAAGTGACGCGCGGCAAGACGGTGACGGCGCAGGCGCTGCACGGCCTGATCCGCTCGCTGCCGATTCCCGATGCCGAGAAAGACCGCCTGCTGGCGCTGACGCCCGCCAGCTACGTGGGCAAGGCGGCGGAGCTGGCGCGTCGGGTGTGATGAATTTTCAAGCCAAATCGGCTTCCGGCGCTTTATTTACCTGCGGCGGCAGCTATTAAAACAATAGCGTCAGACTGCTCCGACTTCTACGGATGGAAGCTCCCTTCCTCTGTTTGCATGACCCCGCCATGGCCCTCAAATCCACCATCTTCAAGGCGAACCTGCAAATCGCCGACATCGACCACGGCTACTACGCCGACCATGCGCTCACGCTGGCCCGCCACCCGAGCGAGACCGATGAACGCATGATGGTACGGCTGGCCGCGCTGGCGCTGCAGGCGCACCGGATCAACGACGACTGCGGCGGCGACGGCACGCTGGGCTTCGGCGCCGGACTGTCCGACCCGGACGAACCCGACGTATGGCTGCGCGACTTCACGGGCCGCGCGCGGCTGTGGATCGAGGTCGGCCAGCCGGAGGACAAGCCCATCGTGCGCGCCTGCGGCAAGGCCGACCAGGTGATGGTGTACGCCTTCCACCATGCCGCCGAGGTGTGGTGGAAGGGCATCGCCAACAAGCTGACCCGGCCGCAGAACCTGCAGGTATGGCGCGTGCCCACCGAGGCCGCGCAGGCGCTGGCAGCACTGGCGCAGCGCAGCATGCAACTGCAGGCCACACTGCAAGAAGGCGTGCTCACGCTCGGCGACGCGGCGCGCAGCGTGGATATCGAGTGCCTGCGCTGGAAGTAGCGCAGTGCCGCGGGTTCTAGTGCAGTGTTCAACGCCAAGCAGCACATAAAACCGCGCCTTTTGCCGCATGGCGGCGTTGCAAATCCTCGCGATAGCGACGGCTATCGCTGTGGTTTGCGCCTTGCCCTGCGCCAAAACGCATTGCTTTTATTGGTGCCGCCAAGCATCGAACACTGCACTAGCCCGAAGAAGGCGGCTCTTCCCTGGACGCAGGCTGTTCGCCGGGCACGGCGCGCTCGGCATAGCGGTTGAAGCGCCACGCCTCGCCATGCAGCGTGATGCGACGCCAGGTGGCGCGCTTCTCCGCGGGGCTCATCGCAGGCCAGTGCTGCACTTCATCGAAACTGCGGCCGCAGCCCTTGCATTGCGCGTCGCCCTGGCTGGTGGAGCAAATGGCGATGCACGGTGTATCCGGCTGGGTGTCGTACCACGCCTTCCAGGCCGCGTAGGCCTGGGCGGGAAAGCCGTGCTCGTCGGCCTCGTCCTCATGCCAGAACACCATCAGTGCGTACACCTCGGCCAGCGCGCGGATTTCGGGCGCGAGGGTGACGCCGTCGGGCGAGGGCTTGCGGGCGCGCCAGTGGTTGATGGCGGCTTCGATGTCGGTGATGTGGATGGCGGCCATGGCAGGAGGGGCCTGGATGATAGCCCCATGCCCTTGCCCCCATGCGCGTGCCGCCATCGCTTCAAGGCGGGCATCGGTTCGGAGTTCAAGGGCAGCCCGATGCCGGCGCGTTCTGGGCCCGACCGGCCTGGCCCCCGCGCAGTGATTTCCCGCGCATGAGCCGCCGGCATGCCCCGCATGCCCTAGAATCAGCCCCACGAAGGGGAGTAGCTCCCGCTTTCCGCCGCCCACAGGAGGTACCGCCCACACGGGGTACGGGCAGCGGGAAGTATCAGCAAGTCGTCAATACGAAGTACACCTTCCGGCTTGTTGGGCATCCCAAGTACCAAGCATCACACGCATGCCGAGCAAGACCTTCGATTGGAACCTTACGCAGGTTTGGTCGAAGTCGCTCGCGTCCCGGCAGTCCGCCCCACGGCGGCGCCGGGCCCGCTTGCTGCCTCCCCCATGCCTTGCGGCAGGTTGTTGATCGATATGAACCGCAACCCGGAGCTCGTGCATGGAAATGTTTTCCACTCCCTGGTGGTCAGCGCTGCTGGCCATCGTCCTCATTGACCTCGTACTCGCGGGCGACAACGCCATCGTGATCGCCCTGGCGGCGCGCGCGCTGCCTGCGCACCTGCAGAAGAAAGCCATCATCTGGGGCACGGTCGGCGCCGTCATCGTGCGCTCGCTCATGACGATCGGCGTGGTGTGGCTGCTCCGGATTCCCGGCCTGATGCTCGTGGGTGGCACGGGGCTGCTGTGGATCGCCTACAAGCTCATCGCCAGCCACGACGACGGCAGCGGCGAGCACCACGAGCGCGCCACCACCTTCTGGGGCGCGATGAAGACCATCGTCGTGGCCGACGCCCTCATGGGCATCGACAACGTGCTGGGCGTGGCAGGCGCGGCGCATGGCGCGTTCGACCTGGTGGTGTTCGGCCTGCTGATCAGCATCCCCATCGTGGTGTTCGGCAGCACGCTGGTGCTGAAGCTGGTGGACCGCTTCCCGGCCATCATGTACATCGGCGCCGCAGTGCTGGCCTACACGGCGGGCAAGATGATCGTCGACGAGCCGCTTCTGGCCGGCCTGTTCGGCACCAAGGAGGCGCCGCAGACGCTGCTGCGCTGGGCCGTGGAGATTGCCGCCATCGTGCTGGTGCTGGGCTGCGCATGGCTGGCGGTGCGCCGCGCGCGCAACGCGGCGCGGCGGCAGGACGCCAAGGCAGCCCGCGCCGCCGACCAGAAACCCGGCCACGCCACCTAGTGCCACCCACCGCATCCCCCACCCACCCCGAAGGAGAGCCCTCATGGAAACGATCATCGTGTACGTGGACGACGCTGCCTACGCGCAGCAACAACTCGCACCCATGCTGGGCGGCCCCGCCGCCCCGGGCACACACTGGGTGCTGGTGGCCTGCGCGCCGCGCATGACGCACCGCATCAGCAAGTGGGTAAGCCACAGCGCGCGCGAAAACTGGCGCGAGAAGTGGGCCGACAAGCTGTACGCCCTGCTCGTCCCACCGCTGCAGGCCGCCGGCCATGCGGTGACCACCGTGATCGCCAAGGGGCCGCTCACCGACCTGACGGCCAAGCTGCAGGCCGAGCATGCCGCCACGCGCGTGCTCGACGCGCGCCGCCCCAAGTTTGGCCAGGACCTGCCGCCCGTCACGCCCGACCAGCCCGCCGCCCCGCAAAGCCCGTGGGCCGTGCCGGGCGCCGTTGCGGGGCTGGGCGCCATGCTCGTGCTGGCCGCCGAATAGCCGCCGCGGCGCGCCTGCGCGGCAGTGCTATGCTGCTGCGCATGAAGCTCATACTGAACTGGCTCCTCAGCGCTGCGGCGCTGCTGTGCGTGGCCTACGTTTACAGCGGCGTGCAGGTACGCAGCTTTACGGCGGCGCTGATCGCGGCCTTCGTCATCGGCCTGCTCAACGCCGTGCTGCGGCCCGTGCTGGTGCTGCTGACGCTGCCCGTTACCGTCGTCACCCTCGGGCTGTTCCTCTTCGTCATCAACGCGCTGATGTTCTGGGCCGCTGCTGCCGTGCTCGACGGCTTCCAGGTGCGCAGCTTCGGCGCGGCCCTGCTCGGCTCGCTGATCTATTCGCTGCTGGGCGTGCTGATCGAGTCAGCGCTCGGCAGCCTGCTCGCGAACAAGTGACTCCATCTCGCGCAGCCGGGTATCGATGATCGACGCCTCGATGTAGTCCGCGCCCGGCCCGCCGCGCCGCGCAAGGTTCTGGCCCGCCTTGAAGCGGTCGATGGCTGCCGCGTAGTCCTTGTGGGCCGCCTGCGCCTCGCCTTCGGCACGAATGGCACGCAGCGACTGGCCCGCCGCGTGGCAGGCGCTGGCGAGCTGCTGCCAGGCCAGGGCATCCAGCGGATGCGCCACCACCCATTCCTGTAGCGCCGGCAGCGCCTGGCCGGCCATGCCAGCCGCCACGCGCGCCTGGGCGGCCAACACCAGTTCGGGCCGCGGCATGCCCGTTGCCGGCAGGGGGCCGAGATCCGCCAGGGCCTTGCGTGGGTCGCCCGCGGCCATGTCGCCCTCGGCGGCCAGCAGGCGCACGATGCGCGCGGCGCGGGCATCGGAGCGCACCAGCTCCGCAAGCTCCGCCGTCCAGCCGCGCGCACGCGCAAAGTCGCGCGCCTTCTGGGCCGACAGCGCGGCGGCATACAGCACCGCGGCCTTGCGCGCGGGCTCCAGCGCGGTGGAGGTGTAAGTGCCAGCCTCGGCCATCCAGGCGTGCAGTGCATCGGGCGTGCCGGCCGTGCTGAGCACACGTGCGCGCGCACTGACCATGGCATGGTCCAGCTCCAGCGGCTGCGCGGCCAGCACGCCCAGCGGCATGCGCGAGCGCATGTCGGCAATGCGCGCGGAGGTCAGTGGGTGGCTGCGCAGGTAGGGGAAATCGCCGTTGTCGTTGATGCGCGAAGCCTGCTGCAGCTTCTCGAACATGGTGACGAAGCCCTGCGGCGCGAAGCCGGCCTGCGTCATCACGACAAAGCCGATGCGGTCGGCCTCGCGCTCCATGTCGCGCGAGAAGTTGAGCTGGTTCTGCACCGCCATGGCCTGCCCGCCCATGATCATGGCGTTGGCCGCGTCGGGGCTCTTGCTGGCCGCCAGCGCGCCCAGGATCATCGCGGCCAACACCAGCGGCGTCTGGCGCGACTCCTGCGCCATGAGGCGCGAAATGTGGCGCTGAGTGATATGGCTGGTTTCGTGCGCCAGCACCGAGGCCAGCTCGTCGCGGCTGCCCACCATGCCGATGAGCCCCAGGTACACGCCCATGTAGCCGCCCGGCAGCGCGAAGGCGTTGATGGTGCGGTCGCGCCCCAGCAGCACCTGCCAGGCGAAGCGATCATCGATCTCGGGCGTCACCTCGCCACGCAGGCGCGCGGCGGCCAGCAGCGGCTGCCAGATGGACTGCACGTATTCGACCAACACCGGGTCGTCGATGTAGTCAGGGTCGCGGTACAACTCGCGGATGATGCGGTCGCCGAGCTTGCGCTCGGCGCTGGCCGACAGCTCGCTGCCGTCGCCCATGTTGGGCAGTTGGGCGCGGGTGATGGCAGGGGCGAGGAAAGCCACGGACGCTACTAAAAATGTAGCTTTCAGCGCTTTATTTATAAGCGCCAGAGTCGTTTTTCGCCATTTATTCAGCATGCCAGAGTCTTGAACAGGGAAGATGGCAAGGATTGTCCATGCGCCTGCATCCTATGATGCCCACCAAACGTAAACGTTCTGCCATC
The DNA here is from genome assembly GCF_029211125.1 of Curvibacter soli. GTDB lineage: Bacteria > Pseudomonadota > Gammaproteobacteria > Burkholderiales > Burkholderiaceae_C > Curvibacter_A > Curvibacter_A soli. The sequence goes on from NZ_JARGEN010000033.1 coordinate 25,295, forward strand.
CAACCGCAAAGCCGGCATTTCCACCCATGAGCACACTCACCCATTTCGACGCCCAAGGCCAGGCCCACATGGTGGACATAGGTGCCAAGCCCGCCACCCACCGCGTGGCCGTGGCCGGCGGGCGCATCCGCATGCGGCCCGAGACGCTGGCGCTGATCGAAACGGGCACAGCCATGAAGGGCGACGTGCTGGGCATTGCCCGCATCGCGGGCATCCAGGCGGCCAAGAAAACCAGCGAACTCATACCGCTATGCCACCTGCTGGCGCTGACGCGGGTTGCTATTGAATTTGATGCTGGACCGCCAGACTCCACGGGCGCTGCGGCGATTTTTTGCACTGCGACCGCCGAAACCGTCGGCCCCACCGGCGTGGAGATGGAAGCCCTGCTGGCGGTACAGGTGGCGCTGCTGACCATCTACGACATGTGCAAGGCGGTGGACCGGGCGATGGTGATGACGGATGTGCGCTTGCTGGAAAAGCGCGGGGGCAAGTCGGGGGATTTCATGAACTACCCCACGCCATGCTGCGCAAAGGATGGGGCTCCACGGGGAGGGTGAGTCCCCCCTCGGCTAGTTCTTGTTCTTGACAGGATATTGTTTGTGCTTCCAAGGCCCACCGGAACCCCACTCGCGCCGAGGCCGTATCCCTGTTATCTTGGCGCCCGCATGGCTCGGAGCAGTGCCTTCTTCCTAGAACGGCAGTTGACCGTTTTGTATTCCTTGCCAAGACCAAGCCGTATGAAATCAACTTGGGCTGATGCGCCCATATTTGTCATCGAGGCGCACAATGTCATCCTCCCCCAAATATCCGCCAGATTGAATCTCGATCATCTCCAATATTATTCTACCGGGATTACTAAGTCGATGTATTTTCCCAATCGGGATATATGTTGACTGATTTTCAGTGAGTAAAACAACCTCAGATCCACAGGTCACTTCAGCGGTGCCTTGCACCACAATCCAATGCTCAGCTCTATGATGATGCAACTGCAAACTGAGCGAAGCACCAGGCTTCACCATGATGCGCTTAACTTGGAACCTATCACCTGAGTCGATTCTGTCATACCAGCCCCAGGGACGGGAAACCTTGCGGTGGTGGCCAGCCTGTGGGGTATCCAACGCCTCCAATTTAGCAACAACACCTTTTACCTTCTCGACGCTATTATGGGCGACAACCAATAAGGCATCAGGAGTATCAATAATCATGACATCCTGTGTTCCAAGCGCAACCACTGGCCGATGGGGAGCATAAATGTATGTTCTATCGGACTCAACCGCCAAGCCCTGGCCAACAATTCGATTGCCACGCACATCGGGCGGCGTGAGTTCCGCCACTGCATTCCAGCTACCTACATCACTCCATGCTCCTCTGAAAGGAACCACTATGATGTTATCGCAATGCTCCATTACTGCATAATCAATACTTTCCGCACGGCAAGAAGAAAAAACATTCGGATCAGGACGCATGAATTGTTCGTCCAGCGCGACATTCTTCATGGCAAGCTTGCAACTCTCAAGGATATCTGGGGCGTGCTGCTGCAATGCAGAAAGCAATGTATTTGCTCTACAAAGGAAGATGCCCGAGTTCCATAGCGCATTTCCCTCAAGTATCAAAGCAGCCGCATCAATTGCATTAGGCTTCTCGATAAAGCGGCTGACCCGGTGGCCGTTGAAAATTTTGACTGCATCCCGCTGTATATAACCATAAGCGGAACTGGGATAAGTGGGCTGTATTCCAAAAACAACTATTGAATCGGCATGTGCCGCCGCACACGCTTGTCCAATCATAGTGCTGAATTCTTTTACATCTGGAATATAATGATCGGATGGGCAGAATAGTAAAATTTCATCGGGATCCACAGACAATGCGGCCAAGGCCATGGCTGGAGCAGTATTTTTGCCTATGGGTTCCAAAATAATCGCGCCCGAAACCATCGCTGTTTGCAGCGCGTCAAGAACTAGAAAGCGATGCCCTTCGAATGCGACACATAATACATCCGATAGCCCATCATCCACATTTATTGCCGCCATGCGCTCCAACGTTATTTGGAGCAGACTTTTCCCATTGATTAGAGGCACGAATTGTTTCGGAAACGCCTTGCGGCTCAGCGGCCATAACCGCGTACCAGAACCACCACACAGGATAACAGGAATAACCATGATAATTCGTCAGCAATAAACTAGCTATTTTCTACATCATTGATGTTGAATTAAGAAATGCAGGTGCGACAAGGTGCGCCTCCAGCATTTTTTTCTCCATGCAACTAGGATCTTCTCGCCACCACTGCCAAGCCTCATCCATGAACATGGTGAGAGCATTTTTAAATCGCGCCTCACTAAAACCCTCTGCCCATTTCCTACACATCACAGGATCGATATTGGCCGATAAATGATCGAAGCGCTCCACGGCTTCTATAAGTGCTGCCGCCGTCTGAGTGGAAAATAGCAAACCAGTGGGCTCAGCCAATCGCCTCACGTCGCGCACGGTTTCACCGGCCCCGCCCTCAGCATATGCAATCACTGGCGTCCCGCATGCCTGAGCCTCCACTGGCGAAATGCCAAAATCCTCATGCGCCGCAAATATGAATGCGCGTGCGGCGCCGAGGTAACTTTGAACAATTTCGTCAGATTGCCAGCCAAGCAAATTAACATTCGGGGGACATCGCTTACGCAAATTTCCGAGCTCTGGGCCGTCACCAATCACAAATAAATTCCGGTTTGGCATTGCCGAAAAGGCATCAACAATCAGATCAATCCGTTTGTATGAAACCAAGCGGGACACTGTAACATAAAAATCCTCTTTTTTTGGTTGAAATAAAAGACGCTCCGTCCGGACTGGCGGATACAATACAAGCGAAGGTCGGCGATACGCGCGCCAGATGCGCCGCTGCACATGGTGCGAATTCGCCAGATACATGTCTACATTATTAGCAGTTTGCCGATCCCACATGCGCAAGCGCGAAAATAACCAGCGTGCTATGATAGATTTAATTCCCTTGTCTAGCCGGTAATCATTAAGATATTGATGATGCAAATCCCATGCATAACGCATTGGTGACTGCACATAGCTGACATGCATCTGCTCTGCAGTGGTTAAAACGCCTTTGGCAAAAGCGTGTGAATTAGAAATAATAATATCGGACCCACTTAAATCAAAGGATTCGACTGCCAGCGGCATAAGAGGAAGATATTTCCAGAAATTTTTCTTAATCAATGGCGCATTTTGTAAAAATGTGGTCTTGATATCTGCGACATTTAATTTTTGTCGATTTTCCTTGGATAAAAAATCAATGATGCCCAGTAGGCTTGCCTGAGGAAAGCAATCAATAATAAGTCGCGTAACATCCTCTGAGCCACCCCAGTCGGTAAGCCACTCATGCACGCATGAAATTCTTGGTGTCGAACTACAAGGATTCACGTTCAATCCGTCTTAAATCCGCATCCACCATCATGGCAATCAAGCCGTCCAGCGATGTAGTGCTGCTCCAGCCGAGTCTTTCAAAAGCCTTCGACGGATTTCCACACAATTCTTCAACTTCTGCAGGGCGAAAAAGCTCAGGATCAATTTCTACGTATTGCGTATAATCAAGATCGAGGCAAGAAAATGCAATCCTACACATATCTCGCACAGTAGCAGCTTTACCTGTTGCAATTACATAATCATCAGCCACATCTTGCTGCAACATTAACCACATGGCCTGGACAAAATCTCCAGCGTATCCCCAATCACGCTTTGCATCGATATTTCCAAGCTTGAGTTTTTTCTGATATCCTAGTTTGATGCGCACAGCAGCATCGGTTACTTTACGAGTGACGAATTCAATGCCGCGCAAAGGAGACTCATGATTGAACAAAATACCACTAGATGCATGCAATCCAAAACTCTCACGGTAGTTGATCGTCATCCAGTGCGCATAGAGCTTTGCCACGCCATAAGGACTACGAGGATAAAAAGGTGTGCGTTCGCTCTGCGCAGGCTCCTGGATTTTCCCAAACATTTCACTTGTGCTGGCCTGATAAAACCGTGCTTCAGGACTGACAATGCGTAACGCTTCTAACAAATTGGCTGCACCAATACCTGTAACCATTCCAGTAAGAATGGGCTGTGACCAGGAAGTGCCGACGAAACTTTGGGCTGCCAAATTATATATTTCATCGGCCTTTGATCGATCCACAATCCGAATCATGGAGGATAGATCAGTAACGTCACCATCAAGCAGACGCACATCGTCCTTTATACCTAAATAACGCAAGCGCCACAAAGTATCTGTGGAACGACGCGCTAGGACACCATGAACGGTATATCCTTTATCGAGCAGAAGACGGGCAAGGTAAGCACCGTCCTGCCCCGTAATTCCAGTAATCAAAGCGGATTTACTCATGCTGATTCCAATTGGCTCCAATAATCTAGTATATCCTGCAGCGTCTGATCGATGGAAATTTCCGGATGCCAACCCGTATGTTTTTGCAATTTTGCACTGGACCCACACACGCGGCGCTGCTCGATAGGCCTGATTCGCCCAGAATCGACGACAATGACCATGCTCGTTTTCGCAAGATCCAACATTTTTGTCAAAAGACTACGCAATTCGCGCTCCACCCCTGAGCAAATATTGTATATCTCTCCATTAATACCATGCGCAAGTAATGCAGCATAAGCCTGCACGACATCGCGCACATCAGTAAAATCACGTCTACTATCGATATCGCCGACAGTTAGGGTATTTCCGGCGAAACCATTCTTGTAGCGACATATCTGCTGTGCAAAATTCGCCACAGCAAATTGCGTCCCCTGTCGTGGCCCGATATGGTTAAATGGGCGGGTCATGATGATTTCAAAGGCCGCGCCTTGACTCCACTGATAGCACAATGCCTCGGCGGCGAGCTTACTCACGGCATATGGATTGCGAGGCCTCAAAGGCATATTCTCTTTTATCGGTAGATCTGTGACATTTACTTTGCCGTAGACATCGCCCGTGCCAACATAAATCAAGCGGCCACGAAACCCTGTCCTCTCCAAGGAGCGCAACAAATTAAATGTGCCAGTGAAATTGACATCGAACGTTGACAACGGGTCGTTAAATGCCTCAGGCACGGAACTCTGCGCAGCCAAATGAATTATTGCATCCGGCCGTGCTGCATCAAGCGCGGCACATAATTCATCAGTATTACGCAAATCAGCAGAAATCCCATCCACTGCCAAGTTTTTTGCTTGCAGCATTTCGGCGCAGTACCTACCCACAAATCCATTCAAACCCGTTGCGAAAATACACATAATGAAATCCGATGCATAAGCATTAACAGGATGGTGGACCAATTCCTCATGAGTTGATGAGGAAATTTCGACATCCTCTACGCAATCGAGACGACGTCAGCCACAGCAATCCCCATGTCGCGATGCACAATGCCCCGCCCGTCCACACAGCATCATTGCCACTCCCGAACCGTACATCACCGCCCGCTCCCCCGCGAGCCAACCATATTGCCATACCCATGCCAACCGCCACCACCAACGGCGGGCCTATGTCGGACACCAGCCACGGCAATTCCATTCCAGGTAGCAGCACGCGGTGTGTCAGCCAACTGCCAAAAAATAGATGGGCCGACTGGAAAGCTAGCCACGCCACCGCCGCACCCAGGGCGCCATGGTGCAGTGCCAGGAACCATACCAATGGCACCGCCAGTACCAGCACCATGATATTCACATATAGAGCCAGCCGCACCGCTCCGGCGGCCAATGTCAGTGCATGCGGCAGGAACATCATCCCATGCAATGCGCACCCAATACCCAGCAATGCCATTATCGGCGCCACCAGCAGCGCAAGTGATGCGTCATGCGTCCATATCCGCACCAAGGCTTCGCCACCAATGATAAAAGCAAGCACCAGAGGGAAAAGGAAACAGCTCTGCAAATAACAAAAATCCCGATAAAAATGGATCAATTCCTCGCGATTTCCAGAGGCGATCAACATCGAGAACCTGGGATATGCCACATTGAATACAGGCATGACAATGATATAAAATCCGCTCGCCGCCAAACTAGCCAGTGCATACTGGCCAAATTGCTCCAATGTAAGCAAATGACTAAGCAGCAATTTATCCATTTGCATATAAATCATGCCGATCATGCTAATCAAAAACATGACGAATGAAAACCTCCAAACTCTGAGCAACACGTCAAAGTGGGGACGGAAATCTGCTGGCGGCGTCAATGTCTGCGCCGCCGAGGCGCGCATGGTTAACACATGGAGCAAGCCGACCAGAGCGTTCCAGGCAAAAAAATAACGTACATCGCTGCTGACCCAGGCCACGATCAGGCCAGCCCCCCCATACAGGAGCATGACCATTACTAGGTTGATCTGACTACTCCGAATGATTTTTTCCGCGCCAAGCAAAACACTTTGGTACAAGCCGATAGGCCATCGCAATCCAAGTGTCACCGCCATCAAAGCCAGAGCCATTGTCGCTTGGTGCATGGAGAGCTGATGCAACTGCAGCCAACTTCGCACCACGAACGGAGCCAGCAAGAGCAGGCTTATGGCAATAACAGCTGCTATGCCCCAAGACAGCCATGCCAGAGCCTGAACAAGACGCGCCGTCGTCATGATGTCTGCATGACTGCCTTCAACGCATGAGCGAGCCACCTCGCGATTGACAGTGGTTGTAATCCCCGCATCAAACACCTGCACCAATGATTGAAGCAACAAATAAAACGCTATCAAGCCATATTGTTCCGCGCCCAAAAAATGCAGATAAACCGGCACCATGATTAACCCGAGCAGAGCTGGCGCCACGGAGCCTAACGCCCCAACAAACAAGTTATGTGCAAGTCGCATAAAATAAATATTGGGCCAGGATTAAAGCTGCTACGGCAATAATAATCTCTCAATCAAGTCGACGCAAGCTTTTGCGCTGTTCGCCCATGTAAAATCCGGCATTGGTTCTGACAAGCCTCGCTTACTTGCCAATGACTGCTCCACGATGGTCGCTTCGAGTTGTTCGGGCGCAAATCGATCAAACAGTGTCACGCCGGAGTCTGAAAGCTCGACAAATACTGGTAAATCACTAGCAATAACGGGGCAACCCAGCGTGCGTGCCTCAACAAGAGGAAGACCGAATCCTTCGGCAAGCGAAGGGAATAAAAGAGCACGGGCATTATTGTACATATAGATAATCTCTGCGTCGGTTGCATCGAAAAGTGTCAGCAACCTATTCCCCTGTTCTGTATGGCGAACCAGTGCTTGAACCAGTTCCTTGCATTCAGCAGCGGGTCTTCCCGCCAAGACCAAGCGTTGCACATGGCCAGCCGCCCACAACCTTTCAAAAACCGCCAACAATACGCCATAGTTCTTTTTGGGTTCAATGGAACCAATCGCCGCAAAGCATGGCGTATCGCCAGACATAAAATGCCTGATTGATTCCCGCACCACTGCATTGTCTGAACCTGTGACTGGATCGCAACCCAAATAAAAGCATCCAGTTGGTGGCAAAGGCTGTGCGCCATGCCCTTCTTTCGCCCAACTGAGCAGGTCGAGTTCCGTGGCATGCGAAATGCAGACTATTGCATCACTGCAAGAAATCATCTTCAGCAGCCATGTCCTGAATATATATGGAACCAGCGCAAAACAAAATTCTGGATGGCGCAGTGGCATAATGTCGTAAACCAATAATACAACCCGAACGCCATGATCGCGTGCCATTTTTGCGGCGACCCACACAGGATAGTTCCAGGATGCGTCGGCAATGAATAAAACATCTCCAGGCTGAAAACTGGCCGGCGCATATTCTCGGCTGCGAAGGCTAAACAATAAGCCGCTGGACCAGCGCCAGAACCAGTACAGTAAACTCCATGGGAAAAGCCATAGCGAAAGCAAAACAAGCTTTCGCATGCCAGGGCCAGTTACCCAGGAAAATACTTTTCCCGCTGCCGTCTGATCTTTCTTGCCGCGGCCAGCCATGCGCTCCGCCGCGTGCCGCGGCCAATCCACATGACGATATCCATGGTCATGAAATACCACGGGCTGAAAATCGGCACCGCGCACGGACGCAATACCATTCAACTCCTCGTACAAGCGGCGCACTGTGCGTGTAATGCCGATATTCCCAGTTTCTGTTTGTGTGTAACTCACGTCGAACCACCATCGCGCCCCTTGCTTCATGGCTGATGCTCCAGATAAATGCTAGACTCTTTCATGATTTTTTTGCTGATTCCTGCCCAGCCAGAAATAATGCAGCGCTGCAGCGAACAGGGCCGTGATGGCGGCCTGCACGCCAAGAATCATCAAGGTCACAGCTGGTATGGCCACCCGCATGGTATGCGCCGGATCCATGGCACCAAAACCGCTGTCGCGCCATGCCAATAGCAGATTAACAGACCAAATCAAGCCCACCAGCACCAGCACCAGTCCTGCAACCAGGCCATACTCCATTTTTAGATAGGGCCGCAAAAATATCAGCCCTTTCGGCATGGGACTCATCCCTGACAGGGCCTCCATCCATTTTGCCAGTGCAGCAAATTGAATCATTTGCGCGCCCAATATGGTGGCGGCGGCCATATACAGCAGCGAATGGATGTCAAGCCCCACGACTGGCAAATTGATGGGCCCGTGCAGCAATGCGGCAAAGCCGATGATGCCTATCGCAAACAGCATGAGGCCCGGGTATAGAAAAAGCCACCGCGGGCAAAACAGCAACAGAAAGCGCAGATGCCGCCAGCCATCGCGCCAACTGCGCAGGTGCGGGGGGCGGCCGCGCCCATCGGGCGCGAGCGTGGTGGGCACCTCGGTGATGCGCAGGCCATTGAGCGTGGCCTTGACCACCATTTCGCTGGCGAACTCCATGCCGGGCGATTGCAGCGCCAGGCCAAGTATGGCGGCACGCTCGAAGCCGCGCAGGCCGCAGTGAAAGTCGCGCACCGGGCTGCGAAAGAACAGGCGGCCAACGAAGCTGAGGACCGGGTTGCCCAGGTAGCGGTGCAGCGGCGGCATGGCGCCGGGTGCGATGCCGCCGGCAAACCGGTTACCCATGACCAGTTGCTGCCCGGCGCGCAGCGCGGAGACGAAGTGGTCCAGGTGCGCGAAGTCGTAGCTCAGGTCGGAGTCGCCCATGATGACGAAGTGCCCCCGCGCGGCCTCGATGCCCGCGCGCAGCGCCGCGCCGTAGCCGCGCTCGGCCACATGCACCACGCGCGCGCCGGCGGCGGCGGCGATCGCCTGGCTGCCGTCGGTGGAGCCGTTGTCGGCAACCACCACCTCGCCGTTGGTGCCGCTGGCCGTCAGGAAACGCTGCGCCTGTGCGATGCAGGTGGCCAGCGTGCGCGCCTCGTTGAGGCAGGGCATGAGGATGGTGAGTTCCAAGGGCATGGCGGGCTGGGGGTGGACGCGTCAGCTACCCCGGCGCAATTTCTTACAACTGCCGCTCCCAGGGCAAGCCAGAGCGGCCCCGAATCGTGTTGCAGTCCATTTGAAAGCCGGATTTCAATATATCTTGCGCCATACCTATTTCCTCTGGGTTGAGGGCGCGCCAGTATTTATAGAATGTCAAGCCATTGTCCAAGACATACAGTTTCATGTCCGCATCTGGATAATTGCGAACATATCCGCCCGGAATGGCGGCGCTAACTGCTCCGGGCGGGAAGAATCTAGGGCATATTTTTTCGACGACCGCAAAAACCCGGTTCGCCAGCAATGCGGCGTTTCCTGGCGCGGGCGCTGGAGTGGCCGTGGCTGCAATATCTTCGGAGTAAACCAGCGGGCAGAACCAGAAGCCATGCCTTTTCGGGTCTGACGGCTTGCCCCCATACAGCATCCTCGATGACATGCGGGCCATGCTGATCGATGGCACGATAATGCATGGCGCATCTTGCAGCTTGAGATGGGCTTGCATTATCTTGTCGTTGATTTCATCGCGCGCATATGCACTGGGCTGAAGATCGTCGCCCACATGGCGCGGCGGCAGTGGCAGAAAAACGAAGATATTGCGTTTGCTGGCCACGGATTCTTTGAGCATGGCCTGGATATGCTGGTATTCTTTGGATCTGGGCACGATGTCCTGGACTTGGTCCACGCGAAGCCAGCGTGAATCGGGGTGGAATAGCGGAAACATCAGCGAATACGAGATGCCGGCTATGCCCACGAAGGTGGCGGGTTTTTCAGCCAGTTCCGCCGGAGGCGAAATCTGGAAATAGGGCGGCGCCTGCCATGTGGTGAATGCCCATGTGCCCCAAGGCGTGTTCAGGCCGACGGCAATTCCTTGTATAAGCACCATTCCGATGACGAGCGCCAGCCGCAGAAAGCGCGTCAGCGGCAATGCATACGCCAAACCGACGCACAGGGGCCCGACGAGGATGAGCATGGCAAGAAAATAGCGCCCGTTTCCGCTGGTGAGCATCCAGGCGATGAAAGCCAGCAGCATGAATAACAAAGACGGCAGCAGGCGCACCCGGTCATTGGCCTTGCGGGTTGCCAAAAGCACCAGAAAGGTGGCCGACAGGCACAGCAGAAATGCGAAGCGGAAATCTGGCGCACTGATTTCGGTGTAGACGTTCGCATCGGGCATGGCCATGGCTATGGGCCGCCACAGCGCATCTCGAAGGGTGTCGGGAATGAACCGGATCATTGGGACAGCATCATTGGCCAGGACTCAATCGGGCGCGACGGGAAGGAGGCCATCAAAGAATGGGTAGAACGGGTTGCCAAAGTTTCTCCACAGCAGCCATCCCCAATAAGCGTAGATCAGGACGAATGCCAATGCTGCCACGGTGCAGCATAAGAATATCGTCAGCATCCTTTTTTGGAAGGGCGGGTCTGCATGTGTGTACCAAAGTATGGGCATGAAGACGGCGAGTGGCGCGTTGCTGAGTTTGAAGGCCACGGAGGCCCCGGCAAGCAGGGCGGACGCCAGCAACAAATTTCTGTTGTTTCTGTTGCTCGACGCTGTGTGGCCAGGTTGCCGCCGCGTGCATGACACGAGCGCCACGCTCCACAACAGTGGCAGTGCCGCAAGAAAATCGTTGGAGCTTATGTCTAAAAATGAGAGGGTTACGCTGGATAAAAATGCCAGTAAAGTGGCACAGGCGCGCATGGCAATACCGTAAGGCGTGTTGTCCGGTATGTAAGAGCGGGCGATCATCCAGACTGGTGGAATTGCCAAGACGTAGAAGGCGGCAAAGACTATTCCTACTGCAACACCAGATAGCCCGGCGACAGCCATTTTATAGATAGGCCAATACAGGTAAGGAAACTGGTAGCTCTGCCCGCTGGCGGCGTAGAAGTCTTTGTCGAAGCGAGGGGATTCAGCTACCCAACCCAGGTAGATGTGGTGGTTCAAAGCGTCCCAGGATAGGCCGTATTCGCCCTCCAGCACAGGGATGCTGGCAAAACCAACGAACGCAACAAGGCATGTAATAGCCAGTTCCAGCCAAGTTGGGTATGCAGCAGGCCGAAACTTGAAATGGCGGCTCATGAATGAATTGAGAAGATAGGCGCGGAAACTTAAAAAATAAGGGCGCATGAGCGCCCTTATTTTTGAAAGACAAGTAGCACGTATCGGCTACTTGCCAAGTATTAGCCGCGGCAGGAGCCGGGCAAGAACTTCGGGGGGATGGTGGTTGCCGGGGTGAGGGTAGTGCTACCGCAAATCCATTTGTATACAGTCTTGCCGCCATCGGTGTTGGCCAATTGGGCTGTATCACTAACGTACGGAATGAGGGTCACCACTTTATCATCAATGGCGGGCTCGTTAAAGCCTTGGGCAGTGACAGTGATTGCGCCTGTATTAGTGGTTGCAATCGATTTCACGTACTTGGACGCCGCAGTAGAAGATTCGCAACCCCAGCCATTGGTTGCAGGCAGGGTTGAATTGGTGCTGGACTGAACCACTTCAGTGATGGTGGTGCGGCAGGCAGATGCCGCCAGGATGACTTCGGACATCTTGGCGCGCTTGGTGTAGTCCTGATAAGCCGGCAGTGCGACGGCAGCCAAAATACCGATGATCGCCACGACGATCATCAATTCGATCAAGGTAAAGCCCTGTTGCAGGCTTCGTTGTGCGGAACGCTTCATGAGAAAACTCCTTGGTTGAGGGGGTAGAGGCACCATGCTTCGAGCAGGTTTCATGCCAGAGGGCATGGCCCGGCCTGCGCCCGGCAGCGTCCCGCGGCTGCGGGCGCAATTTTGGCGTGCGTGCCGCCGTATCGCAGCCGCTGCCGCGCGCGGGTGACACTTTTGTTCCGCCATCATTGTCACCGCATGTAGCTGTGCCCCGTTAAAGTCAAAGACTGAACGCCTGGCCAGCCTCCAGCCAGTGCAGGGGGCGCTCGGCCGCGCCCTCGCCGCCCGTCAGCCGGCGTAGCTGTTCCACGATCTGCGCCGTCTCCGCCGGTTTGGTGTGGGTGATGTAGAGGGGGTAGTGCCGGCCTGTGCTGGCGGCGATCTGCGCCACCTCGCGCGCGGCGGTTTCGGGCGTCAGGTGCTGGCTGTGCCGGGCCAGTTCGCTTTCGGCGTTGCTGAAGGCGGTTTCCAGTACCAGCATGGCGACGGGCAACTGGTTGACGCGCGCCCAGAATGCCGGGTTGCCGCCGGTGTCGCCAGAAAAGACCCACCAGCCTGTGTCACCCTGCACGGCATAGCCCACGGCGGGCACGGTGTGGCTGGCGGGCAATGCCTCCACCTGCCGGCCCGCCGCCCGCACCGGCTGGCCCACGGCGATTTCCTCGAACCGCACGAAGGGCGCCTGCGGGCTGGGGATGCGGCTGAAGTCCGGCCAGATCTGGCCGTTGAAGATGTGGGTGCGCAGCGCTGCGATGGTGGCGGGCAGGGCGTAGACGGTGACGGGCTGGCTGCGCAGGCTGGATGTGGCGTCGAGCATCAGCGGCAGGGCGGCGATGTGGTCCAGGTGCGAATGGGTGAGGAACACATGGTCGATGCGCCGCATTTCGTCGAGCGTCAGGTCGCCCACGCCGGTGCCCGCGTCCACCAAGATGGCGTCGTCGATCAGGAACGAGGTGGTGCGGCAGCCTTGGGCGATGGCGCCGGAGCAGCCTAATACGCGGACTTGCATGGCGCGCCTTGGCGCTGGGGCCAAGGGATGTCGGGCAGGCCAGGGGGGCGCTTCTGCCGCCCTTTCCAGGGCGCCATGATTTCATGATGAAATATGGCTCCAGCGCTTATTCTACCTGCGGTTGCAGCTATATTTTTAATAGCAATCGGGTTCATTTGGTGTCGAAGTTGGTGGCGCCGTCCCAGGTGGGGTCGAAGGGTAGCACGCACATGGCCTGGACTCGCTGTTGGTAGAGCTGGTACAGGTGGTTTTGCGGATGCGCGGCGCGCAGCGGCTGCAGCAGGGCTTGGCAGCGCGGCCAGTCCTGGGCGCGGTAGGCGGCCAAAAAAGCGGCCCAGCCGGCCAGTTCGGCTTCCATCTGCTGCGCATCGGCGGCGGGCAATGGCTGGTAGATGCCCACGGCCTGCGCCTTGCCCTTGACGCGCACGCGGTCCAGCTCTTGCCAGGTGTAGGCCGGGGCCTGGGCGTGGGTGCTGTCGCTCACGACGATTTCGACGCCATATGTTTTGCACAGGCCCTCCAGCCGCGAGCCCAGGTTCACGGCGTCGCCGATCACGGTGTAGCTGCGGCGGATGTCCGAGCCCATGTCGCCCACGCACATGGGCCCGGTGTTGATGCCGATGCCGATGCCGATGCGCGGTATGCCGCGCGCAGCGCTTTGCGCATTGAAAGCATGCACGGCTTGCGCCATTTCGAGCGCGGCCTGCACGGCCAGCGCGGCGTGGCCGGGTGTTTCCACGGGCGCACCCCAGAAGGCCATGATGCAGTCGCCCATGTATTTGTCGATGGTGCCCAGGCGGGCGCGGATGACGGCCGTCAGGCGGCTGAATACTTCGTTGAGCAACGCTTGCAGTTGTACCGGGTCCATGGATTCGGACATGGCGGTGAAGCCGCGCATGTCGCAGAACATGACGGTCAGTTCGCGGTTGGCGGCGCGCATGCTGTAGTCGCCGGGGCTTTTGACCATCTCGTCCACGAGTTCGGGCGGCACGTAGGTGCCGAACAGGCGCGCCAGCCGGCGCTTGGAGCGGCTTTCCACGAAGTAGCCGTAGCCCATGTCGAGGATGAACACTGCCAGGCCCAGGCACAGCGTGGCTGCCAGCGGCAGCACGAGGCCGTCGCGCAGGTACAGCCAGGTGTTGTGCGCCACCAGCAGGCCCGCCAGGCCCAGGCACAGCGCAATGCCTTGCAATACACCCAGAAAGGGCAGGCCGAGGGCCAGGCCCAGCCCGACGAGGGCGATGGCGACCATTTCGTAGCCCATGGCGTAGTCGGGGCGCACCAGGCTTTTGGCGTCCAGCAGGCCCGACAGCACATTGGCATGGGTTTCCACGCCAGGGTAGGCCGGGTTGACCGGGGTGGCGCGCAGGTCGAGCAGGCCCGGCGCCGTGGTGCCGATGAGCACGATCTTGCCTTGCAAGGCGGCGGCGGGCAGTTGGCCGGCCAATACGTCGGCGGCAGGTATGTAGCGAAACGATCCGCCATTGGCGCCACCGTGCCCGCGGAAGGGGATGAGGGCCGTCACTTGCTCGCCCACGGGCACCGCCAGGCTGCGCCCGCCTTGTTGCAGCTCCAGGTAGGCCAGGCTTTGGTAGCCAGCCCCCGCGGCGGCGGGGAACCCGGGGTGTACCTCGGGCAGTCCGACGAGCAAACGGAACATGGCGAGCGACAGCGCTTCGTAGTACTGGCCGCGATGCTCGGCCAGCATGGGCAGGGCGCGCACGATGCCGTCGGCATCGGTCATGGGGTTGAAGAAGCCCGCCAGCGGGGCGGCCTCGGCAATCGGGGCGATGCTGGCGCCGTAGCCGTCCCACGTCGTCACGCTGAAAGCCCGCCCCTGCAGCCGCCCGGCGGGCAGGACGGGCGCGGGCAGCACGCCGCTCATGCGCCCGCCCCGGTCGCTGGTGAAGTAATAGCCCAGTACCACGGGGCGGTTCCGCATGGCTTGCGCGAACAAGGCATCGTGGTCGAGCGTGGGCGCCAGTTGCGCCAATTGGGTTTGGAACTGCGGATTTTCGCGCAGCGGCCCCTGTGCGAGCCGGCGCAGCACGGGCAGGCCGGAGCTGCCGTCGGGTTCGGCGAACACGATGTCGAAGCCCACGATGGCTACGCCCTGGCGGTCGAACAGTTCGCGCACCAGGGTGGCGAGCTTGTCGCGGCTCCAGGGCCACTGGCCGACCTGCTCCAGGCTTTTTTCGTCGATGTCGAGGATGACGATGCGCTCGTCGAGCGTGCCGGGCATGGTGGCGCGCAAGCGCAGGTCGTAGATGATGTTGTCGAGCCGTTCGAGTACCTGCAGCCGGTAGCCGCCCGACGCATGCAGCACCGCCAGCAGCAATGGAGCCAGGCTGATGGCAATGCGGATGCCATGCCGTGCCAGTAGCGAGGACAGCGCGCCCAACATGTTGAAGCTATGCGGGCGAATCGGCCAGGCTGCCCGGCGGCGTCAGGTTTGCACGAACTGCATCTGCGTGCCCGCGAGTTCGAAGGTGTCGCCGTTCTTGAGCGTGACGGGTTCGCTGCCGATGGCTGCGCCGTTGAGCGTGGGCATGGACGCGCCTTCGACATGCGCCAGCACGAAGCCGTGGGGCCGCCTGGTGATGGCCGCAACCGCGACGCCGGGCTTGCCGATGGTGGTGACCACCTTGGTCAACGGCACTTCGCGCCCGGCCGCCGCGCCGGACATGACCTTGATGTTGCCTTGCACCGACGCGGCGTGTTCCGCGGGCCGCGGCGGCGCGGCAGGCACGGGGGGCAGCGCCCCCGGGCGGACGATCATGGTCTTTTCGAAGCTGGCGGCATCGGGCTCGGACATGAACTTGATCTTGTACTTGCCGATCTCGATCACGTCGCCGTTGTTGAGCTGCTGCTTCTTGATGGTCTTGCCGTTGACGTAGGTGCCGTTGGTGCTGTTGAGGTCCTCCAGCACCACCGTTTCGCCCCGCATGAGCAGAATGGCGTGTTCGCCGCTGACCGCCAGGTTGTCGATGACGATGTCGTTGTAGGGCCTGCGCCCCAGCGTCGTCCGCTCTTTGGACAGGTCCACGTCCTTGATGACTACTCCGTCGATCGACACAACCATTTTCGGCATGACCGGCTCCTGCTTATTGCTTTTCGTGAGTTTTCGCTGTGCGGGGCCTCGGGCTAGGCACCGAGCAACCGCGCCATCAGGCCACGCTTGCCGGAACCCGCTTTCGCCTTCGTCAACAAAGCGCTGATATTATCGCGCCCGCCCTGGGCATTGGCGGCATCGATGAGTTGCGTGGCTTTTTGCTCCAGGGTGCCATCGGCTGCCAGAATGCGCGCGATGTCCTCGTCGCTCACCATGTCGGACAGGCCGTCGGAGCACATGAGGTAGAGGTCGCCGGCTTCCACGGCATAGTCGTTGATTTCCAGCAATGCCACATCTTCCACGCCCAGCGCCCGGGTGACGAGGTTGCGGTTGATGGATGACGCCGCCTGCTGCTGCGTGAGCAGCCCGGCATCGACCTGCTCCTGCAGCCACGAATGGTCGCGCGTGATCTGTTCGAAGCTGCCGTTGCGCAGCCGGTAGCAGCGCGAATCGCCGATGTGGCCCAGCGTCAGCCGCGCATTCTGAAAAACGCCCACCACGAGCGTGGTGCCCATGCCCGCATATTGCGGGTTGGCCAGCGATGCGCCCAGAATGGCCTGGTTGGCGTTTTCGACGCAGATTTCCAAGGCGCGCCGCACCTCGCGCATATTGGCACGCCGCCCCGCCTGCGCCAGCCAGCGCACCATTTCCGCCTGGATGAATGCGGTGGCCATGCCGCTGGCCACCTCGCCCGCGTTGTAGCCCCCCATGCCATCGGCCAGCACGGCCAGCCCTGCGGCGGTGTCGAATACAACCGAATCCTCGTTGTTGGCTCGGTGCAGGCCACGGTCGGTACGCGCGCAAAACTCGTAGATCATGATGGGGCGTATACCTCAGCGGGGGCCCGTGTCGCCAGGCGGCGGCAAATCGGGGGGCCGCACCTCGACGATGGTTTTCTGGAAGTCGGCAACTTGCTCTGTGTGGAGGGGTTGCGCATCATAGTCGAGGCCGCCTTTGGCCGCTGTAGCGGCCGCGCCGTCCGGTGCCGCCCGGCGCAGTTCGGCGGCAAACGCGCGCCCGCTCTGGTAGCGCGCCTCTGGCTGCTTGCGCAGCGAAAACGCCACCACGGCAGCCAGTTGCGCCGGCAGGCCCGCGCGCAGTTGCCGCACGTCCGGCGGGTCTTCGTTGGCGATTTTGTACATCAATTCGGTCATGGAATCGCCGCGCAGCGGCAGCGCGCCCGTGAGCATCTGGAACAGCGTCACGCCCAGCGAATAAAGGTCGGAGCGCCCGTCCACCCGCTTGCCCGCAAGCTGCTCGGGCGACATGAAGCTTGGCGTGCCGAGCACCAGCCCGGTGCGGGTGCGGCTGGCATCGGTGATGCGGGCGATGCCGAAGTCGGTGACCTTGACGGTGTCGGTGGCCGCATCGAACATGATGTTGGCGGGCTTGATGTCCCGGTGCACCACGTTCTGCTGGTGCGCGTAGTCCAGTGCCTCGGCTACGCGGGCGATGATGGAAACCACCTGCGGCACGGGCAGCAGGCTGCCTTCGCGGGAATGCTCCGTGAGGTCGCGGCCCTTGAGGAATTCCATGGCGATGTAGGCCAGGTCGTGCTCCTCGCCCGCGTCGAAGATGGTCACGATGTTCTGGTGCTGCAGGCGGCCCGCAGTCTCCGCCTCGCGGAAGAAGCGGGCGCGGGCGTCGACCAGTTCCTCGCCCTCGAACTCCTCGCCGAGCGCCATGGTCTTAATGGCGACGACGCGGCCGATCTTTGGATCGCGCCCCATGTAGACGACGCCCATGGCGCCCTTGCCCAGTTCTTTTTCCACCTGGTAGCGCCCCAGCATGGGCTTTTCGACCTGACCGTCCTGCAGCAGCGTGGCGCCGGAGCGCGCTCCGCTCAGCACCACGGTTTCGGACAGGCTGCGTGCCTGCTTGTACTTGGCGCGCACGTCCTTGAATTTGGGCGCATGGCGCAGGATGTGCTCGTACACCGACTGTGCCTTGTTGAACTGGCGCTTGCGCTCGAAGTCCAGCGCCAGGCTGTAGAGGTTGTCCATCAACGCGTCGCTCGGCGGCACGCGCCGGAAACGGTCGAACGCCATGTCGAACTGGCCCTGGCCTTGCAGCGCAAGGCCCATCATGCGGTTGGTTTCGGCGGATTCCTGGTCGGACTGCTGCTTGCCCGCCTCGGTCACCAGAAAACGCTTGGTGGTCAGCGCCAGGTGGCCCGCCAGCAGCAAGGTCGCGGGCAGCACCAATTGCAGCCAGGTGGCCGCACGCGACAGCAGGCCGAACTCGGCCCCCAGCAAGCCCAGGAACAGCACCAGCGTGGCGATGGCCCCCACACCCGCAGACAGCCGCGGCAGCACCACCAGCAGATAAACGCCGATCAGCAGGAACGCCCCTGCCGCTGCGTAGCCGCCCCAGCCCGGCTGCACGAAAAAATGGCCCTGGCGGATGCTGGAGATGATGTGCGCCACGGTTTCGACGGGCGTGAGCGTTTGCCCGCCCGGCACCGGAAACTGCGTGCCCACGCCGGCAGCCGTGGCACCGATGAGGACGATCTTGCCCGCGTACTTGGCGGGTGCGATCTTGCCGTTGAGCACGTCGTAGAACGAGTCGATGGTGAACGGCGGGCGCCCGTCCACCCGGCGGTAGAACTGGGGCCGCAGGACCGCCGCGCTGTCGGTACGCAGCAGCAGCCCGCCGACCTGCAGCGCATCTCCGGCCACGGGCCGCATTTCGTTGGGGCGCAGGTTCAGGCTGTGCGCGGCGGCGAGCAGAGCGATCGAAGGCACGGCCAGTCCGTCGTACTTGATGAGCAGCGGCTCTTCGCGCACGGCGCCGTCCACGTCGGGCAGTTGCGTGAGATGCGCCACGCCGGCGGCGGCCTTGCCGATGGACTCGATCGGCTGCTGGCTGCTGGTGGCAGGCACGGAATAGTCCGCAAGGTCTTCGATGGCGCTGCGCGACGCATAGGGCGGCAGCGGCTTGTCGGGCCGCCCCAGCGGCTGGCCCAGCACGAAAGCGGAGGGCACGATGACGTTGCCCGCGCGCTGCATGCTGTCGGCAAGCTGGGCGTCGGTATCGAGCGCGGATTCGGCCTCGGCAATGACCTGGGAGAGCTGATGCGCCACGCTCTGCGCAGGCTGCGCATCACCGGCGGCCACTTCCGCGGGGGCGAGCACATCCTTCATCTTGCGGATGAAAGCCAGGCCGCGGTCCGTCTGCGGCTCGAAGAAGAATACGGTGTAGGCAATGGTGCGCGCCTGGGCGGCGGCGAGCAGGTCGATCAGCTTGGCGTGCAGGTCGCGCGGCCAGGGCCAGCGGCCCAGGTTCGCGATGCTCTGATCGTCGACCGCGATGATGGCAATGTCGGGAAACGGCTGGCGGTCGGTCTGTGTGCTGGCCCAGTCGTAAAAGCGCCGCTCCAGCGCCCGGGTGAAATCCGAGCCCGCATGCAGCAACAGCACCGCGGCGATGACAAGCGCAGCGGCAAACCAGTCGGCCCGCCAGAAAGCCCTTCGTTTCGCCGATGAAGTCATGCCCACGTCCCGCCTGCCTTGTGCTGTAACTGGTGCCGGGTATGCGCGCGCTCCTTTGACGCCTGCCGGCATCGACGATCAGAGCCCCCCGTCGGTCGGAAACGTTACCAGACAGTTACAGGCGCGGCAAGTTACAGTCTTGTCCAACGAGGTATGAGCCTGGAGCCGGGCTCGTGATTCCACTGAGCAATGAGCCTGGCG
>NZ_JARGEN010000034.1 GCF_029211125.1 Curvibacter soli
CGTTGCTCTCAGACTACTTGCGTCAGGAACTCAGAAGTCCATCGCTCTCCATGGCTTTTGCGTAAGTCCTATAAAAGACCTCCACTTGCCACCTTTTTTGGGTCGTGGTAGTGGCATCATAGTCGCAAGTCAAGTCACTGCAAACCAGATGCAAGATCTCCGTGCTGCCGTCTTTGTCCTGAATCCGTGACCATCCCATAACGATTCCGCACCTCGCTGGATTTTCTGAGTTTCGTTGCCCGGATTGCCTGCCTGCATGCGTCCAAGACCCTGCGCCGGCCGTTATGGCGGGCATGAGCGTCGCCCCAGCGGCCACCAAGACACTCCACAAACGGTGTTCGGCACGCAGCGTGCAGGGCTGCGCCTGCAGCGATGGCTGCACGGGGTGGCTGCTGTTGCCGGGATGGCTCGCAGTCGCTGGTCAGGGCACCGTGCCGCCTCATGCCTGTCTTGAACCCGGAATGGAACTGCCCATGGGTGCCGTGCTGGCAGTACGACCCGATGATCCTGGAAACGGCAGTTGACCGCTTCGCATCCCTTGCCAGGCCGCATGCAATCAGGCGTTGCCGGCTTTCGATGGGGCTCACCTCTTGGGTGAGAGCGCTATGCGCCGGCGTGATGCTCTGGGGGCAGAGATGGGCACCATTGCACAAGTAAATCGTTGATTTATAAAGATAAATCAAGAACAAATACAGTTGAGCTCATGGATTCAGGATTCAGTAAAATTCCAGACGGCCTGCAGGCTAACGCACGGGCGGGAATTGCGCCAATACACATGCAAACAGACCCCCACCTCTTTTCCAAAGGACCTTCCATGTCTCTCTTCTCCGCCGTCGAAATGGCCCCGCGCGATCCCATCCTGGGGCTCAACGAACAGTACGCGGCAGACACCAACCCCAAGAAGGTCAACCTCGGCGTCGGTGTCTACTACGACGACAACGGCAAGCTTCCCCTGCTCGCCTGCGTCCTGCAGGCCGAGAAGCACATGATGGAAGCCCCCACGGCCCGCGGCTACCTGCCGATCGACGGCATCGCGGCCTATGACGCAGCCGTCAAGGGCCTGGTGTTCGGCAGCGACAGCGAACCCGTCGAGACCGGGCGCGTGGCCACGGTGCAGGCCCTGGGCGGAACCGGCGGCCTGAAGATAGGTGCGGACTTCCTGCACAGAATCAGCCCCGCGGCCAAGGTGCTGATCAGCGACCCGAGCTGGGAAAACCACCGCGCCCTGTTCACCAACGCCGGCTTCACTGTCGAAACCTACCCCTACTACGACGCCGCCAAGCGCGGCATCAACTTCGACGGCATGCTGACCGCGCTGCACGGCGCAGCCCCCGGCACGATCGTGGTGTTGCACGCCTGCTGCCACAACCCGACCGGCTATGACATCACGCCCGCGCAGTGGGACCAGGTGATCGCAGCGGTCAAGGAGAAAAACCTCGTCGCCTTCCTCGACATGGCCTACCAGGGCTTCGGCCATGGCATCACCGAGGACGGCGCGGTGATCGGCAAGTTCGTCGCCGCGGGCCTGGACTTCTTCGTCTCGACCTCGTTTTCCAAGAGCTTCAGCCTGTATGGCGAACGCGTGGGCGCGCTGTCGGTGCTGTGCAAGGACAAGGAAGAAGCGTCTCGCGTGTTGAGCCAGCTCAAGATCGTGATCCGCACCAACTACTCCAACCCGCCCACGCATGGCGGCGCAGTCGTCGCGGCGGTACTCGGCACTCCCGCGCTGCGCGCGCTGTGGGAAAAAGAGCTTGGCGAGATGCGCACCCGCATCAAGGCCATGCGCCAGAAGCTGGTGGATGGCCTGAAGGCCGCTGGCGTCAAGCAGGACATGTCGTTCATCACCCAGCAGATCGGCATGTTCAGCTATTCGGGCCTGACCAAGGACCAGATGGTGCGCCTGCGCAACGAGTTCGGGGTGTACGGCACCGACACCGGCCGCATGTGCGTGGCCGCGCTCAACAGCAAGAACATCAAGTACGTCTGCGCATCCATCGCCAAGGTCGTCTGACCTTCGGGCGGGGAGCGCTTCATGACCATCGCCAACCTGCACCCGGCGCTCGCTGGCGGGCTGCTGGGTACGGGCTGCCTGCTCCTGGCCCGGCACCAAGCCCGCCGCGTCGTCGCGTCTTGCCTGGCACCCCGATCGCGGCACCGGCAGGCGCATCCAACCGCCGTTTCCAGGATGATTTCTTCTTGCTATATTGCGTTGCAACAATTCTAGGTGTGTCCCATGCTGTACCAACTCTACGAAACCCACCGCTCGCTGATGGAGCCGTTCGCCGAATTCGCACAGGCGGCGTCCAAGTTCTACAACAACCCGCTGTCGCCGCTGAGCCAGACGCCGATGGCGCAGCGCGTTTCCGCCACCTACGACCTGCTCTACCGCCTGGGAAAGGACTACGAGAAGCCCCAGTTCGGCATCGACACGGTGGACGTGGACGGCGTGAGCGTCGCCATCCACGAGCGCGTGGAGGTGGACAAGCCCTTCTGCGAGTTGCGGCGCTTCAAGCGCTTTTCCGACGACCCGGCCACGCTTGCCAAGCTCAAGGGCCAGCCCGTGGTACTCATCGTCGCCCCGCTTTCGGGCCACTACGCCACGCTGCTGCGCGACACGGTGCGCTCCATGCTGCGCGGCCACAAGGTCTACATCACCGACTGGAAGAACGCGCGCACGGTGCCGCTTACCGAAGGCGCGTTCCACCTCGACGACTACGTCAACTACGTGGAAGACTTCATCCGCCACCTGCAGGACCGCTATGGCAACTGCCACGTGGTGAGCGTGTGCCAGCCGACGGTGCCGGTGCTGGCCGCCATCGCGCTGATGGCGTCGCGCGGCGAAAAGACGCCCCTGTCCATGACCATGATGGGTGGCCCCATCGACGCGCGCAAGTCGCCCACGGCGGTGAACAACCTGGCCATGAACAAAAGCCGCGAGTGGTTCGAGAACAACGTGATCTACCGCGTGCCCGACAACTTCCCCGGTGCGGGGCGGCGCGTGTACCCCGGCTTCATGCAGCACACGGGCTTCGTCGCCATGAACCCCGACCGCCACGCCAAGAGCCACTACGATTACTTCAAGGACCTCATCAAGGGCGATGACGCCAGCGCCGAGTCGCACCGCAAGTTCTACGACGAGTACAACGCCGTGCTCGACATGGACGCCGACTACTACCTCGAAACCATCCGCACGGTGTTCCAGGAATTCAGCCTCGTCAACGGCAGTTGGGAAGTCCTCAACCCGCAAGGCCAGCCCGAACTGGTGCGCCCGCAGGACATCACCACCACCGCGCTGCTGACGGTGGAGGGCGAGCTCGACGACATCTCCGGCGCGGGCCAGACCGCAGCAGCGCATGCCCTGTGCACGGGCATCCCGAAAGCCGACCAGCAGCACCTGGAGGTCAAGGGCGCGGGACACTACGGCATCTTCAGTGGCAGGCGCTGGCGCGAAACCGTCTACCCGCAGGTGCGCGACTTCATTCTTGCGCACGCCGGCAAGCAGGCCGCAGCGGAGGACGAACCCGCCAGGAAAACCGCGGCCCGCCCCAAGGCCGCGCCCAGCGCCAAGCGCACCCCGGCCAAGCGCGGCAATCGCAGGGCGCCCTCCGCGGGCTGACGCCGCATGCCCCTGGCCCTGGCCGCCGCCATCGATGCGGCGCTGCCCCAGACCCAATGCACGCGCTGCGGCTTTCCCGACTGCGCGGGCTACGCCGAGGCCATTGCCGCAGGCCAGGCCGACATCAACCAGTGCCCGCCCGGCGGCGCCGAAGGCGTGGCGCGGCTGGCGCGCATCACGGGCCGGCCCACGCTGCCGCTCAACCCCGGCAACGGCGCCGAGGGCCCGCGCGCGGTGGCCTGGATCGACGAGGATTGGTGCATAGGCTGCACGCTGTGCCTGGCGGCCTGCCCCACCGACGCCATCATGGGCGGCAACAAGCGCATGCACACGGTGCTGGAGCGGTGGTGTACCGGCTGCGAGCTGTGCGTGCCGGCCTGCCCGGTGGACTGCATCCACCTCGACAACGCCAGCGGTGATCGAACGGGCTGGGCCGCATGGTCCGGCGAAGCCGCGCAGCAGGCCCGCGAACGCTATGTATTTCATAGCTATCGCCGCAGGCAGAATGAGAGCGAAAGCGCAAAAAGGCTTGAAGAAAAAGCCCATGCCAGGCTGGCCGATTTGCCCGCGCATTCCCGCCATACCGACCCGGCCATCCTCGACCAGAAACGCGCGGTCATCGAAGCCGCGCTGGCCCGTGCCCGCGCGCAGCGCACGCCCGGCTGAACCTAGAAACGGCAGTTGACCGCTTTGTATCCCTTGACAAGCCGCATGAAATCAAGCGTTGACGGCTTCGATGGCGTTCACCTCATGTGTGAGAGCGCTATGCACCTGCCAGCACCGCGCTCGGCGCGCCATGCGGCGTTGCTCCTCCTTGCGGGCAGTAGCCCGCCGCGTCGTCGCGCCTTGCCTGGCACCCCGATCACGGCACCGGCAGGCGCATCCAACTGCCGTTTCTAGGCTGAACCCTCCGCCCCACGACCCCATGCGCACCGAAACCCTGCTCCTCTTCTCCACGGCGTCCATCGCGCTGGCCGTCATTCCCGGCCCCACCATGCTGCTGGCCCTGAGCAACGGCATGGCCGGCGGCCTGCGGCGCGCGGGCTTCGGCATCGCCGGCGCGTCGCTCGGCAGCAGTTGCCTGATCGCGCTGGTGGCGCTGGGCCTGGGATCGCTGCTGGCGGCGTCGGAGGTGCTGTTCCATGCCTTGCGCGTGGCGGGCATCGCCTACCTGTGCTGGCTGGGCGTCGGCCTGTGGCGCAGCCCGGCGCCCGATCTGGCCCTGGCTGCAGCCAGCGTGCCGGCCCGGCAGGTGGCCGGGCGGGTGGCATTCCGGCGCAGCCTGCTCGTGGCGCTGACCAATCCGAAAGCCATACTCTTCTTCGCCGCGTTCCTGCCGCAGTTCGTCGACACCGCCGCGCCGCAGGGCGCGCAGTACGCGGTGCTGGGCGGTATCTTCGTGGGACAGGACATCCTGGTCATGCTGCTCTACGCCAGCGCGGGCCGGCAGGCGGTGCGCTGGCTGTCGCAGCGCGGCCTGCGCTGCCTCAACCGGGGCTGCGCCGCGGGCATGTGGGCATTGGCGGCGCTGCTGGCGCTGTACCGCCGCCACGCGGCGTAGTCGAATTCAAACCTGGAAACGGCAGTTGGATGCGCTCCGCCGGTGCCGTGATCGGGGTGCCAGGCAAGACGCGACGACGCGGCGGGCTTGCTGCCCGCAAGGAGGAGCAAACGCCGCATGGCGCCCCGAGCGCAGTGCTGGCAGGTGCATAGCGCGCTCACCCACGAGGTGAACCCCATCGAAGCCGGCAACGCTCGATTTGACGCGGCCTGGCAAGGGATACAAAGCGGTCAACTGCCGTTTCCAGGTTCAACCCAGCGCCTCGATAACCTCCGGCGGCGCCTGCACCAGTTCGATCAGCACGCCCTCGCCCGCGATCGGGAACTGCTCGTTGCTCTTCGGGTGCAGGAAGCAGATGTCGTAGCCCGCTGCGCCGCGCCGGATGCCGCCGGGCGCGAAGCGCACGCCCTGCGCAGACAACCACTCCACGGCGCGCGGCAGATCGTCGATCCACAGGCCGACGTGGTTGAGCGGCGTGGAATGCACGGACGGCTTCTTTTCGGGGTCGAGCGGCTGCATCAGGTCCACCTCCACCTTGTAGGGGCCGCGGCCGATGGCGCAGATGTCCTCGTCCACATTTTCGGTCTCGCTGCGAAACGTCCCGGACACCTCCAGGCCCAGCATCTCCACCCACAGCGTCTGCAGCCGATGCTTGTCGGGTCCGCCGATGGCGATCTGCTGGATGCCCAGCACCTGGAAAGGGCGGCGTGTGGTGGTGGTGGCGGTCATGCGGTGTACTCCGGTGTGGATACGGCGGTGCGCGTGGCCGACAGGCCCAGCTTGGCGAGTAACCGGGCGTCATCCTGTGCCTCGGGGTTGCCGGTGACGAGCAGTTTGTCGCCGTAGAAGATGGAATTGGCGCCAGCCAGGAAGCACAGCGCCTGCACCGCCTCGCCGAGCTGCTGGCGGCCCGCCGACAGGCGCACGCGGGCGCGCGGCATGGTGATGCGGGCCACGGCGATGACGCGCACGAAATCCAGCGGGTCCACGGGGTCGCTGTCGGCCAGCGGCGTGCCGGGCACGCGCACCAGGCTGTTGATGGGCACGGATTCGGGATACGGGTCGAGGTTGGCGAGTTGCGCGATCAGCCCCGCGCGGTGCACCGGCGCCTCGCCCATGCCGATGATGCCGCCGCAGCACACGCTGATGCCGGCGGCGCGCACGTTGTGCAGGGTATCCAGCCGGTCCTGGTAGGCGCGCGTGCTGACCACGTCGGCGTAGTACTCGGGGGCCGTATCCAGGTTGTGGTTGTAGTAGTCCAGGCCCGCGTCCTTCAATGCCCGGGCCTGCTGCGGCTCCAGCATGCCCAGCGTGGCGCAGGTGGACAGGCCCAGGCCCTTCACGGCCTCGACCAGTTCGGCCACCCTCTCCACGTCGCGGTCCTTGGGCGCGCGCCAGGCCGCGCCCATGCAAAAGCGTGTGGCACCAGCGTCCCTGGCGGCCTGCGCGGCGCGCTTGACGTCTTCCACCGCCATGAGCTTGCCGGCCTGCACGCCGGTGTCGAACTCGGCGGCCTGCGGGCAGTAGCCGCAGTTCTCGGGACAGCCGCCGGTCTTCACCGACAGCAGCGCGGCCAGTTCAATGTCGCCGGCAGACCAGTGCTGGCGATGCACGGTCTGGGCCTGGAACAGCAGGTCCATGAACGGCTTGTCGAACAGGGCCTCGATGGCCTCGATCGTCCAGGCTGGCGTGGGCGAACCGGACGCTGCGCGCGCGGACGCCGGGCGATGCACCGCAATGGTGTGGGTGGCGGTTGGCAGGTCGTTGGCGCCCATGGCTTTATGCGAACTCCAGGATCACCTGATCGACGGCCAGCGACTCGCCCTTGCCGGCCACCACCTTGCCCACCACGCCGTCCTGCGCGGCGAACAGGATGTTCTCCATCTTCATCGCCTCGATCACCGCCAGCTTCTCGCCGGCCTGCACGGCCTGGCCCGGCTGCACCGCCACATCCACCAGCAGTCCCGGCATGGGCGAGAGCAGGAACCGGCTCAGGTCCGGCGGCGCCTTGTAGGGCATGAGCTTGTACAGCTCGGCCCCGCGCGGCGAGAGCACCAGCGCATCGAGCTGCGTGCCGTTGTGCGCGATGCGCAGCGCCAGCGGGTTGCGCGGCGTGCCGCGCGCCACCTGCGCGGTGAACGGCTGGCCGTTGCACAGGCCCTGCACGCGGATCTCGCCCAGCACCATTTCGCTACTGATTTTGTAGCTGCTACCGCCCACGGATACTGCGCTGGAGCCCGATTTCTCATCAAAATCCGTAACCGATACGGGCGTCTGCACATTCTGGCCCTCGGCCCCCAGCGTGACCACCACGAACTGCTCGCCGATCTTCACGCCATGGCCCGCCAGTTGCCCGCTGATGCCCGAGGCGCGCGCACGCGTGCGGCGGTACACGTAGGCGGCGAGCGCGACGAGGAAGTTCGGGTCGCCGTGCGGCACGTCCTCGGCATGGAAGCCCTTGCCATAGTTTTCCGCGATGAAGCCGGTGTTGAAATCGCCCGCCACGAACTTCGGGTGCGCCAGCAGCGCGGCCTGGAACGGGATGTTGCTGCTGATGCCGCGGATGACGAAGCCGTTGAGCGCCTCGCGCATCTTGGCGATCGCGTCGTTGCGGTCGCGGCCATGCACGATGAGCTTGGCGATCATCGAGTCGTAGTACATCGGGATCTCGCCGCCCTCGTACACGCCGGTGTCCACGCGCACGCCCAGCAGGTGCTGCGTGTCGGCCGCGTGCATGGTCTGCCCGGGCGGCAGGAAGCGCACCAGCCGGCCCGTGCTGGGCAGGAAGTTGCGGAACGGGTCCTCGGCGTTGATGCGGCACTCGATGGCCCAGCCGTCGCGCTTCACGTCGGCCTGCGCGATCGGCAGCTTCTCGCCCGCGGCCACGCGGATCATCAGCTCCACCAGGTCCAGGCCGGTGATGCATTCGGTGACCGGGTGCTCCACCTGCAGGCGGGTGTTCATCTCCAGGAAGTAGAAGCTCTGGTCCTTGCCGACCACGAACTCCACCGTGCCCGCGCTCTGGTACTTCACCGCCTTGGCCAGCGCCACGGCCTGTTCGCCCATGGCCTTGCGCGTGGCATCAGAGATGAAGGGCGATGGCGCCTCTTCGATCACCTTCTGGTGGCGGCGCTGGATGGAGCATTCGCGCTCGTTGAGGTAGATGACGTTGCCGTGGCTGTCGCCCAGCACCTGGATCTCGATGTGGCGCGGCTCCTCGACGAACTTCTCGATGAACACGCGGTCATCGCCGAAGCTGTTGCGCGCCTCATTGCGGCAACTGGTGAAGCCCTCGAACGCCTCCTTGTCGTTGAAGGCTACGCGCAGGCCCTTGCCGCCGCCGCCGGCACTGGCCTTGATCATCACGGGGTAGCCGATGTCCTTGGCGATCTGCACCGCGCGCTCGGCGGATTCGATGGCGTCGTTCCAGCCCGGGATGGTGTTGACCTGGGCCTCGTTGGCCAGCTTCTTCGATGCGATCTTGTCGCCCATGGCGGCGATGGAGTAATGCTTGGGGCCGATGAAGGCAATGCCCTCTTCCTCGACCCGGCGCGCGAAACCTTCGTTTTCCGACAGGAAGCCGTAGCCGGGGTGGATGGCCTGCGCGCCGGTCTGCCTGGCCGCGGCGATGATCCTGTCGGCCAGCAGGTAGCTCTCGCGGCTGGGCGCCGCACCAATGTGCACGGCCTCGTCGGCCAGCTTGACGTGGCGGGCGTCCTTGTCGGCGTCGGAATAGACGGCGACGGTGGCGATGCCCATCTTGCGGGCGGTGGCGATGACGCGGCAGGCGATTTCGCCGCGGTTGGCGATCAATATCTTGGTAAACACGTTCTTGTTCTCCTGGGCCGGTCAAAGAGGAATGTTGCCGTGCTTGCGCCACGGGTTGTCGAGCTTCTTGCCCTGCAGCATGACCAGCGAGCGGCAGATGCGCTTCCTCGTCTCGTGCGGCAGGATCACGTCGTCGATGTAGCCGCGCGCGCCGGCCACGAAGGGGTTGGCAAAGCGCTCTTTGTACTCGGCTTCGCGGGCGGCGAGCTTGGCAGGGTCGTTCTTGTCCTCGCGGAAGATGATCTCCACCGCGCCCTTGGCGCCCATCACCGCAATTTCGGCCTTGGGCCAGGCCAGGTTGACGTCGCCGCGCAGGTGCTTGGAGCTCATCACGTCATAGGCGCCGCCGTAGGCCTTGCGGGTGATGATGGTGATCTTGGGCACGGTGCACTCGGCATAGGCATACAGCAGCTTGGCGCCGTGCTTGATGATGCCGCCGTATTCCTGCGCCGTGCCGGGCATGAAGCCGGGCACGTCCACGAAGGTGATGACGGGGATGTTGAAGGCGTCGCAGAAGCGCACGAAGCGCGCGGCCTTGATGCTGCTCTTGATGTCCAGGCAGCCCGCCAGCACCAGCGGCTGGTTGGCCACGATGCCGATGGTCTGCCCTTCCATGCGGGCGAAGCCGATGACAATGTTGCGGGCGTAGTCGGGCTGCAGCTCGAAGAAGTCGCCGTCATCCACCACCTTGGTGATCAGCTCCTTCATGTCGTAGGGCTTGTTGGCGTTTTCGGGCACCAGGGTGTCGAGCGATGCATCGGCCCGGTCCGCCGGGTCGTTGCTGGGCCGCGTGGGCGCTTTCTCGCGGTTGTTGAGCGGCAGGTAGTTGTACAGGCGGCGCAGCATCATCAGCGCCTCCACGTCGTTCTCGAACGCCATGTCGGCCACGCCACTGGTGGTGGTGTGGGTGATGGCGCCGCCCAGTTCCTCGGCCGAAACCTCCTCGTGCGTGACCGTCTTCACCACCTCGGGGCCGGTCACGAACATGTAGCTGCTGTCCTTGACCATGAAGATGAAGTCGGTCATGGCTGGCGAATACACCGCGCCGCCCGCGCACGGGCCCATCACCATGCTGATCTGCGGCACCACGCCGCTGGCCATCACGTTGCGCTGGAACACCTCGGCATAGCCGCCCAGGGACGCCACGCCTTCCTGGATGCGCGCGCCGCCCGAATCGTTGAGGCCGATGACCGGGGCGCCGACCTTCATGGCCTGGTCCATTACCTTGCAGATCTTCTCGGCATGGGCCTCGGACAGCGCGCCGCCGAACACGGTGAAGTCCTGGCTGAAGACGAACACCAGGCGGCCATTGATCATGCCGTAGCCCGTGACCACGCCGTCGCCCGGAATCTTCTGCGCGTCCATGCCGAAGTCGGCGCAGCGGTGCTCGACGAACATGTCCCATTCCTCGAAGGTGCCGTCGTCGAGCAGCAGCTCGATGCGTTCGCGGGCGGTGAGCTTGCCTTTCTTGTGCTGCGCGGCGATGCGCTTTTCGCCGCCGCCCTGGCGGGCCTGTTCGCGCCGTTGTTCCAGTTGGTCGAGTATGTCCTGCATGGTTTCTCTTTCACTACGGTATTGATAGCTTCCTGCGCTTATTCCATGGCCTGTGCAAGCAGGTTTCGTGCTGCGGTCGATGCGGCGAGCGTGCCCGCGCGCACCTGTCTTGTCAGCACCGGCAGCAGCGCGCGCACGCGCGGGTGCTGGCGGAACGCCTGCTTCAGCCCGGCATCGATGCGCTCCCACATCCAGGCCAGCGCCTGCTGCTCACGCCGCGCGGCCAGGCGGCCGTTGGCGGCCTGCAATGCCTTGAATTCGGTGACTGCGGCCCAGAAGGCGTCGATGCCGCTGCCGGTCAGCGCGCTCATCTGCTGCACCCTGGGCTGCCAGTAGCGCACCTCGGTGCCGGTCCGCGCATCCTGCGCCGCGTGCGCATGCTCCGGGTTGCCCTGGTGGCCAAACAGGCGCAGAGCCGAGGTAATCTGCGCCTGGGCGCGGGTGGCGGCGGCCACGTCGAGGTCGGCCTTGTTGATGACCACCAGGTCAGCGATCTCCATCACGCCTTTCTTGATGGCTTGCAGGTCGTCGCCCGCGTTGGGCAGTTGCAGCAGGCAGAACATGTCGGTCATGCCGGCCACCGCCGTCTCGCTCTGGCCCACGCCCACGGTTTCGACGATCACCACGTCGTAGCCCGCGGCCTCGCAGACCAGCATGGCCTCGCGCGTCTTCTCGGCCACGCCGCCGAGCGTGCCGCTGCTGGGGCTGGGGCGGATGTAGGCGCGCTCGTGCACCGAGAGCTTTTCCATGCGCGTCTTGTCCCCCAGGATGGAGCCGCCCGAGACGGTGGAGGACGGGTCGATGGTGAGCACCGCCACGCGATGGCCCTGGGCGATCAGATACAGGCCCAGCGCCTCGATGAAGGTGGACTTGCCCACGCCCGGCACGCCGCTGATGCCCAGGCGAAATGCCCGGCCCGTGTGCGGCAGCAGCGCGGTGAGCAGTTCGTCGGCCTGCACGCGGTGGTCGGCGCGGGTGGACTCCAGCAATGTGATGGCCTTGGCGATGGCGCGGCGCTGCACGGCGGCGGATGCGGGGCGCAAGATGGCGTCAACCAGCAGCATCACAGCATCTCGAAAGCGCGCCCATCGGGCAGGCGGCAGCGCGAGAAATCGCGCATGTCCACGGCCAGGATCTGCGCCACGCCAGACTCGCAGGCCAGCCAGTAGAGAGGAGCATCGGCCAAATCCATCCCGGTACGGGGCTGCTGCGTGTATTGCTTGATCCATCCGCACATATCGATCAAATCCGAGGCGTCGAAGGGGAACACCTGGGCCGCCCTGCCCCCGATCCATCGAACACTGCCCTAGTGCAGTGTTCGATGCTTGGCGGCACCAATAAAAGCGATGCGTTTTGGCGCAGGGCAAGGCGCAAACCACAGCGATAGCCGTCGCTATCGCAAGGATTTGCAACGCCGCCATGCGGCAAAAGGCGCGGTTTTATGGGCTGCTTGGCGTTGAACACTGCACTAGCATCCAGAAGGCAGATATTCAAACCGTCTTCCCTTTGACGGCTTCGCACTGTGCCAGATAGGCGGCGTATTCGTTCTGCTGCCCCCCGCATGCTTCGCGCAGACTCTTGCGCAAGGCCGACTTGTACGGCGGCAGAGCTTCGTGCATGACCCCTTGGTACAGAACCGCCGGGTCTTTGCGCCCCAGCGCACGCTCCACCGCCCCGATGATGAACTGCGACTTGGCGATGCCCTGCCGCTTGGCGGCAAGCCCCAACCCTTTTTCCATCAAGGGGCCCATGCGGACGGATACAGCCATGGCATTCTCCCGTGAAATACAGTAGCTTGCTGTATCACGCCGCTGTTGTTGTGGCCTTGCGAATCTGCTCCAGCACGTCCTTGGCGCTGGCGACGATCGGCGTGCCGGGGCCATAGATGCCCTTCACGCCGGCTTCGTACAGAAAGTCGTAGTCCTGGCGCGGGATCACGCCGCCGACGAAGACGATGATGTCGTCTGCGCCCTGCGTTTTCAGCGCCTCGATGATGGCCGGCACCAGCGTCTTGTGGCCGGCGGCGAGCGTGGAGACGCCCACCGCATGCACGTCGTTCTCGATGGCCTGGCGCGCACATTCCTCGGGGGTCTGGAACAGCGGGCCCATGTCCACGTCGAAGCCCAGGTCGGCAAAGGCCGTGGCCACCACCTTGGCGCCGCGGTCATGGCCGTCCTGGCCCAGCTTGGCGATCATCACGCGGGGGCGGCGACCATGGGTTTCGGCAAATTCGTTGATTTCGGCCTTGAGTTTGTCCCAGCCTTCGGCCGAGTCGTAAGCGGCAGCGTACACACCGGTCACCTTTTGCGTGTCGGCGCGGTGGCGCCCAAATACCTTTTCAAGCGCATCCGACACCTCGCCCACCGTGGCGCGCAGGCGCACGGCCCGGATGGAGAGGTCCAGCAGGTTGCCCTGCCCGCTTTCCGCTGCGGAAGTGAGAGCATCCAGCGCTTGCTGCACCTGCGCGGAGTCGCGCTTCTGCCGGATGGACCGCAGGCGCGCGACCTGCCCGTCGCGCACCTTGACGTTGTCGATCGACAGGCTGTCGATCACATCCTCGGTCTTCAGCCTGTACTTGTTGACGCCGACGATCACGTCCTTGCCCGAGTCGATGCGCGCCTGCTTTTCAGCCGCGGCGGCCTCGATCTTGAGCTTGGCCCAGCCGCTGTCCACGGCCTGGGTCATGCCGCCCATGGCCTCGACCTCCTCGATGATCTTCCAGGCGGCGTCGGCCATGTCCTGGGTGAGCTTCTCCATCATGTAGCTGCCGGCCCAGGGGTCGATCACGCTGGTGATATGGGTCTCTTCCTGGATGATGAGCTGCGTGTTGCGCGCGATGCGGGCGCTGAATTCGGTGGGCAGCGCGATGGCTTCATCGAGCGCGTTGGTGTGCAGGCTCTGGGTGCCGCCGAACACCGCGGCCATCGCCTCGATGGTGGTGCGCACCACGTTGTTGTATGGGTCCTGCTCGGTCAGGCTCCAGCCGCTGGTCTGGCAGTGGGTGCGCAGCATCAGGCTCTTGGGGTTCTTGGCGTTGAAGCCCTGCATGATGCGGCACCACAGCAGGCGCGCGGCGCGCATCTTGGCCACTTCGAGGTAGAAGTTCATGCCGATGGCCCAGAAGAACGACAGGCGGCCCGCGAAGTCGTCCACGTCCATGCCCTTGGCGATGGCGGTCTTCACGTATTCCTTGCCGTCGGCCAGGGTGAAGGCCAGTTCCAGCGCCTGGTTGGCGCCTGCTTCCTGCATGTGGTAGCCGCTGATGCTGATCGAGTTGAACTTCGGCATGTTCTTCGCCGTGTACTCGATGATGTCGCCGATGATCCGCATGCTCGGCGCCGGCGGGTAGATGTAGGTGTTGCGGACCATGAACTCCTTGAGGATGTCGTTCTGGATGGTTCCGCTCAGTTTGTCTTGCGAGACGCCCTGCTCTTGCGCCGCCACCACGTAGCCCGCCAGCACGGGCAGTACGGCGCCGTTCATGGTCATGGAAACGCTCACCTTGTCGAGCGGGATGCCGTCGAACAGTATCTTCATGTCCTCGACCGAATCGATCGCCACGCCGGCCTTGCCCACGTCGCCCGTCACGCGGGGGTGGTCGCTGTCGTAGCCCCGGTGCGTGGCCAGGTCGAACGCCACGGACACGCCCTGCCCACCGGCGGCCAGGGCCTTGCGGTAGAAGGCGTTGCTCTCCTCCGCCGTGGAGAAGCCCGCGTACTGCCGGATGGTCCAGGGCCGCACAGCGTACATCGTGGCCTGCGGGCCGCGCAGGTAGGGCGCGAAGCCCGGCATCGTATCGGTGTACTTCAGGCCCTGCAGATCCGCCGCGGTGTAGAGCGGCTTGACGGTGATGCCGTCGGGCGTGATCCAGTTGAGCGCCCCCACATCGCCGCCCGGAGCGGATTTGGCTGCGGCCTTGGCCCATGCATCGAGGCCCACGGGCGGGTAAATCGGTTCAGGAGAACTGCTCATGGTGAATGAAGACAAAACGGGGAGGAGGCTATGCGGTCTTGGCGGATGGCGGAAGCCATGTTCGCAACAATTTCAAGGACGCGGAAGTTTAACCGATCCGTAATTATTAATTTATAGTTTTCTTGCGGTACATTCTTGGCCCATGTCCGCCCTCACGCTCACGCCCCGCGCCCTCTACGAAGAGGTGGCGGAGCAGTTGCGCCAGCGCATCTACCACCGCCAGCTCG
Source organism: Curvibacter soli (assembly GCF_029211125.1). Lineage (GTDB taxonomy): Bacteria > Pseudomonadota > Gammaproteobacteria > Burkholderiales > Burkholderiaceae_C > Curvibacter_A > Curvibacter_A soli. The sequence continues at coordinate 14,759 of NZ_JARGEN010000034.1, forward strand.
AACCCGGAAGCTGGATCGACGAGCTCAAGATCGCCGAGGAGTTCGGCATCAGCCGCACGCCGTTGCGCGAGGCGCTGAAAGTGCTGGCCGCCGAAGGGCTGGTCACGATGAAGGTGCGGCGCGGCGCCTACGTCACCGAGGTGTCGGCCAAGGATCTGGCCGACGTGTACCACCTGCTGAGCCTGCTGGAGAGCGATGCCGCCGGCGTCGTCGCCTGCCGCGCCACGCCCGCGCAGTTGCAGCAATTGCAGGCGCTGCACGCCGAACTGGAGGCCGCCACCGACGACCGCGACCGCTTCTTTGAGATCAACGAGCGCTTCCACCTGCGTGTGCTGGAGATCGCCGACAACCGCTGGCGCCTGCAACTCGTGGCCGACCTGCGCAAGGTGATGAAGCTCAACCGCCACAACTCGCTGCTCAAGACCGGCCGCATCGCCGAGTCGCTGGCCGAGCATCGCGCCATCATGGCCGCGCTGGCGACCCACGACGGCGCAGCCGCCATCGCGTGCATGCAGGCGCATTTCGACAGCGGGCTGGAGGCGGCCGCCTGACTCAGTCAGGAAGATATTGCGGCAGCTTTCTGCCTTTGATGCCATAGACTGCCGCATGGCAAGACTCCACTTGGCGCCTATTTGTGCAGGCCTTCTTCCTCGGGCTCGTCGGTGGACATGCTGATCATGCTCGTGCGCAAGCCCTTGGCGCGGCGCCATGCGTACACGCAGTAGCCGCTGGCGCCATACGCCATGAACAGCAGAAACAGCACCACCGGCGGATGGATGTTGATCACCGCGATGCCCAGAACGATGAGCACGATGGCAGTGAACGGCACGCTCTTTTTCATCTGCATGTCCTTGAAGCTGTAGAACGGCACATTGGTCACCATGGTGAGTCCTGCATACAGCGTGAGGCAGAACATCAGCCAGTCCACGTCGAGCCACAGGCCCGCGCCCAGGTACAACTGCTCGGAGCCCTTGATGCCCGCCTCGGTCATGAGCCAGAGCAGGCCCATCACGAGCGCCGCAGCGGCGGGCGATGGCAGGCCCTGGAAATAGCGCTTGTCGACCACGGCGGTGTTGACGTTGAAGCGCGCCAGCCGCAGCGCCGCGCAGGCACAGTACACGAAGGCCGCTATCCAACCCCAGCGCCCCAGCCCGCGCAGCGCCCATTCGTAGGCGATGAGCGCGGGCGCAGCGCCGAACGACACCATGTCGGCCAGCGAATCCATCTGCTCGCCGAAGGCGCTCTGCGTGTTGGTCATCCGCGCCACGCGGCCATCGAGGCTGTCGAGCACCATGGCGCAGAACACACCGAACGCCGCCTGCTCGAAGCGGTCGTTCATGGCCATCACGATGGCATAGAAGCCGCCGAACAGCGCCGCCAGCGTGAACAGGTTGGGCAGCACGTAGATGCCCTTGCGGGGCTTGCGGCCCGATGGAAGCTCGGTGTCTGGCGCAAGTTCGTGCGAATCCATGTCATCGGACATACGCCGAGCCTTCCCGGTAAGTGTGTTGCATCGGTCGAGTTTAAGACAGCGATGCCTCCTGCGATCGGAAAGGGCCCGTGGCAAGCCACGGGCCCTCGTGCCGCCAGGCAGCGCCAACCACGTCAGTTGCGCGTCTGGTCCACCAGCTTGTTCTTGCCGATCCAGGGCATCATGGCGCGCAGTTTGGCGCCCACCACCTCGATCTGGTGCTCGGCAGTCAGGCGGCGGCGGCTGATGAGCGTGGGGGCGCCAGCGGCGTTTTCCAGCACGAAGCTCTTGGCGTATTCACCGGTCTGGATGTCCCTCAGGCATTGCTTCATGACCTTCTTGGTCTCCTCGGTCACCACGCGCGGGCCGCTGACGTATTCGCCATACTCGGCGTTGTTGGAGATCGAGTAGTTCATGTTGGCGATGCCGCCTTCATAGATCAGGTCCACGATGAGCTTGAGCTCGTGCAGGCACTCGAAGTACGCCATCTCGGGCGCGTAGCCCGCTTCCACCAGCGTCTCGAAGCCGGCCTTGATGAGCTCCACCGTGCCGCCGCACAGCACGGCCTGCTCGCCGAACAGATCGGTCTCGGTTTCCTCGCGGAAGCTGGTCTCGATGATGCCGGCGCGGCCGCCGCCGTTGGCCATGGCGTAGGACAGGGCCAAATCGCGCGCCTTGCCGGTCTGGTCCTGATAGACGGCCACCAGGTGCGGCACGCCGCCGCCCTGGGTGTAGGTGCTGCGCACGGTGTGGCCGGGAGCCTTGGGCGCGACCATCCACACGTCCAGGTCCGCGCGCGGCTGCACGAAGCCGTAGTGCACGTTGAAGCCGTGCGCGAACACCAGCGACGCGCCTTGCTTGATGTTGGGCGCAATGTCGTTCTTGTAGACGCTGGCGATCTGCTCGTCGGGCAGCAGGATCATGACCACGTCGGCGGCCTTCACCGCATCCGCCACCTCGGCCACCTTCAGCCCGGCCTTCTCGACCTTGGGCCAGGAAGCGCCGCCCTTGCGCAGGCCGACGACGACCTTCACGCCGCTGTCGTTGAGGTTCTGCGCATGCGCATGGCCCTGGCTGCCGTAGCCGATGATGGCGACCGTCTTGCCCTTGATGAGGCTGAGGTCGGCGTCCTTGTCGTAATACACCTTCATGGTTGCTCCTTGGTTGATTCGGTGTTGGTAACTGATGTTCGCGCGCGGGGATTCAGACGCGCAGCACGCGCTCGCCGCGGCCGATGCCGCTGGCGCCCGTGCGCACGGTCTCCAGGATGGCCGAGCGGTCGAGCGCCACGAGGAAGGCATCGATCTTCGACTGGTCGCCCGTCAATTCGATGGTGTAGCTCTTGTCGGTCACGTCGATGATGCGGCCGCGGAAGATGTCAGCCATGCGCTTCATCTCCTCGCGTTCCTTGCCGACTGCGCGCACCTTGACCATCATGAGTTCGCGCTCGGTGTAGGCGCCCTCGGTCAGGTCGACCACCTTCACCACCTCGATCAGCCGATTCAGGTGCTTGGTGATCTGCTCGATCACGTCCTCCGAGCCGGCGGTCTGGATGGTCATGCGCGAGAGGCTCGGGTCCTCGGTCGGCGCGACCGTCAGCGATTCAATGTTGTAGCCGCGGGCCGAGAACAGGCCCACAACGCGGGAAAGCGCGCCGGGTTCGTTTTCCAGCAGCACTGCGATGATGTGTTTCATGGTTTGCGATTCCTCTTCTCGCCGCCCTCCCCCGCGCACGGTAATGCGCGGGCTTGGCGGGCAATAGATTCTTCTTCAGGGATGGATTGCTATCGTATTGATAGCTATAGGCGCTTGTTTCATGAGCGCCAGATGGCTATTTTCTTAAAGATCTTCTGCGCCCAGCAGCATCTCCGTGATGCCCTTGCCGGCCTGCACCATCGGGAACACGTTCTCGGTGGGATCGGTGCGGAAATCCATGAACACGGTACGGTCCTTGAGCCGGCGCGCCTCGCGCAGCGCGGGCTCCACGTCCTGCGGGCGCTCGATCAGCATGCCGACGTGGCCATAAGCCTCGGCCAGCTTCACGAAGTTGGGCAGCGCATCCATGTAGCTGTGGCTGTAGCGGCCCGAATATTCGATCTCCTGCCACTGGCGCACCATGCCCAGGTAGCGGTTGTTGAGCGCGCAGATCTTGATGGGCGTGTTGTACTGCAGGCAGGTGGAGAGCTCCTGGATGCACATCTGCACCGAGCCTTCGCCGGTGATGCAGAACACTTCGCTCTGCGGCCTGGCCAGCTTGACGCCCATGGCATAGGGAATGCCCACGCCCATGGTGCCCAGGCCACCGGAGTTGATCCAGCGGCGCGGCTCGTCGAAGCGGTAGTACTGCGCGGCCCACATCTGGTGCTGGCCCACGTCGGAGGTGATGTACGTGTCCGCGTCCTTGGTCATGTTCCACAGCGTCTCGACGACGTACTGGGGCTTGATGACGTCCTTGTTGCCGCGGTCGTACCTCAGACAGTCGGTGCCGCGCCAGCCCTCGATGGTGTCCCACCATCGGGCCAGGGCCTGCGCGTCGGGTCTGGTGCTGCTTTCGCGCAGCATGGAGATCAGCTCGCCCAGCACGTCCTTCACATCGCCGACGATGGGGATGTCGACGCGCACGCGCTTGGAGATGGAGGACGGGTCGATGTCGACGTGGATGATCTTGCGCTCGTTCTGCGCGAAGTGCTTCACGTTGCCGATCACGCGGTCGTCGAAGCGCGCGCCCACGGCCAGCAGCACGTCGCAGCTCTGCATGGCGTTGTTGGCCTCGACCGTGCCATGCATGCCCAGCATGCCGAGGAACTTGCGGTCGGAAGCCGGGTAGGCGCCCAGGCCCATGAGCGTGTTCGTGACCGGGTAGCCCAGCATGTCGGCCAGCGTGCGCAATTCGTTCGAGGCATTGCCCAGCAGCACCCCGCCGCCGGTGTAGATGTAGGGGCGCTTGGCCGACAGCAGCAGTTGCAGCGCCTTGCGGATCTGGCCGCCGTGCCCCTTCTTCACGGGGTTGTAGGAGCGCATCTCCACCTTGTCGGGATAGCCCGCGTAGGCCGCCTTCTTGAAGGAAACGTCCTTCGGAATATCGACCACCACCGGGCCCGGGCGGCCGCTGCGCGCGACGTGGAAGGCCTTCTTCATCGTCAGCGCCAGATCGCGCGGGTCCTTCACCAGGAAGTTGTGCTTGACGATGGGCCGCGTGATGCCCACCGTGTCGCATTCCTGGAAGGCGTCGAGCCCGATGGCCGCCGTCGGCACCTGGCCCGAGATGATGACCATCGGAATGCTGTCCATGTAGGCGGTGGCGATGCCCGTCACCGCGTTCGTCAGACCGGGGCCGGAAGTGACCAGCGCCACGCCCACGTCGCCAGTGGCGCGCGCATAGCCGTCGGCGGCATGCACGGCGGCCTGCTCGTGGCGCACCAGCACATGCTCGATGGAGTCCTGCTTGTAGAGCGCGTCGTAGATGTAGAGCACCGCGCCGCCCGGGTAGCCCCAGAGGTAGCGTACGCCTTCGGCCTGCAGTGCCTTGATGAGGATCTCGGCGCCCATGAGATCCTGGGAGCCGCCTTGCGCTGCGGACGCAGCCGCTGCCGAAGCCAGTTCGGCCTTGGAGATTTCCATGTCGATCAACCTTTGCGAATTTCTCTGACGAAAAACCTAGGGTGCCTCTTGGCGCGCTCTTGTGAAGCTGCTTCGAGACTTAGGACCACCGGACATGGGCGAGATGATTGCTGCGCCGGACCGTGACCCGTTTGCCTTTTGAATTGCAACCGCCGATTATGCACTGCCCGCGCGCCGCCGCGAGCACGGGGGAGGAAAAATTCAAGGTGCGGTGCCATAATCGCCGCGACGCCTCACGCACAACGACAAGCCCAGCAACCCCGAGTGGCCGCCAGCGGCCGGCCTTCTCTCTTGGCAACCGAACGCGAACTCTCCGACTTCCTCAAAAGCGTGGAAAAACGCGCTTTCAAGCGCTCGCTCTACCATGTGCGCAACACAGAGGCGGCGCTCGACATCGTGCAGGACAGCATGCTCAAGCTGGCCGAGCACTACGGCGACAAGCCGCCGGGCGAATTGCCCATGCTGTTCCAGCGCATCCTGTCGAACTGCACGCTCGACTGGTTCCGGCGGCAGAAGGTGCGCAATGCCCTGTTCACCAACATGGGGGATTTCGAGCCCGACGGCGACAGCGACGATGCGTTCGACCTGCTCGAAGCCTATGCGGGCCCCGAGGGCTCCGAGGGCACGGAAAGCGCGGAGGACACCGTCGGGCGGGCGCAGATCTTGCATGAAATCGAAGCCGAGATCCTGGAGCTGCCTGCCCGTCAACGCGAGGCATTCCTCATGCGTTACTGGGAGGAGATGAACGTCGCGGAAACTGCCGCGGCAATGGGTTGCTCGGAAGGCAGCGTCAAGACGCATTGCTCGCGCGCCGTCCAGGCTCTTGGTAAAGCCCTGAAAGCCCGAGGAATACGACCATGACTACCGCCTTCCCGGATCAAGACGCGCTGCTGGACCTTTTCGGCCAGCGTGTTGCCGCGCGGCTGACCGCCGGCAACGACACCTTGCCCTATGACATAGCCGAACGCCTGCGCGCTGCGCGCATGCAGGCCCTGGCGCACCGCAAGGTGGAAAGAGCGCCATTGCTGGCCGCCAGCATCGCCGCCAACGGAGCCGGCGCCGCGACCCTGCCGTGGGGCGAAGGCGGGCGCTGGTGGCGCCTGCTCGCGGCATCCGCGCTGCCCATCGTCACGCTCGTGGCCGGGCTGGTGGCCATCAGCTACGTGCAGGACGAAAGCCGCGCGCGCGAAATCGCCGAGGTCGATGCCGCGCTGCTTACCGACGACCTCCCCCCCGCCGCTTATGCAGACCCGGGCTTCCTGCAGTTCCTGAAGCTCACCCAGCGCGCAGAGCGCTGAAACGGCACCCACCCTTTTACAGCCATGCCCGCGCGCCTTCGTCCCTTTGCCGCACACGTGCCACTGCTGGCGCTGGCAGCAGCCCTGGCCAGCACCGGCGTTGCCGCGCAACTGCCGCAAGCACCCCAGGGCGGCAAGCACGCCGTGACGGGCAAGCCCGCCACCCTGCGGACGTCCGAAGCCGAACCCCTGTGGAACCAGCTCACCACGTCGCAGCAACACGCGCTGCAGCCGCTGGCGCCGCACTGGTCCGCGCTGAGCGGGCCGCACAAGCGCAAGTGGATCGCGCTGTCGCAGAACTTCCCCCAGATGAGCGCGACGGAGCAGGCCAAGCTGCACAGCCGCATGACCGAATGGGCCGGCCTGAGCATGCAGCAGCGCGACCAGGCGCGCCTGAACTTCGCGGCCACCAACCAGCTCGACCCGCACGACAAGAAGGCCAGTTGGGAGGCATACCAGGCCCTCAGCGACGAGGAAAAGCGAAAACTCGCCGCGCGCGCCGCCCCCAAGCCACGAGGCGCCGCCCCGGCCATCAAGCTGGCCCCGCCGGAACGCCTGACCGTGGTGCCGGCAGGCACCACGCGCGCGACGGCGGTGCACCCGGCGCGCATGCCCGAGGCGCCGGTACTCCTGCCCGCACCCACCGCCGTTCCGGCGACAATGCAGGCTCCGCCCTCTCCGGTAGCGCCCGTATCCGACGCGGCGCACGGGACGCAAGCGCATGCAACGGAGCAATGATCTCGCCACCCCCCCGTCCCGCCGCCACTCCCGCACCCCCGGCTTCCCCGCCTGACGGCGCCCCGCAGGCCCCGCCGCCGCTCCCCGCCACCGCGTTTGCACAAGCTCCCGGCCTGGCGCGCCGGATGGCGTGCTGGCTGTACGAGGGCGTGCTGCTGTTCGGCGTGGTCTTCATCGCGGACTACCTGTTCAGCGCACTGACGCAGACGCGCAACGCGCTCGACAACCGGCACGCGCAGCAAGGCTTCCTGTTCGTGGTGTTCGGCATCTACTTCACATGGTTCTGGTCGCGTGGCCAGACGCTGGCGATGAAAACCTGGCACATCCGCATCGTCGACCGCCATGGCAACCCCGTGGGCCAGGCACGCGCCCTGTGTCGCTACCTGCTGGCATGGGTCTGGCTGCTGCCGCCGCTCGCGGTCATGGCGCCGCTCCACCCCTCGATGGGCGAAACCGCCGCCGCCATGCTCGGCTGGGTGGCCGTGTGGGCCCTGGCAAGCAGGCTCCACCCGAGCCGGCAGTTCTGGCACGACGCGCTCGCCGGCACCCGTCTCGTCACCGCTGCCGCGCGCGCCTGATGCGCCGCAGCCAACCCGTTTGCGTCTGTCTCTGCATACCCATGCCTGCATCCCCTTCCCCCATCCAGACACAGAAAGCCCGCAAAGGCCTGGACCGGCTCTGGCATGCCACCCGCCACTCGTGGGCCGGCCTGCATTGCGCCTGGGGAGAAACCGCGTTCCGGCAGGAGGCCATCGCCGCCGCCGTGCTGCTGCCGCTGGCGCTCTGGGTCGGACGCACCTGGGTGGAGACCGCGCTGCTCGCCGGCTGCGTGGTGCTGCTGCTGATCGCCGAATTGCTCAATACCGCCGTGGAGTCCGCGGTGAACCGCGTCGGCCCCGAATGGCATGCGTTCTCCAAGCGCGCCAAGGATGTGGGCAGCGCTGCCGTGCTGCTGGCGCTGCTGCTGTGCGCGGGCATCTGGGCAACAGCGCTCTATCAGAGGTTTCTTGCATGACGACAACGACTGCGCCTGCTTTTTCGATCTGCGTGTACTGCGGCTCGCGCCCCGGCACGAATCCGCTCTACGCCGAAACCGCGCGCCAGGTGGGCCAGTGGATAGGCCAGCACGGCGGCCAGCTCGTCTACGGTGGCGGCAACAACGGGCTCATGGGCATCGCGGCGCATGCCGCGCTGCAAGCCGGAGCACGGGTGGTGGGCGTGATTCCGCAAGCGCTCGTGGACAAGGAGCATGCCAACCGCGACTGTACCGAACTGCACATCGTGGACAACATGCACCAGCGCAAGGCGTTGATGGCCGAGCGCTCCGACGCCTTCCTGGCCCTGCCCGGGGGCATCGGCACGTTCGAGGAACTGTTCGAGGTCTGGACCTGGCGCCAGCTCGGCTACCACGACAAGCCCGTGGGCCTGCTCGACGTGGCGGGCTACTACGAAGGGCTGGTTGCCTTCCTGCGCAACTGCGTTGGCAACGGGCTCATGAGCGACTGGCAGATGGACCTGCTGCGCGTGGGCGCCAGCGCGCCGGACCTGCTGCAACAACTCGTGGAGTCGGCAGGCGTGCAGCGAGACACGCCGCCCTTGCGCGACGTGATCTGAACACCCGGGCGGCCGGTGGGCCGCAGGGGTCAGACCGCAGATTCGTCGAGCTCGCCCGTGCGGATGCGCACCGCGCGCTCGACCGCCGTGACGAAGATCTTGCCATCGCCAATCTTGCCGGTGTGCGCGGCCTTGATGATGGCGTCGACGCAGCGCTCCACTTCGTCGTCCCTCACCACGGCCTCGACCTTCACCTTGGGCAAGAAGTCGACCACGTATTCCGCGCCGCGGTACAGCTCGGTATGGCCCTTCTGGCGGCCGAAGCCCTTGACCTCGGTCACGGTCAGGCCGGACACGCCGCAGTCGCCGAGGGCTTCGCGCACCTCTTCGAGCTTGAACGGCTTGATGATGGCGGTGATCTGTTTCATGGAAACTCCTTCTGCGGTCATGCTCGGAACTTGCTGGTGATAGGGTAGCGCCAATCCTTGCCGAAGCTGCGGTGCGTAACCCGTATGCCCACAGGGGCTTGTCGGCGTTTGTATTCGTTCACGCGGATCAGCCGCACCACCTGCTCCACCGCCGCGCGCGGATAGCCGGCGGCCACGATCTCGTCGATGCCCTGGTCGTTCTCCATGTAGCGCTCCAGGATGGCGTCGAGCACCTCGTAGGGTGGCAGGCTGTCCTGGTCGGTCTGCTCGGGGCGCAGTTCGGCGCTCGGCGGGCGGGTGATGATGCGCTCGGGAATAGGGCCGGCGCCGCTGCCGTACGGGTCGTGCGCGTTGCGCCAGCGCGCCAGGCGAAACACCATGGTCTTGGCCACGTCCTTGATGACGGCGAAGCCCCCGGCCATGTCGCCATAGAGCGTGCAGTAGCCCGTGGCCATCTCGCTCTTGTTGCCGGTGGTGAGCACGATGGCGCCGAACTTGTTGGACAAGGCCATCAGCAGCGTGCCGCGGATGCGGGCCTGGATGTTCTCTTCCGTCGCGTCCTCGGGCAACCCGGCGAATTCGCCCGCCAGCGCGGCCTTGAAAGCCTCGAACTGCGGCACGATGGAAATCTCGTCGTAGCGCACGCCCAGCCGTGCGGCCATGTCGCGCGCATCGATCCACGAAATATCCGCCGTATAGGGCGACGGCATCATCACCGCGCGCACCCGCTCGGCCCCCAGCGCATCCACCGCGACGGCCAACACCAGGGCCGAGTCGATGCCGCCGGACAAGCCCAGCAGCGCGCCCGGGAAGCCGTTCTTGCCTACGTAGTCGCGCACACCCAGCACCAGCGCGTCCCACAGCTCGGCCTCGGGCAAGCGCGGCGGCGGCAACGACTGCGCTTCTATTTTTATAGCGCCCTGCGAACGCTCCACCTGCGCAAACACCAGTTTTTCCTTGAAGCTTTCGGCCTGCAGCGCCAGCGTGCCGTCGGCCTGCACGACAAACGACGCGCCGTCGAACACCACCTCGTCCTGCCCGCCCATGAGGTGTGCATAGACCAGCGGCAGGCCCGCCGCGCGTGCGCGCTCGGCCATGCGGGCCACGCGCTCGCCGCCCTTGCCCACGTGGAACGGCGAAGCGTTGATGACGGCCAGCACCTCGGCCCCGGCATCGCGCGCCAGCGCGGCGGGCTCGTCGAACCAGGCGTCTTCGCAGATCAGCAGACCCACGCGCACGCCTGCCGCCTCGAACACGCAGACGCCCCGGCCCGGCGTGAAGTAGCGCCGTTCGTCGAACACCTGGTAGTTGGGCAGTTCGCGCTTGGCATAGGTCTGCTCCACGCGGCCCTCGCGCAAGACGCTCGCCATGTTGTGGCGGTGCTGCACCGACACGCTGCGCGTGCGCGCATCGCCGCCGCTCGGATGGCCGACCACGATGCGCAGGCCGCTTAACCCGGCCGTGCCATCGGCTATCGCATTCAGGGCATCATCGCAGGCGGTGATGAACGCCGGGCGCAGGAACAGGTCTTCCGCCGCATAGCCGCAGATGGCCAGTTCGGGCGTAAGCAGCAGGTGGGCGCCCTCGGCATGGGCGGCGTGCGCGGCATCGATGATCCTGCGCGCGTTGCCGGCCATGTCGCCCACCACGAAATTCAACTGGGCAATGCAGATCTTGAGGGTCATGGAAGTCGAAAACGCCGTGGATGCAGGAGCCTTGCGCGCACCGCGCCACCGGGTGCGGCATGGGTGAAACCGATTATGTCATCCGGATTACGGATGCATGGCCCGCCATCGACGCGCAGACATGGAACGCGCTGCTCGCGCGGCAGCCCCATGCCACGCCCTTCATGCGCCACGAATACCTCGCGGCCCTGCAGGCCAGCGGCAGCGCCGTGCCGCAAACGGGCTGGAACCTGCGCTGCTTCACGCTGTGGCAAGGCGGCACCCTGGCCGCGGCCTGCGCGCTCTACGCCAAGGGCCATTCTTATGGCGAATACGTGTTCGACTGGGCCTGGGCCAGCGCCTACGAGCAGCACGGGCTGGACTACTACCCCAAGGCCGTGGTGGCCGTCCCGTTCACGCCCGTGCCCGGCACGCGGCTGCTGGCGCGCGACGCGACGGCCCGCGCGGCACTGGTGCGTGCGCTGGTGGGCTGGTGCGGCGAGCAGCAGCTATCGTCGCTGCACCTGCTGTTCGCCAGCGCCGAGGACGTGGCCGCCTGCGAGGCCGCCGGCCTGCTGCTGCGCCATGGCGTGCAGTTCCACTGGAAGAATGATCGCTACCCATCGTTCGACGACTTCCTGGCCCGCCTGAGCCAAGACAAGCGCAAGAAAATCCGCCAGGAGCGCCGCAAGGTGCGCGACGCGGGCGTGACGTTGCGCTGGGCGCGTGGCGCGGACATCCGTGCGGCGGACTGGGATTTCTTCTACCGCTGCTACGCCCGCACCTACCGCGAGCACGGCAACCCACCCTACCTCACGCGCGATTTCTTCGCGCGCATGGCCGACACCATGCCTGAACATTGGTTGCTGTTCACGGCAGAGCGCGAAGGCCATGCGATTGCTACCAGTTTGATAGCTATCACCGCAGATATATCAAGCGCTACAGGCCAATTCTGCCATCAACCCCAGGGCACGGCCTACGGGCGCTACTGGGGTGCGCTGGAGCGCGTGGACTGCCTGCATTTCGAGGCCTGCTACTACCAGCCGCTGGAGTGGTGCATCGCGCACGGCGTGGCGTGCTTCGAAGGCGGCGCGCAGGGCGAGCACAAGATGGCCCGCGCCCTGCTGCCCACGCCCACCGCCAGCGCCCACTGGCTGGCCCACCCGGCATTCAACGATGCGGTGGCCCGCTTCCTGGAGCGCGAGGACCAGGGCATGGCCGGCTACCTCGACGAGCTGCGCGACCGCAGCCCGTTCAAGCGCTAGTGCAGTGTTCGATGCTTGGCGGCACAAATGAAAGCGATGCGTTTTGGCGCAGGGCAAGGCGCAAACCACAGCGATAGCCGTCGCTATCGCGAGGATTTGCAACGCCGCCATGCGGCAAAAGGCGCGGTTTCATGTGCTGCTTGGCGTTGAACACTGCTAGAACGTCTCCCACTCGCCATCGTCGCTGCCGCCGGCCTGGGCGCGCGGAGAGGCCGGCGGCGGAGCGGCGGGCTTCGGGGGCTGCGCGGCGGCAGACCTGGCGGCCAGGGCAGGCGGCTTGGCAGCGGGCGGCGCCACGCGGGCCATGGGCTTCTTGGCCGCTACGGTGGGCGGCACGGGTGCCGGGCGCCGTGCCACGGGACGCGCAGCGGACGCCGAGGCATAGGCGCCGCCCTGGTGGTCTGCGGCGAGCTTGAACACCGCCACGGCCTGCACCAGTTCCTGGGCCTGCGTGGTCAGGCTGGCCGCCGCCGCCGCCGACTGCTCCACCAGCGCCGCGTTCTGCTGCGTGGCCTGGTCCATCTGCGTGACCGCCTCGCCCACCTGCGCCACGCCGGACGCCTGTTCGCTGCTGGCCGCGCTGATTTCGCCCACGATGTCGGTCACGCGCCGTATCGCGCCCACCACTTCCTGCATCGTCTCGCCCGCCTGGTCGACCAGCGTGGAGCCCTGCTCCACGCGCTCGACGCTGGCGCCGATCAGGCTCTTGATTTCCTTGGCCGCCTCGGCGCTGCGCTGCGCCAGGCTGCGCACCTCGCTGGCCACCACCGCGAAGCCGCGGCCCTGCTCGCCCGCGCGCGCCGCCTCCACCGCCGCGTTGAGCGACAGGATGTTGGTCTGGAAGGCGATGCCGTCAATGACGCCAATGATGTCGGCGATCTTGCGCGAGCTGTCGTTGATGCCCTTCATGGTGACCACCACCTGGGCCACGACTTCGCCGCCGTGGGCGGCCACGGTGGATGCGTTGACGGCCAGTTGGTTGGCCGCGCGGGCGTTGTCGGCGTTCTGGCGCACGGTGGAGCCGAGCTGCTCCATCGAGGCCGCCGTCTCTTCCAGCGCGCTGGCCTGCTGCTCGGTGCGCGAGGAGAGGTCGTTGTTGCCTTGCGATATTTCGACGCTGGCCGTCGCCACCCCCTCGGCGGCGGTGCGCACGCCGGCCACCACCCGCGCGAGATTTTCGCGCATGTCGTGCAGCGCGTGCAGCAACAGGCCCAGCTCGTCCTTGCCCTCCGCCTGGACATGCACGGACAGATCGCCCGCGGCCACGGCGCGGGCCACGTCCACCGCATGCTGCACCTTGCCGGTGATGCTGCGGGTGATGCGCCACGCCAGCAGCGCCCCCAGCACGATCGCCGCGACGGCGATGGCGATGGTCGTGGCGACCGCTTTGCCATAGTCGGCCTGCGCCATTTTGTACGACTGCCCGGAGTCCGCGGTGTGCATGGCAGACAGCGCGCCGATCGCCTCGGCCAGCGCGCCGAAGGCGGCCTCCCCGGTGGTCGAGTACAACTGGGAAACCGCCTGCAACTGGGCTGCGTCCGCAGAGGCATTGCGCGATGCGTCGACGAGCTTGGCCTGCTCCGCGAAGTACGCATCGCGCTTGCCCTTGTAGTTGTCGAAGGCGGCCTGTTCCTCGCCCGCGGTGACCGTGGACGCGTACCGGGCTTCCAGCGCGTCGTATTCCTTGCGGAGCTGCACCAGTTGGGTGCCGTACTTCTCGCGCGCCGCCGGGTCGGGGGAGATCGCCGCCTCGCTCTCGGCGCGGCGCATGCGATTGGCCATGGTGCGCATGTCGCCCAGCAGTTGCACGCTGGGCAGCCAGTTGGTGGCGAAATCCGTGGTGTCGTCGTTGATGCGCCCCAGCGCCAGCAGCGCCGTCAAGCCCAGCGCCAACGTCATGAATACCAGCAGGCCGAAGGCCCCCCCGAGCTTGGCGCCGATACGCAGATCCGATAGCTTCATGCTTACTCCTCGTCAGTGTTGCGGCGCCCTCGCGCCATGGGTGCGAGCATTGTGCGCGCAGCCCGCCGCGCGGCTGTCGCGCCGGTGCGACGCACACGCAAAAACGCCCGCCTGCGGGGCCGCGGGCGGGCGCCGGCAAAAGGCACGACGGCCTACTTCTGCCGGTAGTGGGCGATGCCGTCGGCGACTTCCTTCTTCGCCGCGTCCACGCCCTGCCAGCCGGTCACCTTGACCCACTTGCCGGCTTCCAGGTCCTTGTAGTGCTCGAAGAAATGGCTGATGGTCTTGAGCGTCATGGGGTTGAGGTCGTCCACCGTCTGCCACTGGCTGTAGTAGGGCAGCAGCTTCTCGGTGGGCACGGCCAGCACCTTGCCGTCCACGCCGGCCTCGTCCTCCATCATCAGGATGCCCAGCGCGCGGCACGTCACCACCACGCCCGCGGGCAGCGGGAACGGCGTGAGCACCAGCACGTCCACCGGGTCGCCGTCGCCGGAGAGCGTCTGCGGCACGTAGCCGTAGTTGGCCGGATAGTGCATGGCGGTGGTCATGAAGCGGTCCACGAAGATCGCGCCGGACTCCTTGTCGACCTCGTACTTCACGGGGTCGGAGTTCATCGGGATCTCGATGACGACGTTGAAGGCGTCGGGAGCGTTCTTGCCGGGGGTTACTTTGTCGATGGACATGGCGGTCGTTGCTTGCGGTTGTCAGGTTGGTCGATGGAGACAGCCCCGATTTTACGGGCTGCCCGCCAGCCGGGCCGAAATTGCTATGCAATCGATAGCTGCCATCGCTTCATGCATAAGCGGTGGCAGCCGATTTTTTCTGAAGAACTGATGCTACCCAGGCCGCCCGGAACAGCTAAAGCCAGTGCAGTGTTCGATGCTTGGCGGCACCAATAAAAGCGATGCGTTTTGGCGCAGGGCAAGGCGCAAACCACAGCACCACAGCAGCACCACAGCGATAGCCGTCGCTATCGCGAGGATTTGCAACGCCGCCATGCGCCAAAAGGCGCGGTTTCATGTGCCGCATGGTGTCGAACACTACACTAGCCACCAAGCCAGAAGGCCGATGGACAAGAGACTGTGCGCGTGCCAAGTGGCCCGGAGGATGGATCTTGGGCGGGCGGCGAACGCGCTTGATCGTTGCGCGAAGTAGCCAAGGACTGTGGCTGGCAGGCAAAGGACGCCAAGCCAGAAGAGCCAGACCAAGCCCAGGTAAGTGCAACTGAACCCCTCGCAGCGTGTGGAGAGGAGGTTCACTGCGAGGTAGGCCGAGTAGCCGGCTGCGGCGAGGAATGCCAAGGCCAAGATGCGTGCGGGCCACAGGGACGGAGCAGGAGTGTCGGGGTTCATCGGGGATAGAAGCGTGGGCACTGCGGCGCCGCGATTTGCGTGGCCTCGGCTGACAAGAGCAGCAGTTGATGCCAGAAGTGCGCGCAGACCTTTATGCATAGCGTTTGACTTAAGCGGACCGCCGAAGGCGGGTCCGCTTGAAGGAAGGCTTGCAGGCCCGCGCGGCTTGGCATGAACGGCTCGCCAGGGCTCGGCTACTTCCGCTGCGGCGGCACATCCGTGCAACTACCGTGCGCCACTTCCGCCGCCATGCCCAGGCTTTCGCCCAGCGTGGGGTGCGGGTGGATGGTGGCGCCGATGTCCACGGCGTCGGCGCCCATCTCGATGGCGAGGGCGATTTCGCCCACCATGTCGCCCGCGTGCGTGCCGACGATGCCGCCACCCAGGATTCGCCCGTGGCCGTGCGCCTCGGGGCTGTCGTCGAACAGCAGCTTGGTGAAGCCCTCGTCGCGCCCGTTGGCGATGGCGCGGCCCGATGCGCTCCAGGGGAACAAGCCCTTCTTCACCTGGATGCCCTGGGCCTTGGCCTGCTCCTCGGTCAGGCCGACCCAGGCGACCTCGGGGTCGGTATAGGCCACGCTCGGGATCACCCGTGCCTCGAAGGCGCTGGCGGCCAGGGCCTTGTCGCCCGTCAGTTCGCCCGCGATCACTTCCGCCGCCACGTGGCCCTCGTGCACCGCCTTGTGCGCCAGCATGGGCTGGCCCACGACGTCGCCGATGGCGAAGATGTGCGGCACGTTGGTGCGCATCTGGATGTCCACGTCGATGAAGCCGCGCTCCGTCACGGCCACGCCGGCCCTGTCGGCGCCGATCCTCCTGCCGTTGGGGGTGCGGCCGGCGGCCTGGAGCACCAGGTCGTAGAGTTGCGGCTCCTTGGGCGCCTGCTCGCCCTCGAAATGCACCAGGATGCCTTCTTTCATCGCCACGGCGGACGTGGTTTTGGTCTTGAGCATGATGTTGTCGAAGCGCGGTGCGTTCATCTTCTGCCAGACGCGCACCAGGTCACGGTCGGCGCCCTGCATCAAGCCGTCGAGCATTTCCACCACGTCCAGGCGCGCGCCCAGCGTGCTGTAGACGGTGCCCATTTCCAGGCCGATGATGCCGCCGCCGAGGATCAGCATGCGCCTCGGTACTTCCGCGAGCGCCAGGGCGCCCGTGGAATCGACCACGCGCGGGTCGTCGGGCAGGAACGGCAGGTGCACGGCCTGGCTGCCGGCGGCGATGACGGCGCGCTTGAAGGCGACGACTTTCTTCGTGCCGGTTTTCTCCTGGCCGCTGCCGGTGGTTTCCTCCACCTCCACGTGGTTGGCGCCGATGAAGCCGCCATGGCCGCGCACGACGGCGACCTTGCGCATCTTGGCCATGGCGGCCAGGCCGCCGGTGAGCTTGCCGACGACTTTCTCCTTGTGGGCGCGCAGCTTGGCGATGTCGATCGACGGGTCGCCGAAGACCACGCCGGCATCGGCCAGATGCCTGGCCTCGTCGATCACGGCGGCCACGTGCAGCAGCGCCTTCGACGGGATGCAGCCCACGTTGAGGCACACGCCGCCCAGGGTGGCGTAGCGCTCCACGATGACCACCTTCAAGCCGAGGTCCGCGGCGCGGAAGGCGGCGGAATAGCCGCCGGGCCCGCCGCCGAGCACGAGCACATCGCAGTCCAGGTCGGCCGTGCCGCCGTAGCTCGACGCTTCCATTTTGATAGCTGGTGCCGCAGGCGCTGCCTGCGCTGGCGCCGGTTTTTGTTCAGAAGCCGGGGCAGGCGCTGGCGCGGCGTCGGAGGCTTCGAGCGTGAGCAGCACCGCGCCCTCGCTCACCTTGTCGCCGAGCCTGACCTTGAGCTCCTTCACCACGCCCGCGTGGCTCGACGGAATTTCCATCGACGCCTTGTCGGACTCCACGGTGACGAGGCTCTGTTCCGCGCGGACGGTGTCGCCCGGCTTTACCAGCACTTCGATGACGGCCACTTCCTGGAAGTCGCCGATGTCGGGCACATGGATGTCGATCACTGCCATATCGGGCTCTCCTTCACAGCAGGATGCGGCGGTAGTCCGCCAACACCTGGGCCAGGTAGGCGTTGAAGCGCGCCGCCGAGGCGCCGTCGATCACGCGGTGGTCGTACGACAGCGACAGCGGCAGCGCGAGGCGCGGCACGAACTGCCGGCCATCCCACACGGGCTTCATGAAGCTCTTGGACAGGCCCAGGATCGCCACCTCGGGGGCGTTGATGATGGGCGTGAAGTGCGTGCCGCCGATGCCGCCCAGCGAGCTGATGGAAAAGCACCCGCCCTGCATGTCGGCGGCGCCGAGCTTGCCGTCGCGTGCCTTCTTGGCAAGCTCGCCCATCTCGGCGCTGATCTGCAGGATGCCCTTCTTGTCGGCATCCTTCAGCACCGGCACCACCAGCCCGCCCGGCGTATCCGCCGCGAAGCCGATGTGGAAGTACTGCTTGTAGACCAGCGTATCACCGTCGAGGCTCGCGTTGAACTCGGGAAACTTCTTCAGCGCCGAGACCACGGCCCTGATGACGAAGGCCAGCATGGTCACCTTGACGCTTGCGTTGACTCCATTTTTTGCCGCTTTCTCGTTCTCCAGGTTGGTGGAGACACGGAAGGCTTCGAGTTCGGTGATGTCGGCCTCGTCGTTGTTGGTGACGTGCGGGATCATCACCCAGTTGCGGTGCAGGTTGGCGCCGCTGATTTTCTTGACGCGCGAAAGCGCCTTGCGCTCCACGGCGCCGAACCTGGCGAAATCGACCTTGGGCCAGGGCAGCAAATCGAGCCCGGCGCCACTGCCGCCCGCGGGCGCCTTGGCGGCCTGGGCCGTGGTCTGGGCGGCGCCGGCCATGACCGCCTTGGTGAAGTTCTGCACGTCGGCCTGCGTGATGCGGCCCTTGGGGCCGCTGCCCTTGACCTCGGCCAGCGGCACGCCCAGCTCGCGCGCGAACCGGCGCACCGAGGGCGACGCATGCGGCAGGCCGCCCGTGGGCGCGGCGGGCGCGTGCGGCGGCGGCGGCGCGGTGGTGGCAGCAGGCGCAGGGGCGCTGGCGGCCGCGGCAGGCGCCGTGGCCGGCGCCGGAGCGGCGGCACTGCCTTCCAGCACGGCGATCAGGTCGCCGATGTTGACCTTGTCGCCCACCTTGGCCTTGAGCTCCTTGACCACGCCGGCGGCGGACGACGGGATCTCCATCGACGCCTTGTCGGATTCGACGGTGATGAGCGACTGCTCGGTCTTCACCGTGTCGCCGGGCTTGACCAGCACCTCGATCACCGCCACGTCCTTGAAGTCGCCGATGTCGGGCACGCGCACCTCCACCAACCCTGCGGGGGCGGCAGCGGGCGCGGGGTCTTTTGCTACAGAATCAATAGCTGCAACCGCAGGTTCTACCTGCGCTGGAGCCGTTTTTTGCTCGGAAACCGGGGCCGGTGCGGCGCCCTCGCCCGCCGCTTCCAGCACCAGGATGACCGAGCCTTCGGCCACCTTGTCGCCGAGCTTGACCTTCAGCTCCTTGACCACGCCGGCGGCGGACGACGGGATCTCCATCGACGCCTTGTCGGATTCGACGGTGATGAGCGACTGCTCGGCCTTCACCGTGTCGCCGGGCTTGACCAGCACCTCGATCACCGCCACTTCGGCGAAGTCGCCGATGTCGGGCACCTTGATTTCTACCAATGCCATGGGAATGTCTCCAAAGCGGCGGCGCGCAAGGCGCGCCGGCGCCGTGCGCGCTCAGGCGTGCAGGGGGTTGATCTTCTCGGCGTCGATGCCGTACTTCTGAATGGCCTCTGCCACCTTGGCGGCGGGCACGCTGCCCTCCTCGCTCAGCGCCTTCAAGGCGGCCACCACGATGTAGTGGCGGTTGATCTCGAAGTGCTCGCGCAGGCGCCAGCGGAAGTCGCTGCGGCCAAAGCCGTCGGTGCCCAGCACTTTGTAGCCGCGGCCCTTGGGCATGTAGGCGCGGATCTGCTCGGCATAGGCCTTGATGTAGTCCGTGGACGCCACCACCGGCCCGCTGTGGGTGCCGAGCTGCTGCGCGACGAAGGGCACGCGCGGCGTCTCGGTGGGGTGCAGCAGGTTCCAGCGCTCCACGTCCTGGCCGTCGCGGGCCAGTTCGTTGAAGCTCGGCGCGCTCCACACGTTGGCGGCCACGCCCCAGTCCTTTTCCAGCAACTCCTGCGCGGCCAGCGACTCGCGCAGGATGGCGCCGCTGCCCAGCAGTTGCACGCGCGGGGCGGCGGCATTGGAAGTGCCCTGCGGTGGCACGGGGCCTTCCTTGAGCAGGTACAGGCCCTTGATGATCTGCTCTTGCGTGCCGGGGACCAGGCCCGGCTGGGCATAGTTCTCGTTGAGCAGCGTGATGTAGAAGAACACGTTCTCCTGCTTCTCGACCATGCGCACCAGGCCGTGGTGCATGATTACCGCCACCTCGTGCGCGAAGGTCGGGTCGTAGCTCACGCAGTTGGGGATGGTGCCGGCCAGCACGTGGCTGTGGCCGTCCTCGTGCTGCAGGCCCTCGCCGTTGAGCGTGGTGCGCCCCGAGGTGCCGCCCAGCAGGAAGCCGCGCGCCTGCATGTCGCCCGCGGCCCAGGCCAGGTCGCCGATGCGCTGGAAGCCGAACATCGAGTAGTAGACGTAGAACGGGATCATGATCCGGTTGTTCGTCGAATACGACGTGGCCGCGGCGATCCAGCTCGCCATGCCGCCGGCCTCGTTGATGCCTTCCTGCAATATCTGGCCGTTCTTCTCTTCCTTGTAGTACATCACCTGGTCGCGGTCGACCGGGGTGTAGAGCTGGCCCTTGGGGTTGTAGATGCCGATCTGGCGGAACAGCCCCTCCATGCCGAAGGTGCGCGCCTCGTCCACCAGGATGGGCACCACGCGCGGGCCCAGCGCCTGGTCGCGCAGCAGTTGCGTGAGGAAGCGCACGTAGGCCTGGGTGGTGGAGATCTCGCGCCCCTCGGCGGTGGGCTCCAGCACGGCCTTGAAGATGTCGAGCGCGGGCACGGTGAACTGCTCGTCGGCATGCGTGCGGCGGTGCGGCAGGTAGCCGCCCAGCTCCTTGCGCCGCGCGTGCAGGTACTGCATCTCGGGCGTGTCGTCGGCGGGTTTGTAGAACGGCACGTTGGCCAGTTCGCTGTCAGGAATGGGGATGTTGAAGCGGTCGCGGAAGATGCGGATGTCGTCGTCGGCCAGCTTCTTGGTCTGGTGCGCGGTGTTCTTGCCCTCGCCGATCTTGCCCATGCCGTAGCCCTTGATGGTCTTGATCAGCAGCACCGTGGGCTGGCCCTGGTGGGCGTTGGCGGCATGGAAGGCGGCATACACCTTCTGCGCATCATGGCCGCCGCGGCGCAGGGCCCACACGTCCTCGTCGCTCATGTGCTCTACCAGCTTGGCGGTGGCGGGAGAGCGCTCGAAGAAGTGCTTGCGCACGAAGGCGCCGTCGTTGGCCTTGAAGGCCTGGTAGTCGCCGTCCACCGTGTCCATCATGATCTTGCGCAGCGCGCCGTCCTTGTCGCGCGCCAGCAGCGGGTCCCAGTTGCTGCCCCAGATCAGCTTGATGACGTTCCAGCCCGAGCCGCGGAACTCGCCCTCCAGCTCCTGGATGATCTTGCCGTTGCCGCGCACCGGGCCGTCGAGGCGCTGCAGGTTGCAGTTGACGACGAAGATCAGGTTGTCCAGTCCCTCGCGCGCAGCCAGGCCGATGGCGCCCAGGCTCTCGGGCTCGTCCATCTCGCCGTCGCCCAGGAAGGCCCAGACCTTGCGCTTGGATGTGTCGGCGATGCCGCGCGCGTGCAGGTACTTGAGGAAGCGCGCCTGGTAGATCGCCATCAGCGGGCCCAGGCCCATCGACACCGTGGGGAACTGCCAGAACTCGGGCATCAGCTTGGGGTGCGGGTAGCTCGAAAGGCCCTTGCCCCGCACCTCCTGGCGGAAGTTGAGCAACTGGTCTTCCGACAGCCGCCCTTCGAGGAAGGCGCGGGCGTAGATGCCGGGCGACGAATGGCCCTGGATGTAGAGCAGGTCGCCGCCGTGGGTGCCGCCGCTGGCGGTGTCGTCGGCATGCCAGAAGTGGTTGAAACCCGCCGCCAGCATGTGTGCCAGCGAGGCGAAGGAGCTGATGTGGCCGCCCAGGTCGCCGCCGTCCTCGGGGTGCAGGCGGTTGGCCTTGACCACCATGGCCATGGCGTTCCAGCGCATGTAGGCGCGCAGCCGGCCTTCGAGCTCCAGGTTGCCGGGCGTGCGCGCTTCGTCCTGCGGCTCGATGGTGTTGACGTAGCCCGTGGTGGCCGAGAACGGCATGTCCACGCTGTTTTGGCGGGCCTGCTCCAGCAGTTGTTCGAGCAGGAAGTGCGCGCGCTGCGGCCCCTCGGCGGCGATCACGGCCGACAGCGCGTCGATCCATTCACGGGTTTCCTGCGGGTCGATGTCCTGCGCGTCGTTCGCGGCCACGCCGGACGGCTTGTCGGGGAGTGCTGACATGGTTGTCTCCTGAAAATGGGGCTAATTTAGCTTGCGTTGACCGCGCGCGGAGTTTCGCATATTTCCATGAAATTTCAAATCGTGCCTTTTGCTTTCATATTATGAATTTCACGGCCATCCACGCCTCGCCCGGCCCACGTGATACGCGCGGGCGGCCTGCGCCGTGCCAATAGCTCCCTACACTGCGCACATGCAGCAAATCCCTACTCCACCGGTAAAGGCGCCCGCCCCCGCCGCAGTGCCCGCGCCGCTGGCCTGGTGGCGCACGTGGTGGCGCAGCCAGCCGCCCACGCACCAGGACCGCCTGGCCATGCTGGCGCCGCTGCTGGCGGTGCTGCTGTTCCTGGCCGCCATCGCGGCGGCGCTGTGGTATTTGCGCGCGGAAGAAGCGGAGCGCGCGCAGGAGGCCGTGCGACGCGATGCCGAATACGCCCAGCAGCGCCTGCGCCTGCGCCTGCTGGAGCGGCAGGAGCAATTGATGCGCCTGGCGCGCGACGTGTCCGGCGGCGACATGGAGCCGCCCGAGTTCGTGGCCCGCGCCGAGTCGCTGATCAGCCAGTACCCCGAATGGCAGGCCATCACCTGGATCGACCAGCGCCGGCAGGTGCGCGCCAGCCACGCCGCGCCCACGCTGGCCAACAGTCAGTTGCGCATGGCCGGCGAGTTGCTCAAGGACGGCGAGACCGACGGCAGCTTCAGCCTGGCGCGCGACCTGCAGCAGCCCGTGTACTCGCAGCCCATGCGCATCGGCGACGCCGCGCCCCTGCTGCAGTTGCATGTGCCGCTCATGAACGAACAGGGCCGCTTCGCGGGCGTGGTGATGGGCGAATACTCGCTCGACGGCCTGCTGCGCTACGGCACGCCCACCGAGGTGCTGGCGCGCTACGCCGTCACGCTGGTGGACGGCAGCAACCACCTGCTGGCCGGCACTCCGCTGCCGCCGCGCGACGGTGCCACGCGCCTGCTGCCCTGGACCACGCGCGCCAGCGGACACGAGGTGCCGGTATCCCTCGTGGGCAACGGGCTGCAGTTGCGCGCGCAGGCGTACCGCACCTCGCCGGGCGTGATTGGCAGCGGCATGTTCTGGCTCGTCGGCACGCTCAGCGCCATGACGGTGTGGATGCTGCTGGCCACCTGGCGCCACACGCGCCGGCGCATGCAGGCCCAGGAGGCGCTGGTGGCCGAGATGAATTTCCGCCGCGCGATGGAGAACTCCATCGTCACCGGCATGCGCGTGCTCGACATGCACGGCTGCATCACCTATGTGAACGCGGCGTTCTGCCAGATGACGGGCTGGAGCAACGCCGAACTGGTGGGCCAGCGCGCGCCGTTCTCGTTCTGGCCCGAGTCCGACTACGAGGCGCTGCACGCGCGGCTGCGCGACGAGCTGGCGGGCAAGACCGTGCAGGGCGGCTTCCAGGTGCGCATGAAGCGCAAGAACGGCACGCTGTTCGACGCCCGCATGTACCTCTCGCCGCTGATCGACCCGCACGGCCAGCAGACGGGCTGGATGACCTCGATGACCGACATCACCGAGCCCAACCGCATCCGCGCCCAACTGGCCGCGTCGCACGAGCGCTTCACCGTCGTGCTGGAGGCGCTGGACGCGTCGGTGTCGGTGGCGCCGCTGGGCAGCCACGAGCTGCTGTTCGCCAACAAGCTCTACCGCCAGTGGTTCGGCTCGCTGGCCACGGGGCACCTGCAACTGGTGGCGCAGGCCGGTGTGCCGGCGGCCACGCCGGGCGGAGAATCGGGCGACGAGGTGGACGGGCTCATGGGCCTGCCGACCGACCCACTGACCTCGGCGCAGAGCGAAAACGCCGAAATCTTCGTGCCCGAGCTCGGCAAGTGGCTCGAAGTGCGCTCGCGCTACCTCAACTGGGTCGACGGCAGGCTGGCGCAACTGGTGATTGCCACCGACATCACGCCGCGCCGCCAGGCCGAGGAGCAGGCTGCCAGCCAGGCCGAGCGCGCGCAGTCGGTCAGCCGCCTGATCACCATGGGCGAAATGGCGTCTAGCGTGGCGCACGAGCTGAACCAGCCGCTGTCGGCCATCAGCAACTACTGCAGCGGCATGATCGCGCGCATCCGCAACCGGCAGATCGAGGAAGACGCGCTCGTCGCGGCGCTGGAGAAAACCGCGCACCAGGCCCAGCGCGCGGGCCAGATCATCCAGCGCATCCGCGCCTTCGTGAAGAAGAGCGAGCCCAACCGCACGCTGTCGAACGTGGATGAGATCGTGGGCGAGTCGGTGGAGCTGGCCGGCATCGAGCTGCGCCGGCGCAGCGTGCGCCTGTCGCACTACGTGGCCGCGCGCCTGCCGCACCTGCTGGTGGACCCGATTCTCATCGAGCAGGTGCTGGTCAACCTGCTGAAGAACGCCGCCGAGTCCATCGACAACGCGCGCCGCCCGCTGCAGCAGCGCAACGTGGAACTGCGCGTGGTGCCGCGCCAGGTGGACGAGCAGCCCGGCGTGGAGTTCACCGTGCTCGACACCGGCGCCGGCCTGGCGCCCGAGGTGCTGGATCGGCTCTACGAAGCCTTCTTCTCCACCAAGTCCGAAGGCATGGGCATCGGCCTGAACCTGTGCCGCAGCATCATCGAGTCGCACCAGGGCCGGATGCAAGCGGAGAACCTCTACAATGGAACGGAGATTGCGGGCTGCCGGTTCTCCTTCTGGATACCGCTCGCCAAGCCTGCCGATGGCACTATCAATTCCATAGCAAATACACGCAACCGGGGGTGACGACATGAGCCTGATTCCGAAGAAGGGCACGGTCTATGTGGTGGACGACGACGAGGCCGTGCGCGATTCGCTGCAATGGCTGCTCGAAGGCAAGGACTACCGCGTGCGCTGCTTTGAATCCGCCGAGGCGTTCCTGGCCCGCTACGACCCGCGCGAGGTTGCCTGCCTGATCGTGGACATCCGCATGGCCGGCATGACGGGCCTGGAGCTGCAGGACCGGCTGGTGGAACGGAAGTCGCCCCTGCCCATCGTCTTCATCACCGGCCACGGCGACGTGCCCATGGCCGTGAACACCATGAAGAAGGGCGCGCTCGACTTCATCCAAAAGCCGTTCAAGGAAGACGAGCTCGTGGCCCTGGTGGAGCGCATGCTCGAACACGCGCGCGAAGCCTTCGTCGAACACCAGCAGGCCGCCAGCCGCGACGCGCTGCTGGCCAAGCTCACGAGCCGCGAGGCGCAGGTGCTGGAGCGCATCGTGGCCGGGCGGCTGAACAAGCAGATCGCCGACGACCTGGGCATCAGCATCAAGACCGTGGAGGCGCACCGCGCCAACATCATGGAAAAGCTGCACGCCAACACCGTGGCCGACCTGCTCAAGATCGCGCTGGGACAAAATGCGCCCAAAGCCTGAAAACTCCTGAATTCATAGCTACTCCCGCCCGCCACACCTGCGCTGGCGGGCTTTTTTATTGGTAAATTCTTTCCCGACATGACCGCCCAACTGATCGACGGAAACGCCCTCTCCCGCCAACTGCGCGCCGACGTGGAGCGCCGCGCCGCCGCGCTGAAAAGCCGCGGCGTCACGCCCGGCCTGGCCGTGGTGCTGGTGGGCGACAACCCGGCCAGCCAGGTCTATGTGCGCAACAAGGTCAAGGCCTGTACCGACAGCGGCCTGCATTCGGTCCTGGAGAAGTACGACGCGGCGATGACCGAGGCCGCCCTGCTGGCCCGCGTGCAGGCGCTGAATGACGACCCCGCCATCCACGGCATCCTGGTGCAACTGCCGCTGCCCGCGCACATCGACGCGCAGAAGGTCATCGAGGCCATCGCGCCGGCCAAGGACGTGGACGGCTTCCATGTCGCCAGCGCCGGCGCGCTCATGACCGGCATGCCGGCTTTCAGGCCCTGCACGCCCTACGGCTGCATGAAGATGCTCGAATCCATCGGCTACGACCTGCGCGGCAAGCACGCCGTGGTCATTGGCCGCAGCAACATCGTGGGCAAGCCCATGGCGCTGATGCTGCTCGCGCAGAACGCCACCGTCACCATCTGCCACAGCGCCACGCCCGACCTGGCCCACTTCACGCGCGACGCCGACGTGGTGGTGGCCGCGGTGGGCAAGCGCAACGTGCTCACCGCCGGCATGGTCAAGCCCGGCGCCGTGGTGATCGACGTGGGCATGAACCGCGACGACGCGGGCAAGCTCTGCGGCGACGTGGACTTCGCCGGCGTGAAGGAGGTCGCGGGCTGGATCACCCCCGTGCCCGGAGGCGTGGGACCGATGACGATCACGATGCTGCTGGTCAACACGCTCGAAGCGGCGGAACGCGCAGCCGCCTGTCCAGCCCCATGCCCCATGACCGACCACCGCCCCCATTCGCTGGACCCCGACGACTGGACGCAACTGCGCGCGCAAGGCCACGCCATGCTCGACGACATGTTCGGCTACCTGGAAACCTTGCGCGATCGCCCGGTGTGGCAGCCCATTTCGCCGCAGGTGCGGTCGTCGCTGCGCGAGCCGCTGCCGGCAGCGCCGACCAGCCTGGCGCAGGCCCACCGGCGCTTCATGCACAGCGTGCTGCCCTACGCTGCCGGCAACGCGCACCCCCGCTTCATGGGCTGGGTGCAGGGCGGCGGCACGCCGGTCGGCATGCTGGCGGAAATGCTGGCCGCCGGGCTGAACGCCAACCTGGGCGGCCGCGACCAGATGCCCCTGGAGATGGAACGTCAGATCGTGGCCTGGATGCGCGACCTGTTCGGCTTGCCCGAAACCGCCAGCGGCCTGTTCGTCACCGGCTCGTCCATGGCCAACCTGATCGGCCTGCTGGTGGCACGCACCGCCGCGCTGGGCGGGGAATCGCGCAAGACCGGAGTGGCCGCCTCCGGCCTGCGGCTGTCCGCCTACGCCTCCGCCGACGCCCATGGCTGCATCGCGCAGGCCATGGCCATCGCCGGGCTCGGCACGGACGCCCTGCGCCGGGTGCCGGTGGATGCGCGCCACCGCATGGACGTTGCGGCGCTGGCCCGAATGATCGCCGCCGACAAGGCCGCCGGGCAAACCCCCTTCTTCATCGCCGGCACCGCCGGCACCGTCGACACGGGCGCGGTGGACGACCTGGCCGCCATCGCCGCGGTCGCGCACGAGCACCGCGTCTGGTTCCACATCGACGGCGCCTATGGCGCGCTCGGCATGCTGGCGCCCGACGTGGCGCCGCTGCTCGCCGGCATCGGGCAGGCCGACTCCATCGCGCTGGACTTCCACAAATGGGGGCAGGTGCCCTACGATGCGGGCTTCGTCCTGGTGCGCCGCGAGGCCGACCAGCTCGCCGCCTTCGCCTCGCCCGCCGCCTACCTGGCGCGCCACCCGCGCGGCCTGGCCGCCGGCTCGCCCTGGCCCTGCGACCTGGGGCCGGACCTGTCGCGTGGGTTCCGCGCGCTCAAGACCTGGTTCACCCTGGTCACCCACGGCACCGATGCCATGGGCGCCGCGATCTCGCACTCGTGCGCGCTGGCGCGTGCGCTGGGGCAGCGCGTCGAGGCCCATGCGGAGCTGGAACTGCTGGCGCCGGTGGCGCTGAGCATCGTCTGCTTCCGCTACCGCTGCGAGGACGCCAATGCGGTCAACGCCGAAATCGTGGCCGACCTGCACGAATCCGGCATCGCCGTGCCCTCCGTCACCACCATCGACGGGCGGACCGCCATCCGCGCCGCCATCGTGAACCACCGCACGACCCTCGACGACATCGACGCGCTGGTGCACGCCGCCGTGGCCTGCGGACGCCGCCGCAGCGGCCTTTCGGGTGCGGATGCCGCACCGCCCCCGGCGGCCAGCCGCCCTGCCTGAGGAACCGAACCGACCATGATGGACCAAGACACCGCCCTGCTGGGACTGGCGCACCTCATGACCCTGGCCTTCCAGGGGCGCGACCTGCGGCCGCTGGCCCAGCGCCTGATGGAGCGCGCCGCCCGCGACGAGCAAGACGCCTGCGCACTGATGGACCTGTCCACCGTGCTCATGCTGCAGGGGGAGCGCGCACTGGGCCTGGCGGCGCAGTCGCAGGCCCTGCAGACCCAGCGGATGTACAGCCTGCCGGGCCCGCACGAGCACGCCATCCGCCTGCTGGCCGTCATGGCGCCCGGCGACCTGATGGCCAACGCGCCGCTGCCCTTCCTGACGGAGGCGGCGGGCATCGCGCTGCACATGGTCTACGTGCTGCCCGGCGAACCGCTGCCGCAGCCGCTGCCCGCGCACGATGCGATCTTCGTCGCCGTCTCCGAATCCGACCCCACCCGGCCCCTGCTGGACGCGCTGGGCCGCCAGCTCGCGGGCTGGCCGGCGCCGGTCATCAACCGCGCGGACCGCATTCCGCGCACGTCGCGCGCCCAGGCCTACGCCGTGCTGGAAGGCGTGCCCGGCATCCTGATGCCGCCGTCCGCCCGGGTGGACGCATCCACCCTGCAGGCGCTGGCGCGCGGCGACACCGCGCCCGCCGCCGTGCTGCCCGATGGCGGCTACCCGCTGATCGTGCGCCCGGTCGACTCCCACGCCGGGCATGGCCTGGCGCGCATCGAAGGCCCGCAGGACATCGCGCCCTACCTGGCGGAGCAGGCGCCGGCGGATGCGTTCTTCATCTCCCGCTTCATCGACTACCGCAGCGCCGACGGGCTGTTCCGCAAATACCGGGTGGTGCTGATCGACGGCGTGCCGTACGCCGCGCACATGGGTGTTTCGTCCCACTGGATGATCCACTACCTGAACGCCGGCATGTCCGACAGCGCGGCCAAGCGCGCGGAGGAGGAGGCATTCATGACCGGCTTCGAGCGTGCAGGCGGTTTCGGCCAGCGCCATGCCGCGGCCCTGTCGGCGGTGGCGGACCGCTTCGGCCTCGACTACCTGGTGCTGGACTGCGCCGAAACGCCCGCCGGCGAACTGCTGGTGTTCGAGGTGGACCCCGGCGCGGTGGTGCACTCCATGGACCCGGACGACCTGTTCCCCTACAAGCGCCCGCACATGGACAAGATCTACCGGGGCTTCCACGCCATGCTGGCGCGGGCCATGGCGGCACCGCGCTGAAACAGGCACCCCGGGCCACGGCGGCCATGCCGCGCATGGACTCTCGCGCACCGCCCGCGCTTGAACCCGGCGCACATGCCGCAAAATGCCATCCATGAGCGCCACTTCCATCTCCCACTCCTCACCCGCCGACAATCCCCTGCTCGACTTCACCGACCTGCCGCCGTTCGACCGCATCCGGCCCGAACACGTGGCCCCCGCCATCGACAGCCTGCTGGCCGAGGCTGAAAAAGCCCTGGACACGGTCAGCCAGCCCGGCTTTCCCGCCCGCTGGGGCGACATCGCCCTGGTGCTCGACGTGGCCACCGAGCGCCTGGGCCGCGCCTGGGGCGTGGTGGGCCACCTCAACAGCGTGGCCGACACGCCCGCGCTGCGCGCCGCCTACAACGAGGCGCTGCCCAAGGTCACCGAGTTCTGGACCCGCCTGGGCGCCGACGAGCAGCTCTACGCCAAGTACAAGGCGATCGACCCTGCCACGCTCGACGCCGAGCAGCGCCAGGCCCACCGCAACGCGATACGCGACTTCGTGCTCGGCGGCGCCGAACTGCAGGGCGCGGCCAAGGATCGCTTCGCCGCCATCCAGGAACAGCAGGCCGCGCTGGGCCAGAAGTTCAGCGAGAACGCGCTCGACGCGACCGACGCCTTCGCCTGCTACGCCAGCGCGGAGGAACTCGACGGCGTGCCCGCCGACGTGGTGCAGGCCGCCCGCGCCGCCGCCGAGGCCGAGGGCAAGCCCGGCCACAAGCTCACGCTGAAGCTGCCGAGCTACCTGCCCGTGATGCAGTTCGCCACCCGCAGCGCGCTGCGCGAGAAGCTCTACCGCGCCTACGCCACGCGCGCCTCCGACCAGGCCGGGGGCGAGGCCGTGCGCTTCGACAACACGCAGGTCATCCGCGACATCCTCGCGCTGCGCCAGGAGGAGGCCGAACTGCTCGGCTACCGCAACTTCGGCGAAGTCTCGCTGGTGCCCAAGATGGCCGATTCGCCGCAGCAGGTGATCGCGTTCCTGCGCGACCTCGCCCACCGCGCCCGCCCGTTCGCCGAGAAGGATCTGGCCGACCTGCGCGCCTTCGCCGCCGAGCACCTGGGCCTGGCCGACCCGCAGGCCTGGGACTGGCCCTACGTGGGCGAGAAGCTCAAGGAGGCGCGCTACGCCTTCAGCGAGCAGGAGGTCAAGCAGTATTTCCCGGCGCCCAAGGTGCTCGCCGGGCTGTTCAAGATCGCCGAGACGCTGTTCGAGGTGGCGATTCGCCGCGACGAGGCGCCGGTCTGGAACCCGTCGGTCGAGTTCTACCGCATCGAGCGGGCCGGCAAACTCGTCGGCCAGTTCTATTTGGACCCCACCGCCCGCCCCGGCAAACGCGGCGGCGCCTGGATGGACGACGCCCGCTCGCGCTGGCTGCGCCCCGACACGCACGGGCTGCAGACGCCGGTGGCCTACCTGGTGTGCAACTTCGCCGGCGGCGTGGCGGGCAAGCCGCCGCTGCTCACCCACGACGACGCCAGCACCCTGTTCCACGAGTTCGGCCACGGCCTGCACCACATGCTCACGCAGGTGAACGAGCACGACGTGTCGGGCATCAGCGGCGTGGAATGGGACGCGGTGGAGCTGCCCAGCCAGTTCATGGAGAACTTCTGCTGGGAGTGGGAGGTGCTGCGCCACATGACGGCCCACGTGGACACCGGCGCGCCGCTGCCGCGCGCGCTGTTCGACAAGATGCTGGCGGCCAAGAACTTCCAGAGCGGCATGCAGACGCTGCGGCAGGTGGAGTTCGCGCTGTTCGACATGCTGCTGCACACCGAGCCGCAAGCCGACTTCATGGCGCTGCTCGACCGCGTGCGCGACGAGGTGGCCGTGCTCGAGCCGCCGCCCTTCAGCCGCACCGCGCAGACTTTCAGCCACATCTTCGCGGGCGGCTACGCGGCGGGCTACTACAGCTACAAGTGGGCCGAGGTGCTCTCCGCCGACGCCTACGCGGCGTTCGAGGAGACCATGCGCCCGGACGGCACGCCGAGCCCCGAAACCGGGCGAAAATACCGCCAGGCCATCCTGGAGGCCGGCGGTAGCCGCCCGGCGATGGAATCGTTCAAGGCGTTCCGCGGCCGCGAGCCCAGCCTGGACGCGCTGCTGCGCCACCAGGGCATGGCCTGACTTCCCCCATGACTTTCCTGGAGTACCCGACGATGCGCTTCGCCCGACCACTGCAGCAACTGCTGGCCCCCCTGCTCCTCGCGCTGCTGGCGCTTTGCGCCCAGGCGCAACAGGTGTACCGCATCGTCGGCCCCGACGGCAAGGTGACCTTCTCGGACCGCCCGCCGGTCAACCAGGCCGAGCGCGCCATGCCAGTGCAGCCCGCAGCTTCCGCCGGCGAGGCGGGCGGCCAGTTGCCCTATGCGCTGCGCCAGGTTGCCAGCCGCTTTCCGGTGACGCTCTACACCGGCTCCAACTGCGCGCCGTGCACGACGGCGCGCTCGCTGCTCGTGCAGCGCGGCATACCGTTCACCGAACGCACGGTGAACACGCGCGAGGACATCGACGCGCTGAACAAGCTCAGCGGCGACTCCGGCCTGCCCTTCGCCACCATCGGCGGGCAGAAGCTTTCCGGCTTCTCCGACGTGGAATGGACGCAGTACCTCGACGCGGCGGGCTATCCCAAGGAATCGCAGCTGCCGCCCGGCTACCGCCAGCCCCCCGCCGCGCCGCTGGTCGCCGTGCAGCGGGCCACGCCGCCCGCGGCCCCTGCGCCCAGCGCGGCGCCCGCCGCACCGGCTGTCGCGCCCAGCGCGCCCCAGGGGCCCGCGCCGGCGAACCCGGCCGGCATCACGTTCTGACCGCGGCGGGGGCATATACTCCCCCACCTGCCATCCGCCAGCGCAGGTAAATAAAGCGGTAGATAGCGATACTCCCCAGGAGTATCACCCCAGAAACGACTTGCGCAAAACGGATTCAGGCAAGACACCTGCCCGCTGGTCGCAACGGCTGGCGCAGCCTTGTTTGCGCAAGTCCTGCTCAGAACCGCAGCGTGCGCACGCCCTGCGCGGTGCCCAGCAGGCAGACCGACGCCTTCTGGTGCGCAAACACCCCCACCGTCACCACGCCGGGCCACTGGTTGACCTGGGATTCGAACGCCAGCGGGTCGCTGATGGACAAGCCCGCGACGTCCAGGATGTGCTGGCCGTTGTCGGTGACCAGCGGCGCGCCGTCCTTGTGCCGCAGCGCGGCATGGCCGCCCAGCGCGGCGAACTGCCGCGCGATGCGGTGCGCGGCCATGGGGATCACCTCCACCGGCAGCGGGAAGCGGCCCAGCACCGGCACCAGCTTGCTCTCGTCGGCGATGCAGACGAAGCGGCACGCCAGCGCGGCCACGATCTTCTCGCGCGTGAGCGCCGCGCCGCCGCCCTTGACCATGTGGCCGTGGCCGTCGATCTCGTC
Source organism: Curvibacter soli (assembly GCF_029211125.1). Taxonomy (GTDB): domain Bacteria; phylum Pseudomonadota; class Gammaproteobacteria; order Burkholderiales; family Burkholderiaceae_C; genus Curvibacter_A; species Curvibacter_A soli. Next base: position 47,062 of record NZ_JARGEN010000034.1, read on the forward strand.
GGCGCCGTCGATGTAGACGGGCAGCTCGTCCACGGCATTCGCGTCGAACACCGCAATGCCCAGCGCGGCCAGCCGCGCGGTGCTGGCCTCGGAGCTCGACACCGCGCCGCGGATGCGGCTCTTGATGCCCGCCAGCGCGTCGATGAACCTGTTGACCGTGGAGCCCGTGCCGACGCCGACGATGTCGCCCTCGTTCACATAGTCCAGGGCGGCCTGGCCCACCAGGGTCTTGAGTTCGTCCTGGCTCAGGGCGGGGGAAGCGGCATGCGTCATGGGGGAGAATCGCGGAGTTCCCCCGGATTATCCAACCGATGCCGCCGCTGCCCTACCCGCTCGTCCGCCCTTTTCTCTTCCGCCTCGACCCCGAAACCGCGCACGAGCTGACCATGGACCTGCTCGCGCGCGGCGCCGGCTGCGGCCCGCTGCAGTGGGCCTGGCGCAGCGAGACCGTGGACGACCCGGTGCAGCTCGCCGGCCTGACCTTCCCCAACCGCGTGGGCCTGGCCGCGGGCCTGGACAAGAACGCGCGCTGCATCGACGCGCTGGCCGCCATGGGCTTCGGCTTCGTCGAGGTGGGCACGGTCACCCCGCGCGCGCAGCCCGGCAACCCCCGGCCGCGCATGTTCCGGCTGCCGCAGGCGCAGGCGCTGATCAACCGGCTGGGCTTCAACAACGACGGGCTCGACGCCTTCGTGCGCAACGTGCGGCAGGCGCGGTTGCGCAGTCAGCCGCGCCGCCACCCGATGCTGCTGGGCCTGAACATCGGCAAGAACGCCGCCACGCCCATCGAGGACGCCACCGCCGACTACCTGGCCTGCCTCGACGGCGTGTACCCGCACGCCGACTACGTGAGCATCAACATCAGCTCGCCCAACACGCAGAACCTGCGCGCCCTGCAGGGCGACGCCGCCCTCGACGCGCTGCTGGCGGCCATCGCCGGGCAGCGCGAACTGCTGGCCGCGCGCCACGGCAAATACGTACCCATTTTCGTGAAGATCGCGCCGGACATCGACGAGGCGCAGGTGAACGTGATCGCGCTCACGCTGCGGCGCCACGGCATGGACGGCGTGATCGCCACCAACACCACCATCGCGCGCGACGCGGTGCGGGGCCTGCCGCATGCGGACGAGACCGGCGGCCTCTCCGGCGCGCCGGTGCGCGCAGCCAGCAACCGCGTGATCGGCCAGTTGCGCGCCGCGCTCGGCGGCGACTTCCCCATCATCGGCGTGGGCGGCATCATGGCGCCGCAGGACGCAGTGGCCAAGATCCGCGCGGGCGCGGACGTGGTGCAGATCTACACCGGCCTGGTCTACGCCGGCCCCGGCCTGCCCAGCGCCGCGGCGCGCGCCCTGCGCGACATGGCCTGACCGCCGCGCACGGCGCGGGGCGGCGGCAAGGCACGAATATCCACTGCCCGCGCCACGGGCCCCGCGCGGCCAGCGGTGCGGTCGCAACCCGGCATCAGCGGCCCAGCCGGCGCAGTGCGATGGGCAGCAGCCAGCCGGCCCAGCGCAGCATGCGCGCCGGCCCGAGCGCCGCCAGCAGGCCGCCCGCCAGGGCCGACACGGCCACCGGGTGCTGGCGCGCGAAATACGCCAGCCGCGCGGCGAACGGGGCGCCGGGCTCGGGCGGCAGGGATTGCGCCTGCGCCTCCAGCAGCGCCTCTTCCTCGCGCGCAAGGCGTTCCTGGCGCAGCCGACCGCGCTGCCGCGCGATGCGCGCCAGCACCTCCTGCTGCGCGGGGGACGGCGCGGGCAGTTCGGCGGCCAGGAATGGCAATGCGGCCTCGTCGGTCATAGCGACTCCTTGAGGGCCTGCCAGTCGCGCGACAGCTCGCGCCGGGTCAGTGCGAACGCGGCGCCGCTGCGGCGCACCATCTGCGCCAGCGCCGCCAGCACGGCCAGCCAGGCCAGGGTCCAGAGCGCGCCCAGCACCCAGGCCACGGTGGCGCGCTGGGGCGTGTCCCAGAACTGCACCAGCACGGCCAGCGACAGCACCGTGAGCGCCACCACCGTCAGGCCCGCGCCGAGGATGGACAGCACCAGCAGCCAGCAGAGCCGGCGTTTCTGGTCCTGCCATTCGAGGCAGGCCAGCTCCACCCGGTCCTCGAGCGCGATAGCGCCTTCGGTGGCGGCCTTGTGCCAGCACGCGGCCCAGTCGTCCAGGCCCAGCAGGGACCGCCAGTTCATGCCCGCGCTCCCTGGGCGCACAGGGCGCCCGGCGCGCCCGCCGCCATCAGCGGCGACCCAGCAGGAAGCCCAGCAAGGCGCCCACGGCCAATGCCGCGCCGGCGACGCGCCACGGCTCGTCGTGGGCATATTCATTGGCGGCGCGCGCGGCTTCCTTGGCCTGGTAGGCGGCCTCCTGGGCCGCCTCGACGGCAGAGTCGCGCAGCGAATGCAGGCCGGCATCGAGGCGGCGGCGCAGGGCCTTGATCTCGGGGATGCTGTCGAGCTCCTTGCTGTCGACCAGCTCGCGCAGGTCGGAGACGAGCTTCTCGATCTCGGCCTGGGTCTTGCTGGCGGTTTCTTTGATGGTTGCGGTCATGGTGGTACTTCCTTTGCAGAGTGCGATTTTCTTCGATTGCGGAAAGGCCAGGTGTCGAAATCAGCCCCCTGGCGCACATTCGAGTCCATCTTACGCCGCCAACCCGCGGGCCCACAACTGACCCAGATCAAGGCAAGGTTCATGCGGCGGCCAGCAGCTCCCGCACGTGCTGCCCGATGGCCATGCAACTGGTGAGCCCCGGCGATTCGATGCCGAACAGGTTGACCAGGCCCGCCACGCCGTGCTCGCGCGGGCCCTGGACCAGGAAGTCGCGCGCAGGCTCGCCGGGCGCCTGGATCTTCGGGCGGATGCCGGCGTAGCCGGGCTCCAGCGCGCCGTCGCGCAGCGCGGGCCAGTACTTGCGCACCTCGGCATAGAAGGCGTCGCCACGCGCCGGGTCCACCGCCAGGTCGTCGGGCGCATCGACCCACTGCACGTCGGGGCCGAACTTGGCCTGTCCGCCCAGGTCGATGGTCAGGTGTACGCCCAGGCCCGCGGCCTGCGGCACGGGGTAGATCAGGCGGCTGAACGGCGAGCGGCCCGAGAGGGTGAAGTAGCTGCCCTTGGCGTAATGGGCGGGCGGCACGTGGCGCGCGTCCAGCCCATCGAAGCGCCGCGCCAGCGCCTGCGCGTGCAGGCCGGCGGCGTTGACGACGGTGCCCGCCAGCAGTTGCGTGCCGTCGCGCGCGGTGAGCACGATGCCGGCGGCGGTGGCGGCGGCGCGCTCCAGCGGCGAATCGAGCGCCAGCAGGCCGGCGGCGTTCTCGATGTCGCCGAGCAGCGCGGTCATGAGCGCATGGCTGTCCACGATGCCCGTGGATGGCGACAGCAGCGCGGCCATGCATTCGAGCTGTGGCTCCAGCGCGCGGGCCTGCTCGCGCGTGAGCAGGCGCAGGTCGCCGACGCCGTTGGCCGCGGCCTGGGCGGCGATGCCCTGCAACTGCGCGAGCTGGTCCTGGTGCGTGGCGACGATGAGCTTGCCGCAGCGGCGGTGCGGCAGGCCGCGCTCTTCGCAGTAGGCGTAGAGCATCCGCCGGCCCTGCACGCACAGCCGGGCCTTGAGCGAGCCTGGCGCGTAGTAGATGCCGGCGTGGATGACCTCGCTGTTGCGCGCGCTGGTCCCGGTGCCGATGGCGGCCGCGGCCTCCAGCACCAGCACCTCGCGCCCGGCGAGCGCCAGTGCGCGCGCCACCGCCAGGCCCACCACGCCCGCACCCACGACGACGGTGTCTACGCGGTCCATCGGGATTCTCCTGTTCTGCTATCGAAAAAAGAGCTGCTCCCGCAGGCGGAATAAGCGCTAGTGCAGTATTCGATGCTTGGCGGCACCAATAAAAGCGATGCGTTGTGGCGCAGGGCAAGGCGCAAACCACAGCGATAGCCGTAGCTATCGCGAGGATTTGCAACGCCGCCATGCGTCAAAAGGCGCGGTTTTATGTGCTGCTTAGCGTTGAACACTGCACTGGAGGCATATTTCATTCATCCTAGAAACGGCAGTTGGATGCGCCTGCCGGTGCCGTGATCGGGGTGCCAGGCAAGGCGCGACGACGCGGCGGGCTACTGCCCGCAAGGAGGAGCAACGCCGCATGGCGCCCCGAGCGCGGTGCTGGCAGGTGCATAGCGCTCTCACCCACGAGGTGAACCCCATCGAAGCCGGCAACGCTCGATTTCATGCGGCCTGGCAAGGGATACGAAGCGGTCAACTGCCGTTTCTAGGTTCATGAACCATCCGGGGTCAGATGATGGCGTCGATGCGGACGCCGCGCATGGCCGGCGTGATGACCAGCTCTTCGACCGGCACGGGCCGCCCGAACAGGTAGCCCTGGAACGCCTTGCAGCCGTGGCGGCGCAGGTAGTCGAGCTGGCCGGCGACTTCCACGCCTTCGGCCACCACCTGCAGGTCCAGGCTCTCGGCCAGGGCCAGAATGGTGCGCACGATGGCCGCGTCGTTCGGGTCGGTGAGCACGTCGCGCACGAAGGACTGGTCGATCTTCAACTGGTCCAGCGGCAGGCGCTTGAGGTAGGCCAGCGATGAATAGCCGGTGCCGAAGTCGTCGAGCGAGAAGCCCACGCCCACGGCCTTGAGCTGGGCGAGCTTGGCGACGATGTCCTCCACGCTGGAGAGCAGCAGCGTCTCGGTGATTTCGAGCTTGAGCCGCTGGGGCGATGCGCCGCTGCGCCCCAGCGCGCCGGTGACCTGACGCACGAAGTCCGGGTGGCGGAACTGCCGCGCGCTCACGTTGACGGCGATGGAGAGGCCGCGCGTGTCGGCCTGCTGCGCCCACGCCGCCAGTTGCGCGCAGGCCATCTCCAGCACCCACTGGCCGATGGGCAGGATCAGGCCGGTCTGCTCGGCCAGCGGGATGAACTCGGCCGGCGACACCATGCCGCGCTGCGGATGGTGCCAGCGCAGCAGCGCCTCCACGCCCGTGAGGTGCGCGTCCTCGTTCACCACGGGCTGGTAGTACAGCAGCATCTCGTCGTGCTGCAGGCTCTGGCGCAGGTCGCCTTCGAGCGCCGAGCGCGCGCTGACGGCGGCCTGCATTTCGGGCAGGAACAGGCAGATGGTGTTGCGCCCGTCGGCCTTGGCCTGGTACATGGCGAGGTCGGCGCGCTTGAGCAGCTCGTCCACGCTGCGGGTCTGGCTGTCGAACAGCGCAATGCCGATGCTGGGCGTGCTGTGGTGCTGGTAGCCGTCGAGCACGTAGGGGTGGTTGAGGATGTCGAGCACCTTGGCGGCCACGGCGCGGGCCGCGGCCTCGGCGGCGTCGATGTCGCGGCCCAGGTGTTCGAGCATCACCACGAACTCGTCGCCGCCCAGGCGCGCCACCGTGTCGCCGGCGCGCACGCAGGTGACGAGGCGGTTGGCCACGCGCTCCAGCAGCGTGTCGCCCACGTCGTGGCCCATGGTGTCGTTCAGGTCCTTGAAGTTGTCGAGGTCGATGAACAGCAGCGCGCCCTGGTCCTGCCGCGGCCCGCTGGCCGCGAGCGCGACGGTCAGGCGGTCCAGCAGCAGGCGGCGGTTGGGCAGGCCGGTGAGGGCGTCGTAGAAGGCCAGGCGCTCGATCTCGTCCTCGGCGCGCTTGCGCCCGGTGATGTCGCGCCCGATGCCGCGGTAGCCGCGCAAGGCCCCCGCCTCGTCGAAGATCGGCGCGCCGCTGATGGCGATCCAGTACGTACTGCCCTGCCCGTCGAGCCGCTGCAGTTCGAGGTCGTGGAAGGTCTCGTGCGCCTCCAGCGCCGCGCGGTGGGCCTGCCAGTCCGCGTCGGACATGTTGAGCGCGCCGATCTCCCACTGTGTATGGCCAAGCTGCCCCTGGCTCGACAAGCCGGTGTCGCGGGCCGAATAGCCCTCGATGCGAACGAGGCGGTACTGTGCGTCGATCTCCCAGTACCAGTCGGATGAGAGCTCGGTCAGGCTGCGGAAGCGCGCCTCGCTGGCACGCAGGGCTTCGTCGGCGTGCTTGCGGGCGGTGATGTCCATGTGCGCGCCGACGATGCGCACGGGCTCGCCACGCGTGCCGCGCTCCATGAGCTTGCCGCGGTCGAGGATCCAGACCCAGTGGCCGTCCTGGTGGCGCATGCGGTATTCGCATTCATACACCGGGGTTTCGCCGCGCAGGTGCGGGTCGAGCCTCTGGTTGATGCGTGCGCGGTCTTCGGGGTGGACCAGGGCCAGCCAGTTGCGCACGAAGGGCGCGATCTCCGAGGCGGCGTAGCCGAGCATGGCATACCAGCGCTCATTGAAGAACATGCGCCCGCTGGGCACGTCCCAGTCCCACAGGCCCACGTCGGCGCCGGTGAGGGTGAGTTCCAGCCGCTCGGCGTCGGCACGCCGATCCGCGTCGCGCCGGGCATCGAGCAACACGCGCTGGGCGCGCCAGCGCTGTATGAGCAGCAGCCCCAGCACCGCCAGCAGCGCGCACGCCGCGTAGAGCACGCCATACACCATGGCCTGGGCGCGCCACGGTGCCAACACGGCATCGACCTGGCGGCTGATGCCCACCACCAGCGGCTTGTCCATCGGCGCGCTGGCGGGGTTGATGGTGCGCTGCGCCAGCATGCGGGCGTTGGCCGTTTCGCGGGTGTCCTCGTATGCCGTGGCGATCTGGCCGCTGGTCATGTGCCGCGCGAACAGCGGGCCGCCCGGCTCCATGGCCATGGGGCGCTGGCTGTCCCCCGACAGGGCCAGGAACACGGCCCCGTCGCCGTGCATGATGGATGCGTGCATGTCGGGGGCGTAGAGCACCGAGCGGAGCACCACGTCGACGTAGGTCTGGTCGAGCGTGGCCGAGACGATGCCGGCGAAGCGCTGCCGCGCATCGAGGATGACGCGCGCCACGTTGATCGAGTACACGCCGAGGTCGGTATGAAACGGCTGCGATACATACAGCAGCGCGGCGCGCGGCTGCTCGCGCGGCGTGGTGAAGAATTCGCGCTCGTCCACGTTGCGCTGCAGCAGTTCGCTGCGGCTGGCGGCCCAGATGCGCCCCTCGGCATCGACGACCAGCATGGTGCGCACGCCGGGCATGGCGCGCACCAGCGCCTGCAGCCGCGCCGAGGCCTGCGGGCCGGCGGATGCCGGGTCGCCCAGGCCGAACTCGTCACGCACGTCGCCCAGGGCACCGTAGATGCCGTGGAACTGGCGCGTGAGGTTGTCGTCCACCGTGCGGGCCTGCGCCTGCAGGCGGTCCAGTTCCTGCCGCGCGATGCGGCTCTGCTCCAGGAGCACGATGTGCACCACGAGGGCCCCCAGCGCCAGGAACAGCACGCCCAACAACAGCCACTCGCCGAGACGGCGCTGCAATGTCGGCAGGTTGCGGTAGGGCATGGCGGGGCTTATGGACGGATTCTGCTGCACGGAAAAATGCCAGCATAACCGCACAGGACTGACGCAAACAAGGAATCCGAGGCCGTCAACTTTGGCGCCACACAGGTGCCGCCAGACGACCAGTCCACGCCTCGTTCGGATACATGCAGTTAACCTGGAAACGGCAGTTGACCGCTTCGTATCCCTTGCCAGGCCGCATGAAATCGAGCATTGACGGCGCCGATGGGGTTCACCTCGTGGGTGAGAGCGCTATGCACCTGCCAGCACCGCGCTCGGGGCGCCATGCGGCGTTGCTTCTCCTTGCGGGCAGCAGCCCGCCGCGTCGTCGCGTCTTGCCTGGCACCCCGATCACGGCACCGGCGGAGCGCATCCAACTGCCGTTTCCAGGGTTAACTTCGCGCCAACGAGAACAACAAGGTCGCGTAGCCGGTTTCGGGCGCTGCTGGGCGCCTTGTCTGTCGGTGTGATGCATGGGGTGCTCGCTCGCGTTGGTGGCCAACGAGCCGCCGGCGCAGAGCGGTGCATGCAGGCAGAAGCAGAAGCGCGTGGCACGCTTTGGTTGCTGCACATCTGCTGCACAAACGAGCGGCCGCGGGTAGCACAGACAGGCGTACAACGTGTAGCAGTCAAGAAAAAAGCCGCTGCAAATCAATGAAATTGCAGCGGCTTCCCATATGGCTGGCGGAGTGGACGGGACTCGAACCCGCGACCCCCGGCGTGACAGGCCGGTATTCTAACCAACTGAACTACCACTCCGCGTGGTGCGGCTTTCGCTCTTGCGAGCCAAGCGCCACAAACTTGGCGACCCTACGGGGATTCGAACCCCGGTACTCACCGTGAAAGGGTGATGTCCTAGGCCTCTAGACGATAGGGTCAAAACCTTGGGACTGATTCTCAAGAAATTGGTGGAGGTAAACGGGATCGAACCGATGACCTCTTGCATGCCATGCAAGCGCTCTCCCAGCTGAGCTATACCCCCATAGTTTTCGACCCTGCGAATCCGCTCGGCCGCCAACTCCTGAGCCTTGAATTATAGACAGATATTCAGCGGCTCCGCAATATTTCCAAGATTTTTTCTCGTCCGATGAGCTCGATGACCGCATCGACCGACGGAGTGTGCGGCGTGCCCATGGCCAGTACACGCACGGGCATTGCAAGCTGCGGCATCTTCAAGCCATGTTCCGCCAACACAGTCTTGATCGCCGCGGCGATCGATGGCTTGTCCCATGTGCCTACTGCGAGTTGCGCAGCCAGCGCATCCAGTGCCGGCGCGATGGCCGCAGTGATGTGCTTCTCGCGGTCTTCCTGCGTGGGCGCTATCGCCGCACCATAAAAGATGGCCGCCCAGTCCGCCAGTGCCACCGTCGTCTCGCAACGATCCTTGAACAAGGCACAGATGCGTGGGAGCCGCCCGTCCGCGAGCACATCCGCAGAGAAACCGCGGCGCACCAGGATTGCGCTCGCCAGCACAGCCAGTTCGTCATCGCCCATTGCCTTGATGTGCTGCGCATTGACCCAGCGCAGCTTGGCCTCGTCGAACTGCGCGGCACTTTTTCCAAGATGGTCGAGATCGAACCACTGCAGGAACTGCGTGCGCGAAAAAATCTCGTCATCGCCATGACTCCAGCCCAGGCGCGCAAGGTAGTTGATCATCGCGTCGGGCAGATAGCCCTCATCGCGGTACTGCGTCACCGGCTTGGCGCCGTTGCGCTTGCTCATCTTCTCGCCCTGCTCGTTGAGCACGGTGGGCAGGTGGGCGTAGACGGGCGGCTCCTTGCCGAGGGCGCGGAAGATGTTGATCTGCCGCGGCGTGTTGTTCACGTGGTCGTCGCCTCGGATCACATGCGTGATCGCCATGTCGATGTCATCCACCACCACGCAGAAGTTGTAGGTCGGCGTTCCATCGGGCCGCGCGATCACGAGGTCGTCGAGTTCCTCGTTGTGGATCTCGATGCGCCCCTTGACCTTGTCGTCCCACGCCACGACGCCCGCCATCGGGTTCTTGAAGCGCAGCACCGGCTGCACACCAGCGGGAACAGCGGGCAAAACCTTGCCGGGCTCTGGGCGCCAGGTGCCGTCATAGCGCGGCTTCTGCCTGGCGGCCATCTGGCGTTCGCGCAGCGCATCGAGTTCGGCCACGCTCATGTAGCAGGGATAGACCAGGCCCTGCGCCTGCATCAGCGCCAGCACCTCCTTGTAGCGGTCCATGCGCTGCATCTGGTAGTACGGCCCTTCGTCTGGCGTCAGGCCCAGCCATTGCATGCTTTCAAGGATCACATCCACGGCCGCCTGGGTGGAGCGCTCGAGATCGGTATCCTCGATGCGCAGGATGAAGGCGCCACCCGTGGAGCGGGCGAAAGCCCAGGGGTAGAGCGCCGAGCGGATATTGCCAAGGTGGATGAATCCTGTGGGCGACGGGGCGAAGCGGGTGCGGATTTTTTGTTGTGTCATGCGCTGAGGGTATCCAGACCGCGCAGCAGATCGGCCTTGATGTCGTCGATATGGTCGAGCCCGACCGCCACGCGGATCAGCCCCTGGCCGATGCCCGCCGCCTGGCGCTGGACCTCGGTGAGCCGTCCGTGCGAGGTGGTCGCCGGATGTGTGATGGTGGTCTTGGTGTCGCCCAGGTTCGCGGTGATGCTGCATACGCGCGTGCTGTCGATCACATGGAACGCTGCGCGGCGCAATGCATCCACGCCATCGGCCTTCACGTCGAAAGACAGCACCGCGCTACCCATGCCGCCCTGCTGCCGCATGGCCAGCGCGTGCTGGGGGTGGGACTCCAGGCCCGGGTAGTACACGCGGGCGATGGCGGGGTGCGCCTCCAGCCAGCGCGCGAGCTGCAATGCGTTGGCGCATTGCGCCTGCATGCGTATCGACAGTGTTTCCAGCCCCTTGAGCACCACCCAGGCGTTGAACGGCGAGAGTGCCATGCCCGCTGTGCGCACGGTGGCGGCGAATACGTCCACGATGTACTTGCGCGGGCCGCAGATGGCGCCGGCCAGCACCCGCCCCTGGCCATCGAGGTATTTGGTGCCCGAATGGATGACGAGGTCCGCGCCGTATTCCGCGGGCCGCTGCAGGGCCGGGGAGCAAAAGCAGTTGTCCACCGCCAGCAAGGCGCCCGCCGCATGCGCAATGTCCGCAAGCGCGGCGATGTCGCAGACTTCGGTCAGCGGATTGGTCGGCGTTTCGGCGAACAGCAGGCGGGTGTTGGGCCGCACGGCGGCGCGCCAGGCGTCCACGTCCGTCTGCGAGACGAAGGTCGATTCCACGCCGAACTTGGCGAACTCCTTGCCGATCAGGCTCATGGTCGCGCCGAAGGTCGAGCGCGAACACACCACGTGGTCGCCGGCCTTCAGCAAGCCCATGCAGAGCATGAGGATGGCGCCCATGCCGCTCGACGCGGCGATGGCGGCCTCGGTACCTTCGAGCACCGCCAGCCGGCGCTCGAAGCTCGCCACCGTGGGGTTGGATGTGCGCGTGTAGGTGAAGCCGTCCTCGGTGCCGGCGAAGCGGCGGGCCGAGGTTTCGGCATCGGGCTGCACGAAGCTGCTCGTGAGGTACAGCGCCTCGGAGTTCTCGCCATAGACGCTGCGCGGCATGGCCTCGCGCACCGCCAGCGTTTCGCGGTGCAGGCCCGGGGGAAGGGTATGGTCGTCGGTCACGGGACAAGCCTTGTGGTATGGGTGGCGTCAGGCTGCCTCGGCGTTCGGGAGTGCCAGGCGGGAGGTGTCTTCGTCGCCCTCCTCCGTGGCGCCCACGCGGCCCTGGTTGAGCCGCGCGATGTCGCCGGCGGTGATGTCGCCGGTCACGTACACGCCATCGAAGCAGGAAGCGTCGAAGCCGTCGAGCTGCGGGTTGAGCGAACCGATGGCCTTCTTCATGCCCTCCACATCCTGGTAGATCAGCGCGTCGCAGCCGATGATGGCGCGCACCTCCTCCACCGTGCGCCCGTGGGCCACCAGTTCGGTCTCGGTCGGCATGTCGATGCCGTAGACGTTGGGGTAGCGCACCGGCGGCGCCGCGCTGGCCAGGTAGACCTTGCGCGCGCCGGCATCGCGGGCCATCTGCACGATCTCGCGGCTGGTGGTGCCGCGCACGATGGAGTCGTCCACCAGCAGCACGTTGCGGCCCTTGAACTCGCTGCCGATCACGTTGAGCTTCTGGCGCACCGACTTCTTGCGCACGCCCTGCCCCGGCATGATGAAGGTGCGGCCCACGTAGCGGTTCTTCACGAAGCCTTCGCGGTACGGAATGCCCAGCAGGTGGGCAAGCTGCGTGGCGCTGGGCCGGCTCGATTCGGGAATGGGGATCACCACGTCGATCTCCTGCGGCGGCACCGTGGAGATCACGCGCTTGGCCAGGGTTTCGCCCAGGTTCAGCCGTGCCTGGTAGACCGAGATGCCGTCCAGTTCGGAGTCGGGTCTTGCGAGATAGACGAATTCAAAGATGCACGGCGTGAGGCTGGCCTTGTCCGCGCACTGTTGCGCATGTACCGTGCCGTCGAGGCCGATGAACACGGCTTCGCCCGGCGCGATGTTGCGTTCGAACACATGTCCCGTGCCTTCCAGCGCCACCGACTCGCTGGCCACCATCACCGTGCCGTCGTTGCAGCGCCCCAGGCCCAGGGGCCGGATGCCGTGCGGGTCGCGGAACGCCAGCAGGCCATGGCCCGCGATCAGCGCGACCACCGCATACGAGCCCTTGATGCGCCGATGCACGCTACGCACGGCGGCGAACACATCGTCCACCTGCAGCGGCACGCCGCGCGTGGCTTTTTCCAGCTCGTGCGCCAGCACGTTGAGCAGCACCTCGGAGTCGCTCTCGGTATTGGTGTGGCGATGGTCGGTGGAGAACAGCTCGGCGCGCAGCGCCTGGGCGTTCGTCAGGTTGCCGTTGTGCACCAGCACGATGCCGAACGGTGCGTTGACGTAGAACGGCTGGGCCTCTTCCTCGCTGTAGGCGTTGCCCGCAGTCGGATAGCGCACCTGGCCGAGCCCCACGTTGCCCGGCAGCGCGCGCATGTTGCGCGTGCGGAACACGTCGCGCACCATGCCCTTGGCCTTGTGCATGAAGAATTTGTGGCCGAGCTGCGTCACGATGCCCGCGGCGTCCTGCCCGCGATGCTGCAGCAGCAGCAAGGCGTCGTAGATCAATTGGTTGACAGGCGCGCTGCTGACAACGCCAACGATTCCACACATAGGTTTCCATCCCACCCCGGAAGGCCCGCCGCGACGGGGCGGGGACACCATCCAAGGCAAAGCTTCACGAAGGAAGATGCCTTCCGAACTCTTCCGGCAATGCCGGCTTCAGACTCTTCAGCGCCGCCGCAAGCACGGGCGCCCCTTTTGACTCCCGCCACCACGCGCTGGCATGCAACGGCGTCATCTGCGCCAGAACCGTCGCTGCCAGCAGCAGCACCACGCCGCGCAGGATACCGAACGCGGCGCCCAGGGTGCGGTCCACAGGCCGCAATCCGATCACCTCCATCAACCGCTTGCCGACCCATGCGAGAAAGCCGCATGCAAACAGCACCGCCACGAACGCCAGCACGAAGCCGGCGGCATGGCGCAGTGTCTCGTCGAACTCCGCCATCGGCAGCCACTCCGCCACCCGCGGCGCCAGCCACTGGGCCGCCACGAAGGCCACGACCCAGCCCAGCACCGACAGCACCTCGTACACCAAGCCCCGCCACGCTCCCACCAGCATGGAGGCCAGCAGAACCGCCACGAACACCCAATCCAGCGCCGACATGCGGGGGGCCAAGGCTACAACGCGAGGATCGCGGCAGGCAAATCCAAGCCCTTGATCCGCGACGCGGCGCGGTCGGCCTCGGCGCGCGTGGCGAACGGCCCCACGCGCACCCGCGTGCGCGGCCCGTCCTTGGTTTCGACCGTCTGCGTATAGGTTTTGAGACCCGCTTTTTCAACCCTCTGCCGCACTTCGCGCGCCTTGCCCTGGTCGCTGAACGCACCGACCTGCACGACGAAACGCCCGTCGGCAGCCGTCGGAACCTTGCCTTCGAGCAGCGCCTGCGCGCGCGCACTGCTGTCGCGCGAAGGCGTGGCGGCGGGCGGCTTGTCTTGCACCTTGGGCCCGGGCTTCGGAACGGCAGGCGGCTCTTTGGGGAGTACGGGTGGCGCCACCGTTGCCGGTGCGGGCGGCACGGCGGCCTGCGGCTCCTTGCCGCTTTCCGTGCGGGCAGACGCAGACACGATTTCTTCCCGCGGCGGTACAGGCGGCTGAGGCACCGGCGCCACCGCAGGGGCCGGTGGCGCTGCGGCAACCGTGGCCGCAGGCGCCGCCACTTCCGGCGCAGCCGCCGATACCGCAGGCGGGGCCACGAGCGGCATGGCCTGGTTGCGGTCGGGCACCACGATGGGAATGTCCACGGGGATGGGCCGCGGCTGGGTGTCGAACAGCAGGGGAAAACCGACTACGCCGATCAGCACCAGCGCAGCGGCGCCGATCAGCCGATGGCGGGCGCGCCGACGCAGCAGCTCCACGCTGTCCGAAGGCCCCGCGTGCGTCCTGGCGGGGGCTTTGGCGACCTTGGGAGCAGGCTTGTCGCCCTGCTCCTTCGCGCCAGGCCAGCGGAACTTGAAAAATGCCATGGATGCAGGTCTATGCGCTGTTCTGCGCGTTGAGGTGCGGGGCGTCGAGGCGGGGCACCCCGTCCTTCAGCACGCCGCCCACGGTGTAGAACGAGCCAAAGACCACGATTCTATCAGCCGGGTCCGCCGCGGCGATGGCTCCGCGCAGGGCCGCAAGGGGGTCGGCATAGGTGCTGGCCGGCACCTCGCGCCGCTGGCCCGCCACGATCTGCACCGCCCGCCATTTGGCGAGCAGCTGCGCCGCTGATTCGGCCCGGGGCGTCGGCAGGTCGGTGAAATACCAGCGGTCGATGAGTGGCTGCACCTTCGCCAGCATGGCGCCCAGGTCCTTGTCCGCCATGGCGCCGAACACGGCATGGGTGGTGGGGTAGAAGCCCATCGCGTCCAGATTGGCGGCCAGCGCGGCCACCGAATGCGGGTTGTGGGCCACGTCCAGCACCAGCGTGGGCTGGCCCGGCACGATCTGGAAGCGCCCCGGCAGCTCCACCATCGCCAGCCCCGTGCGCACGGCCTGGGCCGTGACCGGCAGCACGCCGCGCAGCGCCTCGAACGCCGCCAGCACGCCCGATGCGTTGACGAGCTGGTTGGCGCCGCGCAGCGCCGGGTATGCCAGCCCCGCGTAGCGGCGCCCGCGCCCGGCCCAACTCCACTGCTGCTGGTCGCCGGAATAGTTGAAGTCGCGCCCGAAGCGCCACAGGTCCGCGCCGATAGCCTCGGCATGCGCGACCACGCTCTGCGGCGGCACCGGGTCGCTCACGATGGCGGGCCGCCCGGGGCGCAGGATGCCGGCCTTCTCGCGCCCAATGCTCTCGCGGTCGGGGCCCAGGTATTCCATGTGGTCGAGGTCGATGCTGGTGACGATGGCGCAGTCGGCATCGACGATGTTGGTGGCGTCGAGCCGCCCGCCCAGCCCCACTTCGAGGATGGCGACGTCCAGCCCCGCCTGGCTCATCAGGCGCAGGATCGCCAGCGTGGTGAACTCGAAATAGCTCAGCGACACGGATGCATCGCGCGTGCGGGCTTCCTCCACGGCGCCGAAATGCGGCAGCAGGTCGGCGGTGGCCACGACGTCGCCGCGGATGCGGCAGCGCTCCTCGAACCGCACCAGGTGCGGCGAGCCATAGACCCCCGTGCGGTAGCCCGCCTGCAGCGCGATGGCTTCGAGCATGGCGCAGCTCGAGCCCTTGCCATTGGTGCCGGCCACGGTGACCACGGGGCAGTCGAAGCGCAGGTCGAGCCGGCGCGCCACCTCGCGCACGCGCTCCAGGCCCAGTGCGATGTTCTGGGGGTGCAGGCGCTCGCAGTGCGCAAGCCAGGCGTCGAGCGTGGAATATTCGGTATGCATCACGGGGCGTGATTGTCGCGCAGGCCCGAAATGGCGGATCATCGGCAAATGAGCATCCCCATCGTCTATGGCATCCCCAACTGCAGCACCGTCAAGAAGTCGCGCACCTGGCTCGACGAGCATGGCGTGGCCCATGCATTCCACGATTTCAAGAAACAGGGCGTTCCCGCCGACCGGCTGGCGGCCTGGATCGCCGCCGTGGGCTGGGAAAAGCTGCTGAACCGCCAGGGCACCGCCTGGCGCCGCCTGCCGCCCGAAACCCAGGCCCAGGTACGCGACGCGGCCAGCGCCAGCACACTCATGCAGGCCCAGCCCAGCGTCATCAAGCGCCCGGTCGTGGAGTGGCCGGCGGGCACGGCACAGGCACCCACCGTGGGCTTCGTGCCGCAGCAGTGGGCGCAGCGGGCCACCGGGGCGCAGAATCGAGGGCGCACCCCCTCGGCACAAAGCTTTACATGACTTTATGCCGCATTGAAGGCCCGGATATGGGAGGTCGATAAACTTTTTACCCACATGGCGCGTTAAACACCCATGAAGGAGTTTTCAATCATGAAGAAGCTGGTTCTCTTCTCGGCGCTGGCAGCCACTGCTGGCCTGTGCGCGGCGCAGCAGGAGCAGGGCCGCGTGCTGTCGGCCACGCCCATCGTGCAGCAGGTGGCGATTCCGCAACAGGTCTGCAACACGGAAACCGTGGTCACGCAAGCGCCGCACACGGGGGCTGGCGCGGTGATGGGCGCCATCGCGGGCGGCGCTATCGGCAATGCCATCGGCGGCGGCAGCGGGCGCGCGGCGGCCACGGCGCTGGGCATCTTCGGCGGTGCCATCACGGGCGACCGCATCGAGGGCAACGGCCAGCCGCAGTACCAGAACGTGCAGCGCTGCGGCACGCAGACCTCGTATGAAAACCGCACCACCGGCTACACCGTGGTGTACGAATACGCGGGCCGCCAGTACACCACCCAGACCGCGACCGACCCGGGCCCCACCATTGCGGTACAGGTGGTGCCGGCGGCGGGCAACGACCATGGCGGCAACAGCTACTCCAGCCGACCGCCCACGATATACCAGTCGCAGCAGCCCATGTATGTGCAGCCGGGCATGGTGGTGCCGACCTATGCGACGCCGCCAGTGGTCTACGCCCCCGGCTATGCACCCGGCTATGCGCCCCCCAACATATCGCTGGATCTGGGCTATTCCTATTCGCGTGGCGACCATCACCGCCACTGGCGCTGACCGCGCGCCTGGCCAGCACGAGGGGCCCCGGCGGCCTCTTTTTCAGCCCCTTTTCCTTTGGCGGGTCGGCCTGCAATCGCAGGCGCATAGCGGCCGCGCAAGAAAGAATTTTCTCAATGAAATCGGCCTCCAGCGCTTATTCTACCTGCGGTGACAGCTATCAAAATAGAAGCAAACAACCCCAAACGACTTATGCAGAACGGGTTCAGGCAAGACGCGCGTTCTTTGGACGCAACGGCTGGTGCATCCTTGTTTGCGTAAGTCCTGCCAAAGTTTGCGCATGACCACCGAGCGCATCGACAACGTTTCCATCACCACCCGGGCCAACGTGTATTTCGACGGCAAATGCGTGAGCCACGGCTTCACGCTGGCCGACGGCTCGCAGCAGAGCGTGGGCGTGATCCTGCCGTCCACGCTGACCTTCACCACCGGCGCGCCGGAAGTCATGGAGGGCGTGGCCGGTGCCTGCGAATACCGCCTGGCGGGCGCCGATGCGTGGGTGAAGTCGGGCGTGGGCGAGCGCTTCAGCGTGCCGGGGCAGCCGAGCTTCGACATCCGCGTGAGCGGCGAGCCCTACTGCTACATCTGCCGCTTCGGCTGATTCCCCGGCCCGCGTGCGGCAGCGAGCAAGAACACCGCCCAAACATATACTCCCCCCTCCACCTCATCTCCAGCGCAGTAAATTAGCCGACTTATATTATATACTCCCAGGGAGTATATGGAATTCCAGCACCAGCAGGCCGGCTACACCACCACCGGCTCGGGTTCGAGCAGGATGCCGAAGCGCTCGTACACGCTGGTCTGGATGGCGCGCGCCAGCGTCATCACCTCGCCACCGCTCACGCTGTCGGCGCCGCTGCCGCGGTTGACCAGCACCAGCGCCTGCCGCTCATGCACGCCCGCCTTGCCTACGGATTTGCCCTTCCAGCCGCAGGCGTCGATGAGCCAGCCGGCGGCCAGCTTGACGCTGCCGTCGGGCATGGGGTAGTGCACGATCTTCGGCTCGCGCTCGATGATGTCGGCGCACTGCTCGGGCGTGACGCTGGGGTTCTTGAAGAAGCTGCCCGCGTTGCCCACGACCGCCGGGTCGGGCAGCTTGGCGCGGCGAATGGCGCAGACCCAGTCGAATATCTGCTGCGCACCGGGGTGGGCGATGCCCGTCTGCGCGCAGCGGCGCGCCAGGTCCAGGTAGCCCAGCTCGGGCCGCCAGGGCCTGGGCAGGCGCAGGCGCACGCGCGTGATGAGCGCGCGCCCTGCCAACCCCATGTTGCGCGGCAGCATGGGCGCTCCATCCCCCATGTTGCGCGGCAGCATGGGCGCTCCATCCCCCATGTTGCGCGGCAGGGCGCCGCCGGCCTGCGCCTCGGGCGCGTGCTTGAATACCGAATCGCGGTAGCCAAAGGCGCATTGCGCCGCGTCGAGCGTGAAGGAGCGCCCGGTCAGCAGGTCCACCGCGTCCAGCGACTCGAAGCGGTCCTGCAGCTCCACGCCGTAGGCACCGATGTTCTGCACCGGCGCGGCACCCGCCGTGCCGGGGATCAGCGCCAGGTTCTCCAGGCCCGGCAAACCGTGCGCGACGGTCCAGCGCACCACCTCGTGCCAGGCCTCGCCCGCGCCAGCCTCCACGATGACCGCGTGCGGCGTCTCGTCCACCACGCGCAGGCCGCGGATCTCCACCTTCAGCACCAGCGCCCGCAGGTCGCCCGTGAGGACGATGTTGCTGCCCCCGCCCAGCACGAAGCGGGGCTCGCCACGCCAGCGCGGGTCGTCCACGATCGCGCGCACATCATCCTCGGCGGCGATGTGCGCCAGGGACTGCGCGCGCGCCACGATGCCGAAGGTGTTGTAGGGCTGGAGCGGAACATTTTTCTCGACTAACATCCACCCCATTGTCTCATCGGCCCCCCCCTGGCGAACACCCTCCATGCCTTCTTTCGATACCGTCTGCGAAGCCAACCTGGTCGAGGTCAAGAACGCCGTGGACAACACGGCCAAGGAAATCGGCACGCGCTTCGACTTCAAGGGCACCTCTGCCGCCATCGAGATCAAGGAGCGCGAGATCACCCTCTTGGGCGACGCCGACTTCCAGCTCACCCAGATCGAGGACGTGCTGCGCGCCAAGCTCGCCAAGCGCAGCGTGGACGTGCGCTTCCTCGACGCGGGTGCGGTGCAGAAGATCGGCGGCGACAAGGTCAAGCAGACCATCAAGGTGCGCAACGGCATCGAGGCCGAACTGGCCAAGAAAATCCAGCGCCTGGTGAAGGACAGCAAGCTCAAGGTGCAGGCCGCCATCCAGGGCGACGCGGTGCGCGTCAGCGGCGCCAAGCGTGACGACCTGCAGAGCGCCATGGCACTGCTGCGCAAGGAAATCACCGACGTGCCGCTATCCTTCAACAATTTCCGGGACTGAACATTCTCCCCCGCCCCGCCGGCCGCGCGGCCCGCGTCCTACCATGCCCCATGCGCCGCACCACCTCCTGGCCCTTGCTTCGCCGTTGCTGCTGCTGGCCTGCGGCAGCGCCTGGGGCCAGAGCGTCGGGCTGGCGGGCATCCTGGGGCGCGAGCGGGCGCTGCTGGTGGTTGACGGCGGCGCGCCGCGCAGCGTGGCCGCGGGCCAGTCGCTGCAGGGCGTGAAGGTGCTGGAGATCGGGCGCGACGCGGTGGTGGTGGACATCGCCGGCAGCCGCGCCACGCTGCGCATGGGCGACGCGCCCGTGAGCGTGGGCAACCGCGGCGGCGGCAACCGCATCGTCCTCATGGCCGACAGCCGCGGCCACTTCATCCACCAGGGGCGCATCAACGGGCAGACGATGCAGTTCATGGTCGATACCGGCGCCACCACCGTCGCCATCGGCATGGCCGAGGCCGAGCGCATGGGCCTGGACTTCCGCGCCGGCACGCCGGTGCGCCTGGCCACCGCCAACGGCACGGCGCAGGGCTGGGCCGTCAAGCTCGGCTCCCTGCGCATCGACGACGTGGAGCTGTTCGGCGTGGACGCGGTCGTCACCCCCATGCCCATGCCCTACGTGCTGCTGGGCAACAACTTCCTCGCGCAATTCCAGTTGACCCGTCAGAGCGACCAGATGGTGCTCGAGAAGCGCTACTGATCCTGCATGCTGCCGGCCCCGCCCATCAACACCTACGACAGCAGCTACGAAGACCTGCAAAGCCAGTGGACCGACCTGGAGCTGGGCCTGTCTATGCTGCTGGCCCACCCGCGGCAGGCGCAGGAATTCCCGCGCAAGGTGCGCCAGTTCGACCGCTGGATGCAGGACCTCGTCACCCACGACACCGACGCGGCGCTCTACCTGCTGTTCCAGCTCGCGCTGACCTCCTCGGTGGGCTACAGCGCCTCGCACGCGCTGGTGTGCGCGGCGCTCTGCCACATCGTGGCGCCGCAGCTCGGCATGACCGGCGCCGTGCGCGACAGCCTGGTGCGCGCGGCCATCACCATGAACATCGGCATGACCGAGCTGCAGGACGTGCTGGCCGAACAGCGCGAGCGGCCCTCCTCCGCGCAGCAGGAGGCCATCCGCAGCCACCCGCAGCGCGGCCGGCTGATGCTGGAGCAGTTCGGCATCGCCGACGGGCTGTGGCTCGACACCGTGGCCCAGCACCATGCCGCGCAGTCCGGCAAGCCGGTGTACGACGCGCTGCCGCAGGCCCAGCGCCCGGCCTACGTGCTCGGGCTCATCGACCGCTACGCCGCCATGATCAGCCCGCGCAAGTCACGCCCGGGCCGCAGCGCGACCGACACGGTGCGCATGATCGTCGGCGACGAGCTGCAGCCGCGCGACCCCGTGGGCATCGCCCTGGTGCGCAGCGTGGGCCTGTGCCCGCCCGGCACCTTCGTGCGGCTGGACAACGGCGACACCGCCGTGGTGCTGCGGCGCAGCAGCCAGGCCAACCAGCCGCTGGTCGCCAGCCTGCTCGACAGCCATGCCGAGCCCTACGAGCAGCCCCGCCTGCACCATACCAGCGACGGCAAGCCGCACATCCAGTCCGCCCTGTCGCAGGTGGCCCTGCGTGTGGAACTGAACCACCGCACCATGGTGCGGCTGGGGCTTTACGTGTCGCAGGGCCGGGCCAGCCTGGAGGGCTGATGCGTCAAGAAAGTTCAAGCCTTTTCGGCCTCCAGCGCAGGTGCATAAAGCGCCTGCAGCTATCGATTGGATAGCGTTTCAGCGCTTCTTGCCCAGCCGTGGCTCTTGCCCTTCGACCAGCCGCCGGATGTTGCCGCGGTGGCGCCAGGCCAGCAGCACGGCCATCGCGGCGATGGCCGCCGCCACCGGCGTGTCGGCATCCCAGGCCGCGCCCGCGCCCAGCAGGTAGATGAACGGCGCGAACGCCGCCGCCACCAGCGAGGCCAGCGACGAATAGCGCATGGCCGCCACCACCGCCAGCCAGACCAGCACCACCGCCAGGCCCAGCAGCCAGTCCACGCCGAGCAGCACGCCCAGCGCCGTGGCCACGCCCTTGCCGCCCTGGAAGCGGAAGAACACCGGGTACAGATGCCCGAGGAACGCTGCCAGCCCCACGAGCGCCACCGTGCCCTCGCCCAGGCCCCAGGGCCCGCCGAACCAGCGCACCAGCGCCACCGGCAGCCAGCCCTTGGCCGCGTCGAGCAGCAGGGTGACGATGGCCGCCGCCTTGCTGCCCGAACGCAGCACGTTGGTGGCCCCGGGGTTGCCGCTGCCGTAGCTGCGCGGGTCGCCCAGGCCCATGGCGCGGCTCACCATGACGGCGAACGACAGCGAGCCCACCAGATAGGCGGCCACGGCGGCGAGAACGGGGTACAGAGCCTGCACGGCTTCTCCTTCTTGTGTATGCGGCTGGCATGGAAAGCGGGGGCCATTCTGCCAGCCCCCGTGCCGCATGCCCCGGCCAGGCGGCGCCGCTATTGCTGCAGCGCGCACTGCACGGGTTTGGCGCCGAGCAGCCGTGCGCAGGCCCGCGGGTCGATCTCCACCAGGTAGCCGCGCCGCCCGCCGTTGATGTGGATGGCGGGCAGCGCCAGGATGCTTTCCTCGACATAGACCGGCATGGCCCGGCGCGTGCCGAACGGCGAGGTGCCGCCCACCAGGTAGCCGCTGTGGCGGCTGGCCGTCTCGGGCGTGCAGGGCTCGACCGACTTGGCGCCGATCTGCCGCGCGAGGTTCTTGGTGGACACCTTGCGGTCGCCGTGCATCAGCACGATCAGCGGGCGGGCGTCCTGGTCCTGCATGACCAGGGTCTTGACCACGCGGTGCTCGTCCACGCCGAGTTGCCGGGCCGATTCCGCCGTGCCGCCATGCTCCACGTAGTCGTAGGCGTGGCCCGTGAAGGGCACGCCGTGCGCCTTCAGGAAAGCCGTCGCGGGGGTTTCGCTGACGTGCAGGTCCTTCTTCGCCATGTGCTCACTGGGCGGGGTCGCGCAGCTCCCAGCGGATGGCGTCGATCTCGGCCAGCAAGTCGGGCGACAGGGTGGTGCCCCAGGCGTCCAGGTCTTCGTCGAGCTGCGCCAGCGAGGTCACGCCGATGATGGTGCTGGCCACCTGCCACTTGGTGTAGCAGAAGGCCAGCGCCAGACGTGTGGGGGTAAGCCCATGCCGGCGCGCCAGCGCGTTGTAGCGACGCGCGGCCGCCAGCGCCTCGGGCCGGCCCCAGCGCTGCTTGCGCACCGATTCGTAGCTGGCGATGCGCGCGCCCTTGGGAGCATCCGGCCCGGTGATGCCCGATTGGTCGTATTTGCCCGTCAGCAGCCCGAAGCCCAGCGGGGAATACGGCAGCAGGGACACGCCCAGGCGGTACATGGTTTCGTCGAGGCCGTTTTCCAGCGCGCGGCTGATCAGGCAGTACACGTTCTGCACCGTGGCCACGCGCGGCAGGCCGTGGGCTTCGGCCAGCCGCACGAACTCGTGCACGCCGTAGGGCGTCTCGTTGGAAAGGCCGATGTAGCGCACCTTGCCGGCCTTCACGAGCCGGTCCATGGCCTGGAGCTGCTCCAGGATCGGCGTCTGCTGCTCGGCGGGCCTGTCCTTGGAAGGGTTGAAGTAGATGCTGCCGAAGGCCGGCGCGTTGCGCTCGGGCCAGTGGATCTGGTAGAGGTCGATCACGTCGGTGCGCAGGCGCTTCAGGCTCGCGTCGCACGAGGCGACGATGTCGTTCGCCGTCATGCCCGCGCCCTCGCGGACCCACGGCATGCCGCGCGACGGGCCGGCCACCTTGGTGGCGAGCACCACCTTGTTGCGCACGCCGGGATGCCGGGTGAACCAGTTGCCGATGATGGTTTCGGTGGCGCCGAAGGTTTCCTTGCGCGCAGGCACGGCATACATCTCGGCCGTGTCCAGAAAGTTGACGCCGCGCGCCAGCGCGCGCTCCAGGATGGCGTGGGCGTCGCCCTCGCCCACCTGCTCGCCGAAGGTCATGGTGCCCAGGCAGATGGGGGTGACGTGCAGGTCGCTGCGGCCAAGCCGGACTTTTTGTGCGTTTTCCATGGCGTGTGCCGCTTTCCTCGAACCAACGATGCGTGCGAGTGTACGGCGGCCCCGCACGCCGCGCAGGCGCTGCGCGCGCCGGCAAACCCGCACAGGGGGCCGCCCGCGCGGCGGCGCATGAGAAAATGCGCGGTTGACTTCCGGGACGCACGTCGCCCCGGCTTTGCCCATTACCCCCAGGACACCCCCATGGACGCAGAACGCACCAACCTCATCGGCACCACCCTTGCGAGCCTGAGCGCACGCACGGTGGATCTCCGGAGGTATCTTTGACTACGATGCCAAGGCCGACCGCCTGCGCACGGTAAACGCATCGCTGGAAGACCCCGCGGTCTGGAACGACCCCAAGCGCGCCCAGGAGCTCGGCAAGGAAAAGAAGATGCTCGACGGCGTGGTGCTCACGCTCGAAAAGCTCACCCAGGGGCTGGCCGACAGCGCCGAGCTGTATGAAATGTCCAAGGAGGAAGGCGACGATGGCGCGCTGGAGGCCATCGAGGCCGATGCCGCCGCCCTGGCCCAGGACGTGGAGGCGCTCGAATTCCGCCGCATGTTCAGCAACGAGGCCGACCCGCTCAACTGCTTCCTGGACATCCAGGCCGGCGCCGGCGGCACCGAGGCCTGCGACTGGGCCAGCATGCTGCTGCGCCAGTACCTGAAGTACGCCGAGCGCAAGGGCTTCAAGGCCACGGTGGAAGACGAGACCCCCGGCGACGTGGCCGGCATCAAGAGCGCCACCATCAAGATCGAGGGCGAGTACGCCTTCGGCCTGCTGCGCACCGAAACCGGCGTGCACCGGCTGGTGCGCAAGTCGCCGTTCGATTCGGCAGGCGGGCGCCACACCAGCTTCGCCAGCGTCTTCGTGTACCCCGAGATCGACGACTCCATCGAGATCAACATCAACCCCGCCGACGTGCGCACCGACACCTTCCGCGCCAGCGGCGCGGGCGGCCAGCACATCAACAAGACCGATTCGGCGGTGCGGCTCACGCACATCCCCACCGGCATCGTGGTGCAGTGCCAGGACGGGCGCAGCCAGCACAGCAACCGCGACGTGGCCTGGCAGCGCCTGCGCTCGCGCCTGTACGACTACGAGATGCGCAAGCGCATGGAAGAGCAGCAGAAGCTGGAAGACACCAAGACCGACGTGGGCTGGGGCCACCAGATCCGCAGCTACGTGCTCGACAACAGCCGCATCAAGGACCTGCGCACGGGCGTCGAGATATCGGCCACGCAGAAGGTGCTCGACGGCGACCTCGACGCCTTCATCGAAGCCTCTCTCAAGCAGGGCGTATGAGAATCAAGCAACCCTTTCTTCCCATCGGAGAACCACCCCATGCTGCGTGAAGGACAAGCCCAGGCCATCTACCGCGCCGACTACCAGGCGCCGGCCTACTGGATCGACACCGTCGAGCTGTGCTTCGACCTCGATCCCGCCAAGACCCGCGTGCTCAACCGGATGACGCTGCGGCGCAATCCCGCAGTGCCCGCGCAGGCGCTGCGGCTCGACGGCGAGGACCTGAACCTCGCGCGCGTGCTGGTGGACGGCGCGGGCACCTCGTTCAAGCTCGAAGGCGCGCAACTGGTGCTGGAGAACCTGCCCGAAGGCCCCGGGCCCTTCGCGCTGGAGATCTTCACCACCTGCTGCCCGGCCAAGAACACCAAGCTCATGGGCCTGTTCGTGAGTCAGGACACCTTCTTCACCCAGTGCGAGGCCGAAGGCTTCCGCCGCATCACCTACTTCCTCGACCGCCCGGACGTGATGGCCAGCTACACCGTCACCATCCGCGCCGACAAGACAGCGTACCCGGTGCTGCTGTCCAACGGCAATCTGGTGGACAGCGGCGACCTCGACGAAGGCCGCCACTTCGCCCGATGGGTCGATCCGTTCAGAAAGCCCAGCTACCTGTTCGCCCTGGTGGCCGGCAAGCTGGTGGCGCGCGAGCAGCGCATCACCGCGCGCTCGGGCCGCGAGCACCTGCTGCAGGTCTACGTGCGCCCGGGCGATCTCGACAAGACCGAGCACGCCATGCAGTCGCTGGTCCACGCCATCGCCTGGGACGAGAGCCGCTTCGGCCTGCACCTCGACCTGGATCGCTTCATGATCGTCGCCACCAGCGACTTCAACATGGGCGCGATGGAGAACAAGGGCCTGAACATCTTCAACACCAAGTACGTGCTGGCCAACCCCGCCACGGCCACCGACGCCGACTTCGGCAACATCGAGTCGGTGGTGGGCCACGAGTACTTCCACAACTGGACCGGCGACCGCGTGACCTGCCGCGACTGGTTCCAACTGAGCCTCAAGGAAGGCCTGACCGTCTTCCGCGACCAGGAATTCAGCATGGACATGGCCGGCGTCGAGAGCGCCCGCGCCGTCAAGCGCATCGAGGACGTGCGCGTGCTGCGCACCGCGCAGTTCCCCGAGGACGCCGGCCCCATGGCGCACCCGGTGCGGCCCGACAGCTACATCGAGATCAACAACTTCTACACCGTCACCATCTACGAGAAGGGTGCCGAGGTGGTGCGCATGATGCAGACGCTGGTCGGCAAGGACGGCTTTGCGAAGGGCATGGCGCTCTACTTCGAGCGCCACGACGGCCAGGCCGTGACCTGCGACGACTTCGCCCAGGCGATCGCCGACGCCAACCCGCAAAGCGACCTGGCGCGCCTCCTGCCGCAGTTCAAGCGCTGGTATTCGCAGGCCGGCACGCCGCGCGTGAAGGCCGAGGGCGCCTTCGACGCCGCCGCACAGACCTACGTGCTCACGCTGTCGCAGACCTGCCCGCCCACGCCAGGCCAGCCCGCCAAGGAGCCGTTCGTGATCCCCGTGCGCGTGGGCCTGGTGGCGCCGGATGGCCGCGCCCTGCCGCTGCACCTGCAGGGCAGCGGTGCCGCGCCGGGCGACACCCACACCCTGGTGCTGACGCAAGAGCGCGAGAGCTTCACCTTCACCGGCGTGCAAGCCGAGCCCGTGCCCTCCATCCTGCGCGGCTTCAGCGCCCCCGTGGTGCTCGACGTGGACTACAGCGACGCGCAACTGCTGGCCCTGCTCGCGCACGACGCCGACCCTTTCAACCGCTGGGAAGCGGGCCAGCGCCTGGCACTGCGCAGCGCTATCAATGCGATAGCTGCCACCGCAGGTGCAGAAAGCGCTGCGGGCACTTTTGATGTGCAACCTCTGGATGCCGCCTACATCGACGCCATGCGCAGCGTGCTGCGCCACCCCGCGCTCGACGCGGCGTTCAAGGAGCTGGTGCTGACGCTGCCCTCCGAGAGCTACATCGCCGAGCAGCTCGACGTGGTGGACCCGCAGCGCGTGCATGCCGTGCGCGAAGCCATGCGCACCCAGCTCGCGCAGGCGCTGGCCGCCGACTGGCAGTGGGCCTATGAAGCGCACCATGACAACGGCGCCTACCAGCCCGACCCGGTGTCCTCGGGCCGCCGCGCGCTGGCCGGCATGGCCCTGGCGTACCTGTGCCTGGACGCGCGCCGCACGGGCGACGCGGTCTGGCCCGGCAAGACGCTGCAGCGCTTCAAGGACGCGGGCAACATGACCGACCGCTTCAACGCCCTGGCAGCGCTGGTGGGCAGCGGCCATGCGCTGGCGGCACAGGCGCTGCAGCGCTTCCACGCGCTGTTCAAGGACGATGCCCTGGTGCTCGACAAGTGGTTCGCACTGCAGGCCGGCGCCACCGACCGCGGCGGCGACATCCTGCCGCTGGTCAAGCAGCTCATGGCGCACCCGGACTTCAGCCTGAAGAACCCGAACCGCGCGCGCAGCGTGGTCTTCAGCTACTGCAGCGCCAACCCCGGCGCCTTCCACCGCGCCGACGCGGCAGGGTATGTGTTCTGGAGCGAACAGGTGCTGGCGCTCGACGCCATCAACCCGCAGGTGGCCGCCCGCCTGGCGCGCGCACTTGACCGCTGGAGCAAGCTGGCCGAGCCCTACCGCCATGCCGCACGCGAAGCCATCGCCCGCATCGCGGCCAAGCCGGACCTGAGCAATGACGTGCGCGAGGTGGTTTCCCGCGCGCTGGCCGACTAACCTCATCGTTTCCAGAAAGTCCCCCGCCATGGCACAGCACCCCCCCCTCACCCGCTACCTCGTCGAACAGCAGCGCGCCGGCGTGACGCTCGACGCGCAACTGCTGCGGCTGCTGGAAACCGTCGCCTCGGCCTGCCGGCGCATCGGCGCGGAGGTCCGCCAGGGCGCGCTGGCCGGCGTGCTGGGCAGCGCCGGCAGCGAGAACGTGCAGGGCGAGGTGCAAAAGAAGCTCGACATCATCGCCAACGAGGTGCTGATCGACGCCAACGACTGGGGCGGCCACCTGGCCGGCATGGCCAGCGAGGAGATGGACGATGTACTGCCCGTGCCCGCCACCTACCCGAGCGGCGACTACCTGCTGCTGTTCGACCCGCTCGACGGATCGAGCAACATCGACGTGAACGTGAGCATCGGCACCATCTTCAGCGTGCTGAAGAAGCCCGCGCACGGCACGCCGCTGCAGGCCGCCGACTTCCTGCAGCCCGGTGCGCGGCAGGTGGCCGCGGGCTACTGCCTGTACGGCCCGCAGACCACGCTGGTGCTTACGCTGGGCCGCGGCGTGGCGATGTTCACGCTGGACCACCGCGACGGCAGCTTCGTGCTCACGCAAGAAGGCATACAGATACCGCCGGACACCAGGGAGTTCGCCATCAACATGAGCAACATGCGCCACTGGGACGCGCCGGTGAAGCGCTACGTGGACGAGTGCCTGGCCGGCAAGGAAGGCCCGCGCGGCAAGGACTTCAACATGCGCTGGGTGGCCAGCATGGTGGCCGACGTGCACCGCATCCTGATGCGCGGGGGCATCTTCATGTACCCGTGGGACCGGCGGGAACCGGCCAAGCCCGGCAAGCTGCGCCTGCTGTACGAGGCCAACCCCATGAGCTGGCTGGTGGAACAGGCCGGCGGAGCGGCCACCAACGGGCGCGAGCGCATCCTCGGCATCCAACCCGCGCAGTTGCACGAGCGCGTGGCCGTGGTGCTGGGCTCCAGACACGAGGTCGACCGCGTGACGCAGTACCACCAGGCCGGCGATGCCTGAGTTTCAGGCCGGCTTCAGCTTTGACATCGTAGACTCGGAGCGATGATTGAACATGGCCTTCTGCAGGCACTGATCTACCTCGGCGCGGCGGCGCTGTTCGTTCCCATCTTCAAGCGAATCGGGCTGGGCTCGGTGCTCGGCTACCTGGTGGCCGGCGTGGCCATCGGCCCCTCGGGCCTGCGGCTGATATCCGAAACCGACCTGGTGCAGTCGATCTCGGAACTCGGCGTGGTGCTGCTGATGTTCCTGGTCGGACTGGAGCTGAACCCCACGCGCCTGTGGTCCATGCGCAAGACCATCTTCGGCCTGGGCTCCCTGCAGGTGTTCATCACCATCACCGCCACCGCCGTCACGCTGCACTCATTCAAGATCGACTGGCCCGCCGCCGTCGCGCTGGGCATGGCGGCATCGATGTCATCCACCGCCATCGCACTGCAGCTGCTGGCCGAGCGCAAGCTCACCGTGGCGCCGCCGGGGCAGGCGTCGTTCTCGGTCGCGCTGTTCCAGGACATGACCGTGATCCCGCTGCTGCTGGGCCTGGCCATGCTCTCACCAGATCTTGCGGAGAGCGGCCACCGGCTGCTCGCATGGCGCCCCATCGCCACCGGCGCGGCGCTGCTGACGGGCATGGTGATCGCCGGGCGGCTGCTGCTGCGCCCGCTGATGCGCTGGGTGGCCACCATCGGCATGCGCGAGATCTTCATCGCGTTCGTGCTGCTGCTGGTGATCGGCAGCGCGCTGCTGACCGAAAGCATCGGCCTGTCCATGGCCATGGGCAGCTTCATGGCCGGCGTGCTGCTGGCCGATTCGGAGTACCGACTGGAGCTGGAAGTGGACATCGACCCATTCAAGGGCTTGTTCCTCGGCCTGTTCTTCATGGCCGTGGGCCTGTCGCTCGATCTGGCCCAGCTCATGCGCCAGCCGCTGCTGGTCGGGGGCATGGCGCTGATCATCGTGCTGATCAAGATCGGCGTGATGCGTGCGCTGGGCCGCATCTTCGGGCTCAAGCGCGAGAACGGATGGATGTTCGCGCTCTCGCTCTCGCAGGTCGGCGAATTCGCCTTCGTGCTGCTGACGCAGAGCCAGGATTACCACCTGATCTCCGCCGCCCAGGCATCGCTGGCCAAGACCGTGGTGGCGTTGTCGATGCTGACCACGCCGCTGCTGTTCCTGGCCTTCGACCGCTGGATCGCGCCCGCCTACCGCCGCACCGCCGAGCGCCAGCCCGACCGCATCGACGAGCGCAACAAGGTCATCGTGGCCGGCATGGGGCGTTTCGGGCAGATCATGGTGCGCATACTGCGCGCCACCCGAATCCCCATCACCGTGATCGACAACGACCCGCACCAGATCGAGGCGGCGAGCCGCTTCGGCTGGCGCACCTACTATGGCGACGCCAGCCGTCCCGACGTGCTGGAGGCCGCGGGCCTGGAGGACGCCACGCTGATCGTGCTGGCGATGAATGATGCGCAAAAGGTCATCAGCACGGCCAACTACATCCGTCTGCGCTACCCCAAGGTGAAGATGATCGCGCGCGCGCGCGGGCGAGCCGATGCCATGGAGCTGGAGCGCGTGGGCATACCGGCGGTGCGCGAGGTGTTCGGCTCCGCGCTGGAGGCCACCGAGCGCGCGCTGGTGCTGCTGGGCACCGAGGCAGTGGAAGCAGCGCACATCGTGCAGCGCTTTCGCGAGCATGACGACCGGCTGCTGCGCGAGATGATGAAGGCAAGCCACGATGACGCGCAGATGCGCGCCATCTTCGACCGCGGGCGCCAGGCGTTCCTGCAACTGCTGCAGGCCGAACAGGACAAGCAAGCGACGCGAAAAAAGGAAAAGGACGCTGCGCTACGCACAGACAAGGACGCCTGATTTGTTGGCGCCGATTCAACCTGGAAACGGCAGTTGGATGCGCCTGCCGGTGCCGTGATCGGGGTGCCAGGCAAGGCGCGACGACGCGGCGGGCTTGCTGCCCGCAAGGAGGAGCAACGCCGCATGGCGCGCCGAGCGCGGTGCTGGCAGGTGCATAGCGCTCTCACCTATGAGGTGAACGCCATCGAAGCCGTCAACGCTTGATTTCATGCAGCTTGTCAAGGGATACAAAGCGGTCAACTGCCGTTTCTAGGTTCAACCTGGAAACGGCAGTTGGATGCGCCTGGCAGCCGCGTCCTATGCGTGGCCGTCGGCGAAGGGCGCAACAGTGTCTGGCTCGCTCGCCTGGGCCTGCAGGTCGAGGCTTTCGATGTGGCACAGGCGGGTGTGGCCAAGGCCCGCAGCCATATCACAACTTGTTTTGATGCTCACAGCGAACTCCGTGAAAAGGAGCTGGCTGGCCCAAGTGGATGATGGCAAAACGCCGACAACACGTAAGTGCTTGTCGGCGTTAAACTTTTAACAAGTGGGGTGGCTGATGGGACTCGAACCCACGACGACCAGAATCACAATCTGGGACTCTACCAACTGAGCTACAGCCACCACATGGAACATGTGATTATAACGGGCTTCTTGGCATGCTCCGCAGATACGTTACTCGCGCGGCGCGGGGGTTGCCGCAGCAGGCTTGTCCACCCGTAGCTGCGTCTTGGCGCGTGTCTTGAGCCATTCATAGTACGCCAGCGCCTCCGCCGAGGTGGCGGCCCGGGCCAATTGCTGCGACTGCTGCTGCGCAGCGTCTGCAGCCAGCGCCGCCGGAGGCTCCAGGCGCACGACCTTGACCACGGCATATCCTTGCGAGCCCAGATCCACCCCCACGAAGGCTGGCAACGCGGATGCGGGCGCACGCAGCGCGGCGTCCACCACGGCTCGGGGTTCCTGCTGCAGGTCGTCGCGCGAAACGGTCTTCACCGCAACCGGCATGGCCGCCGACGCAGGTGCGGCCTTCCATGCGGCCAGCTTGGCCTCGCCATCCTTGCGTGCGAGTTCTGTGGCCCGGGTGGCCACCAGGGCCTGACGCACCTGGTCGCGCACTTCGGCCAGCGGACGCGCATGCGCCGCCGCGTACTGCACGATGCGGCCCGCCGCTAGCTGGCTGGGGCCGATCTCGATGGCCTCGGTGTTGCGTTTCTGCTGGAGGGAGTCGGCGGAGAACAGCGCCTCGAGGAAGCGCGGGGACGCCAGTGGTCCGGTGGCGCCTGCAGACGGCTCGCGCGTCACACCCTGGGCCGTGCGGATCTGCAGCTTGAGCTTGTCCGCGGCGGGCTGGAGGCTGTCGGCCTGTTCATAGACGGCGTTGGAGAAGGTTTCGGCCACCTCGGCGAACTTGGCGCTCGCATGCTGGGTGCGCCATTCGTCCTCCAGCTTCGCGCGCAGCTCCTCGAAGCTGGGCTGATGCGGCGTCTTGATGTCGGTGACCTCGATGATGTGGTAGCCGAAATCGGTCGCCACCACGTCGCTGATCTCGCCCTTCTTGAGCGCGAAGGCCGTGTCCTCGAAAGACTTGACCATGGCCCCGCGGGCAAAGAAGTTGAGGTCGCCGCCCTGGGGCGCAGAGCCTGGGTCCTGCGAGTTCTTGCGCGCCACGTCGGCGAAGGTCTGCGGCGCCTTGCGCACCTGGGCCAGCAGTTCCTCGGCGCGCGCCTTGGCCTTCTCGCGCTCGGCGGCGGGCGCGTCCTTGGTCGCGGCGACCAGGATGTGGCTGACGCGGCGCTCTTCCTTGCCGGCGAAGCGTTCGAGGTTTTCCTTGTAGTAGGTGCGCAGTTCATCCTCGCTCACGCTCAGGCCACTTTTCACGGCGGCCAGATCGAGCACGAGGTATTCCACCGACGCCTGCTCGGGCACCTGGAAGTTCGCGGCGTGGCTGGTGTAGTAAGCCTCGATGTCGGCATCGCCTGGATTCACCTGCGCGGCGAATGCGGCGGGGCTGAAGTGCGCGACCTGGATTGCGCGTCGCCCGTGCAGCGCATCGAGCGCCGCCTTGGCTTGGGCGGGCGCGACGAAGGCGGAATCGGCAATGCCACCCATGACCTGGCGCACGGACAGGTCCTGCCGCATGCGCGCCTCGAACCCTTCGGGCGTCAGCCCCTGGCTGCCGACCAGCGCACGGTAGCCATCGGCATCGAGCGAACCGTCGGGCTTGCGCAGTGCGGCAATGGCCGGAATCTCCTGCAGGCTGCGTGCCAATTGGGCGTCGCTGGTGACCAGGCGCTCGGAATGCGCCGCAGCCAGCAGCACGCGCTCGCGCACCAGGCGCTCCAGCGTGGCGTAGCGGGCCGCGGGCGAATCGAGCAGTTTGGGGTCGATCTGCGGCATCTGCGCGCGGACGCGGTCGCTCTCGGCCTTGTGCGCCGCGTCCCACTCATCCTGATGGATGTCCTGGCCATCGACGCGGGCCACCACGGCGCTCTTCTGCGACGCGCGGTTGTAGCCATCGATGCCGAAGAAGATAAAGGAAGGAATGATCAGCAAGAACAGCAAGACCATGACGATCCTGGAGTGCTTGCGGATGGATTGGAACATGTTGTCAGACTTTCAGAGAGGCAATTAGCAATAGGGGCAGCCATTATCGGTTGCGCCCTGCCACACCACCCGGCATGCGGGTCCACACCGGGGGCGCGGCGCAGGCGCACCGGCGCCCAAGGGGCGCAAACGTCGAGCACGTGCTGGGCGAAGCTGTCCATGGGCGCATAGCTTATGCGCTTGTTTGGCTTCAAGCAAAATCGGCCCGCAGCGCCTGTATTTCCTGCGACTACAGCTACATTTTTAATAGTAACCGGGCCTACAGCACAGGTGAGCACAGCCGCGCCAGAGCCTCGGCCAAACGGTGTGGCAGCGGCTGGGATTTGTCCCGCCGCACGGGCGCAGCGCTGCGCAGGTCGGCCTCGAACTGCGCGGCCAGTGCGGACGAGAGCGCGTCGCCGTAGGCCACGGCGCAGACCTCGTAGTTCAGGCGGAAGCTGCGGGTATCGAAGTTGGCCGTGCCGATGAAGGCACACAGGCCGTCCACCACCAGCGTCTTGGAATGCAGCATGCGCGCGCGGTATTCCCAGATGCGCACGCCGGCGGCCAGCAGTTCGTCGTAGTAGGAGCGCGCGGCCGCGCTCACCAGGGCCGAGTCGCTGCGCCGGGGCACGAGGATGCGTACGTCCACCCCGCGCAGCGCGGCGCTGGTCAGCGCCATCAGCGCGGGCTCGGTGGGCACGAAGTACGGCGTGGTGAGCCACACGCGCTCGCGCGCGGCGTGGATGGCTTCCACCTGCATGCGGTGGATGGGCTCGGACGGGTTGTCCGGCCCGCTGGCCACGATCTGCAGCGCGTGCGGGCCGGGCGGCACCTCGGGCAGCAGCCGGGGCATGTCCTGCAGGCGCCCCGCCTGCATGCCGGTGGCGTACACCCAGTCCTCCAGGAACACCATCTGCAGGTTGCGCGTGGCACCGCCCACGATGCGCAGGTGCACGTCGTGGTAGGCGTCGGCGCGGGTGCGGCGGTCCTCCTCGTCGGTGATGTTGACGCCGCCGGTGAAGCCCACGCAGCCGTCGCACACCACGATCTTGCGGTGGGTGCGGTAGTTGGTCACGGGCCGCAGGCGGCGGCCGATGCGCACGCTGTGGAACAGCGCCACCTGCGCGCCCGCGTCGCGCAGCGGCTGCAGGAAGCGCCAGCCCAGGCGCTGCGAGCCCAGCGCGTCCACCAGCAGGCGCACGGTGACGCCGGCGCGCGCCTTGGCGATCAGCAGATCGCGCAGCGCAGTGCCGATGCGGTCGGGCTCGAAGATGTAGTACTCGGCATGCACGTGGTGGCGCGCGGCGCGAATGGCGTCGAAGATGGCATCGAACGTGGCCGCGCCGCCCACCAGCAGGTCCACGCGCTCGGCGGTGGCCACCGGGTACTCCCCCGTGACGAAGCCCAACTGGACCAATTGCCACAACTGGTGGCGCGCATCGAGCGCCTGCGCGGCGCCTGCCTGCCGCAGGGCCCGCACGTCGCGCTGGCCCTGCAGCGATGCCTGGCTGCGCAGGCGCCGCAGGCGCTGCTTCCTGAGCCGCTGCGGGCCGAAGAAGTAGTAGATGAAGAAGCCCACGTAGGGCAGCGCCGCCAACGCGAGCAGCCAGCCCATCGTGGCCTCGGGCGAGCGCTTCTGCAGCACGATCCAGCCCGCCAGAACGACGACATACGCGCCCCAGAGCACGGAAAGTGCGGTGAAAACTTCGTCGCGGGGCAGGTAGGCGAGAACGTTCGGCAACGTGGGGCTGGAGGTGGGGACGACGCCGGCCATCTTACCGGCGCGCATGACCCGCACGGCTGTTCCGCAACGGAACACCGCACTGTTGCGCGGTACAGCGCACGGCACACCCCGGCGGGCGCGGGCCGCGCATGCTGCAGCGCCGCAGGCCTGCCGCGAACCCGCGCCGGCATTGGGCTGCGGGCATGCGCTGCACCCATGCGCAGCACAGCGCCCGCGCATGGCATGGCGCTTGCGCCCTTGCCTGACGCTGGCCGCGCCCGCGGCACAGGCATACGCAACCTCACCAGGAGACAAGCACCATGGACATGGCAGAAATCGCCCACCTCGGCGTGGCGAACCCGTTCAAGAAGCAATACGGCAACTACATCGGTGGCCAGTGGAGCGCGCCCATCGACGGGCAGTACTTCGACAACGTTTCGCCCGTGGACGGTCAACCCTTCACCGCCATCCCGCGCTCGAACGCCAAGGACATCGACGCCGCGCTGGACGCCGCGCACAAGGCCAAGGCCGCCTGGGGCAAGACATCGGCCACCGAGCGCGCCAACATCCTCAACAAAATAGCCGACCGCATGGAGGCCAGCCTGCTCACGCTGGCCGTGGCCGAGACCATCGACAACGGCAAGCCGCTGCGCGAGACCGTGGCCGCAGACCTGCCGCTGGCGATCGACCACTTCCGCTACTTCGCCGGCTGCATTCGAGCGCAGGAAGGCTCGATCGGCGAGATCGACCACGACACCATGGCCTACCACTTCCACGAGCCGCTAGGGGTGGTGGGGCAGATCATCCCGTGGAACTTCCCGCTGCTGATGGCGGTGTGGAAGCTCGCACCCGCGCTGGCCGCGGGCAACTGCGTGGTGCTCAAACCCGCCGAGCAGACACCCGCCTCCATCCTCGTGCTGATGGAACTGGTCGGCGACCTGCTGCCGCCCGGCGTGCTGAACGTGGTCAACGGCTTTGGACTGGAGGCGGGCAAGCCGCTGGCAAGCAGCCCGCGCATCGCGAAGATTGCTTTCACGGGCGAGACCACTACCGGCCGGCTGATCATGCAATACGCAAGCCAGAACATCATCCCGGTGACGCTGGAGTTGGGCGGCAAGAGCCCCAACGTGTTCTTCGAGGATGTACTGGCCGCAGACGACGGCTACCTCGACAAGGCGCTCGAAGGTTTCACGATGTTCGCGCTCAACCAGGGCGAGGTATGCACCTGCCCGAGCCGTGCGCTGGTGCAGGAGTCGATCTACGAGCGCTTCATGGAACGCGCGCTCAAGCGCGTGGCCGCCGTCCGCCAAGGCAACCCGCTCGACAAGAGCACCATGATCGGCGCACAGGCGTCGCAGGAGCAATTGGAGAAGATCCTCTCCTACATCGACCTGGGCAAGCAGGAAGGCGCGCAGTGCCTGATCGGCGGCGGGCGCAACCTGCTGGACGGCAACCTCGCGGGCGGCTACTACGTCAAGCCCACGGTGTTCAAGGGCCACAACAAAATGCGCATCTTCCAGGAAGAGATCTTCGGCCCGGTGCTGTCCGTCACCACCTTCAAGACCGAGGAAGAGGCGCTGGAAATCTCCAACGACACGCTCTACGGCCTGGGCGCGGGTGTGTGGACGCGCGACGGCGCGCGCGCCTTTCGCATGGGCCGCGGCATACAGGCCGGGCGCGTGTGGACCAACTGCTACCACGCCTACCCCGCGCACGCGGCCTTCGGCGGCTACAAGCAGTCGGGCATCGGCCGCGAGACGCACAAGATGATGCTCGACCACTACCAGCAGACCAAGAACGTGCTGGTGAGCTACAGCCAGCAGCCGCTGGGCTTCTTCTGATGCAAGCCATGGCCGCCACCAGCCGCGTGTCGGCCACGCCCGCCGCGCTGGCGCTGATCGCGCGGCTGGTGGCGCAGCACGGGCCGGTGATGTTCCACCAGTCGGGCGGCTGCTGCGACGGCAGCGCGCCCATGTGCTACCCGGCGGGCGAGTTCATGGTGGGCGACGCCGACGTGCGGCTCGGCGAGATTGGCGGCGCGCCGTTCTACATGGGCCGCGCACAGTTCGCCTACTGGGAGCACACGCACCTCGTCATCGACGCCGTGCCCGGCAACGGCGGCATGTTCTCGCTGGAGCGGCCCACGGGGCTGCGCTTCCTCACGCGCTCGCGGCTGTATTCGGACGCGGAATGGACGGCCATCGAGGCGATGGGGCCGCCGCAGGGCGGCGAGGGAGCAGGAGGCATCCAGTGCAGTGTTCAACGCCAAGCAGCACATGAAACCGCGCCTTTTGACGCATGGCGGCGTTGCAAATCCTCGCGATAGCTACGGCTATCGCTGTGGGTTGCGCCTTGCCC
Organism: Curvibacter soli; assembly: GCF_029211125.1. GTDB lineage: Bacteria > Pseudomonadota > Gammaproteobacteria > Burkholderiales > Burkholderiaceae_C > Curvibacter_A > Curvibacter_A soli. The sequence continues at coordinate 83,713 of NZ_JARGEN010000034.1, forward strand.
TGCGCCAAAACGCATCGCTTTTATTGGTGCCGCCAAGCATCGAACACTGCACTAGAACATGTTCAAAAGAGCCCGCCGGCGAAGCCCGGCCAACGGTGAGGACAAACACATATCAAGCCGCTGGCCGGTACTGCGGAGTTTGCATAAAATTGGCCCCCAGCGCTTGTTCCACCTGCGCTGGCAGCTACTGTTTCAATAGCATTGCGCCGCCAGCAGCAGATCGGCCGCGCCTGCGAGCACGGGGCCGCAGGGCGCCTGCAGCTTGAGCGCCAGCAGCGCGTCGGCGCGCGTGCGGCCCAGGTTCAGGGCCGCCACTGGCAAGCACCGGTCCACCGCCGCCTGCACGAAGCGCAGGCCCGAATACACCATCAACGAAGACCCGGCCACGAGCATGGCGTCGGACCGGGCCAGCGCCGCCCGCGCCTCCTGCACGCGCGCGTGCGGCACGTTCTCGCCGAAGAACACCACGTCGGGCTTGAGCAGGCCGCCGCCGCAGTGCCGGCAGGCGGGCACGTCGAAGGTGGAGAAGTCCCGGCCCTCCAGATCGGCGTCGCCGTCGGGCGCGGCGCGGGCCTCCAGCGCAGCCCAGCCGGGGTTGCGGCGCAGCAGGTCGGCCTGCAGTTCCTTGCGCGGCAGGCGCGCCTCGCAGGCCATGCAGCGCACGGTGTCGATGCGGCCATGCAGGTCGCTCACGCGCCGGCTGCCCGCAGCGCCGTGCAGACCGTCCACGTTCTGCGTGAGCAGCAGTTCCACGCGCCCGGCAGCCTCCAGCCGCGCCAGCGCCCGGTGCGCCGGCCCGGGCCGCGCGTGCGCCATGCGCGTCCACCCCAGCAAGCTGCGCGCCCAGTAGCGGCGGCGCACGGCCTCGTCGCCCATGAATGCCTGCAAGGTGACCGGCGCGGGGCGCTTCCAGTCGCCGTTGGCGTCGCGGTAGTCAGGGATGCCCGACTCGGTGCTGCAGCCCGCGCCGGTCAGCACGAACAGGCGCGGGTGGTGGCGGGCGAAGTCAGCCAGTGCGGCAGCGGCGTGGGTGGTGGCGGTATCCATGCGCCGCCAGCATAGGGCACAGAACCAGTTGTCAGCCCACAGGGGGCTTTGCGCGCAAATGCCGGTACACCGTGTTGCGCGACACGCCCAGCGCGCGGGCTGCTTGCGACACGTTGCCGCCATGCCGCGCCAGCGCCTCGTCGAACGCGTCCCCGCGCACCTGGCGCAGGCGCGCGGGGGCGGCAGCCACCGGCGCGGGCATGGACGGCGCGGGCGCCTGACTGTCCCAGAAGTCTTCCGGCAGGTGTTCGCGGCCGATGGCCGGAGCGCCCTCGGCCAGCAGCGCGGCGATGCGCAGCACGTTGGCCAGTTGGCGCAGGTTGCCGGGCCAGGGGTGGGCCTGGAACAGCGCCATCACCTCGGGCGCGACGCGCGCTGCGGGTTGGGCGCCCTGCCCGTCCTGCGCGCGCAGCAGGCGCTCCACGATCACCGGCAGGTCGGTGCGCTCGCGCAGCGGCGGCAGCCGCACCACCAGGCCATTGAGGCGGTAGTAAAGGTCTTCGCGGAAGCTGCCGGCGGCCATCATCTCGCGCAGGTTGCGGTGGGTGGCGCAGACCACGGCTACGTCCACGTCGATCTGGCGCGCGCCGCCCAGCGGCGCCACGCTGCGCTCCTGCAGCACGCGCAGCAGCCGCGCCTGCATGGCCAGGGGCATGTCGCCGATCTCGTCGAGGAACAGCGTGCCGCCATGCGCCTGGGCGATCCTGCCCACGCTGCCGCGCCGCCGCGCGCCGGTGAAGGCGCCGTCCTCGTAGCCGAACAACTCCGATTCGATCAGCGTCTCGGGAATGGAGGCGCAATTCACCGCCACGAACGGCCCCGCACGGCGCGGCGAATCGTGGTGGATGGCGCGCGCCAGCAGTTCCTTGCCGGTGCCGGTTTCGCCGAGGATCAGCGTGGCCACGTCGCGGCCCAGCACCTTGGCCACGCGGTCGAGCGCCTGGGCCAGTTGCGCGTCGCCGGTCTGCAGGTAGCGCAGGCCCGACAGGCCCGCGGGCCGCGGCGGCGCCACGGCGGGGCGCGCAGCGGGCACGTCCATCGGCGTGCCCATGGGTTCCGCCAGCGGCAGCGCCATGCCGGCGCGTGGACGGAACTCCGCCTGCGCCACCACTTTCACGCCGCCGGGCAACTGCAGCACCAGAGCGCCGACTGCGGCCTGGCGGCAGTGGGCCAGCAGCGCGCCCATGTCCAGGCCGAACAGCGATGAGAAGGTGTGCGCCTGCAGCGCCGGCAGCCCCATGCCGAGCTGGAACTGCCCGCTGCGGTTGGCCGACAGAAAGCGCCCGTCGGGCGTAAAGGCGGCCATGCCTTCCATCAGCGTGCCCAGGAACTCGGCGCGCGCGTGGAAGCGCAGACGCACCGCGCCCTCGAACAGCTTGCCTAACAGGTGGTTTTCCACCATCTGCACCGACATGCGCACCAGCGCCACGGTGTGCTTGCTCTGGCTGCGGTGGTCGCCACTGACGTCCAGCGCGCCGATGATGCGGCCCTGCGGATCCAGGATGGGCGCGCACGAGCAGGTCAGGAAATGGTTGGCGCGCAGGTAATGCTGGCCCGCGTGCACCTGCAGGGGCGCGCCGCAGGCCAGCGCGGTGCCGATAGCGTTGGTGCCCTTGCTCTGCTCGGACCAGCCGACGCCGGGGCGCAGCGCCACGCGGTCGGCGCGGGGCAGGAAATCGTCGTCGCCCAGCGCGTGCAGGATGGTGCCCGCTGCGTCGGTCAGCAGCACCATGCTCTGCGTGCCCATGATCTGGCCGTAGAGCGTTTCCATGACCGGCAGCGCGTGAGTACAGAGCGTGCGGTTGCGCTCCAGCACCTCGCTGAACACGCCGGCCTGCACCGGGTGCAGGTCGGCGGATTCGCTGGCGCGCAGGCCGAACGCGGCAGAACGCGCGTGCGCGAGCCGAATCATCTCGGGCACCGCAGGGGCTGCGGCTGTGGGAATATCCGTCTGCATAGTCTCCTCCAGCACTGCGCGCCGCCACGGCGCATGCGAGGCGACACGTTAGCACGCGGCACACGCCGCCGCGCTGCCGCAAACCCTGCCGGCGCTGGGGCGACAAGGCCGGTGTGGCTCACGCCTGCGGCATGATCGCCTCGGCGTATTCGTAGAGCGCGCCCAGCACGGCCTCGGCGCGTTCGTCGGCGGTTTCCTGCAGGGTGTCGATCTCGGCGAAGAAGCGGTCCACGCCCAGCGCGCCGCCCTCGCCTTCGAGCAGCCGGGCCGCGCGGTGCGCCTCCCAGCGCCCCGCTTCCTCGGGCGCCAGCGTGTCGGGGAAGTTGCGCGCGCGGTAGCGAAACAGCAGCTCTTCCAGCCGCGCGTCGTCGAAGCCGGTGCGTGCGTGGGCCAGTTCCGCCCCCGGCAGGCCGCGCAATTGATTGAGCCGGCGCCGGTCGGCGTTGCCGATGAAGCCGCCATACAGGTCTTCGTCCACGTCGGGCGCGGCCTCGGGCGGGCGCTTGAAGACCTCGGGCCAGACGGCGCTCATGTCGGGCAGCGCGGCGGCGGCCTGCGCGTTGCGCAGCGCGGCCTCCATGTCGATGCCCCAGCGCTCGGCCATGGCCGGCACCAGCGTGCGCAGGTTGCCCACCACCATGGGCGACTTGTTCAGATGCACCGACTTGACGGGAAGGCGCGCCACGCCCTCGGGCAGATCTGCGGTCTTGGTGAACAGGCGTGTGCGCAGCGTGACGGCGTCGAGCAGCGGCAGCTCGCGCGGGTCGTGCGCCAAGTCCCAGGCCAGCAGTTCGTTGCGGTTGGTGGGGTGCGTGGCCAGCGGCCACATCACGGCCAGGCAGCCGCGCTCCGCGGGGAACATGCCCGACACGTGCAGAAAGGGCTTGGCCGTGGCGCTGGTGGCCGGCAGGCCGAGTTCGGCAGCCACCTGGTCCTTCTTGTGCAGGCGCAGCGCAAAGTCGAACAAGCGCGGCTGGCGCGCGCGCACCAGCCGCGCCAGCGCAATGGTGGCGCGCACGTCCGACAGCGCGTCGTGCGCCGCCTCGTGCAGCAGGCCGTTGGCGCGCGCCAGGTCTTCGAGCTTGAAGCTCGGCGAGCCGTCGGCCTTCTTCGGCCATTCGATACCCTCGGGGCGCAGCGCATAGGTCAGGCGCACCACGTCGAGCAGATCCCAGCGCCCGCAGTCGTTCTGCCATTCGCGCGCGTAGGGGTCGATCAGGTTGCGCCAGAACATGAAGCGCGTGATCTCGTCGTCGAAGCGGATGGTGTTGTAGCCCACGCCGATGGTGCCAGGCTGCGAGAACGCCTGCTCGATCTGCGCGGCGAACTGGTATTCGGGCAGGCCCTTCTCCAGGCAGAGCTGCGGCGTGATGCCGGTGATGAGGCAGGACGCGGGTTCGGGCAGGAAGTCGTTGGCAGGGCGGCAGTACAGCATCAGCGGCTCGCCCACTTCGTGGAGGTCGGCATCGGTGCGGATGGCGGCGAACTGCGCGGGCCGGTCGCGCCGCACGTTGGCGCCGAAGGTTTCGTAGTCGTGCCAGAGGAAGGTGTGCATGGAGACAATCTGCGGGGTGGACGCGAAGGATGCAAGTATGCCGGGCACGGGCGCGGGACAATGGCGCGCATGGCCCGCCCCTTCATTCCCTACCTCACCCTGCTCCACTCCTTCCTGCCGTTTGCCGCATGCGCCGCTGCCCTGCTGCTTGCGGGCTGCGCCACCACGCCGCCGGCTGTGCAGCCGCCCGCCACGGCCAGCGTACCCACAGCGCCCGGCGTGAGCCCGCCGCAACCTGGCGAGACAGCGGAGGAAGCCGGCTTTGCCGCATGGGTGCAGGCGTTCGCGCGCGACGCGGTGACGGCGGGCATCCGCCCCGCCACGGTGCAAACGGCGCTGGCGGCGGCGCGGCTGCAGCCGCGCGTGATCGAACTGGACCGCGCGCAGCCCGAATTCACGCGCCCGCCCTGGGCCTACCTGGACAGCGCCGTATCGCCTCAGCGCATCGCGCAGGGCCGCGCCAAGCGCGAGGAATACCGCGCGCCGCTCGACGCCGCCGCCGCGCGCTATGGCGTGCCGGCGGCCATCGTCACGGCGGTGTGGGGCATGGAGAGCAACTACGGCGCCAACTTCGGCAGCTTCTCGGCCATCGACGCGCTGGCCACGCTGGGCTTTGAAGGCCGGCGCCGCGACTGGGCGCGCGGCGAGCTGCTGACGGCGCTGCGCATCATCGACAGCGGCGACATCGATGCCGCGCACATGGTCGGCTCTTGGGCTGGCGCCATGGGCAACACGCAGTTCCTGCCCTCGGTGTTCCTGGCCTACGCGGTGGACGCCGACGGCGATGGTCGGCGCGACATCTGGGGCAGCATGGCCGACGTGGCCGCGTCCACCGCCAACTTCCTCGCACACGTGGGCTGGCAGCCCGGCCAGCCCTGGGGCGCGGAAGTGCAACTGCCGCCGGGCTTCGACTATGCCCGCGCCGAACTGACGCAGCGGCAGCCCGCCGCGCAGTGGGCCGCCGAGGGCGTGCGCAGCATCGACGGCCAGCCGTTGCCGGACCTGCCCGATGCATCCGTCATCACCCCGGCCGGCGCGCGCGGACCGGCCTTCCTGGCGGGCGCCAACTTCCGCGCCATCCTGCGCTACAACAATTCGGTGAACTACGCGCTGGCCGTCGGCCTGCTGGCGCAGCAGATCGAGGGTGGCGCCGGCACAGCAGGCGTCGTGGCGCCCTGGCCGCGCGACCTGCAGCCGCTGGCGCGCGAGCAGTTGCGCGCGCTGCAAGTCGCGCTCAACGAACGCGGCTTCGACGCCGGAACGCCCGACGGCGTGATGGGCCCGGCCACCCGCGCGGGGCTGCGGCGGTATCAGCAGAGCATTGGCGCGGTGGCGGACGGGTACCCCACGCTGGAGTTGCTGGCGCGTTTGTTGCAATAGTAAAAATGGCCGTCAGCGCATATTCCACGGGCGCAAGCAGCTATTAAAACAGGAGCATCCACCAACATGCCGCATAGCCAGCCACGGCGCCACCCAGAGCAGCGCCAACCTCGAACCCGGCGACACCCTGGTGCAGAGGCCGCCCCCGTTAGACTTCGCCGCCGTACAGGCCCGCGCCTCACCGCGCTCTCGGACAGCCTGGCCCGGCTACCCGCCGCCGGCAGCGTCACGAGCCGCCACCAGCCGGGTGGGCTGGATCAAGATTCGAGCCAAGGAAACGGACCATAAGCAGGTCTTGCCTCTGGCGCCAGACTGACCCGGGATGGCCTGCAATGCACCGGGTAGAACCTTGAGCCCCCGGACGGGGAGGTCAAACCGGTTTTGCGATGAAAAATGACTGCTTCGAGCCGCATGACCCACCGTATAACGGCGGGTGGTTTTGCAGAAATTTTCTTTGAATATCAATAACTTATGAAAGTTATTGGCGGAAACGGAGGGATTCGAACCCTCGATGAGGCTCTACACCCCATACTCCCTTAGCAGGGGAGCACCTTCGGCCACTCGGTCACGTTTCCAGTCAATCGGGCAATTATGCCTCAAACCCGGGGCATTTCAGGCTGCGGGCTGGTCGAGTTCGAAGGCCTTGTGCAGGGTGCGCACGGCCAGTTCCATGTACTTCTCGTCGATGACTACCGAGGTCTTGATCTCGGAGGTGGAGATCATCTGGATGTTGATGCCCTCTTCCGACAGCGCGCGGAACATCTTGCTGGCGATGCCCACGTGGCTGCGCATGCCGATGCCCACGATGCTCACCTTGCAGATCTTGGTGTCGCCCACCACTTCCTGCGCGCCCAGGCCGGGCAGCACCTTGTCCTTCAGCAGCTCCATGGTCCGGGCGTAGTCGCCACGGTTGACGGTGAAGCTGAAGTCTGTCTTGCCGTCCTTGCTGATGTTCTGGATGATGACGTCCACCTCGACGTTGGCGTCGGCCACCGCGCCCAGGATCTGGTAGGCGATGCCGGGCTTGTCGGGCACGCCCAGCACGGAAATCTTGGCTTCGTCGCGGTTGAACGCAATGCCGGATACGACTGCGTGTTCCATGTGTTCGTCTTCCTCAAAAGTGATCAGCGTGCCCGACTGGGCCTCCTCGGCGATATCGATGTCCCAGGGCGTGAAGCTCGACAGCACGCGCAGCGGCACCCTGTACTTGCCGGCAAACTCCACCGAACGGATCTGCAGCACCTTGGAGCCCATGGATGCCATCTCCAGCATCTCCTCGAAGCTCACCGTACCCAGGCGCCGGGCCTCGGGCACCACGCGCGGGTCGGTGGTGTAGACGCCGTCCACGTCGGTGAAGATCAGGCATTCGTCGGCCTTGAGCGCCGCCGCAACCGCCACGGCGGACGTGTCGCTGCCGCCGCGGCCCAGCGTGGTGATGTAGCCCTCGTCGTCCACCCCCTGGAAGCCGGTGATGATGACCACCCGGCCCGTCGCGAGGTCGGCGCGCACGCGCTGGTCGTCGATGCTTTCGATGCGGGCCTTGGTGTAGGCGCTGTTGGTCTTGACCGGCACCTGCCAGCCCGCATAGCTCACCGCGTCCAGGCCCTCGGCCTGCAAGGCGATGGCCAGCAGTGCCGACGATGCCTGCTCGCCAGTGGCGGCCAGCATGTCGAGTTCGCGGTAATAGTCGCCGCCGGGCTTGGCGGGCGTGAGTTCCTTGGCCAGACCGAGCAGGCGGTTGGTCTCGCCGCTCATGGCGCTGGGCACCACCACCATCTGGTGGCCGGCGCGCGCCCACTTGGCCACACGCCTGGCGACGCTGCGGATGCGCTCGGTCGAGCCCATCGACGTGCCGCCGTATTTGTGAACGATCAATGCCATTGGAGTTTCATGCGTACGAGGCGCCCTTGCACATTCATGCCGGGCCGCGGCGCAGGTTGGACACATGCGTTTGCTTTGGCGCGCCGCGCGCTCGTACTGGGGAAGGGGTCGGGAAACCCGGGCCAAAACCTATTGAGGGACTTGCAGAATTATTTTTGCCGAAATTCGTCTAAATTTGCTTAAAATTTAAGCAAAATTTCTAAGATTTGATGAATTTTGACGAGAATTTTTAGAGGCCATTTTGGGCAAATTGATTTGGAGGCGATCTCGTGCGTTTTGAGGCGTTTTTCATGTTCAGCGTAGGGGGAGGGGTCGCAGTCTATTTTGAGCGCACGTTGGCGCGTTTAAAAAATTCATCCGAATTCTGCAAGTCCCTCTATTGATTGTACCAACCGAGCACGGCCCCCTGCCGCTCCACCCAACCGCTCCCGACCTTGATGCAGATGCGGTGGCCCCGCGTGGCGCAAGCCGCCAACTGGTCGAGCAGCTCGTCGAGCTGCGCGGTGCTGGGTGTGGTGCCGCAATCGTCCCTCAGCCACTGGCGCAGCGCATTGGCCTGGCGTGCACGGCCCAGGTGCCGCAGCGCGTCGATGGCGGGCGGGCGGCCCGTGGCCCCCAGGTCCTGCAACGCCAGGTCGCGCAGCAGTTCGGCGGCCTGCGCCGCATGGCGGGCGCTGCGCGCGAAGGTGTCGCGGAACTGTGGCAGCACGTCGTCCAACGCGGGCAGCAGGCGCGCGCGGATGCGGTTGCGCGTGAACTGCGGGTCGGCATTGGTCGAGTCTTCGACCCAGGCCACGTTCTGGGCGCACAGCCACGCGCGCACGTCCGCGCCGCGCACGCGCAGCAGCGGGCGGTGGTATGCAATGCCGTCGCGCTCCCAGTGCGCGGGCATGGCCGCCAGGCCCGGCACGCCCGCACCGCGCGACAGGGCCAGCAGCAGGGTTTCGACCTGGTCGTCCGCATGCTGCGCAAGCGCTATGCTTTTAATAGCTGCATGCGCTCGTGTATCAAGCGCCAGAGCCCTGAAAGCCTCATAACGCGCAGTGCGCGCGGCGTCCTCCGGGCTGGCGCCTGGGCGATGCCGCGCATCCACATGCTGCACGGCAAGGGGAACGCCGAGCTGCGCGCACAGGTCCGCGCAATGCCGGGCAAAGCCATCGGCTGCTGCCTGCAGGCCGTGGTGGACGTGCAGGGCCCGCACCTGCCCGGGCCAGCGCCGCGCGCAGGCCAGCAGCAGCGCGGTGGAATCAGCCCCGCCGCTGAACCCCACGGCCAGCGGCAGCGCGGGCGCGAAGGATGCGATGGCCTCGCCGAAGGGCTGGGTCATGCCGCCACCCCGCGCTAGCTGCCAATCACAAGGGGCAGGCGCATGGCAGCGCACTGCCCCTGTGGCGGGGAGATGGCGCGGCCCGGCAGCGCGCTAGTGCAGTGTTCGATGCTTGGCGGCATAAACCTGGAAACGGCAGTTGAATGCGCCTGCCGGTGCCGTGATCGGGGTGCCAGGCAAGGCGCGACGACGCGGCGGGCTACTGCCCGCAAGGAGGAGCAACGCCGCATGGCGCGCCGAGCGCGGTGCTGGCGGGTGCATAGCGCTCTCACCCACGAGGCGAACGCCATCGAAGCCGTCAACGCTTGATTTCATGCGGCTTGTCAAGGGATACAAAGCGGTCAACTGCCGTTTCCAGGTTAAATGAAAGCGATGCGTTTTGGCGCAGGGCAAGGCGCAAACCACAGCGATAGCCGTAGCTATCGCGAGGATTTGCAACGCCGCCATGCGTCAAAAGGCGCGGTTTTATGTGCTGCTTGGCGTTGAACACTGCACTAGCGGGTCGCCTCGGCCTTGGTGTCGTTGAAGCGGCCATAGCTTTGCAAGCGCTCATAGCGGCGGTCGAGCAACTCCTTGGGCTTGAGGTCGGACACCTGGCGGAAAGCGTCGTTCAGCGCGCGCTTGAGGAAGGCCGACATCTGCTTGCAGTCGCGATGCGCGCCGCCCACGGGCTCGCTGACGATCTTGTCGACCAGGCCCAGCGCTTTCAGGCGGTGTGCGGTGATGCCCAGCGCGTCGGCGGCTTCCTGGGCCTTCTCGCTGGTCTTCCAGAGGATGGAGGCACAGCCTTCGGGGCTGATGACCGAATACACCGAATACTGCAGCATCAGCACCTGGTCACCCACGCTGATCGCCAGCGCGCCGCCGGAGCCGCCCTCGCCGATGATGGTGGTCACGATGGGCACTTCGAGCTGCGCCATCTCGAAGATGTTGCGGCCGATGGCCTCGGACTGGCTGCGCTCCTCGGCATCGATGCCGGGGTAGGCGCCGGGCGTGTCCACGAACGTGAAGACGGGCAGGTGGAACTTTTCCGCCGTCTTCATCAGGCGCAGGGCCTTGCGGTAGCCCTCGGGCTTGCTCATGCCGAAGTTGCGCAGCGCGCGCTCCTTGGTGTCGCGGCCCTTCTGGTGGCCCAGCACCATGCAGGCGTGGCCGTTGAAGCGCGCCAGCCCGCCGACGATGGACAGGTCGTCGGCAAAGTGCCGGTCGCCGTGCAATTCGACGAAATCCGTGAAGATGTCGCGCACGTAGTCGAGCGTGTAGGGCCGCTCGGGGTGGCGCGCGATCTTGGTGATCTGCCAGGGGGTCAGATCGCTGTAGATGTCCTTGGTGAGCTGCTGGCTCTTCTTGCTGAGCTGGTCGATTTCTTCCGAAATATCGACCGCCGACTCGGTCTGCACGTAGCGCAGTTCTTCGATTTTGGTTTCCAGCTCGGCGATGGGCTGTTCGAAATCCAGAAAGGTCTTTTTCGCCAACGTAGTCTCCTGATGCTGCAGCCGCTGTTGCATGGTGTGCGCGGCGGTTGCGGGAACCGGTGTGTCAATAAGCGACCGGCAGAGGATCGAGCGAGCGCCAAATATACCAAGTCGCCACGCTGCAATAAGGCGTCCAGGCGGCGGCCACTTCGCGCGCGTCGCTGCGGCTCACCGGGTCGCCCGAGAAATAGTTGCGGCTGATGCCGTTGAGCAGCCCCAGGTCGTCGAGCGGCAGCACGTTGGGCCGCATGAGATGGAAGATCAGGAACATCTCCGCCGTCCAGCGGCCGATGCCGCGGATCGCCACCAGTTCGGCCACGATGGCCTCGTCGTCCATGTCTTCCCAGGCCTTGACATGCACCGTGCCGGCATCGAAGTGCAGGGCCAGGTCCACCAAGTATTCCACCTTGCGCGCCGACAGGCCGGCGGCGCGCATGTCGTCCACCTTGAGCTTGAGCACGTGGCCCGGCGTCATGCGGCGCGGTAGCGCAGCGAAGCGGTCCCAGACGGCCTGCGCGGCCTTGACCGATATCTGCTGACCCACGATGCTGCGCGCCAGCGTGGTGAAGGCGTCGCCGCGCGTTTCCAGGCAGGCGTCGCCGAACTGCGGGATCAGCCGCTTGAGCACCCGGTCCTTCTTGGACAGATGCAGGCAGGCGTCCTGCCAGTAGTGCGGGGTGGCCAGTTTGGGGCTGGCGCCGGCGGCGGCCACTAGCTGCGCTCCCAGGTTGTGCCGGCGGGCGAATCCTTGAGCACGACGCCCTGTGCCAGCAGGGCGTCGCGGATGCGATCGGCCTCGGCGAAGTTCCTGGCGGCCTTGGCGGCGGCACGCTCGGCGATCAATGCCCCGATCGCAGCCTCGTCTAGCGCAACCCCGGCACGCAGGAAGGCCCGGGGATCGCCCTGCAGCAAGCCGATGGTACCGCCCAGCGCGCGCAGCAGGCCGGCGGCCTGCGCCGATTTGCCGCGGTTCACCTCGCCCGCCAGGTCGAACAGCACGGCCACGGCATCGGGCGTGCCGAAGTCCTCGTCCATCGCGGCCTTGAAGCGCGCGGCGTGGGGCTGGGCCCAGTCGATCTCCACGGACGCGGGCGGCACCAGGTCAAGCGCTGTGTACAGGCGCTTGAGCGACGCGCGGGCATCGTCTAGGTGCACGTCGCTGTAGTTCAGCGGGCTGCGGTAGTGGGCCCGCACGATGAAGAAGCGGATGGTCTCGGCGTCGTACTTCCGCAGCACGTCGCGGATGGTGAAGAAGTTGCCCAGGCTCTTGGACATCTTCTCGTTGTCGATGTTGATGAAGCCGTTGTGCATCCAGAAGCGCGCCAGCGGCTTGCCCGTGGCGCCTTCGCTCTGGGCGATCTCGTTCTCATGGTGCGGGAACTGCAGATCGGCGCCGCCGCCGTGGATGTCAAAGCTCTCGCCGAGCAGCGCGCACGACATGGCCGAGCATTCGATGTGCCAGCCCGGGCGGCCCGGGCCGAACGCGCTGTCCCAGCGGGCTTCTGCGGGCTCCTCGGGCTTGGCGCTCTTCCACAGCACGAAGTCGAGCGGGTCTTCCTTGCCATCCAGCACGGCCACGCGCTCGCCCGCGTGCAGTTCGTCGAGCGACTTGCCCGACAGCCTGCCGTAGCCCGGGCACTTGCGCACCGCGTAGTTCACGTCGCCCTGGGGGACGCGGTAGGCCAGGCCCTTGCCTTCGAGCGTGCCGATCAGCGACAGCATCTGCGGCACGTAGTCGGTGGCGCGCGGCTCGTGCGTGGGCCGCTCGATGCCCAGGGCGTCGGCATCCTGATGCAGCGCCTCTGTCATGCGGGTGGTCAGCGCGCGCAGGGTCTCGCCGTTCTCCACCGCGCGGCGGATGATCTTGTCGTCGATGTCGGTGATGTTGCGCACATAGGTCACGCCCAGGCCCGAGGCGCGCAGCCAGCGCTGCACCACGTCGAATGCCACCATCGAGCGCGCATGGCCCAGGTGGCAGAGGTCGTAGACCGTCATGCCGCAGACGTACATGCGGACATGGCCGGGTTCGAGCGGGGAAAACTCCTCCAATGCACGCGACAGCGTGTTGTAGATGCGCAAGCTCATGAAATCAAGTGGAAGGGGATGCGGCGCGGCAGCAGGAACCCCAGGCGCCGGCATTGGAAGCGGAGGGCTGCGAGACCGTGCCCATGGCCCTTTGCGGACGGCTGGACGAGCGTTGCATGAATACCCCCTCGGCTACAATCCGCCGCAGTATAGCCTGCCGCCAGCGCTTGACACAGCGTCCGTTTACTGTCCATGAAACCCGCCCGCCCGCCCCTCCCCCATGTTCTGCGTCTGCTCGTCCTGGCCGCGCTGCTTGCCGGCCCCGCAGCCCACGCGGACGAGTACGGCGAGATCACCCAGTTGCTGCGCGCAGGCAAATCCGCCGACGCCCTGGCCAAGGCCGACCAGGCCCTGGCCACCAAGCCGCGCGACCCGCAACTGCGCTTCCTGCGCGGCGTGGCCCAGGCCGAAACCGGCAAGCCGGGCGACGCCATCGCCACCTTCACCCGCCTCACCGAAGAATATCCCGAGTTGCCCGAGCCCTACAACAACCTGGCCGTGCTGTATGCCAACCAGAACCAGCTCGACAAGGCCCGCTCCGCGCTCGAAATGGCCATCCGCACCAACCCCAGCTACGCCACCGCGCACGAGAACCTGGGCGACGTGTACGCCAAGCTCGCGAGCCAGGCGTACAACAAGGCGCTGCAGCTCGACGACGCCAGCGCGGCCACGGTCAAGCCCAAGCTCGCGCTGATCCATGAACTGTTCATGCGCGGCCCCGCCGCCGGCAAGAACGGCAGCGGCAAGCCCGCCACCCCCGCGCCGCTGCCGCCCGCGGCGGCAACGCCCGCTGCCCCGAGCCCTGCCGCGCCCGTCGCCGCAGCGGTTCCCCCGGCACCGGCTCCGGCGCCCGCGCAGCCGCCCGTCCCTGCTCCCGCAGCGGCTGCGCAAGCACCCGCCGCTCCGCCAGCCCCCGCCGCCAGCGAATCCGCCGACGAAAAAGACGTGGTCGCCGCCGTGCAGGCGTGGGCCGCTGCCTGGTCCGCCCGCGACGTCAAGACCTATCTGTCGGCCTATGCCAAGGATTTCGACCCGCCGGGAAAGCAGTCACGCAGCGCCTGGGAAAGCGAGCGCCGCCTGCGCATCGAGGGCAAGTCGCGCATCGCCGTGAAGCTCAGCGAGTTGCGCGTGGCCGTCACCGGCGCCAAGGCCGTCGCGCGCTTCCGACAGGACTACAGCGCCGATACGCTGCGCGTGACCAGCCGCAAGACACTGGAGCTGGTCAAAAGCGATGGCCAATGGGCCATCGTCAAGGAATCGACTGGCGCCTGACCGGCGCATGTCACGGGAGCGCGCCCTAGGGCATGCTTGTGCACGACGCTTTTCCCGCCGCATCCGCTTGAACCTCCGCCACTTTCTGCAGCCGCATCTTCTGGGTCGCTGGGCCCGGCTGGCCGTTCTGCTGCCCACTCTCGCCGCCCAGGCGCCGCTCACCCATGCCAAGGAGGAGCGGCGCCACCGCGGCGGCGCCCCGGCCAGGGCCAGCGCGCCGGCAGCAGCGCCTGCCACCACGCCGCTGCTGCGCGACGGCAAGGCCGAAGCCCGCCTGCTGGACATCCAGCAACTGGCTTCCCAGGGCCGCAGCCGCGAGGCCCTGGCGCTGGCCGATGCACTGGTGCGCGACCACCCCAACTTCCAGTTGGCGCAACTGGTGCTGGGCGACCTGCTGACGGCCCGCACCCGGCCCGCGCCGCCGGCGGGCAAGGTGCCCGGCGACGATGTCCCCGCGCTCCCGTCGCAGGCCCAGGCCGGGCTGCAGGCGCTGCGCGAGGAATGGCAGATGCGCGTGGCAGCCAGGCACAGGCGGCCACCAGCGGGCAGCCTGCCGGAGCAGTTTCTCGCCCTGTCCCCGCGCAACCGCCACGCCATCGCGGTGGACACCTCGCGCTCGCGCCTCTACCTGTTCGAGAACACCGGCGCGGGTCTGGCCCTGGTGGCCGATTACTACGCCTCGGTCGGCAAGCTGGGCATCGGCAAATCCACGGAAGGCGACCTGCGCACGCCGCTCGGGGTGTACTTCATCACCAGCCGGCTCGACCCGGCGACGCTGAAGGACTTCTACGGCGCGGGCGCCCTGCCCATCAACTACCCGAACCCGCTCGACCAGCGCCGCGGCAAGACCGGCAGCGGCATCTGGCTGCACGGCTCGCCGCCGGACCAGTTCGTGCGCGCGCCGCTGTCCACCGATGGCTGCGTGGCGCTGTCCAACCCCGACCTGGAGCGCATCGTGCGCACCGTGGAGCCGCGCAGCACGCCCGTGGTCATCGCGCGCGAGCTGCGCTGGGTGGCGCCGGCCAGCATCCAGGACGAGCGCCATGCATTCGAGGCGGTGCTCGACGCCTGGCGCAGCGCCCGCTCGCGCGGCGACATGCGGCAGGTCGCCAGCTTCTATGCGCCCGATTTCAGCAACTACCGCTACAAGACGCTGGACGCATGGCTGCCTGCGCTGCAGGCGCAGACCCAGGCGCTCAAGGGCCGCGAAATACAGCTCAAGGACATGTCCTACCTGCGCTGGACGGACAGCGCAGACACCATGGTGGTAACGTTCGGCGAGGTTCCAGCCGGCGCCCGCACCGGCCCCGTGAAGCGCCAGTACTGGACGCGCCGCGGCAACCAATGGCAAATTTTCTTCGAAGGAGTGATTGGATGATTTCCAAAAGAAAAACCGTGCTGGCGCTCGCAGGCATTGCGGCGGCAGCTATATTTTCAGTAGCAACCACGGCGCATGCGCAGGAAGGCCCCAAGGTCAGGCTCGCCACCACGCTGGGCGACATCGTGGTGCAGCTCGACCCCGCCCGCGCGCCCAAGACGGTGGAGAACTTCGTGCAGTACGTGAACGACAAGCACTACGACGGCACGGTCTTCCACCGCGTGATCGACGGCTTCATGATCCAGGGCGGCGGCTTCACGCCCGACATGCAGCAAAAGCCCACGCGTGCGCCCATCCCGCTGGAGGCGGCCAACGGCCTGAAGAACGACAAGTACACCATCGCCATGGCGCGCACCGGCAACCCCAACTCGGCCACCTCGCAGTTCTTCATCAACGTGAAGGACAACGCCAGCCTCAACGCGCCCCAGCCCGACGGCTACGGCTACGCGGTGTTTGGCAAGGTGGTCGCCGGCATGGACGTGGTGGACAAGATCCGCGCCGTCGTCACCGGCAACAAGGGCCCGCACCAGAACGTGCCGCTCACGCCCGTCGTCATCGAAACGGCCACCGTGCTGAAGTAACCCTTTCCAGGAGAGACCCCATGAGCCAGAACCCCCAGGTAGAACTGCACATCGCCGGCCACGGCGTCGTCACCCTCGAACTCGACGCCGGGAAGGCCCCCAAGTCGGCGGCCAACTTCCTGAACTACGTGAAGAAGGGCCACTACGACGGCACCGTCTTCCACCGCGTGATCGACGGCTTCATGATCCAGGGCGGCGGCTTCACGCCCGACATGCAGCAAAAGCCCACCGACGCCGAGATCGAGAACGAGGCCCACAACGGACTGAAGAACGACAAGTACACCGTCGCCATGGCGCGCACCAGCGCCCCGCATTCGGCCACGGCGCAGTTCTTCATCAACGTGGCCGACAACGGCTTCCTGAACCACACCGCGCCCACCGCGCAGGGCTGGGGCTATGCCGTGTTCGGCAAGGTGGTGGACGGCACCGAGATCATCGACAAGCTCAAGGGCGTGCAGACCGGGCGCAAGGGCTTCCACGACGACGTGCCCAAGGACGACGTGGTGATCGAAAAAGCCGTCGCCCTCTGACCGGCAACGCCATGGACGCGACCGCGCTCGGGTGGGCGGAGCTTGCCGCTCCCGCACACTGGCGCGCGGTCGATTTCATTTCGGACCTGCACCTGCAGGACGGCGAGTCCGCCACCGTGGCGGCCTGGGAGCGCTACCTGCGCGAGACGCCCGCCGATGCGCTGTTCATCCTGGGCGACCTGTTCGAGGTGTGGGTCGGCGACGACGCCGCCGACGATGCCGCCGGCTTCGAGGCCCGGTGCGCCGCCGCGCTGCATGCCGCAGCCGCGCGCATGCCGCTGTATTTCATGCAAGGCAACCGCGACTTCCTGCTCGGCCCGCGGTACGCGGCCCGCGCGGGCATGGCGCTGCTGGCCGACCCCACCGCATTCACCTTTGGCCCGCAGCGCTACCTGCTGAGCCACGGCGACGCGCTGTGCCTAGGCGATACCGACTACCTGCGCTTTCGCGCCGAGGTGCGCGCGCCCGCCTGGCAGGCGGCGTTCCTGGCCCGGCCCCTGGCCGAGCGCCGCGCCATTGCGCGCGGCCTGCGCGACCGCAGCGAGGCGCGCAAGCACGCAGGCATGGCCCATGCCGACGTGGATGCAGTTGCCGCACGCGCATGGCTGCAGGCCGCGCACTGCGCCACGCTGATTCACGGCCACACACACAAGCCCGCCGACCATGCGCTCGGCGACGGCCTGCGGCGCATGGTGCTGAGCGACTGGGACGCCGCCGCCCATCCGCCGCGGCTGCAGGCCCTGCGGCTCGACGCGCAAGGCAGTCTGCGGCGCATCACGCTGCCCGCCTGAGCCCCATGGCGGGTTTCTGGAACTGGCTGGCGCGCAAGCGCGTGGCGCTGCCCGGTGCGCAGCGCGCCATTCCCGCCGCTGCCTGGGACGCCACCCTCGCCCGCTATCCCTTCCTGCAGGCGCTGACGCCGTACGAGCGAGCCCGGCTGCAGGTACTGTGCGGCCTGTTCCTGGCCCGCAAGGAGTTCACCGGCGCGGGCGGGCTGGCGGTCAGCGATGCCATGGCGCTCGACATCGCCGCGCAGGCCTGCCTGCCGCTGCTGCACATCGGTCCGCCGGAGCAGGCGCTGGCGTGGTACGGCGACTTCGTGGGTATCGTGGTGCACCCCGGCGAGGTGGTGGCGCAGCGCGAGGTGGTGGACGATGCGGGCGTGGTTCACCGCTACGACGAGGTGCTGTCGGGCGAAGCCATGGAGCGCGGCCCGGTCATGCTGTCGTGGCAGGACGTGGCCGCCGCCCAGGCCGGCGCGTACAACGTGGTGATCCACGAATTCACCCACAAGATCGACATGCGCGGCGGCGTGGCCGATGGCTGCCCGCCCCTGCCCACCGGCTTCCTGGGCACAGCCCACGCACGCGCAGCACGGCAGGCGTGGATGGCAGTGCTGGAGCCTGCCTATGCGCGGTTCCGCGAACAGGCCATCATCGCCGAGCGCTTCAGCGGCCCCGCTACCTGGCTGGACCCGTATGGCGCCGAATCGCCGGCGGAGTTCTTCGCCGTGGCCTGTGAGGCGTACTTCGTGGCCCGGGCACGCTTCACGGAAGAGTTCCCCACGCTGGCGCCGCTGTTCGACGCCTTCTTCCGCCGCGAAGCGTAAGCTCGCCCTGCCTAGTGCAGTGTTCGATGCTTGGCGGCACCAATAAAAGCGATGCGTTTGGGCGCAGGGCAAGGCGCAAACCGCAGCGATAGCCGTCGCTATCGCGAGGATTTGCAACGCCGCCATGCGGCAAAAGGCGCGGTTTTATGTGCTGCTTAGCGTTGAACACTGCACGAGCGCCCGCGCTGGCGCGGGATCACGATACAAATCAGCCTCCAGCGCCCATTCCATCGGTGCAACCAGCTACCAAATAAGTAGCATCACGCTACCAGTCCAGCAGCCCCGCGATCGCCAGCGCGTAGCCCTGCACGCCGAACCCGCACAGCACGGCGCGTGCCGCGGGTGCGATGTACGAGTGGTGGCGAAACGCCTCGCGCACATGCACGTTACTGATGTGCAGTTCCACCGCGGGCACGCCGGTGCCCTTGATCGCGTCGTGCAGCGCCACGCTGGTGTGGGTGTAGGCCCCGGCGTTGAGCACCACGCCCGCGAGCGTGCCCGCCGCCTGCATGCGGCCCGCCTCGTGTATCCAGTCGACCAGCACACCCTCGTGGTTGCTCTGCCGGAAATCGAGCACGAGACCGTGCGCGGCGCATGCCTGGGCACAGATCTGCTCCACGTCGGCCAGCGTCTTGGTGCCATACACCTGCGGCTCGCGCATACCCAGCAGGTTCAGGTTGGGGCCGTTGAGGACGAGGGCCGTTTTCATGGTGGACATGCGGTGGATTTGCCGGAAGTGGGTCAGGCCCCGATTCTGCCCGCGCCACAGCCGCAGCCACAAGAAAGAGCCCACCGCGCCACCCCATAAGGGGCAGCATGCGCGCCGCAACCGGATGGTGCTCGCTGGTTACCGGTGGTGGCCCCAGCCATGGCCGTGTTGGCGGTAGTAAGCCCCAGGGTAGTAATGCCGCGGCGGCGCGTAATACACCGGCGGCCGGTAGTAGACCGGGGCGGGCGCGTAGTACATGGGCCGCGGCGGCGCCACGTAGACGGGCGGCGCATACACCGGCGCGGCGTAGTAGGCCGGCGGCGCGTACACCGGCGCCGCCGCGCCGAGGCTCACGCCCGGCACGCTCAGTCCGATGGACCATGCCACGTCGCTGCGCGCATGGGCCGCACCCGCAATGCCCAGCAGCCCTGCGGCCAGCGCAGCGGTGGCGAGAGCCCCTTTGAAAGAATGGTTGAGAGTCAACATGTCGGCATCTCCTGGTTGAGGGCCTGCACGGCCCTGCTGATGCAACAACGCATCACGTTGTCAAAAGGATGGCATGGCGCGCACCACTGCGGTGTATCGGTACGTAACGCCCTTGTGGCGCCGCCTAAAATGCGTGGATGAGTTTCCCTCTTCCCGTATTGCCCCCGCACGGTGCCGACCCCGAAGGCACCAAGCCGAACAACTTTTTGCGCCACGTCATCGAAAACGACCTGCAGCAGGGCACCTACGCCACGCGGCACTGGGCCGGCAGCCCCGGCGATGCCGCACATCAACAGGCTGGCGCCAGCGACCCCGCGCGCATCCGCACCCGCTTTCCGCCCGAGCCCAACGGCTACCTGCACGTGGGCCACGCCAAGAGCATCTGCCTGAACTTCGGCCTGGCGCGCGACTACGCGGGCGTATGCCACCTGCGGTTCGACGACACCAACCCCGAGCGGGAAGAGCAGGAGTATGTCGATTCCATCGTCGACGCGGTGCAGTGGCTGGGCTTCGACTGGCAAGCCAACGGCACCTGCCACCTGTACTACGCAAGCAACTATTTCGACTTCATGTTCCGGGCCGCCGAGTACCTGATCGGCGCGGGCCACGCCTACGTCGACGAGCAGACGCCCGAGGAGATGCGCGCGCGCCGCGGCGACTTCAACACCCCCGGCACCGACAGCCCGTTCCGCAGCCGCAGCGCGCAGGAAAACCTGGCGCGCTTCCGCGACATGCGCCAGGGCCTGCTGCCCGACGGCGCTGCCGTGCTGCGCGCCAGGATCGACATGGGGCACCCCAACATCAACCTGCGCGACCCGGCCATCTACCGCATCAAGCACGCCACGCACCACAACACGGGCGACAAGTGGTGCATCTACCCGATGTACACCTTCGCCCACCCCATCGAGGACGCGCTGGAAAACATCACCCACAGCATCTGCACGCTCGAATTCGAGGACCAGCGCCCGTTCTACGACTGGCTGCTCGACCGCCTGCGCGAAGGCGGCCTCATCAACGCGCCGCAGCCGCGCCAGTACGAGTTTGCACGGCTCAACCTCACCTACGTCGTCACCAGCAAGCGCCGGCTCAAGCAACTCGTGGACGATGGCCACGTCGCGGGCTGGGACGACCCGCGCATGCCCACCATCGTCGGCCTGCGCCGACGCGGCTATACGCCCGAGAGCATCCAACTCTTCTGCGAGCGCATCGGCGTGACCAAGGACTATTCCTGGATCGACTACAGCGCCCTGGAAGGCGCGCTGCGCGACGACCTGGAGCACAAGGCCCACCGCGGCATGGTGGTGCTGTACCCGGTCAAGCTCGTGCTGACCAACTGGGACGAACTCATGGGCGCGGGCCACCTCGAGCCCTGCACCCTGCCCGCCCTGCCGCACCCGCCAGAAGGCCAACCGGAGCCCGCCGCGCGCCGCTTCACCATAGGCCGCGAGGTATGGATAGAGCGCGACGATTTCGCCGAAGTGCCGCCCAAGGGCTACAAGCGCCTGTTCCCCGGCAACCGCGTGCGCCTGAAGGGCGGCTACGTCATCGAGTGCACCGGCTGCCTGAAGGATGCGGCGGGCGACATCACCGAGGTGCATGCCACCGTGGTGCCCGACACCAAAAGCGGCACGCCCGGCGCCGACAGCGTGAAGGTCAAGGCCGCCATCACCTGGGTCGGCGTGGCCGACGGCGTGGCGGCGCAGGTGCGGCTGTACGACCGCCTGTTCACCGACCCGCAGCCCGACGCGGGCGGCAAGGACTTCATCGCGCTGCTCAACCCTGGCAGCCTGCGAACCGTGCGCGCCTACGTGGAGCCCTCGCTGGCCGCGGCGCAGCCCGACCAGAAGTTCCAGTTCGAGCGCGTGGGCTACTTCGTCGCCGACCGCAAGGACCACCGCCCGGGCCAGCCGGTGTTCAACCGCATCACCAGCCTGAAGGACAGTTGGGGCAAGTAGCCCTTGTACGCCCGACGGCTCGGGAAAAGGCGCCTTTCGTCCGCTTTTTTCAGCGCCGGGGGCCGCCCCAAGATGAAAAGCGCCCCCTCGGGGGCAGCAGCCCGCGCCGTGGCCGAGCGTGAGGGGCATTTTCATGCCCATACCCGGAGTGCGTTGTCCCCCGCGCCGGTGCATACCCCTGTGGACAACCCCGGGGCATGCGCCACGGAACCGCGCCCAGGCTGGCTTTCGCCACGGTGCCTGCCAAAGAGGCAATGCGCCCTACCCCTGGTCGAACGCTATGTCCACCGGCACCTGCAGCGCCGTGGCCAGGTGGTTGGTCTTGCCCGCCAGCCCGACGATGGCCAGCAGCTCGGCGTGTTGCGCCGCAGTCATGCCCCGGGCCTTGGCCGCGGCGGTGTGCGAGTGCACGCAATAGCCGCAGCCGTTGGCGACCGATACGGCGATGTAGAGCATCTCCTTGGTCAACGGGTCCAGCGCGGAAGGCGTTGCCATCACGCGCTTGACCTCGGCCCAGGTGGATTCGAGCAGCGCGGGGTCGAACGCCAGGTAGCGCCACATGTTGTTGATGGAGTCCGTCTTGCGCGTGGCGCGGATGTCGTCGAACACGGCCCGCACGCGCGGGTCGGCCTCGGGGCTGGCAGGTGGAGATTGGGTAGACATGCGCGCATTGTGCTGCGCGCCGACCCGGGCGGCTACTGCTCTACGGCGCTGCCGCGACAGGTGCCAGCAGCGCCGCCAGCCGCACGGCCTGTGCCGGGCTCAGGCGGCGCGCGGGCCCGGTGGAAGCAGTGCCGCACCGCGGCCGCGCGGCCGCAGACGCCTTCGCCCCAGGACGGGTTGTCGAGGCAGAGCGCGAGGATGCGTGCTTTGCCCAGCGTCTGCTCCATCTCCACCGCGTAGAGCAGCTCGCGCAGCTTGCACGCCGCCCTCTACAAGCTCGACGCCGCTGGCGCCAAGCTGCCCCAGGCCATGGCCAGGAAGGCCAGAAAGGTGCCCGGCACCAGCACCAGACCCAGGCGCAGCGGGTCGTGCTCCAGCATCTGCACGGCGAAGAACAGCGGCAGGCCGATGAGCGGCGCGGGCAGCATCTGCCAGAACTTGCCGCGCTTGGGCGCGGCCAGGTCGGGCGGCGCGGCCACCAGCACGCCCACGCCCGCGGCGGCGCCCGCCGCAGCGTCGATCAGCCCGTGCACGGCCAGAAAGACCAGCAGGAAGCCCAGCGCGACCGACAGGCCGTTGAGCACGTAGTAGCTCAGCGCCACGCGCAGCGCGGCGCGCAGGTGGCGCTCGATGCCGGCGGTCATCGCACGCGCCGCGGCGCGGACGGCGCGCGGCGGCCCGGTTTGCGCGCCGCGGATTCCTCGCGCGCGGCCAGCCGCGCGGCCTGGCGCTCGGCGTCGATCTTCTTGCCTTCGGCCAGCCAGCGCGCGAATTCCTGCGGCGTCTCCAGCGTGATGCGGCCCAGCGCGGCGCTGCGGAAGTCGTGCAGCACGATCTCCGCCGTCTTCTGCAGGTTGACGCGCCCGCCGCCCTGCAGCGCGCCGCGGCGCCGGCCGATGGCTTCGAGCAGTTCGTGCTCGGGCATCTCCTCCAGCAGCGGCGCATCTATTGCGTAGCGCGCCGCGAGCAGCGGCGCGTAGGGTCCGCGCAGGTAGGCCAGCAGCTCCAGCGCCACTTCTTCATCGTCGAACGCGTTGCGGCCCACGGCGCCGCTGGCGGCCAGGTTGAAACCGCTCTGCGCCACGATGATGCGTGGCCACAGCACGCCGGGCGTGTCGTAGAGGTAGAAGTCGTCGGCCAGCAGCAGGCGCTGCTCCTGGCGGGTGACGCCGGCCTCGTCGCCGGTCTTGGCCTGGCGGCGGCCCACCAGCCGGTTGATGAGCGTGGACTTGCCCACGTTGGGGATGCCGCACACCAGCACGCGCATGGGCCGCACCAGGCCGCCGCGCTGCGGCGCCAGCGCCTGGCAGGCCTGCACGATCTGCGCGGCGGGGGCGCGCGCGGCCTCCAGCGCCAGGGCGCGGGTGTCGGCCTGGGCGTTGAAGTACGCCAGCCACAGCGCGGTACGCCCGGCGTCGGCCAGGTCTTCCTTGTTCAGTATCTTGAGCTTGGGGCGGCCCGCCGTCAGCGTGGCGAGCAAGGGGTTGGCGCTGGAGCCCGGCAGGCGGGCGTCGAGCACCTCGACCACCACGTCGGTGTTCTCCATGCGCTCGGCGATCGCCTTGCGCGTGAGGTGCATGTGGCCGGGAAACCATTGGATGGCCATGGGGGGCTCTTTCGTTTTTTCCGCAAGGGGAAGCGGGCTCCAAGGATAATCCTGGAAACGGCAGTTGACCGCTTTGCATCCCTTGCCAGGCCGCATGCAATCAGGCGTTGACGGCTTCGATGGGGTTCACCTCGTGGGTGAGCGCGCCATGCGCCTGCCAGCACCGCGCTCGGGGTGCCATGCGGCGTTGCTCCTCCTTGCGGGCAGCAGCCCGTCGCGTCTCGTCACGTCGTGCCTGGCACCCCGATCACGGCACCGGCGGAGCGCATCCAACTGCCGTTTCCAGGATAATCGCGCTTCACTCACCCTCTGGCTGTACCGGCCCCGCGCCGGCCCTGTGCCACACCCCCATGCCCCTGCCCCCCTTCCGCGGCCAACGCCCGCAGAGCACCAGCCGCAAGGCTGACAACGAACTGCTGTTCAAGGGCCTGGCCTGCGCCCTGATCGGCGCGGTCGTGCTGCTGGCGCCCTATCTTGCCCGCGCCGACAGCGTGCGCGGCCTCATGCAGCAGGCGTACCTGGTCGGCTGGTTCGCGCTGGTGCTGGGCGGCGCCTTCCTGGTGCGCTACGCGCTGCTGCGGTGGCGCAGGAAGCGCTGAAGGCGGCGGGCACGGAGCATATACTCCCCCTACCACCTTCCATCTACCGCAATTATAAAGCCAACTTTAACATCATACTCCCAGGGAGTATGGCATAAACCACCCTCCCCTCACAGGGCTGGGGCGCTGCTCGGAATGTGCAGCCGCATGGGTGAAACGTACTGCGCGCGGTAGACCTCGAAGGGCATGGTGTCGGCGGCCTCGATGGCCTGCTGGGCGGCCACCGATTCCCGCGCTTCGCGCGCGAAGCGCTCTTCCAGCGCGGGTGCGAACGGCAGCGCCAGCAGCTCGCGCTGGGCCTGCAGCGAACGCACGCGGGTGAAGGGGATGAACGCATCGCCATGGTCCTGCCGCATGGCCGCCAGCACGCGCGCCGAGGGCGCCGCATGCGGGTCGCGCAGCACGGCCCGGGCCGCCTGCACGGCGTCGCGGTGGCGGCTGCCGCCAAAGGCGGCGTCCAGCGCCTCGGCCACGGGCTCGCAGCCGCGCAGCACCTCGGCGCCCCAGGCGTCGAGCGGCACCTGCTGGCCGCCGCGCTCCAGCAGCAGGCCGGGCTCGCGCCCGCGCGCCGCCGTGTGGTGCTGGTTGCGCTTCAACTCGTCGATCTCCTGCGGCGTGTCGGGCGGGCTGTCGGCCAGCAGGCAGTGCAGCAGGAACACGTCGAG
Source organism: Curvibacter soli (assembly GCF_029211125.1). Taxonomy (GTDB): domain Bacteria; phylum Pseudomonadota; class Gammaproteobacteria; order Burkholderiales; family Burkholderiaceae_C; genus Curvibacter_A; species Curvibacter_A soli. The sequence continues at coordinate 108,473 of NZ_JARGEN010000034.1, forward strand.
GAAGTGCATGGTCTGCGCGCCGATGCCCAGCGGCTCGAACGGGTCCAGGTCCATGCAACGCACCTCCACGTATTCCACGCCGCGCTCGCGCAGCGCGTGCAGCGGGCGCTCGCCGGGGAAGATGACACGCTTGGGGCGGATGGTGCCGTAGAACTCGTTCTCGATCTGCAGCAGCGAGGGGCTCAACTGGTTGTACTCGCCGCCCAGGTTGCGGATGCCGATGGCCTCGTAGTCGGGCCAGGGCCGCGTGATGGCGTCGTGCAGCGAGGCGGCGTAGCCCTCCAGGCTGTTGTAGCTCACCGCCAGCGACGCCTGCGCGTCGCTCTGGTAGCCCAGCCGGCCCATGCGCAGCGAGGTGCCGTGCGGCATGCCCATCGTGCTGGCGCCCATCGCCTGCAAATCGTGCGGACGCCCGGCCACGAAGCTGGAGCACACGGCGGGCGATGCGCCGAACAGGTACAGCAGCAAAAAGGCGTGGCGGCGGAAGTTGCGTATCAGCGCAAAATATTCCTCGCTGGAGAGGCCCGGCAGCGACCAGTTGTAGTGGATGCCCGAAATCGTCTGCATGCGCCGCCCGTAGCGGTGGCCCAGGCCCATGCGGTAGACGCTCTTGGCGCGGCCCACGTTGGAGCCGCCGTAGCGGCCCAGGGGGATCGTCTCGTCGGTGGGCAGGCCGCAGGGCATGCTCGACACCCACAGCATCTCGTCGCCCGCGTCGCGCAGCACGCGGTAGGTGAACTGGTGGATCTCGCGCAGCTCCTGCAGGCAGTCGTCCACGCTGGCGTGCACGCCGGTGACGAATTCGAGCTGCGACTCGCTGAAATCGGTGGTGATGTGCGGGTGCGTGAGCGCCGAGCCCAGCGCCGCCGGGTGCGGCGTGAGCGCCAGGCTGCCGCCGGGCAGCGCGCGCAGGCTCTCCTTCTCGACGCCGCGGCGCATGCCTTGCAGGCGCGCGGTACCGAGTCCCTCCAGCCCTTGCGTCAGGTTCGTCATATGGTTAGAAGCGGAATGTCTGCATGGGGGCGCAACGGTAGCACGGGAGGGCGCGCGGGGTGGGTTGCGGGGTTTTGCGCCTGGGCAAGCAGGCCGCTCTGGTCCCGCCAGCCCCATCCCATCGCACGCATCTTCCCTGAGCTCCAATATGGAAGCGCTCAGGAAACGCTCAGGAAACGCTCAGTTGGCAAAACGAATCGGCCTCGAATTCTGCCGCATGGGCCGGCGATCGCTTGACCTGACGGGCTGAGTCTGGCGTCGGCGGGGCCGCCCGCACGCTACGATACCGGCCCCGCCACCTGTTTTGCATGAAGAACCGCGCCAGCGCATGCCCGCCCCCTGCATCATGGTCCTCGGCACCACCAGCGGTGCCGGCAAGAGTTGGCTCGCCACGGCGCTGTGCCGCTTCTACAGCAACCAGGGCCTGAAGGTGGCGCCGTTCAAGGCGCAGAACATGAGCAACAACGCGCGCGTGGTGGATGGTGGCGAGATCGGCAGCGCGCAGTACTTCCAGTCGCTGGCCGCGCGCGCGCAGCCCGACGTGCGCATGAACCCCGTGCTGCTCAAGCCCGAGGCCGATACGCGCAGCCAGGTCGTGCTGCTGGGCCAGGTGGATGACGAACTCACGCGCATGCCCTGGCGCGGGCGCAGCGAACGCGTATGGCCCGCCGTGGCGGATGCGCTGGACCGGCTCCGCGCCGAGAACGACGTGGTGGTCATCGAGGGCGCGGGCTCGCCCGCCGAGATCAACCTGCATGCGAGCGACATCGTGAACATGCGCGTGGCGCGCCATGCGCAGGCGCGCTGCCTGCTGGTGACCGACATCGACAGGGGCGGCGCGTTCGCGCATCTCTACGGCACCTGGGCGCTGCTGCCTCCCGATGAGCGCGCGCTGATCCATGGCTTCGTGCTCAACAAATTCCGCGGCGACGCCGCGCTGCTCGCCCCGGGGCCGCAGATGCTGCAGGAGCTGACCGGCGTGCCCACGGTGGCCACGATCCCCATGCAGTGGAACCACGGCCTGCCCGAAGAAGACGGTGTGTTCGATGACCGCAGCGCGGGCGCGGCGGGCGCGGCAGTGCACACGCGCATCGCCGTGGTGGCCTACCCGCGCATCAGCAACCTCGACGAGTTCCAGCCGCTCAAGAACGTGCCGGGCGTGCGCCTGTCATGGGCGCGCGGCCCGGCGGACGTGGACGGGGCGGACTGGATCGTGCTGCCGGGCTCCAAGGCCACGGCGGCGGACCTGGCCTGGCTGCGCGCGCAGGGGCTGGGCGGATCAATAGCCGCCCATGCGGCGCGCGGCGGGCGCGTGCTGGGCATCTGCGGCGGGCTGCAGATGCTGGGCGAGGCGCTGGTCGACCCGCACGGCATCGACGGCACGGACGCCGCAGGCGGCCCCCTGGGCCACGTGCCTGGCCTGGGCCTGCTGCCGCTCGTGACCATGTTCGCGCCGGCCAAGACGGTGCGCCGCGCCGCGCCTGTGTTCGGCACCGTTGCGAGGCCGTGGGCGGCGCTCGCGGGCGTGGCGGTGCAGGGCTACGAGATCCACCATGGCCAGACCCTGCCGCACCCCGGCATGGCGGCGGGCGGCGGCGCGGCGCGCGCGGTGCTGCCCGGTGGGCTGGGCTGGCAGAACGCGGTGGGCAACGTGCTGGGCCTGTACCTGCACGGCATGTTCGAGAGCGACGCCGTGCTACGCGCGCTGTTCGGCGCGAGCGCGCCCACGCTCGACGCCGTGTTCGACCGCATGGCCGACGGCGTGGGCCGCTGGTTCGCGCCACGGGCGCTGGCGCTTTCATAGCAAAAAAGGGCTCCAGCGCTTGATCCACGGGCGCTGGCAGCTATCAAAATCCAGAAACGGCAGTTGACCGCTTTGTATCCTGCCGTGGTGTACTCGGCGTTTCGGCAACCCTTTCCCCCCCTTCATTGCCATGACGACGACGATCGACGACATCCAAGACCCCGCGCTGGCCGCGCGCCTGCAGCACCTGCTGGACCACAAGACCAAGCCCGTGGGCGCGCTGGGCCGGCTGGAGGCGCTGGCGCTGCGCATCGGCCTGGTGCTGGGCACCGAGGCGCCCGCGCTGCAGGCGCCTCAGATGCTGGTGTGCGCCGCCGACCACGGCCTGGCCGCGCGCGGCGTGTCGGCCTACCCGAGCGACGTGACCTGGCAGATGGTGGAGAACTTCCTCGCCGGCGGCGCGGCGGTCAGCGTGCTGGCGCGCCAGCACGGGCTGGCGCTGACGGTGGTCGATTGCGGTGTGCGGCACGACTTCCAGCCACGCCCGGCCCTGGTGGTGCGCAAGGTGGCGCCAGGCACGCGGGACGCATCCGCCGGTCCGGCGATGACGCCCGCCGAGCGCGACGCCGCCATCGCCAACGGGCGCGAGGTGGTGCGCGCGCTGCCCGGCAACGCGCTGCTGCTGGGCGAGATGGGCATCGGCAACACCTCCGCCGCGTCGCTGCTGCTGGCGCGGCTGGAAGGGCTGGACATCGCCGATTGCACCGGCGCGGGCACGGGGCTGGATGCCGCCGGCCTGGCGCGCAAGACCGCCGTGCTGCGCGAGGTGCTGGCCCTGCACGCGCAAGCCGCAGCGCCGCTCGATGCGCTGGCCGCCCTTGGCGGGCTGGAGATCGCCACCCTCGTGGGCGCGGTGCTGCAGGCCGCCGCCGAGCGGCGCGTCATCGTGGTCGATGGCTTCATCACCGGCGCTGCGGTGCTGGTGGCCGCGCGTATTGCGCCCGCCGTGCTGCAGCGCTGCGTGTTTGCCCACCGCTCGGGCGAGCGCGGCCATGCGCTGATGCTGGAGCGGCTGGACGCGCAGCCGCTGCTGGATCTGGACCTGCGGCTCGGCGAGGGCTCGGGCGCGGCGCTCGCGTGGCCGCTGCTGGTGTCGGCCTGCGCCGTACTGCGCGAGATGGCGAGCTTCGAGTCCGCGGGCGTGTCGCAGCGCGGCGCGTAGTGGCGCGCGCGTTCTCTTTCCTACAGGCTACCGACCCGGTTGCGCCCGCTGTGCTTGGCCCGGTAGAGCGCGTGGTCGGCGCGCGCCAGCATGGCGTCGATGCCGTCCCCGGGGCCCTGCAGAGTGGCGAGGCCGATGCTCACCGTGCAGCGCGGCAGGCTGGGGCTGGGCATGGAGACGCGCTGGCGGATGCGTTCGGCGGCCACCTGGGCGGCGGGCAGGTCGGTTTCGGGCAGCAGGGCGACGAATTCCTCGCCGCCGTAGCGGCCGAAGCGGTCCTGGATGCGCAGCGTGTCGCGCACCCGGCGCGCGAAGCCGGCCAGCACGCGGTCGCCGGTCTGGTGGCCGTAGGTGTCGTTGACGGCCTTGAAGTGGTCCAGATCCAGCAGCAGCAGCGCCATGGCGTGGCCGCGGCGGCGCGAGCGCTCCAGCTCCTCCGCGCAGGCGTCGAGCAGCGCGCGGCGCGAGAGCGCGCCGGTCAGCGCGTCGTGCGTGGCGAGCTGCTCGAACACCCCGCGCAGCCGCTCGGTGACCATGAGGATGACGCCCAGGTTGGCGAGCGGCATGGTGATCGCGGAGCCAATGAAGTAGAAGGTCAGTGCCAGCGTCTTGCCCGCCGGGTCGGCGTAGCCGCTCCACCATCCGAAGGTGAAGCACAACAGCATCAGCTTGACGGCGATGGCCGCCAGCGCGGTATAGAACGTCAGGCGCGTGCCCAGCGTGGGCTGGAGCCGGCGCGCCAGCAGCCATGCATGGCGGGCGCAGACCACGGCGATGCTGGCCGCCATGGTGGCGGCGCGCGCCTCGAAGTCGTCGCGCCCGTAGGTGAACCAGGCCAGCAGCGCGACCACCGCCGCAAGCGGCACGCTCCAGCGCCAGGGCGCGGGCTCCAGGTCCACCATCTGCTGGCTGCCGGCGTAGTAGAGCCACAGGCCCGTGAGCAGCAGCAGGTTGGCCGCGAGGATCGAGATCGCGTCGGGAATCATCCCGCGCAGCCCGATCAGTGCCGACGCGATGCCGCACAGCAGCGGCGCCGCGGCCCAGGCGCGCAGGCTGCGCAGGTGCGGGTAGCTGCGCCGCAGCGCGAACAGCACGAACGCCATCTGCAGGCTCAGCACCGCCAGCACTAGCAGGATGCTGCGGGCTTCCAGGCCCAGGTGGAGCTGCGGCATAGGGCGTGGGGCCGACTCAGCGCGCCGGCGCGGGCGTCTTGGGCTGGTAGTCGCACCAGGGCGCCACGCGGCACTGCCAGCACTGCGGCTTGCGCGCCTGGCAGACGTAGCGGCCCAGCAGAATCAGCCAGTGGTGGGCGTGCAGCAGGTAGGCGGACGGCACGCGCTTCATGAGCTTCAGCTCCACCTCCAGCGGTGTCTTGCCCGGCGCCAGGCCGGTGCGGTTGGCCACACGGAAGATGTGCGTATCGACCGCCAGCGTCGGCTCACCGAAGGCCACGTTGAGCACCACGTTGGCCGTCTTGCGGCCCACGCCGGGCAGCGATTCGAGCTCCTCGCGCGTGCGCGGCACCTCGCCGCCGAAGCGCTCCACCAGGATGCGGCAGGTCTCCATCAGGTGCCGGGCCTTGCTGCGGTACAGGCCGATGGTCTTGATGTAGCCCTCCAGTCCTTCCTGGCCCAGCGCCAGGATCGCCTGCGGCGTGTTGGCCACCGGGTACAGGCGGCGCGTGGCCTGGTTCACGCTCACGTCGGTGGCCTGGGCCGAGAGGAGCACGGAGCAGAGCAACTCGAACGGGCTCGTATACTCCAACTCGGTTTCGGGTCTTGGGTTGGCCGCCTGCAGCGTGGCGAAGAACGGCCCGATGTTTTCTTTCTTCATTGCCCTTGATTCTCTCCCATGGCACTCCCCTTCGCCGCACGGCTCGACAACGTCGAAACTTCCGCCATCCGCGAGCTGTTCAAGCTGCTCGGCAAGCCCGGCATCATCAGCTTCGCGGGCGGCTTCCCCGACGCGGCGATGTTCGACGTCGAGGGCTTGCGCGAAGCCAGCAGCCACGTGCTGACCCACGCGCCTGGCGCCGCGCTGCAATATGGCGCCACCGAGGGCTACCAGCCGCTGCGCGAGCAGCTCGTGCAGTTCATGGCAACCAAGGGCGTGGGCCTCGCGCCCGAGGAACTGATCGTCACCACCGGCAGCCAGCAGGCGCTGGACCTGCTGGGCAAGGCCATGATCGACCCGGGTGACGCCGTGATCGTCGAAGGCCCCACGTTCCTGGCCACCATCCAGTGCTTCCGCCTGTACGGCGCGCGGGTCATTGCCGCGCCCGTGGACAGCCACGGCGCGCGGGTGGACGAGCTGGAGCGGCTGATCGCGGAGCACCGCCCCAAGCTCGTGTACCTGATCCCCACCTTTGGCAACCCCACGGGCGCCACCCTGACGCTGGAGCGCCGCAAGCGCGTGCTGGAGCTGGCCGCGCGCACGCGCACGCTGGTGGTGGAGGACGACCCCTACGGCGACCTGTACTTCGGCGAGCCGCCGCCCGATTCGCTGCTGGCCCTGAGCACTGACGTGCCCGGCAGCCGCGACTGGCTGGCCTACTGCGGCTCGCTCAGCAAGGTGCTGTCGCCGGGCCTGCGCATCGGCTGGCTCAGCGGGCCTGCCGAACTGCTCGCCAAGGCCACGATGTGCAAGCAGTTCAGCGACGCGCACACCAGCACCTTCGCGCAGGCCACCGCCGCCGAATACCTGCGCGCCGGGCGCATGCCGGCCACGCTGGCGCACGTGCGCGCGGTGTACGCCGAGCGCGCCCGCGCCATGTGCGACGCGCTGCGCAAGGAGCTGGGCGACGCCATCGCCTTCAGCGAGCCCGGCGGCGGCCTGTTCGTCTGGGCCCGGCTGACGGGCGCGGGCGGCAAGGTGGCCGATGCCGGGGTACTGGCCAAGCGCGCCATCGAGAAAGGTGTGGCCTTCGTGCCCGGTGCGCCGTTCTACGCCACCGAACCGGATGCGGCCACGCTGCGCCTGAGCTTCGCCACCGCCGACGTGGACAAGATCCGCGAAGGCGTGGAGCGCCTGGCGCTGGCGCTGTGTAGCCACGCATAATCCCCCTCCCGCGTACGTCCATCTAGTAGTCAGTATTCGATGCTTGGCGGCACCAATAAAAGCGATGCGTTGTGGCGCAGGGCAAGGCGCAAACCACAGCGATAGCCGTCGCTATCGCTATGGTTTTTGCAACGCCGCCATGCGGCAAAAGGCGCGGTTTCATGTGCTGCTTGGCGTTGAACACTGCACTAGGGCGCTTCGCCCCCCGAAGGACCCCATGAGAAAGACTTTCCAACTGCGCATCGAAGGCAGGCACCCGGACCGGGTGCTCGACGCGGTGAAGCACGAGATCCGCAAGTACCTCCGGCGCGAGCGCCGGCGCGCGCTGCCGCCCGGCGTGGACTACTGGGATTTCGACTGCAGGTTCGGGCGCACGCAGGAAGATGCGCAGTCCGTCCACTTGGCCACGCTCATCGGCCTGGTCGACATGGTGGCCGGCGAGGGCGGCGAGCAGTGCTATGTGGAAATCCTGGCCACGCACGGGCATCGCCTGGCCCGGCCCGTGGACGGCGCCGCTGCCGCTTAGCCGCCGCTGCGCGCGGCAGCGGCCCGCAGCCGGTCTTTCTTGCTCGGGCGGCGGCCCTTGATGCCGCCGGCCCCGGGCGCTGGCGGCGCTGCCGCTTCTGTGGGCTCGAGGCCCGGGACCTGTTCGCGCGGCAGGCTCATGTGCTGCCGCTTTTCGATCAGGCGGAAATGCGCTTCGGTGCCCGCGCTCACGAAGCTGGCGGCCAGGCCGCTTTCCCCGGCGCGGCCGGTGCGTCCAATGCGGTGGACGTAGTCGGTGGCCGAGCGCGGCAGGTCATAGTTCACCACCACCGGCAGCCGCGCGATGTCGATGCCGCGCGCGGCCAGGTCGGTGGTGACCAGCACCTCCCAGCGCTCGTCCTTGAACTCGTCGAGCATCTGCTTGCGCGCCGCCGGGCCCAGGTCGCCATGCAGGGCGATGGCGAAGATGCCCGCCTGGTAGAGCTTGTCCGCCACCAGTTCGGCGGCATGCCGGGTGGCGACGAAGACCAGTACGCGCTGCCAGCCGTTCTCCTTGACCAGATGGCGCAGCAGGGCGGTGCGCCGCGCGGCATCGACCTGGATCGCCCGCTGCAGGATGGCGGGCTCGCTGCCCGGGGCCTGCGGGATTTCCACCCGCAGCGGCTCGCGCAGCAGGCCCTCGACCAGGGTGCGCACGGCTGGCGCGAACGTGGCGGAGAAGAACAGGTTCTGCCGCCGGGGCGGCAGCAGCGCCAGCACGCGGGCCAGTTCGTCGGCGAACCCCAGGTCCAGCAGGCGGTCGGCCTCGTCGAGCACCAGCATGCCGGCATGGGAAAGCTTCAGCGCGTTGTGCTCCACCAGGTCGAGCAGGCGCCCGGGCGTGGCCACCACCACGTCGGCGCCGCCGCGCAGGCCCATCATCTGCGGATTGATGGAGACGCCGCCGAACACCACCGCCACCTTCAGCGGCTGCGGCAGGCCCTGGGCCAGGCGGCGCAGCACCTCGCCCACCTGCGCCGCCAGCTCGCGCGTGGGCACCAGCACCAGCGCGCGGATACGCCGGGGCGCTGCGGCAGGCGCGCCTTCCTGCAGCCGCTGCAGCAGGGGCAGCGCGAAGGCGGCGGTCTTGCCCGAGCCGGTCTGGGCCAGGGCCAGCACGTCGGCACCGCGCAGGATGGCCGGTATGGCTTGCGCCTGCACGGGTGTCGGTGCAGAAAACCCCGATGCGTCCGCGGCGCAGACGAGCGCGGGGGACAGGCCGAAGGAGACGAAGGTCATGGGTGCCGCCGGGTTCTGGCCGGGCGGGGTCGCGGGCAGCGGTGCGGACGGCATCAGGCGTGCACCACTTCCAGTACCCGGTCCAACCCGCCGCTGTCGATGGCCAGCATGGCCTGGGTGCGCACGCGCGGCTTGGCGTGGTAGGCCACGGAGAGCCCGGCCTCGGCCATCATGGGCAGGTCGTTGGAGCCGTCGCCCACGGCGATGGCCTGCCTGGGGCTGGCGCCGAGCAGCGAGGCCACTTCGAGCAGCGTGCGGCGTTTCTCCGCGCCGTCGCAAATGTCGCCCCAGCTTTGCGGTACCACGCGGCCCGTGAGGATGCCGCCGGCTTCCTCGAGCAGGTTGGAGCGCGCGAAGTCGATCCCCAGGCGCTGGCGCACGCGCTCGGCGAAGAAGGTGAAGCCGCCCGAGACCAGCAGCACCTTCAGGCCCGCAGCCTTGCAGGCGGCGATGAGCTGTTCGGCGCCGGGGTTGATGCGCAGGCGCTCGTCGTAGACCTGCTGCAGCGCCGCCACGGGCACGCCCTGCAGCAGCGCCACGCGCTGGCGCAGGCTTTCCTTGAAGTCCTTGATCTCGCCGCGCATCGTGGCTTCGGTGATGGCGGCCACCTCGGCCTTCTTGCCCACGGCGTCGGCGATCTCGTCGATGCACTCGATGTTGATCAGCGTCGAGTCCATGTCGAACGCGATGAGCCGGAAGTCGGCCAGCCTGAGTGGCGGGGTGAAGCGCTGGATGACGAGGCCGGGGGCATAGGGGATGGTGTTCATGCTTCTATTTTGATAGCTTCAAGCCCTGGCGGAATAAGCGCTGGGGCTGGATTCGATGTTCAACTTTCATCGCCACCCAGCAGGCTGTCCTGGATGTCGCGCTGCCCGTGCAGGATGCGCCAGATGTCGATATGGTTCGGGCGCTCCAGGTAAAACACCAGGTAGGGAAAGCGTTTGCAGGGCCAGCATCGCAAACCCGCCAGGCCCAGCGCATGCGCATACCGGGGCGAGCCGGTGGCCGGGTGGCGGCGGATGTGCGCGATGGCCTGCTCCAGCGCCAGGACGAAGGCCTCGGCGGTCTGCGGCGCCTGCTGCTCCAGGTAGTAGCCGATGGCTTCATGCCCATCCCGGCTGGCGCGGGCACGGCGTATGGCGGGCCTGGCGGTCACTGCGCGGAGCCGGTCCGAATGGACTGCCGCAGGCTGTCGAAGTACGCTGCGTCGAATTCGCCCATGGGTTCGGAGCGTGCCCCGTCCAGCAGCAGCTCGCGCAGGCGGATGCGTTCCTGGTCCCTGCGGATCAGTTCGCGCACGTATTCGCTGGCCGTGCCGTAGCCGCCGCTGGACACCTGGGCGTCCACATGGATTTTCAGCGCATCGGGCAGCGAGATGTTCATGGTGCTCATGGCCGCATCGTAGTTTTCCTGCCAAATTTTGGCAAACATGGAGGTGAGTATCTGCTGCCCGGCATGCTGCCCGGCAGCGGTATTTGCTTCTGTTTTGATAGCTGCATTCGCTTATGGGATAAGCGCTGGAGCCTGATTCGACACTGAATCAAAAGGCACTCTCTGCCATCTGGTTCTGCGGGATGCGTACGGCCGGGCTGGCGCCGCTGCGGAAGTCATGCCGTTTCGGCCTGCGGCTGCCCCAGACTGCGCAGCACGTCGCGCACCATCTGGGCGCGGGCCTTGGGGTCGGGCAGCTCGCGCTCGATGCGCAGCTTGTCGTTGCCGGCGAGCTTGATGTGGCGGTTCTTCTGGATCAGCCCGATGATGCGCATCGAGTCGATCGGCGGGTTGGGCCGGAAGGTGATGCTGATGACGCCGGGCGCCGCGTCCACCTTCACCACGCCGTAGGGTTGGCTGAGCACGCGCAGGCGGTGCACGTCGATCAGCGTCTGCGCCTGCGCGGGCAGCTTGCCGAAGCGGTCCACGATCTCTTCGAGCAGGCCGTCGATCTGGTCGCTGGTCTTGGCCGTGGCCAGCTTCTTGTAGAACGACAGCCGCAGGTGCACGTCGCCGCAGTAGCTGTCGGGCAGCAGGGCCGGGGCGTGCAGGTTAATCTCGGTCGCCGCCGACAGCGGCGCCAGCAGGTCGGGCTCCTTGCCGGCCTTCAGCACCCTCACCGCTTCGGACAGCATGTCGTTGTAGAGCTGGAAGCCGATCTCCATCATGTTGCCGCTCTGGCTTTCGCCCAGCACTTCGCCGGTGCCGCGGATTTCCAGGTCGTGCATGGCCAGGTAGAAGCCGCTGCCCAGCTCCTCCATCTGCTGGATGGCTTCGAGCCGCTGGGCCGCGTTCTTGGTCAGCCCCTCGATGTCGGGCACCATCAGGTAGGCATAGGCCTGGTGGTGGCTGCGGCCCACGCGCCCGCGCAGCTGGTGCAGCTGCGCCAGGCCGAACTTGTCGGCGCGGCTGATGACGATGGTGTTGGCCGTGGGCACGTCGATGCCGGTCTCGATGATGGTCGAACACAGCAGGATGTTGTAGCGCTGGGCCACGAAGTCGCGCATCACGCGCTCGAGCTCGCGCTCGGGCATCTGGCCGTGGGCCACGGCGATGCGGGCCTCGGGCAGCATGGCTTCGAGCTGTTGGCGGCGGTTCTCGATGGTTTCCACCTCGTTGTGCAGGAAGTAGACCTGTCCGCCGCGCTTCAGTTCGCGCAGCACGGCTTCGCGGATCACGCCCGTGCCCTCGTTGCGCACGAAGGTCTTGATGGCCAGTCGGCGCTGCGGCGCGGTGGCGATGACGCTGAGGTCGCGCAGGCCCTCCAGCGCCATGCCCAGCGTGCGCGGGATGGGCGTGGCGGTGAGCGTGAGCACGTCCACCTCGGCGCGCATGGCCTTCATGACTTCCTTGTGGCGCACGCCGAAGCGGTGTTCCTCGTCGATGATGAGCAGGCCCAGGTTCTTGAAGTGCACCGATTCGCTGAGCAGCTTGTGCGTGCCCACGACGATGTCCACGCTGCCTTCGGCCAGGCCCTTGGCGGCGGCGCTGATTTCCTTGGCCGAGCGGAAGCGGCTCATCTCCGCCACCTTCACGGGCCACTTGCCGAAGCGGTCCACCAGCGTCTGGTAATGCTGCTCGGCCAGCAGCGTGGTGGGGGCCAGGAAGGCCACCTGGCGTCCGCCCAGCACGGCGATGAAGGCCGCGCGCAGCGCCACCTCGGTCTTGCCGAAGCCCACGTCGCCGCAGACCAGGCGGTCCATGGGGCGCGGGCTCACCATGTCCTGGATCACGGCGTGGATGGCGGCACTCTGGTCGGCGGTTTCCTCGAAGCCGAAGTCCTGCGCGAACACCTCGTATTCCTGTGCCGGGTAGCGGAAGGCGTGGCCTTCGCGCGCGGCGCGGCGGGCGTAGATGTTGAGCAGCTCCGCCGCCGAGTCGCGCACCTGCTCGGCGGCGCGGCGCTTGGCCTTCTCCCACTGGCCGCTGCCGAGCTTGTGCAGCGGCGCCTCGTCGGCGGAGACGCCCGTGTAGCGGCTGATCTGGTGCAACTGGCTCACGGGCACGTAGAGCGTGGCGTGGTCGGCGTATTCGAGATGCAGGAATTCCTGCGCCTCGGGCGTGCCGTCGGCGCTGGCGGTCTGGCCCAGGTCCATGTTCACCAGCCCGCGGTAGCGGCCTATGCCGTGCTGCGCATGCACCACGGGGTCGCCCACGCTGAGTTCGGACAGGTCCTTGATGAGCGCGTCGATGTCGCTCACCTGTTCCTGCCGGCGCCGTCGGCGGGTGGTGGGGCCGGCGGAGAACAGTTCGGTCTCGGTGACGAAGTCGATGCCCTGTTCCACCCAGGCGAAGCCCGCGGCCAGCGGCGCGGTGGCGATGCCGGCCTTCTCGTCGCTGGCCTCGAACTCGGCCAGGCTGTCGAACGCGGGCGGGTTCACTCCGCTGGCGCGCAGGAAGTCCAGCAGGCTTTCGCGGCGGCCATCGCTTTCGGCCAGCAGCAGTACGCGCTGCGGCGTGGCCTCGATGTGGGCCTGCAGCCGGGCCAGCGGGTCTTCGGTGCCGCGCGCGGCGGACAGGTCGCCGAGCTTCTGGAACATGGCGCTGTCGGCCACGTCCTGCACGCCGGGACGCAGCGCCAGTTGGGCATGCTGGTTGGCGCGGGCGTAGAACTGCTCGGCGGTCAGGAACAGCGTCTCGGGCGGCAGGGCCGGGCGTTCCGGGTCGCCCTGCACGAGGCGGTAGCGGTCTTTCGTGTCCTGCCAGAAGCGCTGGAACGCGGGCTCGATGTCGCCGTGCAGCACCACGGTGGCGTCGGCGCCCAGGTAGTCGAACACGGTGGCCGTCTCGTCGAAGAACAGCGGCAGGTAGTACTCGATGCCCGCCGTGGCCACGCCGTTGCCCATGTCCTTGTAGATGCGGCTCTTGGTCGGGTCGCCTTCGAGCATTTCGCGCCAGCGCTGGCGAAAGCGTGCGCGGGCCGTGTCGTCCATGGGGAACTCGCGCCCGGGCAGCAGGCGCACCTCGGGCACCGGGTACAGGCTGCGCTGGCTGTCGGGGTCGAAGGTGCGGATGCTGTCCACCTCGTCGTCGAACAGGTCGACGCGGTAGGGCACGGGCGAGCCCATGGGGAACAGGTCGATCAGGCCGCCGCGCACGGCATATTCGCCGGGGCTCACCACCTGCGTCACGTGGCTGTAGCCCGCCAGCGTGAGCTGCGCGCGGAGCTTGGCTTCGTCGAGCTTCTGCTGCGCCTTGAAGTGGAAGGTGTAGCCGGCCAGGAACGATGGCGGCCCCAGGCGGTACAGCGCCGTGGTGGCGGGTGCGACCACCACGTCGGCCTCGCCCTGGCTGATGCGCCACAGTGCCGCCAGCCGTTCGCTGATCAGGTCCTGGTGGGGCGAGAAGGTGTCGTAGGGCAGCGTTTCCCAGTCGGGGAACAGGGCGCAGCGCAGCCCGGGCGCGAAGAAGGCGATCTCTTCGGCCAGCCGGCGCGCGTCCGCCGCATCGGCGGTGATGATGGCCGTGCGCCGGCGCGCCGTGCGGGCGCGCTCCGCCACGCGGGACAGCAGCAGTGCGTCGGCGGAGCCCGGTGGCAGGGGCAGGGTGAATCGTTTGCCAGGGAGGAGAGAGGGAAGGTCCATGCGAAGCGCGGCGTATGCCAAATGGAGAGCACCCTGCGGGCAGGGGGCCCGAAGGGTGCGCAACTGCGGTCGATTCTAGAATGGCGCCTCCATGAGCGATGTGCTGCCGTTTCCCGCCACCGTCTCCAGTGCGGTTTCGGGCCGCTTCTGGGCGCTGGTGCCGTGCGCTGGAACGGGCGTGCGCGCCGCACCGCCGGGCGGCGGCATGGCGGCATGGCCCAAGCAATACCAGAACGTAGCCGGCCAGCCGCTGGTGCTGCACACGCTGGCGGCCTTTGCCGGCGTGGCCCGGCTCGCGGGCACGCTGGTGGCCGTGGCGCCGGGCGACCTGTTCTTCCAGGCCCATGCGCATGCCGCCTTCTTCGCCGTGGACTGCGGCGGCGCCACGCGCGCGGCCACGGTGGAGGCGGGGCTGCGCGCCCTGCGCACGCGCGGCGCCGCCGCCCACGACTGGGTGCTGGTGCACGACGCCGCGCGCTGCCTGGTGACCACGGCGCAGATCGACGCGCTGATCGACGCCTGCGCCCATGACGCCGTGGGCGGCCTGCTGGCGCACAAGCTGCCCGACACGCTGAAGACGGCCACCGCCGGGCCGGGCGGTTTCCGGGTGGCGGGCACGGTGGACCGCAGCGACAAATGGCTGGCGCAGACACCCCAGATGTTTCGCATCGGCATGCTGCAAGACGCGCTGGAGCGCGCGGGCGCCCAGGTGACGGACGAGGCCGGTGCCGTCGAGGCCATGGGCTTGCACCCGCGCCTGGTGGAAGGCGGGGCGCAGAACTTCAAGGTCACCTACCCCGAGGACTTCGCGCTGGCCGAGGCCGTGCTGGCCACGCGCCGGCACGGCGCCACGCTGGAGCGCTTCGGCGGCGGCGTGATAGCCGATCCCGATCATTCGAAGGACGACGCTGGATGGACATGAGAATTGGCGAAGGCTGGGACGTGCACGCGCTGGTGCCCGACCGCCCATTGATCATCGGCGGGGTGCGGATTCCCTTCCACCTGGGCCTGCTGGGCCATTCGGATGCCGACGTGCTGCTGCACGCCATGACCGACGCGCTGCTCGGCGCTGCGGCGCTGGGCGACATCGGGACGCATTTCCCTGATACCGACCCCACGTTCCGCGGCGCCGATTCGGTGGCGCTGCTGGCGGAGGCGGCGCGGCGCGTGGCGGCGCAGGGCTGGCGCATCGCCAACATCGACAGCACTGTCGTCGCCCAGGCGCCGCGCCTGGGCCCGCACATACCGGCGATGCGCGCATGCATCGCGCAGGCGCTGGGCCTGCGCGAAGACCAGGTGAACGTCAAGGCCAAGACCGCCGAACGGCTCGGCCCCGTGGGGCAGGGCCAGGCGATCGAGGCGCGCGCGGTGGCACTACTTCTGGGGCTGGGCGGCGGCAACGGCTGAGTCGTGCCGCAACGCCTGCAGGCGCGCTGCCGGCGTGCGGGCCGCCTTGTCGCCCGCCGGCAACACCGAGGCGCGCAGCAACTGGATATGCGCCGCCAGTCCGCCCGAGGTGGTGTTGGCCAGCGCGAACACGCCGCCCATGCGCTGCACGGTCTTGTCCACGATAGACAGGCCCAGGCCGGCGCCCGTGGCTTCGGTGCGCGCGGAGTCGCCGCGGAAGAAGGGCTTGGTCAGGCTGGACAGCGTTTCCTGCGGTACGCCGGGGCCGTGGTCGCGCACCTTGAGCAGCACCCATTCGTCGCGCGCCTTGGCCGCGATGTCCACGTGCGCCACGCTGGTGCCGGGCGACTTGCCGTAGCGGCGGGCGTTCTCCAGCAGGTTGGAGATCACGCGGCCCAGTTCCACGTCGTCGGCCAGCACCTGCATGTCTTCCGCGACCGCGAGGTTGATCTGCAGGTCGGCATGGTCCTTCACCGCATACACGCACGAGGCGATGACTTCGTGCAGCGGCACAGGCTTGAGTTCCACGTGGTCGGGGCGGGCGTAGTCGAGGAACTTGTCGATGATGGCGTCGAGCTGCACGATGTCGGCCACCATGTGGTCGCGCGCGCCGTTGTCGTGCACGCTCATCTCGGTTTCCAGGCGCAGCCGCGCCAGGGGCGTGCGCAGGTCGTGCGAGATGCCGGCCAGCATCACGGCGCGGTCCTGCTCCATCTTGGCGAGCTTCTGCGCCATGCGGTTGAAGCCGATGTTGACCTCGCGGATCTCGCTGGTGACGGCCTGCTCGTCGAGGTGGCTGGCCGCGAAGTCGCCTTCGCGCACGCGGTTGGCGGCGAAGCTCAACTGCTTGAGCGGCTGGTTGATGAGCCGCGCTATTGCCGCGGCTCCGGCCAGCGAAAGCACGGCGGCCGTCACCAGCCAGGTCAGCCAGGTCTTGCCGCCCGCGGGGATGAAACGGGCGCTGTCCATGAGCAGCCAGTTGGCGTCGCCGTTGATCGTGAACCCGACCCACAGCCCCGGCTTGCCGTTCACGCTGCTGGCGACGATGGTGCCGCTGCCCAGGCGGCTGGACAACTCTTGCGTCAGGCGCGTGCTGAGCGCGTCGTCGGCCATCAGCTCGAACCGGTCGCCGGGCTCGCGCGGCAGGATGCGCACGCCTTCCTGGTCGGCCATGGTCTTGATGAGCGACACGCGGGCGATGGCGTCGGAATGCACCAGCGCCGCGCGGCTCAGGCTCACGAGCGAGGCGATCTGCTGCGCCGTCTGGATGGCGCGCGGCTCGAACTCCAACGCGCGCAGCGTCTGCAGCCACGCGAGAATGCTGCCGATCAGCAAGATGCCCAGCAGGAAGAACGTGCGCCAGAACAGGTTCAGCCCGACGCGGGAGCGTGGGTCCCATGTTGCGCCCTCCGTTTCGAGCGGCGCTGGGCTGGTGCCCATGGCATGCGGGTCGATGGTCGAGTTGCTCACCCTCGCGCGCCCTTCAGACAGCATGTCCATGCATCAGTTCGTGCCGTCCGGAACAAAGACGTAGCCCACACCCCACACGGTCTGGATGTAGCGCGGAGCCGCCGCGTCGGTCTCCACCAGCTTGCGCAGGCGCGATATCTGCACGTCGAGGCTGCGGTCGAACGGCTCGAACTCGCGCCCGCGCGCCAGCAGCGCCAGCTTCTCGCGCGAAAGCGGCTGGCGCGGGTGGCGCACCAGGGCCTTGAGCATGGCGAACTCGCCGGTGGTTAGCGGCAGCTCCTCGCCGTTCTTCTGCAGCGCGCGCGTGCCCAGGTCGAACGTGAAGGGGCCGAAGGTTACCAGTTCGTTGTCGCCCGAGGGCGCGCCCGGCGCTTCCTGCGGCGGGCGGCGGCGCAGCACGGCGTGGATGCGCGCCAGCAGCTCGCGCGGATTGAACGGCTTGCCGAGGTAGTCGTCGGCGCCGACTTCCAGTCCCACGATGCGGTCCACGTCCTCGCCCTTGGCGGTGAGCATGATGATGGGGGTGCGGTCGTTGGCCGCGCGCAGGCGGCGGCAGATCGACAGGCCATCTTCTCCAGGCATCATGAGGTCCAGCACGATCAGGTCCACGGTTTCACGCAGCAGCAGGCGGTTGAGCGCCTTGGCGTCTTCCGCCACCATCACCTCGAACCCTTCCTGGGTCAGGTAGCGGCGCAAAAGGTCGCGGATTCGCGCGTCGTCGTCAACAACGAGAACCTTGTCGGTACGGCCAGCGGTTTGGGTCATGTCGTGCCTTTTTGAATTTGTAACAGAGCCGATTTTGAAGGCGTGACGCCCGGAAAAGCGGTCTTTCCCCCACATCCTGACCAAGTGTTACAGGTGTTGCCCCCGCACGCAACGCAGATGCATCCCTGTGGGCACTATCCGGGACCTGGTGTGAAAAACGATTGGAAGACAAGCTGATGCATTCCCTCATCCTGGCAGTTTTCATGTTCGCGGCGGGAGTGGCTACCGCGCCCGCTACGGCGCAAACTGCGGCGCCCGTGCCGCAGAACGTGGTGCAGTTTGCCGCCGCAGCCACGGTGGAGGTGCAGCAGGATCTTCTGAGTCTGACGCTTGCCACAACCCGCGAAGGTGCCGAGGCGGCGGTGGTCCAGTCCCAGTTGACGCAGGCACTCGATGCCGCGTTGTCAGAAGCCCGTAAGGCTGTTCTGCCTGGGCAGCTTGACGTGCGCACGGGCAATTTCGGCCTGTATCCCCGCTACGGCAAGGATGGCAAGATCAACGGCTGGCAGGGCAGCGCCGAACTCGTGCTGGAAGGCCGCGACTTCCCGCGCATCACTGCCGCTGCCGCCAAGGTCCAGACCCTGGCCACGGCCCGCGTGGCGTTTGGGCTCAGCCGCGAGCAGCGTGCCAAGGCAGAAGCGGATGCCCAGGCCCAGGCGATCGAGCGGTTCAAGTTCAAGGCGGCGGACCTGGCCAAGGGCTTCGGCTTCGCAGGCTATGCGCTGCGCGAGGTGTCGGTGGACAGCAGCGGATCGCAGCCGGGGCCGCGGCTCCGCGCGATGGCGATGGAGGCCAAGGCTGCGATGGTGGATGCCGCCGTGCCGGTCGAGGCGGGCAGGAGCACCGTGACCGTCACCGTCTCGGGCTCTGTGCAGATGCGGTGAAGGCGCGCAGGAGCCGCAGGCCTGCTGCACTCCCCCCGCCGCCATCCATGCGCCATGCCGTACTGCGGACGTTGCTGCCCGCCGGCGAGCAGAACTGGCAAGTGCTTCGGCAATACCCGGGCCGATGCCGCTGGCGGACCCTGTGGCGAGGGCAGTTTTCCGTGAAGCATGGACAATCTCCGGATGAATTACGATGCAACGCAGCCATTACCGAGTGCTGCGGCGCCCATGAATCCTCATGATTGAACCTACGCTGAATTACGTGCGCTGCGCTGGTGCCAGCAGTACGGCGCCGGACCACCACCGCATGGCGTATTGGCAATGGAACGGCACGGACGATCCAGGCCATTCCCACGTCATCGTGTGTGTGCATGGCCTGTCGCGCCAGGGGCGCGACTTCGACGTGCTGGCGCGTGCCCTGGGTGCACACGCGCGGGTGGTCTGTCCCGATGTCGTGGGGCGCGGCCAGAGCGACTGGCTGCGCGACCCCGCTGGCTACCAGATACCGCTGTATGCCGCAGACATACTGGCGCTGCTGGCGCAATTGCATGCCGAGGCGCCGATCCACATGCTGGACTGGGTGGGCACCAGCATGGGCGGGCTGATCGGCATGGTCGTTGCCGGCCAGCCGGGCCTGCCGCTGCCCGCCCCCGTGCGGCGCCTGCTGCTCAACGACGTAGGGCCGGTCATCCAGTGGGAAGCCCTGGCGCGCATCGGCCAGTACCTGGGGCAGCCCGTGCGCTTCGCGTCGCTGCAGCAGGCCGCCGATGCGCTGGCGCTCATCTCGGCCGGTTTCGGCCCGCACACGCCGGCGCAGTGGCTGGAGTTGACGCGTCACATGGTGCGCCCGCTGCCAGAGGGCGGCTTTGCGCTGCACTACGACCCCGCGATCGCAGTGCCGTTCCGCGCAGTCACGCGCGAAGCCTCTGCGGAGGGCGAGGCGCAGCTATGGCGGCTCTATGACGCCATCACAGCGAAGACCTTGCTGGTGCGAGGCAGGCAGTCGGACCTCCTGTCCGAGGCGACCGCGCGTGCCATGGGCCAGCGCGGACCGCGCGCGCGGCTTGTGGAACTGCCGGGCATAGGGCACGCGCCCACGTTCGTGGCTGACGACCAGGTTGCGCTGGCGGCGTCGTTCCTGCTGCAAGAGGACGCGTAAAGCCGCCACGATGAAAAGCCTGACAGCAGAACAGCCGGTGCTGGGCATCCGCACCGCGGCGGTGCCGCAGCTCATCGCGGCGACGGCGAGTGCGCTGCCCGAGCAGGCGCATGCGTTGTCGCGCGCGCGCGCCTTCGCCGAGCCGCTCATCGCCGCCGAAACGCTGGATTCGGGTGAAAACACACTGGCCCATGCCGATGCCGTCGCGGCCATCCTGCGCAGCCTGGGCGGCTCGGAGGCCATGCAGGCCGCGAGCTACCTGGTCCACGCCTGCGAGCACCTGAACCGGCCGCACGAAGTGATTGCCAAGGCGTTCGGCGAGAGCTTCGCCGCGCTGGCGGTCGAAACCACCAAGCTCATGCGCGTGCAGGAGCAGGCCCGTGCGGCCAGCTTCGGCGAGCAGCAGCCGGGTGACGAGGCCTTGCAGATAGAGAACGTGCGCAAGATGCTGCTGGCGTTCTCGCGCGACCTGCGCGTCGTGCTGCTGCGGCTGGCGTCGCGGCTGCAGACCTTGCGTTATTGCGCCGCAGCCAAGCGACCCGTCGCCGCCAGCCTGGCGCGCGAGTCGCTAGACGTATTCGCCCCGCTTGCCAACCGGCTCGGTATCTGGCAGGTCAAGTGGGAGCTGGAAGACCTGGCGTTTCGCTTCCTGGAGCCAGAAACTTACAAGGCAATCGCGCATCTGCTAGACGAAAAGCGCACCGAGCGCGAGGCGCACATGGAGCAGTTGCGGGCGCGGCTCGAGTCCGATCTGCGCGCCCACAGCATCAGCGCCATCGTGCAGGGGCGGCCCAAGCACATTTACAGCATCGTCAAGAAGATGCGCGGCAAGTCGCTCGACTTCGACCAGGTGTTCGACATCCGCGCGCTGCGCGTCATCGTGCCCACGGTCAAGGACTGCTACGCGGCGCTGAGCTGGGTGCATGCACAGTTCCAGCCCATCGTGGAGGAGTTCGACGACTACATCGCGCGCCCCAAACCCAACGGCTACCAGTCGCTGCACACGGTGGTGCGCGACGGCGCCGGAAAGGCCATCGAGATACAGATCCGTACGCAGGCCATGCACAACCACGCCGAGCACGGGGTGGCCGCGCACTGGGCCTACAAGGAGGCCGGCACCAAGGGCTATGCGGGCGTATCCGCGAGCAGCGAGTACGACGCCAAGATCGCCGTGCTGCGCCAATTGCTGGCCTGGGGACGCGATCTGTCGGGCTCACAGCAAAGCCGCGGGCTGTTCCAGGACCACATCTATGTGCTCACGCCCGACGCCGCCATCGTCGAACTGCCGCAGGGCGCGACGCCCGTGGACTTCGCCTATGCCGTCCACACGAGTATCGGCCACCGCTGCCGCGGCGCGCGCGTGGATGGCGCCATGGTGCCGCTCAACGCTGTCTTGCACAACGGTCAGACGGTCGAGATCACCACCGTCAAGGAAGGAGGGCCGTCGCGCGACTGGCTGAACGCTGATCTGGGTTACCTGGCCAGCCAGCGCTCGCGCGCCAAGGTGCGCGCATGGTTCAACGCGCAGGTCATGCACGAGACCGTGGCGCGTGGCCGTGAAGCCGTCGAAAAGCTCTTGCAGCGCGAAGGCAAGACGGCGATGAAGTTCGAAGACATCGCCTCGCGCCTGGGCTTCGATACGCCCGATGCACTGTTCGAAGTGGTAGGCAAGGACGAATTCTCGCTGCGCAGCATTGAAAGCCTGTTGCGTCCACCCGGGCCGGAGCCTGTGCCCGGCGAATACCCGCTGCTGCGCAAATCGCGTGGCAGCGGCGACAAGCCGCCCAAGGGCGGCGTGCTGGTCGTCGGCATCGACTCGCTGATGACGCAACTGGCCAAATGCTGCAAGCCTGCGCCGCCCGACGACATCGGCGGTTTCGTCACCAAAGGCAAGGGCGTGAGCATCCATCGGTCCGATTGCAGCAACTTGCGCCAGATGGCCGCGCGCAGCCCCGAGCGCGTCATCGACGTGGAATGGGGCCGCCCCAAGCTGCAGGATGCCGCGGTCTATCCGGTAGACGTTTCGGTCGAGGCCGCCGACCGCCAAGGGCTGCTGCGCGATATATCGGACGTCTTCGCGCGCGAGAAGACCAACGTGATCGGCGTGCAGACACAATCGCTCAAGGGCACGGCATGGATGACCTTCACGGTCGAGGTGGCCGATGCGGGCCGCCTGGGCAAAGTATTGAGCCAGGTTGCGGATGTCGCGGGCGTGCGATCCGCGCGCCGTCGCTGATTTTGCTGCTATACTCGAAGGCTCAACAAGATTCATGCAGGCGCATAGCTCAGCTGGTTAGAGCACCACCTTGACATGGTGGGGGTCGTTGGTTCGAGTCCAATTGCGCCTACCAAGTCTCTCCGCCCGCGGTAGTCGATGCTGCGGAGTTGCGGGAGGCTTGCAGGGAACAGCCGGAGTTCCCCATATCCCAAGCCGCTCGCAAGAGCGGCTTTTTCTTGTGCCTGTCTCGGATGCGCCCCGCCCCGCCGCGCCATCGCCCTTATTGCAGGCTTGGCCCCGGAGAAACCGATTGGCTCAGCGCCTCGTGCCCCTGGGGGGTAATGGCAAGCACCCGAGCGAATGCACCTATTTCCACGCCGGGTGCGGACAGCAATGCCGCCACCAGATCGGCGGCGCGCAGCACCCGCAGCCTGTCGATGTCGCGGACATCCGTCACGGTAAGGGGCAGCGGCTTGGCCGCAATCTCTCGCAGCAGTTCCAGTGACAAAACCATCTCCTTGATCCATGCGGAACTGGAATTCTGGAAGTGCCTGGCGACAGCGGCAAGTCCCTGATACAACAGGCAACATCGAAAAAAAAGCCCGCGCAGGGGCGGGCTTGGGGAATTGGCCGTGGGCTCTTACGCGGCCCACGCTTACGGCACATTCACATGCGGGAGCACTCTTGGTTTTTTTATCGTCGTGAAAGCTCTTGTCCGACGTGCCGCCGTGAGATTCGGCATTTGCCTGCGCAGGCATTGCCCCAAAAGGAGCAGCGCGCGATTATAGCGCAATCCGTCATGCTGCCAGCGCTCGCGGTGCGTGCTATGGTGAACGGGCCGATTCCGGCATCACTTTGATTGGGCTCCACCATGGCGATGACTTCCTCCGTTTCCCCGCAACGACAGGAGGCACTGCGCGCCATGCTGCTTGATACTGCCGATCTGCTCAAGAAGAACCGTGCCTCGGAGGTCAGCGAGGCCGCCATCGAGGACTTCGTGGCGCTGTCTTGGCTGGAATGGAACGGCGGTGCCCTGCGCATCACGACCACGGGCCGCAACATCTGCAACCAACTCGTCGCGGGCATGACCAAGCAGCAGACCGGCCATCTGTAGTCAGCGCTGGGCGCCTTTCCCGGCCGAGACGGGCTTGATGGCCGCGGCCTTCAGCGACTTCGCAGCACCGCGCGCCACGGGCGCATGCACCTTTACCGGCAGGTACACGACGACCTGCTGGCCAGCCTTGAATGCGGCGCCCGGCTTGACGTTGTTCCAGTCGGCGACGCTGGCTGGGTTCAGCTTGTAGCGCCGCGCGATGCTGGCCACCGTGTCGCGCTTGCCGGCCTTGACCGTGGTGCGGCGCGTCACGATCTCCGGCGTCAGGGACAGTTGCGCATGGTCGGCCACGTGGTCGTCCACGTCGTCCTGCATCTTGGCCGAGCGCGGCACGATGAGGGTGGAGCCTGCCTTGATGAGCATGCGCGGCGGAATGCCGTTGATGCTGCGCAGGTCCGCCTCGCGCATGCCCACGCGCTGGGCCACCGCTGCCACGTTCATGGTCGCGGGCGCCGTCCAGGCGGTCCAGCTCGCGTACTGGCCTTCGGTGTAAGCCTCGAAGTTGCGGCGGAAGACCTGCGCGTTGTCCCACGGCAGCAGGATCTGCGGCGTGCCTGCCGCCAGGATCACGGGGCGATGGGCCGAAGGGTTCAGAGCCTTGAAATCCTCCAGATCCACGTCGGCCAGGCGGGCCGCGAGTTCCACGTCGATGTCGCGCGCGATGTCGACGGCCTGAAAGTACGGGTGGTTCTCGATGGGCGGCAACTCGGCATGGAACAGCTCTGGATGCGCGACGATGTTCTTCACGGCCTGCAGCTTGGGCACGTACAGGCGGGTCTCCGCGGGCATGGACAGCTCGGCATACGTGATGCCCAGCCCGGCCTTCTGGTTGCGCGCAATGGCGCGCGCCACGTTGCCTTCGCCCCAGTTGTAGGCGGCCAGCGCCAGATGCCAGTTGCCGAACTGGTTGTGCAGGCGCTGCAGGTAGTCGAGCGCCGCGCGGGTAGAGGCCAGCACGTCGCGGCGGTCGTCGCGGAAGATGTTCTGCCGCAACTGGAAGTCGTTGCCGGTGGCCGGCATGAACTGCCACATGCCGGCGGCCTTGGCGCTCGACACCGCCTGCGGGTTGAAGGCACTTTCGATGTAGGGCAGCAGCGCCAGCTCGGTCGGCATGCCGCGCAGCTCCAGCTCCTCGACGATGTGGAACAGGTACTTGCTCGACCGCTCCGTCATGCGCTGGATGTAGTCTGGCCGGCTGGCGTACCACTGCTCGCGGTCGCGCACCAGGTCGCCATCGAGGTCGGGCATGGCATAGCCGCGGCGGATGCGCTCCCACAGGTCCGCAGGCGGCGACATCATGGCCACGCCCATGGCAGCGGCTTGCGCGGCGGTGATGGGGGCCAGCGGCCCCGCAGGGTATTGCGGCGTATGGGCGGAATTCGTCGAGGAGGATGCTTGCGGTGCGGTTGCCGACGGCGCCGTGCTGGTGGCGCATCCGGCCAGCCAGAACAGGCAGGCCAGGGTGGCGGCTTGCAGGAGTTTCTTCATCGGAATCCGTTTTTCCATTCGCGCAGGGCGGCGAACACGGCCACCCTGTCGCGGGTTGGTGCATGGGCATCGAAGGCATGGGCCGCGGCGGCCACCCCGGCCTCCTGCGTGCGCAGGAAGGGGTTGACGGCACGTTCCTGTGCGATCGTGGAGGGCAGCGTGGGCTGGCCATGCGCGCGCAGATTTTCGCAGCGCGCGCTGTAGTGGAGCAGTTCGGCGTTGCCGGGCTCCACGGCACGGGCAAAGCGCAGGTTGCCCAGCGTGTATTCGTGTGCGCAGCAGACCTGCGTGGCGCCGGGCAGGGCGGCCAGGCGGTCGAGCGAGGCGAGCATTTGCGCGGGCGTGCCCTCGAACACGCGCCCGCAGCCGCCCGAGAACAGCGTGTCGCCGCAGAACAGCAGCGGCGCGCCGGGGTAGCCGGCGCAGTAGTAGGCGATGTGCCCCGCCGTGTGGCCCGGCACGTCGATCACCTCGAAGCGCAGGCCCAGCATGTCCGCGTGCATGCCCGCCGAGAGCCCAGCGCAGGGCTGCGGAACGGCCTCGTGCGCCGGGCCGTAGACGGCGGCGCCGGTATGCGCGTGCAGCGCTGCCACCCCACCGACATGGTCTGCGTGGTGGTGCGTGACTAGAATGGCCGAGAGCTGCAGCGCATCGCGCCGCAGCGCCTCGAACACGGGTTCCGCGTCCCCCGGATCGACCACCACGGCCTGATGGCCGTCGCGCAGCATCCAGATGTAGTTGTCGGAAAAGGCGGGCAGCGGTATCAACGTCATGAGCAATGAAATTATAGGTTTGCCCTCCTGGTTCGAGACCCCCCCCGGACAGTATTTGCTGGCATGGGAGCAGGCGCGTTTCGACGAGGCGGTGGCCGACGCGTTCGGCTTCCACGCGCTGCAGCTCGGCCTGCCCGCGCTGCCCGCGCTGCGCGCCAACCGCATGCCGCACCAGTGGCTGGCCGTGGATGCGCCGCTGCCCGCGGGCGCGCCGGCACGGCCCGCGCTGGTGACCGACTTCGCGGCCCTGCCGTTCCCCGCCAGCAGCCTCGACCTGGTGCTGCTGCCCCATGCGCTCGAATGCAGCGCCGACCCGCACGCCACGCTGCGCGAGGTGGAGCGCGTGCTGGTGCCCGAAGGCCGCGTGGTGATCTGCGGCTTCAACCCCGCCAGCCTCTGGGGGCTGCGGCACGGCCGCCCGCGCGGCTATCCGAGCACCAGCGCGGCCACGGGCGGCGAGCCCATCGGCTACTGGCGCCTGCGCGACTGGCTGCGGCTGCTGTCGTTCGAGGTGGAGTCGGGCCGCTTTGGCTGCTACCGGCCCGCGGTGCGCAGCAGCCGCTGGCTGGAGCGCTGGCGCTGGATGGACGCGGTAGGCCAGCGCTGGTGGCCTATATTCGGGGCCGCGTACTGCCTCTCCGCAGTGAAGCGGGTGCACGGCATGCGGCTCATCGAGCCGGTCTGGAGCGCGTCGCCGGCCATCGCCGCGGCACCTGTCTCCGTGGCCAACCGGCGGCAACCCGCGGCGATTTCCACACGACAAGAGAACAAGGTCAGCGTTTGAACCGGATCGAGATGTACACCGACGGGGCCTGCAAGGGCAACCCGGGGCCCGGCGGATGGGGCGTGCTGCTGCGCTCGGGCCCGACGGAAAAGGAACTGTTCGGCGGCGAGGCCGCCACCACCAACAACCGCATGGAGCTGACGGCGGTGATCGAGGGCTTGGCCGCGCTCAAGCGCCCCTGCGAGGTGGCGCTCTACCTCGACAGCGAATACGTGCGCCGTGGCATCACCGAATGGGTGCGCGGCTGGAAGGCGCGCGGCTGGCGCACCTCCACCGGGCAGCCAGTCAAGAACGTGGACCTGTGGCAGCGCCTGGACAGCCTGGTCGCCACCAGCGGCCACCGCATCGAATGGCACTGGGTGCGCGGGCACAACGGCCATGTGGAGAACGAGCGCGCCGACGGCCTGGCCAACCGCGGCGTGGACCTGGTGCGGGCCGGGAAAAATTGAAGCAAAAAGTGCCTCCAGCGCCCATGAATCAAGCGGGAGCAGCTATTTTTTTGATAGCATCCAGCGATGCACGCTCCAGCGCCGCCAGCTCCTCGCGCGTGTTGGCATTGCAGAATGCCGGGGTAACCGCGCCGCAGTCCACCACCACATGGGCGTGCTGCTCCACCCACGCCTGCACCTTGTGCCCGCCCGCCCGCAGGTAGGCGGCCAGGCTTTCGCGCAGCGTGGCGCGCAGCAGGCAGAACACGGGCTGGCTGCGCAGCGCGCCGTGCCCGTCGCGGGCCGCGGCCATGGCGATGTCGGCCTGCGCCGCATCCAGCGCGGCGGCCAGCGGTGCCACCAGGTCGGCAGGAAACAGCGGCGTGTCGCAGGGCACGGTGGCCAGCAGCGGCGTGGCGCAGTGCGCCAGCCCCGCGGCCATGCCGGCCAGCGGGCCGGCGAAATCGCCCTGCAGGTCGGCGACCACCGGCACGCCGAACCGCGCATGCGCCGCCGCGTTGCGGTTGGCGTTGAGCAGCAGCGGGCCGACCTGCGGCGCCAGCCGCCGCAGCGCGTGCTGCGCCAGCGGCACGCCGTGGAACGGCTCCAGCCCCTTGTCCGCGCCGCCCATGCGGGTACCGCGCCCGCCGGCCAGCACCAGGCCGGTGATGATCGCATTCTGGGAAGTGGTCATGCCGTCAGTCTTCCACCAGCGGCATATGAAGAAGCCCCTGGGCGCCGAAGGCTGCGCAGCAGGCCATGCCGACAGCCGCTGCGCAACCGGCTTTGCCGGGCCGCTGATGGCACCCGCTGGAGGGGGCGGCGGCGCAGGCGCTTCGGGGGCGGTCCATTTTCAGCCGCCGATGTAGCTCATTTCCACATGCCGCTGCGCGGGCAGGCCGGGTGTGCCGCGCAATTCGGAATAGCGGTCGGCGCGCTGCCGCCAGATGCCGCTGATGGCCCCGGCCAGCGTGGCATCGTCTGCGCCGCCGCGCAGCAGCGCGCGCAGGTCGTGGCCCTGGCTGGCGAACAGGCACAGGTACAGCCGCCCCTCGGTGGACAGGCGGGCGCGGTTGCAGCCGCCGCAGAAGGCATGGGTCACGCTGCTGATCACGCCGATCTCGCCGCCGCCGTCGGCGTAGGCCCAGCGGGCGGCGGTCTCGCCGGGGGCGGCGGGCGCCAGCGGGCACAGGGGCAGCTCGGCGCCGACGCGGCGCAGCACCTCGTCGGAGGGCAGCACCTCGTCCATGCGCCAGCCGTTGGTGCTGCCCACGTCCATGTATTCGATGAAGCGCAGCGCGATGCCCGTGTCCTTGAAATGGCGCGCCATGGGCAGGATTTCATGGTCGTTGACGCCGCGCTTGACCACCATGTTGACCTTCACCGGGCCGAGCCCGGCTTCCCGCGCGGCGGCGATGCCGTCGAGCACCGCGGCCACGGGAAAGTCCACGTCGTTCATGCGCCGGAACACGGCGTCGTCCAGCCCGTCGAGGCTCACCGTCACGCGGTTCAGGCCGGCATTGCGCAGCAGCCGCGCCTTGTGCCGCAGCAGCGCGCCGTTGGTGGTGAGTGTCAGGTCCAGCGCCTCGCCCTCCGGCGTGCGCAGCGCGGCGAGCTGCTCCACCAGCCGCTCGATGTCCTTGCGCAGCAGCGGCTCGCCGCCCGTGAGCCGGATCTTGCGCACGCCCAGCGCCACGAACTGGCGCGTCAGGCGCGCGATCTCCTCGAAGCTCAGCAGGTCCGCGTGCGGCAGATACGGATAGCTCTTGCCGAATACTTCCTTGGGCATGCAGTAGCCGCAGCGGAAGTTGCAGCGGTCGGTCACGCTGATGCGCAGGTCGCGCAGCGGCCGCGCCAGCCGGTCCGCGAGCGGGCCGCCGCCCGCA
The DNA here is from genome assembly GCF_029211125.1 of Curvibacter soli. Lineage (GTDB taxonomy): Bacteria > Pseudomonadota > Gammaproteobacteria > Burkholderiales > Burkholderiaceae_C > Curvibacter_A > Curvibacter_A soli. The sequence goes on from NZ_JARGEN010000034.1 coordinate 136,704, forward strand.
CCGGGTCCGGCGCCGGGAAAGGCGGATGCCGCAAGGCGCTGGTCGAGCAGGGGGATGACGCGTGCCATGTCCGTATTGTCCCGCGTCCGGCAAGCCGGCGCTGCGCAGTCGTGGGCGCGGCGGTCATCAGCTCCTGCGCGGGCCTGCTGCCCTGGGGCCCGGGCGACCGGCGGGCTCATGCCGGGCTTCGTGCCCATGATGCTGCTCGAAACGCGCTGGGCTGAACCGTATTTCTTCACTGAAGTTACGCAGTCCCCACCTGATAGGCTGTTTTGCGCACGTCGTTGCTTGGGGGCTTGGGAAGGGCGAGCCACTGGCCATCGAACTGCCGCACGGCGACGCGGTGGTCGAACACGTTTTCGAGCGCGCGGTGCGTGGCCGCGTCGGCGCAGGCACCCTGGTGCAGCACGCGCCCGCCGGCCATGACGACCATGGCGTCGGCCTGCAGCGCGATCGAGATTTCATGCAGCACACTGACCACCGTGCGCCCCTGGCCCACCAGCGCGCGCACCGTGGCCAGCCAGTCGGCCTGGTGCGGCGGGTCCAGGTTGGCGAGCGGCTCGTCCATCAGCAGCACGTCGGCCTGCACCGCCAGCGCGCGCGCCAGCAGAGCGCGCTGGCGCTCGCCGCCCGAAAGCTGGCCGATGGGGCGGGCGCGCCAATCCCACGCGCCGGTGGCGCGCAGCGCCTGCTCCGCGGCGGCGTGGTCGGCGGGCCCGGGCGGCGCCAGCCAGGCGCGGTGCGGCAGGCGGCCCAGCAGCGCCACGTCGTAGACGCTCAGGTCGTCCGGGCTGCCTTCGCTCTGGCCCAGCCAGGCCAGGTGGCGCGCTCGATCGCGTGCGGTCGTCGCGTGCGCAGGCAGGCCCGGCAGATCCACCCGTCCCGCATGCGGAACAAGCCCGGCCAGCGCGCGCAGAAGCGTGGATTTGCCCGCACCGTTCGGGCCGACGATGCTGGTCCAGCAGCCTGCATGCAGGTCCAGAGAAACACCGTCGAGAATCAAGTGTTTTCCGGCGCTAACGCTTACGGAATGGGCGCGTATAGCTATTTTTTTCATAGCACCGACCCCCCGTCGCGCGTGCGCCGGTGCATGCGCCAGAGCAGGTAGCCGCCGCCCAGCAGCGCCGTCAGCACGCCTACGGCCACCTCCTGCGGCGCCAGCACCCAGCGCGCCAGGATATCCGCGGCCAGCAGCAGCGCGCCGCCCATGCAGGCGGCCAGCGCGGTGTGCGCGGCATGTGTGATGCGCACGATGGAGCGCACCAGGTGCGGCGCGGCCAGCCCGACGAAGGCGATCAGCCCGGTCTGCGCCACCGCCACGCCGGTGGCCAGCGCCATCACCACCACCAGCCCGATACGCAGCGGTGCCAGCGGCAGGCCCAGGCTGGCGGCGGTGGCCTCACCCAGCGTCAGGCCGTCGAGCGCTCGCGCCATCAGCGCCGCGCCGAGCATGCACACGCCCAGCGCCAGCGCCATCAGCGCGCAGGCGCTCCAGCCCACGAAGGCCGTGCTGCCGAGCGTGAACACCTGCATCGATTCGAGGATGCGCGGGTGCGCGAGCTGCACGAGGTCGCGCACGGCGCCCAGCACCACGCCGACGATCACGCCGGCCAGCAGCAGCCGCAGCGTGTGCTGCACGCCCCGCGCCAGCGTCAGCGTGAGCAGCACCGCGCCCGCCGCGCCCACGAAGGCCAGCCCGGTGACGCCCAGTTGCGCCGGCCACGCGCCGCCGCCGCCGGGCGCGGCCCCCACGAAGGCCATCGCCACCGCGCCGCCCAGCGCCGCACCGGAGGCGCTGCCCAGCAGGTACGGGTCGGCCAGCGGGTTGCGAAACAGGCCCTGCGCCACCGCGCCCGACAGGCCCAGCAGCGCCCCCGCGAGCCACGCGCCCAGGCTGCGCGGCAGGCGGATGTCCCACACGATCTGCCACGCAGCGGGGTCGCTGCGCATGCGCGCCAGGCTTTCGAAGCCGGTGCTGCCCACGCCCGCGCCCAGCGCCAGCAGCACGGCGGCCAGCGCCAGCAGGCCCGCACCCAGCCAGGCGGCGCGGCGGTGGCCTGCGGGTGGCGTCATGGTGCCTTGTCCGCCAGGCAGCGCGCCATGGTGCGCGCGGCCTCGGCCATGCGCGGGCCGGGGCGCACCACCACGTCGGCGTCGTCGGGGTCGAACACGCAGATGCGGCCCGTGCGCACTGCGGCCATGCCGTCCCAGCCCGGGTACATGACCAGCGGCTGCATGCTGCGGTTGCCGACCATCAGCACGTCGGGCTGCGCGCGCACCACGAACTCGGGGTTCAGGCGCGGGAACGGGCCCAGTTCCGGCGGCACCACGTTGCGCACGCCCAGGCGCGAAAGCGTCTCGCCGATGAAGGAGGTGCTGCCCGCCGCGTACGGCCCGCGACTGACCTCGAAGTACACCCGCACGCCGCGCGCATGGGCCGGCAGCGACTGCGCCGCGGCCTGCACGCCCGCGTCGATCACGCGCCAGACACGCTCGGCACCCTCGGCGGGCGGCACGTCGAGCAGTTGCCCGACGGCGCCCAGCACGCGCCGCACGTCGGCGTGGGTCTTGGGCTCCAGCGCCACCACGGGTATGCCCAGCGCCTCCAGCCGCTCGCTGGCGCGCGAGCTGACGGAGAGCAGCACCGCGTCGGGCTTGAGCGCGACGATGGATTCGATGGATGGGTCCAGCCCGCCGCCGACCTGCGGCAACTTGCGCACCGCGTCGGGCCAGTTGGAATAGCGGTCCACGCCCACCAGGCGCTGGCACTGGCCCAGGGCGCAGACGGTTTCGGTGAGGGAAGGCAGCAGGCTGACGATGCGCACGGGCGGTTGGGCGAAATGCACGGTACGGCCCCGGTCGTCGGTCACGTCGCCGGCCTGGGCCGCGAGCGGCGCGAGCAGGGCCGCGAGGAACAGGCGAAGGAGCAGGCAGCGCCGGCGCATCATGCGGCGTCCTTCAGCGCCAGCGGCAGCCCGGCGGCCATGAGCGTGACGCGCGCGCAAGCCGCCGCCACGTCCTGGTTGAGCCGGCCCAGCGCATCGACGAAGCCGCGCACGTCGCGCCCCATGGGGATGACGCCCAGGCCGATCTCGTTGGAGACCAGCGCCAGCGGGCCCGGCGCCTGCCGGATTGCTTCCAAAAGCATAGCTGTCTGCGCAGGTAAATCAAGCGCTGGAGGCCTATTTTGCTCATATTCCTGCAGCGGCATCAGCAGGTTGGTGAGCCAGAGCGTCAGGCAGTCCACCACCACCAGCGTGCCGGGGCGGCTTTCGCGCGCGATGGCCTCGGCCAGGCGCAGCGGCTCTTCCACCGACAGCAGGCCGGGCACGCGCGCGGCGCGCTCGGCCTGGTGGCGGGCGATGCGCGCGCGCATCTCCTCGTCGCCGTACCGGGCGGTGGCGACCAGCACCGCGCGGTGCGCCGGCGACGCGGCCAGCCAGCCGCGCGCCAGCAGCTCGGCGCGGCGCGACTTGCCGCTCTTCTGGCCGCCGAGGATCAGTTCCGTGTGCATGGGAAGGACTTGGACTTGCGCAAAACATGCTTCAACCTGGAACCGGCAGTTGGATGCGCCTGCCGGTGCCGTGATCGGGGCGCCAGGCAAGACCGGGCGACGCGGCGGGCTTGGTGCCCGCAAGGAGGGGCAACGCCGCATGGCGCGCCGAGCGCGGTGCTGGCAGGTGCATGGCGCTCTGACCCACGAGGTGAACCCCATCGAAGCCGGCAACGCTCGATTTCCTGCGGCCTGGCAAGGGATGCAAAGCGGTCAACTGCCGTTTCCAGGTTCATCGACCCGCGGCGGCTTTTGCCAGCGCCGGCCCCGCATCCTGGTTTGCGCAAGTCGCAGCATGTGCCGCGCATTGTCACTGCGGCGCCCATTTGAGGCCGACGTAGAGCATGCGACCCGGCGTGGCGTAGGCGTCGGCAAGCTGGTAGTCCTTGTCGGCCAGGTTGTCGAGCCGCGCGACCAGCGTGAAGTCGCGCGCCAGCGACGTACTGGCGTACAGGTTCAGCAGGCCGTAGCCGCCCAGGCGCAGGGTGTTGGCGGCGTTGTCCCAGCGCGCGGCGGAGAGCTGCGCCTCGACCCCCACGGCCCAGCCCGCGACCACCGTGTCGGCGCCCAGGCTCGCATGGCGGCGCGCGCGGCGCGCGAGCTGCTTGCCGGTCTCCAGGTCGTGCGGGTCCTGCCAGTCGATGGAGCCGTGCAGCGCCACGCCGGCCACGCGGTGGCTGCCCGAAAGCGTCACGCCCTTGTACTCGGCGCGGCCCACGTTCTCGTAGCAGCCGAAGGCCGACGCGCAGGCGCCGGCGGCGCCGAAGTTGATGAGGTTGCTCACGCGGTTGCGGTACACCACGACGCCCGCGCTGCTGGCGCCCTGGGTCCAGCGCAGGCCGGCCTCCATGTTGCGGCCCGATTCGGGCTGCAGGCCGGCCGCACCGTATTCGCTGAAGCGCTGGTACAGCGTGGGCGCGCGGAAGGAATTGCCCGCCGACACCGTGGCGCGCCACTGCGGCGCAATGGCGTAGCCATAGGCCAGGCTGCCGGTGGTCTTGCCGCCGAACTCGCTGTCGTTGTCGCGGCGCAGGTTGGCCTGCACGGTGTGGGCGCCGGCGCTGAAGCCGTAGCCCAGCGCCAGCGCGTTCTGCGAGCGGCTGCGCGCCAGGCCGGGGCCGAAGTCGGTGGCGGCGTTGTCCAGCGCGTCCTCGCGCCGCTCCAGCGCGGCGGTGACCAGGTGCGCGCCGATGCGCAGCTCGTTGTGGAGCAGGTAGTTGCGCAGCGTGGTGCGGGTGCCGTAGAAATTGGGCTCCGATGTGTAGGCGCTGCGCGATTCGCTGGCCTGCACGCGGGTGCTGTAGGCGTCGCTCCACTTGCCGGTCCAGGTCAGTCCGCCCGCGCGTAGCTGGTAGTGGTTGCGGTCGTCGGCGACCAGGCCGGCGTCGTCGTACTGCGAGTTCAGGTTGCTGGCCAGGAGCGTGCCTTCGAGGCGCTGGCGCGCATCGATCTGCAGGCCCAGCCGGGCGTTGGCCGAACTGCGCTTGTAGCCGTCGTCGTCGGGGTTGGCGCCGGCGACGGGGCGGGCGTTGAAGCCGTCGCTGCGCTCGTGCGACAGGCCCAACGCGTAGTCCACCATGCCGGTGCCGCCGCTGATGCCAGCTTCGGCGGTGCGCGTGCCCCGACTGCCCAGGCCGACGCCGGCATAGGGCGCGGGCTTGCCCTCGCCTTTCCTGGTGAAGAGCTGGATCACGCCGCCCACGGCGTCGGAGCCGTAGACGGCGGCGGCGGGGCCGCGCAGCACCTCGATGCGGTCGATCTGCGCGAGCGGGATCTGCTCCCACGCCACGCCGCCGGTAGATTGCGAATCCATGCGCACGCCATCGATGTAGACAGCGGTGTAGCGCGACTCGGCGCCGCGCAGGTACATGCTGGTGGTGCTGCCGGGGCCGCCGTTGCGGCTGACCTCCACGCCCGGCAGGCGGGCCAGCACGTCGGCCACATCCACGGCGCCGCTGCGCTCGATGGAGTCGCGGTCGACGATGGAGAAGTCGGCCACCAGATCGGACAGGGGCTGCGCCACGCGCGTGGCGGTGACCACGGTTTCGCGCAACTCGGCATCGGTGGCGGCCTGCGCCACCCGGGTTTGGGAAAAGGCCGGGAATGCGGCGGCCAGCGCCAGGGGCAGCGCGGCACGGCGCGCGGAAACGAAACAGGTTTTCATCGAGAGACCAACAGCAGGAAAGTCGCCGCGACCGGCTTCCCCGCCGGTCATTGGGCACCACGGGCGCCACGGCTTCGTCGAAGCCATGGCGCCCACCTCGTTGGCCGGTATCCGGGCTGGCGGAACACCCCCCATCGCCTTCCCAGGCGCTTGTTCAAGGCGCCCAGTGGCTGTGTGGATGGAGAGTGGATCGTGCGATCCGTCCGCTGACCGTTGCGGGGGCAGCGCAGGCTGGGCGTTCCCCATGGCGGGGTCGGCCTTCCTGCTTCCCGTTGAACTGCGGCATGCGAACCACACCGCGAGCACCAACGGCGGCGATTCTACGGCGAACGGCGCCGCGGCACGGAAAGCCAGACCTACAATGCGGGGCTGTATGCCGTCCCCGACCCCTCTCGACCTGATTGCCGACCGCGTGGAGCGCCTGCTCGTGCGCCACGAGGAACTGCAGCGCACCAACGCGCTGCTGGGAGCCCAGGTGGCGGCACTGACGCAGGAGCGCGACTCGCTGAAGTCGCGCCTGAACGCGGCGCGCGCGCGCGTCGATGCGCTGCTGGAGCGGCTGCCCGCGCCGCCGCAGCCCGGCCCCTCGAAGGAAAGCGCGCCATGAAGCAGATCGAGGTGCAGATCATGCAGCAGAGCTACCGGCTGGGCTGCCCCGAAGGCCGCGAGGAGCGGCTGCTCGAAGCGGTGCGGCGCGTGGACGGCGCGATGACGCAGATCCGCGACGCAGGCAAGGTGCGCGCGCGCGACCGCATCGCGGTGCTGGCCGCGCTCAACCTGGCGTTCGAGCTGGCCGACCGCGAGGCCGCGCCCGCGCGTCCCCGTCCGATCACTGCCGCGGACCTGCCCGAGGACGAGCGCCTGCTGCACCTGCTGCGGCGCCTAGACGACGCGCTCGGCAGCGACGGCCGGCTGCTCTGATCTTTTTACTTGCGGCGGCAGGGCCCGCAAGTGCCGCAAAAGCGGGTTGCGCCCCTACAATGGCATCGTCTGCGGTGCTGCCGGGCTTTATATTTCCTTGAACCAATGCTCCCTGAGCATGGGCTTGGTACATTGCCCGGCAAGCGTGATCGTCTCGCGTCAGATGAACCCAACGCCTGGCTGCCCTCGCCCACCTGAACCCCCGGTTCAGGATGCCGGTCCGGTGGCACTCGCAGACACCTATTCGCGCACGACTTACGCAAAACGGGTTCAGGCGAGACGCCCGCCCCTTGGACGCAACGGCTGGTGCATCCTTGTTTGCGCAGGCCCAGCACTTCCTACTGCTGCTGATCGTGCCCGCGCTGCATGGCGCGCAGCATCCGCTCGAACTCCGCGGCAGGCAGGCCCGGAGCGCACAGAAAACCCTGGAACCGGCTGCAGCCCAGCGCCACCAGCGCGTCGCGCTGCACCTCGGTCTCCACGCCTTCGGCGATCACGTCCATGCGCAGCGCGCGGCCGATGCTCACGATGGCGCTGACGATGGCGCTGTCGCCCGCGTCGCCGGGCAGGCCGCGCACGAAGGACTGGTCGATCTTGAGCTTGTGGATCGGAAAGCGCTTCAGGTACGCCAGGCTCGAATAGCCGGTGCCGAAGTCGTCGATGGACAGCCGCACGCCCAGTTGGGCCAGCAAGCGCAGGCGTTCGAGCACCTCGTTGGCGTCCTGGATCAGGATGGACTCGGTCAGCTCCAGTTCGAGCAACTCGGGCGGCAGCTCGGCCATGGCGATGGCGACGGCCACGGTGTCCACGAAGTCGCTCTGGCGAAACTGCAGCGCCGACACGTTCACCGATACCGGCACCGGCATGCCCTGCCGCAGCCAGCGCGCGGCCTGGCCCACGGCTTCCTGCAGCACCCAGGCCCCGATGGGAACGATGCTGCCAGACTCCTCGGCCAGCGGGATGAATTCGCCGGGCGGCACGTTGCCGCGCTCGGGGTCATGCCAACGGATCAGCGCCTCCACGCCGACGATGCGGTTGGTGCGCAGACTGAGCTGTGGCTGGTAGTGCAGCCGCAACTGGCCCAGTTCCAGCGCGCGGTGCAGGTCGTGCTCCATCTTGATGCGCGGCAGCAGGTTGGCGTTCATCTGCGGCTGGTAGAAGCCGAAGCTGTTGCGCCCGCTGTCCTTCACGCGGTACATGGCCGTGTCGGCATGCCGGATCAGGTCGTCGAGCGTGGGGCCGTCCTGCGGGAACAGCGCGATGCCGATGCTGCATCCCAGCGAGAACTCGACGTCGTCGAGCGCGAACGGCGGGCGCATCTGGTCGAGGATGCGGCGGGCCGCGGTCTCGGCGGCCTGCGCATCGGCGCCGTGCAGGTGGATCACGAACTCATCGCCGCCCAGGCGGCACAGCGTGTCGACCTCGCGCAGCCCGCCCTGCAGGCGCGCGGCGACCATGCGCAGCACGCGGTCGCCGAACGCATGGCCGAGCGAGTCGTTGATGTTCTTGAAACGATCCAGGTCCATGAACAGCATGGCGAAGCAGGCACCCTCGCGCTGCGCCACGCGCAGGGCGAACTCCACGCGCTGCGACAGCAGCGTGCGGTTGGGCAGGCCGGTGAGCGCGTCGGTGTAGGCCAGCTCCTCGATGCGGCGGTGCGCGGCGTGCTGCTGCGTGAGGTCGCGCAGGAAGCCGACGCTCTGCGTCAGCGCGCCATCGGCGTCGCGCAACGCCACCCACGACAGGTGCACGGGGCAACTGCTGCCGTCGGCGCGGGCGAGCAGGAGTTCGGCATCCCAGAAGCCATGGTGCTTCCAGGCCGCCTCGGCGCCGCTGTAGATGTCGCCCGGCTCGGCGCGGCGCACCAGCAGAGCCACGTCGCGCCGCAGCAGCGCCTGCGCCTCCTCGCCCACCAGGGCGGCGAGCGCGGGGTTGACTTGCAGCACGCGGTGGTCGGGGCCGGCGATGAAGATGGCGTCCAGGCTTGATTCGAACACCTGGGCGGCCAGGCGCAGGCCGGCCTCGGCGGCCGTGGCCTCGGTGATGTCGCGAAACGAATACACGCGGCCGATGGGCCGGCCCCGGCTGCGCTGCGGCAGCGTGACCCGCTGCACCAGCCGCCCGCCGTGCAGGGCCAGCACGTCCGTGGCCTCCAGCGCCGGGGCGGCCTCGATCTCGGCCAGCCGCTGCCGGTAGCGCGGCGCGTCGATGACGCGGCTGGCCAGGAACGCGGCCAGTGCGCTGTCGTCGCGGCGCAGCAGCAGGTCCGCCGGCACGGCCCAGATGCCGGCGAAGCGTTGGTTGAAGCCGCGCACCGCGCCGTCGGGCCCGCAGACGAGGATGCCGTCGGCGGTGGAATCGAGCGTGGCGCGCAGTTCGGACACGAGCTTTTCCAGCTCGTCCTCGGTGCGCTGCTGCTCGGTGCGGTCGGTCATCGCCAGCAGGAAGACCGGCGTGCCGTCGTCCAGCGCGGCCTGGCTGACGCGCCGCTCCACGTACACGACCTCGCCGTCGGGGCGCACGAGCTGCGAATACGAGTACAGCGTGTCGGCCAGGCCTGCGGCGGCCTCTTCCCAGAAGAAGGCGTCCTCGGGCGCGGCGAGCAGGCTGGCGACGGGCAGACCCGGCAGGTCGCCCTGCGGCAGGCCCGTGAGCCGCGCGGCGGCGGCGTTGGCAGCACGGATGCGCAGGCTCTGCGCGTCGACCATGACAACCGCTTCGAGCAGCCCCTCCACGAGTGGCCCCGAAAGCGCGAACGTCACGAGGTGTCCTCGGGTGGCTGGGGGTCCACCGCCCTCTCGAAGAAATAGCAGATGCGCTGGCGCGGCGACAGGTAGTCGAGCGCGGCCTTGGGCAGTTGCACGGGCTTGAGGCTGCGGCGGATGCCGAGTTCGGGCGTGTTTTCCAGGTCGAGTACCAGCGCCTCTTCTTTCGGCACGCGGGGCTCGTAGACGATGACCTTGGGGCGCAGGGGGCGCGAGGAGTTGACCGAGACCACGAGCGCGAAGCAGTCGTTGACCAGTTGCACGACCGAGCCCGGCGGGTAGATGCCCATCATGCGGATGAACGCGCCGAGCGCCACGCTGTCGAAGCGCAGCTTCATCTGCGCGAAGATCACCGACAGCGCCTCATGCGGCGTGAGCGCCATGGCCGCGCGCGCGGGATTGCACAGGTTGTCGTAGCGGTTCACCAGCCCGAGTATCTTGCCCGCGGGGCTCAGGGCGTCCATCTTGAGCTGGCGCGGAAAGCCGCTGCCGTCCACCATCTCGTGGTGCTGGCCGATGGCGTCGAGCGCGACGGGCGCGAGCCCCATCTGGCGCCCGAAGGCCAGCGAATGGCCGACGTGCTCCTGGTAGACCTTCAGCTCCGCGGCGCAGAGGTATTCGTCGTAGAAGCGCACCCGGTCGGGCAGCTCCATCTTGCCCAGGTCGTGCAGCAGCGCGGCCATGCCGAGCTGGGTGAGGTCGTCGCCCTCCATGCCCAGTGTCTTGCCGAGCAGCAGGCAGATGACCATGACGTTGACCGAATGCATGGCGTTGCGCTCGCCCGCGCCTTCGGACAGCAGCCGGATGACCGATTCGCCGTTGGACAGCATTTCGCCGATGCACCGGGAAACGAGCCGTTCGCTGACCGCCCGGGCATCCTCGGGCTGGGGGCGTACCAGCTCGGCCACGCGGCGGAACTGGCGCGTGGCCTCGAGGAAGCTGCGCTCGCACTGCAGCAGGCTGCGCTCCTGCGCTTCCAGCAGGCTGGCGAGCTGCGGGCGCAGCAATGGGTCGAGCCCGGGCTGCGCCGCAGAGGAAGCGCCGCGCGGCCCGCCGTCGGGGGGCGAGGCTTCATCGCCGGGCACCGTGGCCGCGGCATCGCTCTTGTCGGGGAAGTAACGGATCTGGCGCAGCCCCAGGCCGCGCAGCGTCTGCAGTTGCTCGTCCGTCACTATCTTGAAGCTGTTCAGCGCGAAGGGATGCTCCATCCATCCGAGATCGAGCTGGACGAACATGCCTTTACGCAACTGCTGGATGTCGATAACGCGCGATGGACTTTCTTCCATGGAGACCGGCGGGGTTTCTTCTGCGTGATGCGTGGTGCGTCTTGGCTGATTATGGGGGCAATCAACCTAGAAACGGCAGTTGGATGCGCCTGCCGGTGCCGTGATCGGGGTGCCAGGCAAGGCGCGACGACGCGGCGGGCTACTGCCCGCAAGGAGGAGCAACGCCGCATGGCGCGCCGAGCGCGGTGCTGGCAGGTGCATAGCGCTCTCACCCACGAGGTGAACGCGATCGAAGCCGTCAACGCTCGATTTCATGCGGCCTGGCAAGGGATACGAAGCGGTCAACTGCCGTTTCTAGGATCAAAGACACCAAAGCGGAGTTCGATGCACCACGTCGGCCCAGAGCGACCACGCCGCCATGCCGCACAGAACCGCGCCGCCCGCGCGCGTCCCCCAGTCCCGGCGCATGCCGTCGAGGCGCGAACGCAGCCGCGTCCAGAGCCACGGCCCAGCGCAAAGCCACAGGCCGCTGCCCGCCGCGAACAGGGCCATCGCCACCGCGCCGCCCACCGCATCGCCCCCCAGCGACGCCACCAGCAGGGCCGAATACAGCAGTCCGCAGGGCATCAGCGCCCACAGCGCACCTGTTGCGAAAATGCCTCCTGGCGCCTGAATCCAAGGCTGCAGGCGCCGCCACAGGCGCTGCCCGGCCTGGTCCACCCAGGCCGGCTGGCGGGCCCGCAGGACCAGCAGCAGGCCCCAGGCCAGCACGGCGACATGCATGAGCGTCCACAGCGGGCGCAGCGCGCCCGTCTGCGCGCTGACCCAGGCGAGGCCCTGGACGGCGGTGGCCGCCAGCGCGCCCAGCGCCGCATAGCCCACGGCCCGCCCGGCCTGGAAGCAGGCCATGCGCCGCCAGGCGGCGGCGCCCGCGGCGGGAAACCGGCTCACCCCCGCGCACGGGGCCCCGCACATGGCCGCGCAGTGGACGCCGCCCGCAAGGCCCATGAGGAAGGCCGTGGCCGCGAGCGTGAGGAGCATGGGTCAGATGATCCTGGAGAACCGCGCGCGGTTGCGGTCGGCCTGCAGGTAGCGGTCGAACACCATGGCGATCGCGCGCACGAAGTACCAACCCGTCTCCGTGACCTCGATGCCGCTGTCGTCTAACTGCACCAGCCCCTGCCCTTCCAGCGCACGCAGCGCCTCCAGCTCGGCGGCGAAGTAGCTGCGGAAATCGATCAGCCAGGCCAGATCGATGGACTCGAACACCAGTTGCCCCTGGCACATGATGGCCATGATGACGGCCCGGCGCACCAGGTCGTCGCGCGAGAGCGCCAGGCCGCGCACCACCGGCAGGCGGCCCTGGTCGAGCAGGTCGTAGTACTCCTCCAGCGTCTTGGTGTTCTGGCTGTACGTGCTGCCCACGCGGCCGATGGCCGAGACGCCCAGGCCGATCAGGTCGCAGTCGGGCTGGGTGCTGTAGCCCTGGAAGTTGCGGTGCAGCCGGCCCTGGCGCTTGGCCACGGCCAGCGCGTCGCCCGGCAGCGCGAAGTGGTCCATGCCCACGTACACGTAGCCCGCGTCGGAGAACGCCTCCAGCGACTGCGACAGCATGGCCACCTTGGCAGCGGCGCCCGGCAGCTCGGCGCTGGCAATGCGCCGCTGCGGCTTGAAGCGCTCGGGCAGGTGCGCGTAGGCGTACAGCGCAATGCGGTCGGGCCGCAGCCGGGCCACCTGGGCGAGCGTGCGGTCGAACGACTCGGGCGTCTGCCGCGGCAGGCCGTAGATCAGGTCCACGTTGATGGATTCGAAGCCCAGCGCGCGTGCTGCGTCCATCAGGTCGAACACCTGCGCGGCCGGCTGCACGCGGTGCACCGCCTTCTGCACGGCGGGGTCGAAGTCCTGCACGCCGAAGCTCAGGCGGTTGAAGCCCAGCTCGGCGAGCACGGCCAGGCGCGCGGCGTCCACCGTGCGCGGATCGATCTCGATGGAGTACTCGCCGCCGGGCACGAAGCTGAAGCTGCGGCGCAGGATGGCCATCAGCTCGCGCAGGCCGTCGTCGTCGAGGAACGTGGGGCTGCCGCCGCCCAGGTGCAACTGGCTCGCGACCTGGCCCGTGCCGCAGTGCGCCGTGTGCAGGTCGATCTCGCGGCCCAGGTAGCGCAGGTAGGCGTCGGCGCGGTCGTGGTGCTTCGTGATGATCTTGTTGCACGCGCAGTAGTAGCACAGCGACTCGCAAAACGGTATGTGCACGTAGAGCGAAAGCGGCTGCGTCTTGCCCAGGGGGCCCACGCGCCGCTGCTGGAGGGCCTGCACATACTCGTCGCCGCGGAATGCTTCGACGAAGCGGTCGGCCGTGGGGTAGGATGTGTAGCGGGGCCCCGACACATCGAAGCGGCGCAACAGATCGAGTGGCACGGCATTCATCGTCGGGGCTCCTTGGTGCATGGCGCTACTGTGCCGTGAATGCCACATCCCTTGCTTGATCCGCATCAAGCGCGAGAATCGGCCCCGGGGTCACAATTTGACCCATGTCACAGACTTCATGAGAGCAGGAGCCATGATGCAAGAAGCCAGAAACATCCCGATCAGTGCCGATGCGGCAGCCGGCCAGCACCGCATGACGCCGCAGACCATCAAGGTCGCCTGCTCCAACTGCAACCTGCGCGAGCTGTGCATGCCCGTGGGGCTCAAGCCCGCCGAGCTGGACCGCATCGACGAGGTGGTGGCCACGCGCCGCAAGGTCAAGCGCGGCGGCACGCTGTTTCGCAATGGCGAGAAGTTCGCCTCGCTCTATGCCATCCGCACCGGCTTCTTCAAGACTTGCGTGGCCACCGAGGACGGGCGCGACCAGGTGACGGGCTTCCAGATGGCCGGCGAGATCATTGGCCTCGACGGCATCGTGAACGACCACCACACCTGCGACGCCGTGGCGCTGGAGGATGCCGAGGTCTGCGTGATGCCCTTCGACCGCATCGAGGAACTGTCGCGCGAGGTCAACGCCCTGCAGCACCACGTGCACAAGATCATGAGCCGCGAGATCGTGCGCGAGCACGGCGTGATGCTGCTGCTGGGCAGCATGCGCGCCGAGGAGCGGCTGGCCGCCTTCCTGCTCAACCTGGTGCAGCGGCTGCACGCGCGCGGCTTCTCGCAGTCGGAGCTGATCCTGCGCATGACGCGCGAGGAGATCGGCAGCTACCTGGGCCTGAAGCTCGAAACCGTGAGCCGCACGTTCTCGAAGTTCGTCGAGGAAGGCACCGTCGAGGTCAAGCAGCGCCACGTGCGCATCATCGACACCGACGCGCTCAAGCGCATCGTCAACCCGCAAGTCCACCACTGAGCGGCCCTTGCGCCCCAGGCGCCGGCAATATACTCCCCCTGCTACCATGCCGCCACCGCCGGAAAATAGCCACAATCAGCCATATACTCCCCAGGAGTATCATGCACGATGGTTGCGGCTGCAATCGCCGGGGCGCTCGCCGGGCGGCACCGGGCAGCGGTTGAGCTCGAACGGCGAGAGCGACAGCAGCGTCGTCAGCGCGCTCGACGCCATGGCCACGGCCCAGAAGACGAAAAACGCCAGCGCATAGACCGTATCGCGCGACCAGCCCAGCGGCTGGCCGCGCCAGTGCAGGTCCTGCGGATCGACCAGCGCGAACACCAGCATCTCCAGCACGCCGGCCATCAGGAACGCGGGCCATGCGACCCACATCAGTCGGTTGATCCTCATCGCTTGCCTCCTTCTCTTTTCATCCGTGGGCACCCGGCCCCATATGCCAATGCCATGTGGCCGCTACGGCCTGGGCGCGGGCAGGTCGGGCGTGGGCGTGGCGGCATGGTTGCGGGCCTGCAGGGCCGGCGCCAGGCTGCGCGCGTGCTCCGCCGCCAGCGTGCGGTTGATCTCGATGCCCTTGCGGTAGTAGTCCTCGTCCACCACCGGGTCGCCGCGGGTGACGGCGATCCACGCGGTCAGGATGCCCGCGACCACCACTGCGGCGGGGCCGGAAATGAGCAGCCACACATGGCCGTATTTCCACCAGGGCAGCGCGGCGACCGGGGCGGCGGATGGGGATGGCGTGGGGGACATGGGGGAGCCTCTTCGTTGGGTCAGCGGGGCACCAGGAACACGGACTTCTCCGCCACGTGGGCGGCCTGCCCTTCGGCCTGGATGTCGAAATACACGGTGTGCGAGCCGGGCTCCACCGCGCCATAGGGAATCTGCAGACGCACGGCCACCCAGCGCGACTCGGCGGGGGCGACCTCCACGCGCTCATCCGAGGCCACGGCCAGGCCCTCGATGCCGCGGGCAGCGATGCGGTAGACCTGCGGCACCTCGGTCGCATTCATGATCTGCAGGCGGTAGACGTTCTCCAGCCTGCCGCCGGCCACGATGCGCGAGAGCGCGGCGCGGTCGCGCACCACGTCCACCTTCAGCGGCGTGCGCAGCGCCAGGCTGCCCAGCAGCGCCACGCACAGCGCCGCAAGCACGGTGGCGTAGACCAGCACGCGGGGTCGCAGCACGCGGCGCAGCATGCGCGCCGAACTCCAGCGCCCGGCCATGCCGTTCTGGGTGGCCAGGCGGATCAGCCCGCGCGGGTAGTGCATCTTGTCCATCACGCCGTTGCAGGCGTCGATGCACAGGCCGCAGCCGATGCATTCGTATTGCAGGCCGTCGCGGATGTCGATGCCCGTGGGGCAGACCTGCACGCACAGCGTGCAGTCGATGCAGGCGCCCAGTTGCAAGGCCGCCGGGTCGGCGCTCTTGCTGCGCGGGCCGCGCGGCTCGCCACGCTGGCCGTCGTACTGGACGATGAGCGTGTCGCGGTCGAACATCGCGCTCTGGAAGCGCGCGTAGGGGCACATGTACTTGCAGACCTGCTCGCGCATGAAGCCGGCGTTGCCGTAGGTGGCGAAGGCGTAGAACAGCACCCAGAACACGGCCCAGCCGCCGATGGCGCCGTGCAGGATGCCGGCGCCGAGTTCGCGTATCGGCACGAAGTAGCCCACGAAGGTGAAGCCCGTCCACAGCGCGATGGCGAGCCAGAGCAGGTGCTTGAGCGACTTCTTGGTGATTTTCTCGCGCGTCCACGGCGACGCCTCCAGCCGCAGCCGCGCCGAGCGGTCGCCCTCCACGTGGTGCTCGATCCACAGGAAGATCTCGGTGTAGACCGTCTGCGGGCAGGCGAAGCCGCACCACAGCCGCCCGGCCACCGCGGTGAACAGGAACAGCGACAGGGCCGATACCACCAGCAGGCCCGTGAGGTAGATGAAGTCCTGCGGGTAGAGCACCCAGCCGAACAGGTAGAAGCGGCGCGCGCCCAGGTCGAACAGCACCATCTGGCGCTGGCCCCATTCGAGCCACGGCAGGCCGTAGAAGACCAGTTGCGTCAGCACGACGAGGGCCAGGCGCCAGTGCGCGAAGCGCCCGGCGATGGCGCGCGGGTGGATGGTCTTCTGCGCCGCGTAGAGCGACTCGCCCTCCCCCCCGCCCCCGGTGTCGGGCACGATGGGAATGGTCTTGCGGGCGGTGGATGCGGCTGGCTTCACGGGCTGGCTCCTGGCTGCGGGGGGCATGCCGGGGGCGTGCTACTGCACGGCTCCCGGCTTGTTGGACAGGCTCCACACGTAAGAGGCCAGCACCTGGATCTGCGCGGGCGTGAGCTTGCCTTCCTGGGTCGGCATGTGGCTCATCTTGCCGTTGTTGACCATGGCCATGATGGCGCCCTCGCCCCAGCCGTGCAGCCAGATGTCGTCGGTGAGGTTGGGCGCGCCCAGGGCCTGATTGCCCTTGCCGTCGATGCCGTGGCAGGCGGCGCAGGCGATGAACTTGGGCTTGCCCAGCGAGGCGCGCAGCGAATCGTGCGGGCTGCCCGAGAGGCTCAGCACGTAGTTGGCGACGTTCTTCACGTCGTCGGACGCGCCCACGGCGGCGGCCATGGGCGGCATGGTGCCGTTGCGGCCCTTGGTGATGGTCTCGCGGATGGTGTCGGGCGCGCCGCCGTAGAGCCAGTCGTGGTCGGCCAGGTTGGGGAAGCCCTTGCTGCCGCGCGCGTCGGAGCCGTGGCACTGGGCGCAGTTGTTCATGAACAGGCGCTCGCCGACGGCCATGGCCTGCGGGTCGGCGGCGATGGCCTCGGGCGTCATGGACTGGAAGCGCGCATAGAGCGGCGCCAGTTCGCGGTCAGCCTTGTCGATCTCGCTCTGGTACTCGTCGCGCGTGCTCCAGCCGAGCTTGCCGGCGAAGCTGCCCAGGCCCGGGTAGGCCACGAGGTAGCCCAGGCCGAACACGATGGTGATGACGAACAGACCTACCCACCAGAGCGGCAGCGGGTTGTTCATCTCGCGCAGGTCCTCGTCCCAGACGTGGCCCGTGGTGTTGTCCGCGCCGGCGGACACTTTCTTGCGCGCCGTGACCCACAGCAGGATCAGGCAACCGGCGATGCCAACCAGCGCCAGGGCGGCCACGTAGACCGACCAGAAGGGGTTGTTGAAGTCACTCATGGGGAGGTTTCCGGTGAGGGGGTCAGTCTTGTTGTTCGAAGGGCAGTTGCGCCGCTTCGCGGAAGCGCTCGGCGTTGCGGCGCGAATAGGCCCAGGCCACGATGCCGAGGAAGGTGGCGAAGCTCACGACCGTGGCGGCCACGCGCAGGAAGGTGATGTCCATCGCTTGCGACTCCTTGTATGCCGGCTGCTACTTGAGCGCCAGGCCCAGCGATTGCAGGTACGCCACCACGGCGTCCATCTCGGTCTTGCCCTTCACCTCGTCGGCGGCGCCGGCGATCTGCGCGTCGGTGTAGGGCACGCCCACCGTGCGCAGCGCCTTCATGCGCGGGGCCAGCGCCGCCGGGTCGAGCTGCGACTTCTCCAGCCAGACGTAGGCCGGCATGTTGGATTCGGGCACCACGTCGCGCGGGTTGTTCAGGTGGATGCGGTGCCACTCGTCGCTGTACTTGCCGCCCACGCGCGCCAGGTCGGGGCCGGTGCGCTTGCTGCCCCACTGGAACGGGTGGTCGTAGACGAATTCGCCGGCCACCGAGTAGTGGCCGTAGCGCAGCGTCTCGGCGCGAAACGGGCGGATCATCTGCGAGTGGCAGTTGTAGCAGCCCTCGCGCAGGTACACGTCCCTGCCGGCGAGCTGCAGGGCGGTGTAGGGCTGCACCCCCGTCACCGGCTCGGTGGTGGATTTCTGGAAGAACAGCGGAACGATCTCCACCAGCCCGCCCACGGCCACCACGAGCAGGATCAGCAGGATCATCAGGAAGTTGCTGGTCTCCACCTTCTCGTGGCTGAAGCCGGCGGTGGTTTGGTTGTGGTCACTCATCGTGTGCACCTCTTCTTCTCATGCATGGGCCGGGTTGACGGCGGGGATGGGCGCGTTGACCGAGCGGCCCGAGATGGCCGTCATCCACACGTTCCAGGCCATGACCAGCATGCCGCCGAGGTACAGCAGGCCTCCGAGCACGCGGATCACGTAGAACGGATAGGTGGCCTTCACGCCTTCGACGAAGGTGTAGGTCAGCGTGCCGTCGGGGTTGATGGCGCGCCACATCAGGCCCTGCATGACGCCGGCGATCCACATGGCGGCGATGTAGAGCACGATGCCGATGGTGGCGGTCCAGAAGTGCAGCTCGATGGCAGGCACCGAATACATCTTCTTCTGGCCGAACAGGCGCGGGATCAGGTAGTAGAGCGAGCCCATCGAGATCAGCCCCACCCAGCCCAGCGCGCCCGAATGCACGTGGCCGACGGTCCAGTCGGTGTAGTGGCTGAGCGCGTTGACGGTCTTGATGGACATCATCGGGCCCTCGAACGTGCTCATGCCGTAGAACGACAGCGAGACGATCAGGAAGCGCAGGATCGGGTCGTCGCGCAGCTTGTGCCAGGCACCCGAGAGGGTCATGATGCCGTTGATCATGCCGCCCCACGAGGGTGCCAGCAGGATCAGCGAGAACACCATGCCGAGCGACTGCGTCCAGTCCGGCAGCGCGGTGTAGTGCAGGTGGTGCGGGCCGGCCCACATGTAGGTGAAGATCAGCGCCCAGAAGTGGACGATGGACAGCCGGTAGCTGTAGATGGGCCGCTCGGCCTGCTTGGGGATGAAGTAGTACATGATCCCCAGGAATCCCGCGGTGAGGAAGAAGCCCACGGCGTTGTGGCCGTACCACCACTGCACCATGGCGTCCTGCACGCCGGCGTAGGCCGAGTAGCTCTTCATCCAGCCCGCCGGCACCTCGGCGCTGTTGACGACGTGCAGCAGCGCCACGGCGATGATGAAGGCGCCGTAGAACCAGTTGGCCACGTAGATGTGGCGCACGCGGCGGATGCCGATGGTGCCGAAGAACACGACGGCGTAGGCCACCCAGACCAGGGTGATCAGGATGTCGATGGGCCATTCCAGCTCGGCGTATTCCTTGCCCGTGGTGTAGCCCAGGGGCAGACTGACGGCGGCGGCCACGATGACGGCCTGCCAGCCCCAGAACGTGAAGGCGGCCAGGGGCGCCGCGAACAGCCGCACCTGCGACGTGCGCTGCACCACCCAGTAGCTGGTGGCGAACAGCGTGCTGCCGCCGAAGGCGAAGATCACCGCGTTGGTGTGCAGCGGGCGCAGGCGCCCGTAGCTGAGCCAGGGAATGCCGAGGTTGAGATCGGGCCAGGCGAGCTGCGAGGCGATGACCACGCCGACCAGCATGCCGACCACGCCCCATACCACGGCCATGATCGAGAACTGCCGCACGACGGTGTCGTTGTATTCAGCGGCCTGCGTACTTGGAAAATTCATCGTGTACCTCTACCTCTATATTGCAATGCCAGTGTCGCGGCGCGACCCCGCGGGCGTGTTGACGCATATCAATCGTCGCGCAAAATGCGCTCGCCCTCCTGCTCCACGCCCTCGAACTGGCCGTGGTACACGGCCCACCAGAGGCCGCCCAGGATCAGCAGCACGAGCGCGACCGACAGCGGGATGAGCAGGAAGAGGATGTCCATTCAGGGGGTTTCCGGCAGGGGCCGCGCCAGGCGCGCGGCGTTGAGCACCACGAGCAGCGAGCTGGCCGCCATGCCCAGTCCCGCCAGCCACGCGGGCAGCCAGCCCGCCACCGCCAGCGGCACGCAGACCGCGTTGTAGAGCGCGGCCCAGAGCAGGTTCTGCCGCACCACGCGCAGGGTGCGGCGCGCCAGCGCCACGGCCTGCGGAATGCGCCGCAACTGCGCGCCCAGCACCACGAAGTCGGCGCGCGCCTGCGCCAGCGGCACGGCGTTGCCGAACGCGAACGACACGTCGGCCCCGGCGATGACGGGCCCGTCGTTCATGCCGTCGCCCACCATGGCGACGCGGCGCCCCCGGGCCTGCGCGGCATGCACGAAGGCCAGCTTGTCCTGCGGCGTGCAGCCGCCCCGCGCATGGGCGATGCCGGCCTGCGCGGCCACGCGCCGCGCAGCCTCGGGCCGGTCGCCCGACAGCAGTTCCACGGCCACCGCCTCGCGCGCCAGCGCGGCCACGGCGGCGTGCGCGTCGCCGCGCACGCTTTCGCCGATGTCGAAGAACGCGATGGGGCCGTCGGCATCGGCCAGGCAGGCGCGCGGGCCTTCCTGCGGCTGCGCATGCGCCATGCCATCCGCGCCACCCACGCCGCAATACCGGGGCGAGCCCAGCCGCACGGCCAGCGGCCCCTGGGCGGCTTGCGTACCGCGCACCTCGGCGCACAGGCCCTGGCCGGCCTCCTCGCGCACCGCGCCCACCTGCCAGCGCGCCAGCGCATCGGCGGGCACGCCCGCGGCCAGCGCGCGCGCCACCGGGTGCAGCGAATGCCGCGCCACGGCGGCGGCCAGGGCATGCGCATCGGCGCCGGAGCAGCCGCCGCGCACGGCATGCACCGCCCGCAGCGCCAGGCCGTCGTGGGTGAGCGTGCCGGTCTTGTCGAACACCACGGTGTCGATGCCCGCCAGTGCCTCCAGCGCCTGCAGATCGCGCACCAGCACGCCGCTGCGCGCCAGCGTGCCGGCGGCGGCCAGCATGGCCACGGGCGTGGCCAGCGACAGCGCGCACGGGCAGGTGACGACGAACACGGCCACCGCCACCATCAGCGCGCGGCCATGGTCCTGCGGCCACCACCACGCGCCGGCCAGCACGCCCGCGACGATCACCGCCAGCAGGAACGGCGTGGCGATGCGGTCGGCCAGCCGTGCGAGCCGGGGCTTGTCGAGCGACGCGCTTTCCATGAGCGCGACGATCTGCGCGAACCGCGTCGCGTCGCCGACGCGCTCCACGCGCACCTGCACCGCCGACTGCAGGTTGTGGCTGCCGGCGGTGACCATGCCGCCTTCGGCCCGCGCCACGGGCGCGGATTCGCCCGTGAGCAGCGCCTCGTCGGCCAGCGTGCTGCCCTGCACCACCGTGCCGTCGGCGGGGAAGGCCTCGCCCGGCAGCACACGCACCACGTCGCCCACGGCCAGGCGGCGCACGGCCACGCGCTCGAAGCCGCCGTCCGCGCGCCGCCGCTCCACGCTCTGCGGCAGGCGGTTCATGAGCGCGTCGAGCGCCCCGGCGGTGCGGTCGCGCAGGCGCAGCTCCAGCCAGCGGCCCGTGAGCAGGAAGAAGACGAACATCGTCAGTGAGTCGAAGTACACCTCGTGTCCCAGCGGCCCCATGGGGTCGAAGGTGCCCGCCGTACTGACGACGAAGGTGATGGCCATGCCCAGCGCCACCGGCAGGTCCATGCTCACGCGGCGCTGCCAGAGGCCGCGCCAGGCGCTGGCGAAGAACGGCCCGCAGCAGAAGAACACGACCGGCAGCGTGAGCACCCACGAAGCCCAGCGCAATAGCTGCACCATGTCGGGCGCCATGTCGCCG
The DNA here is from genome assembly GCF_029211125.1 of Curvibacter soli. Lineage (GTDB taxonomy): Bacteria > Pseudomonadota > Gammaproteobacteria > Burkholderiales > Burkholderiaceae_C > Curvibacter_A > Curvibacter_A soli. The sequence continues at coordinate 158,182 of NZ_JARGEN010000034.1, forward strand.
GGCGCGGCCACGTAGGCGGGCACGGCGTACATCATCACCTGCATCATGCACAGGCCCGCGACCAGCCAACGCCACAGCGCGCGCCGCGCCTCCTGCCGCCGGCGCTCGCGCATGAAGGCGTCGGCCGCCGGCAGCGCGCGGTAGCCCGCCTGCGCCACGGCGGCCATCCAGCGCGAGGGCAGCACCGCGCCGGGCCGCCAGACCACGCGCGCGCGCCGCGTGGCGGCGTTCACGTCGGCGCGCAGCACGCCGGGCACGCCGGCGAGGGCGCGCTCGATGGTCAGCGCGCAGGCGGCGCAGTGCATGCCTTCGAGCACCACCTGCGACTCCCAGGCGCCCTCTTGCGCGCCCTTCGCGCCGCCGCCCTCCACGGTGCAGGGGCGCCCGAACGCGGGCCATTCCTGCGGATCGTCGAGCAGGCCGAGCGCCGCGTCCGGCGCGAAACCGGGCATGGCGGCGGACGCGCGCGGCGCGGCGGAAGTCAGGGCGGTCGTGGTCACTGTGCGAGACTAGCGGCCACGGCACTGGCCCGTGTTGACCTATATCAAGACAGGACGTACCGGTTGACGTAACCTCGTTGCCCATCACCCCACCACCAAAGGAGAACTCCCATGACCTATAAGCGCATCCTCATCGCCACCGACGGCTCGGCGCTGTCCAAGAAAGCCGTGGCCAGCGGCATCGAACTCGCGGCGCTGTCCGGCGCGTCGATCGTCGCGCTCAAGGTCGTGCCGCGCTATCCCCAGGCGTACTTCGAAGGCGCGGTGATGGTCGGCCCGCAGGAGATCAAGCGCGTCGAGAAGCAATGGACCGACGCGGCGCAGACCGTGCTCGACGAGGTGGAGGAGGCCGCCGCCGCCGCGGGCGTGAAGGCCAAGACCGTGACCACGAAGTCCGACTTCATCGCCGAGGCCATCATCGCCGCGGCCAAGAAGAGCAAGTGCGACCTGATCGTGATGGCCTCGCATGGCCGCAAGGGCATCAAGCGCCTGCTGCTGGGCAGCGAGACGCAGCATGTGCTGACGCATTCGCACGTGCCGGTGCTGGTGCTGCGCTGAGCCCCGGGGGGCGCTCCTGCAATCGCGGCCGCGCCCCGCCCGCACCCACCATGATGGACGCCCTGCTCTTCTTTCCCCTGGCCGTGATGATTGCGCTGACGCCGGGGCCCAACAACTTCTGCGCGCTCAACCACGGCATCCGCCACGGCGTGCGCGCCGCGCTCGTGGGCACCTGCGGGCGCGTGGCGGCGTTCGCCATCTTCCTGGCCATCTCGGCCATCGGGCTGGGCGCCATGCTGCTGGCCTCGGAGGCCGCGTTCACCGCGGTCAAGTGGGCCGGCGCGGCCTACCTGTTCTACCTGGGCGCGCGGGCCTGGCGCAGCACGGACTTCGGCGGCGCGCCGCTGGCCGGCGACGAGGCCGCCACGACGGCCGCGGGCGCGCCGCAGCCGCCCGGCGCATCCCTGCGGCAACTGGTGCGGCAGGAGTTCCTGCTGGGCATCAGCAACCCCAAGGCCATCATCCTGTTCGCGGCCATCTTCCCGCAGTTCATCGACCCCGCGAAGCCCGCGCTGCGCCAGTTCGCCGTGCTCGGCGCCACCTACCTGCTGGCGGAGTTCGTGTCCTCGCTGGCCTACGCCACGGGCGGGCGGCAGATCCGCCGCGTGATCCGCTCCTCCAAGGGCGTGGCGCGGCTCAACAAGGCCACCGGGGGCTTCTTCATCGGGGCCGGCGGGCTGCTGATGGCGGCGCACCGCTGAGGGGCAGCCTCCCGGCCGCCGCCGGGCTTGCCGCCGCGGCCCGGCAATGGGCGGCAATAACAATATACTCCCCACCCATCACTCTGCCAGCGCAGAAGAACAGGGCGAAGAAGGCATATACTCCCAGGGAGTATCGAAAAACAGAGGCATGCAGAGCGCCTCGGCAGACCGCGAACCCCCTCCCCCAGCCTCAAAACCTGGCGGGGCGTTTCTCCAGGAAGGCGGCGATGCCCTCGCGGTGCTCGGCATCGCCGGCATAGCCATAGGCCGTGGCCAGCAGCGCGGACCAGGCGGGCGCCTGCCCGCCCTGCACCTGCGCCAGCGCGCGCAGCGTCTGCTTGGTGCGGCGCGCGGCCTGCGGGGCCAGGGCGGCGATGCGGCGCGCCGCGGCCAGCGCCTCGCCCCGCGCATCGGCCTGCGGCAGCACGTGGTTGAGAAAGCCGCGCGCCCGCAGCGTGGAGGCGTCGAGCACGGCGGCCTGCAGCAGCAGCTCGCGCGTGGTCAGCTCGCCCGCCGCGCGCGCCACCAGCGCCAGCTCGCGCGGCGCCATGGCGAAACCGAGTTTGGCGATGGGTGCGCCGAAGCGCGCGTCGGCGGCGGCCAGCCGGACGTCGCAGCAACTGGCGATCTCCACGCCCGCGCCCATGCACGCGCCTTCGATGCAGGCCACGATGGGCACGTCGCAGTCGAGCATGGCCTGCAGCCCGCCCCAGACGTCGTCCTCGTGAAAGCCGCGCAGCGCCGCCTCGTCGAAGCGGAAGCCGGGGTACTCGGAAATGTCGCCGCCCGCGCAGAACGCGCCGCCCTGCCCCGAAACCAGCACGCAGCGCGCGTCCGCACTGCACTGGATGCTCTCGAAAACAGAGCGCAGTTGGCGCCACATGGCACGCGTCATGGCGTTCAGGCGCCCCGGGTGGGCCAGCACCACTTCCACCACGCCGGGCGCCGGGCCGGCGCCGCCGCAGTCGTACAGCACCGCACCGCTCACCGAAGCACCTTCGCCAAGGCTGCGGTACGCGCTTGTTCGGGGCGACGCGGCGCGGCGCTCATCGCGCTGCCTGCCGCCGCGCCCACAGCCACAGCGCGATGCCGGCCACGATCATCGGCACGCACAGCCACTGGCCCATGCTCATGCCCAGCGGCAGCAGGCCCAGGAAGCTGTCGGGCTCGCGGAAGAACTCCGCGACGAAGCGCAGCACCCCATAGCCCAACAAAAACGCCGCCGCCACCTGGCCGCGTGCGTGTTCGCGCCGCGCGTAGAGCCACAGCAGCACGAACAGCAGCAGGCCTTCGAGCAGGAACTGGTACACCTGCGACGGATGGCGCGGCAGCATCGAGCCGCTTTGCGGGAACACCATGCCCCACGGCAGGTCCGGGCTGGCGAAGCGGCCCCACAGCTCGCCGTTGATGAAGTTGCCCACGCGCCCCGCGGCCAGACCCGTGGGCACGCAGGGCGCCACGAAGTCGGCCACCTGCAGCCAGGGCCGGCGGCGCGAACGGGCGAACCAGACCATGGCGGCGATCACGCCCAGCAGCCCGCCGTGGAAGCTCATGCCGCCCTGCCAGATGGCGAACACCTCCAGCGGGTGCGTGAGGTAGAAGCCCGGCTTGTAGAACAGGCAGTAGCCCAGCCGCCCGCCGGCCACCACGCCGGCCACGCCGAAGAACAGGAGGTCTTCCACGTCCTTGCGCGTCCAGGCCTGCGGGCCGGCCATGGCGGCGAAGGGCGGGTGCCGCAGCCGGCGCATGCCCAGAAATATGAATAGCGCGAAGGCCGCCAGGTAGGTCAGCCCGTACCAGTGGATGGCCAGAGGCCCGAGACGCAGCGCGATCGGGTCGATGTGGGGATACATGAGCATGGGGCGTATTCTGCCTGTCTAGAATGCCGCCTTGGTCCCTTCAACCGCCATGCCCCTCGCCCCGTCTTTGCGCCCCTTCGCCGCCGTGCTGGCGCTACTGCTGGGGGGTTGCAACGCGGATACGGCCAGCCAGGCCGCGGATGCCGACGCGGCCCGCATCGCGGCGCTGCACCAGGCCATCCGGGAGCGCCTGGGCACGGCGGGCAGCGGCGCCGTCTTCCGCAACGACCAACTCCGGCTGGGCCGCGCGCTCTGCGGCCAGGTGGCGCCGGGCGCGGGGCCGTACATCCGCTACATCGTGGAAGGCGGCCAGTTCAGCGACGTGGAAGGCCAGGGCCTGCGCGCCCTGCCCGGCGGTCTGGAGACATGGAGCCAGGCCGAGCAGGCGCAGCGCAGCGCCGATGCCGCCCTGCGCGCGCAGGGCGCGGCGGAAGCGCTGGTACAGAAGCGGGTGTACCTGGCGGACTTCAAGAACCGCTGGGAGCTGTACTGCGGCGGCGCGATGTAGAACGCGACGCGCCATCTCAGGAAAACCATCTCAGGAAAAATCTTCCCGCTCGCGCCCGATTCACGGGGGCCCTGCGCTATTCAACCTGGAAACGGCAGTTGGATGCGCCCGCCGGTGCCGTGATCGGGGTGCCAGGCAAGGCTGAGCGCTGCGGCTCCAACAGCACCTGCGTGCTGTTGGACAGCGCGAAGAAGGCCTGTCTCCGACAGGCCTGCGCCCTGCAAGGGCGACGACGCGGCGGGCTATTGCCCGCCAGGAGGAGCAACGCCGCATGGCGCGCCGAGCGCGGTGCTGGCAGGTGCATAGCGGTCAACTGCCCTGCCGTTTCCAGGTTCATATGCCGAGCATATCAATAGTGCATCGAAAATGGATTGGAGCCAATCAGTCGGGCGGCGCATACTCGGCAGCTCTCTTTTTCCCCACGAGACAAAACGCATGGACACCAAGACCATCCAGATCAACCGCCGCAGCCGCAACATCACCGAAGGCAAGTCGCGCGCCCCCAACCGTTCGATGTTCTACGCCCTCGGCTACGAGGAAAACGATTTCAAGAAGCCCATGGTGGGCGTGGCCAACGGCCACAGCACCATCACGCCCTGCAACTCGGGCCTGCAGAGGCTGGCCGACGCGGCGGTGGCCGGCATCGAGGAGGCCGGCGGCAACGCGCAGATATTCGGCACGCCCACCATTTCCGACGGCATGGCCATGGGCACCGAGGGCATGAAGTACAGCCTGGTGAGCCGCGAGGTGATCGCCGACTGCATCGAGACCTGCGTGCAGGGCCAGTGGATGGACGGCGTGCTGGTGGTGGGCGGCTGCGACAAGAACATGCCCGGCGGCATGATGGGCATGCTGCGCGCCAACGTGCCGGCCATCTACGTGTACGGCGGCACCATCCTGCCGGGCCACTACAAGGGGCAGGACCTGAACATCGTCAGCGTGTTCGAGGCCGTGGGCCAGAACGCCGCGGGCAAGCTGAGCGACCACGACCTGCACGAGATCGAGCAGCGCGCCATTCCCGGCACGGGCTCGTGCGGCGGCATGTACACGGCCAACACCATGTCCTCGGCCTTCGAGGCGCTGGGCCTGAGCCTGCCCTACTCCAGCACCATGGCCAACCCGCACGACGAGAAGCAGAACTCGGCCAGGGAGTCGGCCAAGGTGCTGATCGAGGCCATCCGCCAGAACATCCGCCCGCGCGACATCGTGACGAAGAAGAGCATCGAGAACGCCGTGGCCGTCATCATGGCCACGGGCGGCTCCACCAACGCGGTGCTGCACTTCCTGGCCATCGCCCACGCGGCGGGCGTGGAGTGGAGCATCGACGACTTCGAGCGCGTGCGCCAGAAGACGCCGGTGCTGTGCGACCTGAAGCCCAGCGGCAGGTACCTGGCCGTGGACCTGCACCGCGCGGGCGGCATTCCGCAGGTGATGAAGGTGCTGCTCAACGCCGGCCTGCTGCACGGCGACTGCCTGACGATCACCGGCAAGACCGTGGCCGAGACGCTGGCCGACGTGCCCGACCAGCCGCGCGCCGACCAGGACGTGATCCGCCCGATCGGCGACCCGATGTATGCCCACGGCCATCTGGCGATCCTCAAGGGCAACCTGAGCCCGGAGGGTGCGGTGGCCAAGATCACGGGCCTGAAGAACCCGGTCATCACCGGCCCGGCGCGCGTGTTCGACGACGAGCAGTCGGCGCTCAAGGCCATTCTGGACGGAAAAATCGTGGCCGGCGACGTGATGGTGCTGCGCTACCTGGGCCCCAAGGGCGGCCCCGGCATGCCCGAGATGCTGGCGCCCACGGGCGCGCTGATCGGCGCCGGCCTGGGCGAGAGCGTGGGCCTGATCACCGATGGCCGCTTCTCGGGCGGCACCTGGGGCATGGTGGTGGGCCACGTGGCGCCCGAGGCCCATGCGGGCGGCACCATCGCCTTCGTGCAGGAGGGCGACTCGATCACCATCGACGCGCACGCGCTCAAGCTCGAACTCAACGTGCCCGAGGCCGAAATCGCCCGGCGCCGCGCGGGCTGGCAGGCCCCGGCCCCGCGCTACACGCGCGGCGTGCTGGCCAAGTTCGCCTTCAACGCCGCCAGCGCCAGCAAGGGCGCGGTGCTCGACGATTTCTGACCGGCGTTCACCAAGCTCCCACCATGCAAAAAAGCCCTGGCGCGCCGCGCGCGCCAGGGCTTTTTTTGCGGAGCCGCCGGTGCCTGGTCAGCGCGGCTTGCGCGGGCGGATGCCCATGGCTTCCTTGTGCTTTGCGATGCGGTCCTTCTTGCGCTGCTCTATTCTCTCGACGGCGCGGCGCTTGGTGTAGCCCGTGCTGTCGGCCCAGGCCCACCAGAGCGCGGCGACCGCGAACGGCGACAGCACCCACCACCAGTCCCAGGTGGCCACGGGGCCGATTTCGAGGTACTTCAACAGCAGCAGCAGAACGCCCAACCCGAGTGCATACATGGTTTCATCTCCATCGCCGCGGCCCTTGCCGCCGGCAGGTACAGAAGGACAGAGGGGGCCTGCCCGCTCATTACAATGGCCGTGAGCGAATGTACTCCAAGCCCCGCAAAAGGAAAGAAACGATGAAACGTACCGCCGCCCTTCTTCCGCTGACCGCACTCATCGCATGCGCGCCGGCGCTGGCGGACCAGGCGCTGGCCACCAGCAAGAACTGCATGGCCTGCCATGCGGTGGACAAGAAGCTCGTGGGCCCGGCCTACAAGGACGTGGCCGCCAAGTACGCGGGCCAGAAGGATGCGGCGGACAAGCTCGCCACCAAGATCCTCAAGGGCGGCTCAGGCGTGTGGGGGCCGGTGCCCATGCCCGCGAACACGCAGGTCACCGAGGCCGAGGCCAGGAAGCTCGCGGCCTGGGTGCTGTCGATCAAATAAAACCTCCCCGGTTGGCCGGCCTCGCTGCGCGGCCTGCGGTGCCGTCCGGTTTCAGGCGCTACGGCGCAGGCGGTCGTCGAGTTCGCCCACGTAGGCCGCCGTGGCGTTGTCGGACTGCTCGATGCGCGCGGCCAGGGTGTGCTCCAGGCCGTCGATGCGCTCCAGCAGCGCAGCGCGCAGCGCGGCCTCCGACTGCGCCGCGCTCTGGTTCTGCAGCTCGATGAAGCTGCGCAGCTCGGTGAAGCGCGAGGCTTCGGCGCGGTCGGCCAGTTCGCGCTGCGCCTGCATCTCCTTGGCATGCCGGCGCGTCTCCAGCAGCACCGTGCCCTGCAGCGCCAGCACGTAGGCGACGAACAGCACGCCCAGCAGCACTGTCAGGCCGAGCATGACGAGGCCCAGCGGTGCATCCACCACCGCGATGCCCAGCGAAATGGGCATGGGCGTCGCCAGCGCGCCCCAGTTCAGCGTGGCCAGCGCGGCGGTGGCCAAGACGATCAGGGCGAGAACGATGGTGCGGGCGCGCATGGGGACTCCTTTGGATGGGCAGAGGGCATTTTTACCCCAATGCCCCGCCGCCACCGGAAGAAAGGTGGATTTTCCGCGCCCGTCCTACATCAGTTGGTCTGCCCCAACTGATCGAGGATCGCCGGGTTTTCCAGCGTGCTCGTGTCCTGGGTGATCTGCTCGCCGCGGGCGATGCTGCGCAGCAGCCGGCGCATGATCTTGCCGCTGCGCGTCTTGGGCAGGTTGTCGCCGAAGCGGATGTCCTTGGGCTTGGCAATGGGGCCGATCTCCTTGGCGACCCAGTTGCGCAATTCGTTGGCGATCTGGCGGGCCTCCTCGCCCGTGGGCCGGGCGCGCTTGAGCACCACGAAGGCGCAGATGGCCTCGCCGGTCAGGTCGTCGGGGCGGCCCACCACGGCAGCCTCGGCCACGAGGTCGGTCTTGGCGACCAGCGCCGACTCGATCTCCATCGTGCCCATGCGGTGGCCCGAAACGTTGAGCACGTCGTCGATGCGGCCCGTGATGCGGAAGTAGCCCCGGTCCACCCCGGAACCGGCGGGCCCGCCGGCGGAACGCACCGCGCCGTCGCCGGCCAGGTAGATCGTGCCGCCCATCTCCTCGGGGAAGTAGCTCTTGACGAAGCGGTCCGGGTCGCCCCAGATGGTGCGGATCATCGACGGCCAGGGCCGCTTGATGACCAGCATGCCGCCCGCGCCGTCGGGAATGTCGTGGCCCGTCTCGTCCACGATGGCGGCCATGATGCCCGGCAGCGGCAGCGTGCACGAGCCCGGCACCAGCGGCGTGGCGCCCGGCAGCGGCGTGATGACGTGGCCACCCGTCTCGGTCTGCCAGAAGGTATCGACGATGGGGCAGCGTTCGCCGCCGACGTGCGTGTAGTACCACATCCACGCTTCGGGGTTGATGGGCTCGCCCACGCTGCCGAGGATACGCAGGCTCGACAGATTCCAGTTGCGCGGATGCACCGCAGCGTCCGAATCGGCGGCCTTGATGAGCGAGCGGATGGCCGTGGGCGCGGTGTAGAACACGCTGACCTGGTGCCGCTCGATCATCTGCCAGAAGCGCCCGGCGTTCGGGTAGGTGGGCACGCCCTCGAAGATGACCTGCGTGGCCCCGGCCGCCAGCGGCCCGTAGGCCACGTAGGTGTGGCCGGTGATCCAGCCGATGTCGGCGGTGCACCAGAACACGTCGCCGGGCCGGATGTCGAATGTCCAATCCATGGTCAGCTTGGCCCACAGCAGGTAGCCGCCGGTGCTGTGCTGCACGCCCTTGGGGCGTCCGGTGGAGCCGCTGGTGTAGAGGATGAACAGCGGGTGCTCGGCGCCCACGGGCTCGGGCGCGCACTCGGTGCTGCGGTCCTGCAGCGCTTCGACGAAGGTCTGATCGCGGCCCGCCACGCGGTTCCATGCGCTGGCCGTGCGCTCGTGGACCAGCACGGTCTTCACGCTCTCGCAGCCGCCGAGCGCGATGCCTTCGTCCACGATGGCCTTGAGCGGCAGCTCCTTGCCGCCGCGCATCTGGTAGCTGGCGGTGATGACGGCCACCGCGCCGGCATCGACGATGCGCTCCTGCAGCGCCTTGGCCGAGAAGCCCCCGAACACCACGCTGTGCGTGGCGCCGATGCGCGCGCAGGCCTGCATGGCCACTACGCCCTCGACGCCCATGGGCATGTAGATGACGACGCGGTCGCCTTTGCGGATACCGCGGGCCTTGAGCGCGTTGGCGAACTGCGATACGCGCGCGAGCAGTTCCCGGTAGGTGACGCGGGTGACGGCGCCATCGTCGGCCTCGAAGACGATGGCGGTCTTGTGCTCGACCGGCGTGCCGATGTGCCGGTCCAGGCAGTTGGCCGACGCGTTGAGCACGCCGTCGTCGAACCACTTGTAGAACGGCGCGCTGGATTCGTCGAGGGTGCGGGTGAAGGGCTCGATCCAGCGCACGTTGTCGCGCGCCAGGCGGGCCCAGAAGCCCTCGTAGTCGCGCGCGGCCTCGGCGCACAGCGCCTCGTAGGCCGGCATGCCGGCAATGCGCGCGGCCGCGACGGTGGCGGCGCTGGGCGGGAATACGCGATTCTCGACGAGTACGGATTCGATCGCGGATGAGGGCGCGTTCATGGCTGTGTCTCCTTGTCAAACGTCTGTGCGGTAGCCGCCCGTAATGTCGGGCGCCGCACTTACAGGCCACTGACTGGCGGCCATCTTACGAAGTCATGGAATCCACTTGATTTGTGCCGCCAAGCATCGAACACTGCACTAGCAGTGCTCGATGCTTGGCGGCACTAGAATTGCCGCCTTGTCTCCAGCCCCGCATCCATACCGCAATGCCTTCCAACCCGCAAACGCCCCGCACCTCCCCGCTGCGCCCGCTGCCCGCCATCATCTTCGCGAGCCGCTGGCTCCAGTTGCCGCTGTACCTGGGGCTGATCGTGGCGCAGGCCGTGTACGTGGTGCACTTCCTGGTGGAACTCACGCATCTGGTGCAAGCGGCCTTCGGCAGCCAGTATGCGCTCGACGCGCTGATCGCCAGCATCGGCTACCGGCCCGAGGCGCCCGTCACCTCGCTCAACGAGACGGTCATCATGCTCGTGGTGCTGGCGCTGATCGACGTGGTGATGATCTCCAACCTGCTCATCATGGTGATCGTGGGCGGCTACGAAACCTTCGTGAGCCGCCTCGACCTCCAGGGCCACCCCGACCAGCCCGAGTGGCTGAGCCACGTGAACGCCTCGGTGCTGAAGGTGAAGCTGGGCCTGTCGATCATCGGCATCAGCTCCATCCACCTGCTCAAGACCTTCATCAACGCCGACAACTACACCGACCGCGTGCTGATCGCGCAGACCGCGATCCACATCGCGTTCCTGCTCTCGGCCATGGCCATCGCCTTCACCGAAAAGCTGATGACCAGCGCCGACAGGGAGCGCCACTGAGCCGGCGGTTTTTTGCCTTCGGGCCGCCCCAAGGCAAAAAGCGGCCCCTTGGGGGGCAGCGAGCCGCGCAGCGGTGGAGCGTGGGGGCATTTCTTGAGAAAAATCGGCCTCCAGCGCAATCAAATCAAGCGGCGGCAGCTATCAATACGATAGCTGCCGCGGCGCGCTTCAGCGCCCCACCATGTTGCCGGGCACGACCCACTGGTCGAACTGCTCGCCGCTCACGTAGCCCGACGCCACCGCCGCCTCGCGCAGGCTGGTGCCTTCCTTGTGCGCCTTCTTGGCGATGTAGGCCGCCTTGTCGTAGCCGATGTGGGTGTTGAGCGCGGTCACCAGCATCAGCGAGCGCTCCACCAGTTCCGTGATGCGCGCGCGGTTGGGCTCGATGCCCACGGCGCAGTGGTCGCGAAAGCTCTTCATGCCGTCGGCCAGCAGGCGCACGCTTTGCAGGAAGTTGTGCGCCACCATGGGCCGGAACACGTTGAGCTCGAAGTTGCCCGATGCGCCGCCGAAGTTGATGGCCACGTCGTTGCCGAACACCTGCGCGGCCAGCATCGTCACCGCCTCGCTCTGCGTCGGGTTGACCTTGCCGGGCATGATGGACGAGCCAGGTTCGTTCTCGGGGATGGTCAGCTCGCCGATGCCGCTGCGCGGGCCGCTGGCGAGCCAGCGCACGTCGTTGGCGATCTTCATCATGCTGGCCGCGAGCGTCTTGAGCGCGCCGTGCGCATGCACCAGGCCATCCACGCTCGCCAGCGCCTCGAACTTGTTGGGCGCGGTGACGAAGGGCAGCCTGGTCAGCCGCGCCAGCTCTGCCGCCACGGCCTCGGCGTAGCCCTTGGGCGCGTTCAGGCCCGTGCCCACGGCGGTGCCGCCCAGCGCCAGCTCGCACAGGTGGCCGAGCGCGGCGCGCAGGTGCTTTTCGCCATGGTCGAGCTGCGCGACCCAGCCCGAGAATTCCTGCCCCAGCGTGAGCGGCGTGGCGTCCTGCAGGTGGGTGCGGCCGATCTTCACGATATCGTCGAAGTCGTGCGCCTTCTGTGCCAGCGTGGCGCGCAGGTCGGCCAGCGCGGGCAGCAGGCGGTGCGTGATGGCGTCCACCGCCGCCACGTGCATGGCGGTGGGGAACACGTCGTTGCTGGACTGGCTGCGGTTCACGTCGTCGTTGGGGTGCACCAGGCGGGCCTCGCCGCGCTGGCCGCCCAGCAGTTCGCTGGCGCGGTTGGCCAGCACCTCGTTGACGTTCATGTTGGTCTGCGTGCCCGAGCCGGTCTGCCAGACCACGAGCGGGAACTCGCCCGCGTGCTGGCCGGCGATCACCTCGTCGGCGGCGGCGATGATGGCCTGGGTCTTCTTCTCGTCCTGCAGGCCCAGCGCGTGGTTGACGTGGGCCGACGCGCGCTTGACCTGCGCCAGCGCCCGGATGATCTCGCGCGGCTGGCGCTCGCCCGAGATGTCGAAGTTTTGCAGGGAACGCTGCGTCTGCGCGCCCCAGAGTTTGTCGGCGGGCACCTCGATGGGGCCGAAGGTGTCGCGTTCGATGCGTGTGGTCATGGTGAAGGATGGAAGTTGCACGAACTGTCAGAATAAAGGGGTCCGATGCCGGCACCGCACCCATAGCATACCCATCGATGAAAGCAATTTTCATCCAAGGGACACGCGGGGAGGATCGCCGCATGCGCCGGGCATGCACGACAGCACCACAACGACACACCCCACGCAACACCATGACCACGAGCATCCGCCAGGACGACCTGATCGAGTCCATCGCCGCCGCGCTGCAGTACATCAGCTACTACCACCCCGGCGACTACATCGCCCACCTCGCGCGCGCCTATGAGCGCGAGCAAAGCCCGGCGGCCAAGGACGCCATCGCGCAGATCCTCACCAACAGCAAGATGAGCGCCACCGGCCACCGCCCGATCTGCCAGGACACGGGCATCGTCAACGTCTTCCTGAAGGTGGGCATGGACGTGCGCTTCGAGGGCTTCACCGGCAGCCTGGACGACGCCATCAACGAAGGCGTGCGCCGCGGCTACAACCACCCCGACAACACGCTGCGCGCCTCGGTCGTGGCCGACCCGCAGTTCGCGCGCAAGAACACGAAGGACAACACGCCCGCGGTCATCGTCACCGAGATCGTGCCGGGCGGCAGGCTCGACATCACCGTCGCGGCCAAGGGCGGCGGCAGCGAGAACAAGAGCAAGATGGTGATGCTCAACCCCAGCGACAGCGTGGTGGACTGGGTGCTCAAGACCGTGCCCACCATGGGCGCGGGCTGGTGCCCGCCGGGCATGCTGGGCATCGGCATCGGCGGCACGGCCGAGAAAGCCGTACTGCTGGCCAAGCAGAGCCTGATGGAAGACCTCGACATGTACGCGCTGCAGGCCAAGGCAGCCAGGGGCGACAAGCTCACCCAGGTCGAGGAGCTGCGCCTGGAGCTCTACGAGAAGGTCAACGCCCTGGGCATCGGCGCGCAAGGGCTGGGCGGCCTGACCACCGTGCTGGACGTGAAGATCGCCATGTACCCCACGCATGCAGCGAGCAAGCCGGTGGCCATGATCCCCAACTGCGCCGCCACGCGCCACGCGCATTTCGTGATGGACGGCTCCGGCCCCGTGTACCTGGAAGCGCCCTCGCTCGACCTCTGGCCCAAGGTGGACTGGGCCCCCGACACGCAAAAGAGCCGCCGCGTCAACCTCGATGCACTGACCAAGGAAGAAGTGGCGAGCTGGAAGCCCGGCGACACGCTGCTGCTCAACGGCAAGATGCTCACGGGCCGCGATGCCGCGCACCAGCGCATCGAGGACATGCTCGCCCGTGGCGAGAAGCTGCCGGTAGCCTTCACCAACCGCGTGATCTACTACGTGGGCCCCGTGGACCCGGTGAAGGGCGAGGCCGTGGGCCCCGCCGGCCCGACCACCGCCACGCGCATGGACAAGTTCACCGACATGATGCTGGAGCAGACCGGCCTGATCGCCATGGTCGGCAAGGCCGAGCGCGGCCCCGTGGCCATCGAGTCGATCAAGAACCACAAGTCGGCCTACCTGATGGCCGTGGGCGGCGCGGCGTATCTGGTGAGCAAGGCGATCAAGCACGCCAAGGTGGTGGGCTTCGCCGACCTGGGCATGGAGGCGATCTACGAATTCGACGTGGTGGACATGCCCGTGACCGTGGCGGTCGATGCCGGCGGCACCAGCGCCCACGTGACCGGCCCCGCCGAATGGCAGAAGAAGATCGCCAGCGGCGCCTACAAGACCATCGAGCTGACGGCGGCCTGACCACGGACCCGACGACAGTGCCGGCGCAGGACGCAACCGATGCCTGCGCGCCCATCGGCGTGTTCGACAGCGGCATCGGCGGCCTCTCGGTGCTGCGCGCGCTGCGCGCCGAGCTGCCGCACGAGGACTTCGTGTACCTGGCCGACAGCGGCCACGCGCCTTACGGCGAGCGCGGCGATGCCTACGTCACGGCGCGCAGCCAGGCCATCGCCGGCTTTCTGCACGCGCGCCATGGCATCAAGGCGCTCGTCGTGGCCTGCAACACCGCCACGGCGGCGGCCATCCACCTGCTGCGCGAACGCCTGCCGGGGCTGCCCATCGTGGGCGTGGAGCCGGCCATCAAGCCCGCCGTGGCCGCATCGCGCACGGGCCGCGTCGGCGTCATCGCCACGCGCGGCACCTTGGGCAGCGCCAAGTTCCAGCAACTGCTGCGCAGCCAGGAGCCCCAGGCCCGCTTCACCCTGCAGCCCTGCGACGGCCTGGCGCTGGCGATAGAACGCAGCGCACACCCCGGCAGCGCCGAAAACGCTACTGAAATAAGAGCACTCTGCGCCCGCTACATAAGCGCCATGGGTCCATTTGGCATGCAAGCCGAGGCCATGGACACGCTGGTCCTCGGCTGCACGCACTACGTCTTTGCGCAGGCCCCTCTGCGGCAGTTGCTGCCCGCCGGCGTGGCGCTGATCGATACCGGCGCGCCCGTGGCGCGCCACACGCGCCGCCTGCTGGGCACCGCGCTCAACCCGCAAGCCGGCGACGGCGCCACGCTGTGGCTGAGCACCGGCGAAGCGGCGGAACTACGCCATGCCGCGAAACATCTGCTGGGGCTGGCGGATGCACCCGCCGCGCACGTGGCGCCGAGCTGAAAAAAGAACAGTACTTACGCAAGCAAGGATGCGGTAGGGGAGTATGCGTCTCTACCGCCCGGTTTTACTGCGCTGGCAGGCAGATTGTGGGGGAGTATAGGAACCGGCCCCGCAATCCACGCGGCACGGGCGCGCAACCGGCTTCGCCCCCGCCGCATCGACACCTTCTGAAACGGATAGTGTCTAATGGTCACGGCTTACGCAAAACGGTTTCAGGCGCGACGCCCGCCCTTTGGAGGCAACGGCTGGTGCATCCTTGTTTGCGTAAGTCCTAATGGTAATTTCGCCCACCGAGGGACTGCGCACCGGCCCCCATCCACAGGAGTTCTGTTTCCATGCGTCTTTCCGCCCCCATCCTCTCCACCCTCCGCGCCTCCCGGCCCACTGGCCCGGCCCTTCCCCTCGCACCCCGCGGCCGGCGCCGCCCGCTGCCGTGCGCCATGGCGGCGGCGGTGTTGCTGTGCACCCTGGCCGGCGCGGGCAGCGCCTGGGCGGGCGGGGGGGGGGGCGGCGGCGGCGATTATGGGGCCTTCAACGCCATCGGGGCCGGCGGCGGCGGATACGGCGGCGGCGACGGCGGCAGCAGCTTCGGTGCCCTAGGCGGAGCCGGCGGCGCCACCAGCGGCGGCGGCGGCGGCGCCTTCTTGAGCGTGGGCGTGGGCGTCACCGCCGGCGCCGCCGGCTACAGCTCAGGCAACGGCGGCGGCGGCGGCATCGGCGGCCTCACATATGGCAACGACCCCGGCGGCGGCGGCGGCGCCCTCGGGGGCGGTGCCGGCGGCACCAGCCTTATAGATGGCGGCGGCGGCGGGGGCGGCGATGGCACGATCATCTTGAACCAACCCAGCGCGACCACCTATGCGGCCACGCTTGCCGGCGGCGCGGGCGGCAGCGGCAACCCCTTCTTCGGCTACGGCGGCGGCGGCGGCGGCGGCGCGGGCGTGGTGGTGCGCGGGGTCACCACCGGCACCATCACCCTCGGCGGCCCCGTATCCGGCGGCGATGGCGCCACCATCGCCCCTAACAGCGGCGGCGGCGGCGGTGGCGGCAGCGGCCTGTACGTGACCGGGGACGGCGCCACCATCAGTTCGTCGAGCAGTTTCACGGGCGGCAATGGCGGCGGCAGCAACGCTGGCGGTGGCGGTGGCGGCGGCGACGGCATCCGGGTGGAAGGCAACGGCAATTCCATCAGCGTCGGCGGCGCCACCATCGCGCGCGGCGCCCGCAGCCTCACCGGCACCCCCCTCGGCGCCTGGGGCGCCGCCGTGCGCTTCACCGGCAGCGGCAACACGCTGGACCTGACCGGCACCACGGTCACGGGCGACCTGCTGCTGACGGGCGCGGGCAGCAGCACACTCAAGGGCACGGGCTCGGTGACGGGCAACCTGACGCTCAGCGGCGGCACGCTGGCGCCCGGCCATTCGGTGGGCACCATCAGCGTGGCGGGCGACGTGGACCTTTCCGGCACCGCCTACGACGCCGAGATCGATGCCGGCACGGGCACCGCCGACCTGCTGGCCGCAACGGGCACGGCCACGCTGGTGGGCACGACGTTCAACATCGTCGCCAACCTGTCGGGCACGCCCACGGTGGGGCAGCAGTTCACGCTGCTGACGGCGGCGGGCGGCATCCTCGGCGGCGGCTACTCGCTCGGCACCCTGACCCTGCCCGCGGGGGTGACGGCGGACCTGGCGTCGAGCACCGCGACGGCGGTGATCCTCACCATCACCGGCGCGCCGCCCCCGCCCGGCGCCGGCGCGACCCCCGTGCCCACGCTGTCGCAATGGGCGCTGGCGCTGCTGGCCGCGCTGCTGGGCGCGGCGGGCTGGGGCCTGCGGCGGCGCGGCGAGGTGCGGAGATAGGGGAGTATGCGGCCTAACCGCCCGGTTTTACTGCGCTGGCATGCCGATGGTGGGGGAGTATAGGCGCCAGCCCCATCATCCACGCGGCACGGGCGCGCAACCGGCTGCGCACCGCCGGCAAGCCGCCGCCCTTTGGCGCGCAGCCCCTTGCCGCGTAAGTCTTAGCGTGAAAGTCAATGCAAATGCCGCGGACGGCGGCCGCCGCCGTGGCCGCCGCCATTGCCCGCGCCGCGCGGCGGCTTGCCGATTTCCAGCGAATTGACCAGCGCGTCGAAGCGCTGGGTGAAGAGCTTGTCGATCTCCGCCACCACGCCGCCGAGTTCGGCGCCGTCGAAGTGGCGCTCCATCATGTTCACCACGTCCTGCACCAGCAGGTCGCGCTGCACCTGCATGATGGCGGCAGGGTTGGGGCCGACGAAGAGCATGAGGAAGTCGTCGCGCGAGTCGGCGTCGTCGGGCTCCTCGTCCTCGTCGAAATCGGTATCGTAGAAGGTCACCTCGATCGCGGCGCCCTGCTCTGCCAGCTCATTGAGGCTCATGCACATCTCGTCGAGCGACTGGCGGAAATCCTCGTCGCCGCGCACGGTCCAGCACAGGTGCAGCAGATGCTCCTTGGCATCGAACTCGATGCCGGGCTCTTCCTCGTACATGCTGGCCGCGCCATCGGCGAGCGAGCGCGCGCCCGCGTACTTCCACAGCGGCCCGAGCGCGTCCTGCAGACGGTCGAAGTCGGCCTCCGGGCGCAGCGGCACGTCGCCGTGGACATGGATTTCGAAAGGAGCGTTGTAATGCGACATGGTCAAATCATAAAGGTGCCGTGGTGCCCCGAGCCGTCGTGAACCCGCGCCAATACTGGCTTGCTCGCTCAACGTGGGGGCTAATTGAGGGCCAAGTTTCGGCAGCCGGCCTCTCCTGGCGCCCTCGGAATCTTCTATTTTCGCACGCCAAGAACAGAAGAGGCCCGCCGAAGTGGGCGCTCCTGCCATTGCAGGAGCAGTTCCGTTCGATGCGCCAGCACCAATGTGTTCACACACCCCGGCGCGCGATCATCGCGGCGGCAGCGACCGTCTTGCCAAAAGCCGTCGGGGCGCACAGCACGCCGGTGTCGTGATGCAGCATTGCGGCAACTGCGGCCTCCTGGCGGGTGGTTGCCGCCCGAAAAAACGGCTTTCTGGATTAGATAGCACTCCTGCGGGTTGCTGGGGTCTTGCGGGTGTTTCCCACAGAGAGATCGGTTCAGCCTGGGCCAGGTAAGTCCCGCAGAAAGCATCATCTAAAGCAAACTTTAATTTGAGTAGCAACATTGAAAGTGGGCTTTCATACCGCCAACAGGCCTGACTCTACCGCCTCGGGTTCACTCGATAGCCCGCACGCCACGGCATTGGGGATACGAGCTACAGCCCCAGAAAGCCTTGCCTGCGTTTGCGCCCTGTTTGGCCACGCGCTTGACCATCGCGCCGCCACATCGCGGGCAAGCCGGCTCAGCCACTGCCGAAGGCTCACTAGCTGGCACGCTGGTGGCGCCGAGCTTTTTTGATGCCTGCACAGCGTCGATCATCTTCTTCAGCGCCGGGCCGTCGATCAACTCGATGTTGCGCCCCTGGACAAATGAGCGTGCGTCGGCGGTGAAAACACCGGACGTAACCACAAAGCCCCCAGCCGCCCCCTGCGCTGCCATCACCCCATAGAGCTCACGCACAACGTTGACCGACACCTTGTACGCTTTCCACTGTTTGCACTGGACCAGGAATGTTTCACCGCCTCGAGTCAGTTGCAGGTCAATTCCGCCGTCAGCACCGCCACCACCGGTTTCGATGACCGTATAGCCACGCAGCCGGAAGGCCTCACCCGCAACCAGTTCAAAGTCGCGCCAACTCATCGAACGCAGGGCCGCATCATCAGCGCTGGCCGCTACCTCGGCCGCCAAACCCTGGCGCTTGCGTCGACCAATGGCAGAGGCCACCGCGCCAGCCAGTAGTAACAGCGGCACGAGGTACTGCCCCCATGTGGCGAGTGCCTTGACCAACTGCCCGACGATCATCTCGCCCATCTGTCCTGGCGCAACGTTGGCAGCCACCTCACCGACCGCAAAGCGGTGCAAAACTGCGTAGGTCACGATCGCCAGCACCACGCCAACCCACCAGGGCAGCACAGCAGCCAGACTGAAAACATCTTCCGCCAATCCGCCTTTGCTTCTCCTTGCCATACATACCGCCCTGCTAATGAACTACTTCGCCCGCCACTGGGCCAGCAGGCGAGCCTGCAGCGACTTGCGTTCCGGGTTCGACTGGCTACGACGAGCAGCAATGCGTTCTGCCAATGCCTGCTGGCGACGCAGATCGAACCAATGTTTTCCGTCCTTGGCCATGTCCCAAGTGCTCGACACGTCTTGGCGATGCACGGGCAATGGATCGTCGCCCGGACCGAGGGACGCGAATTGATCGCGCTCACGCAACCGCCAGCGCTTGTGCCACAGCCGCTTGTCACCGCCTTCCGTGCGCGGTGGTGTGACCATATATTGGCGTCTTGCGACGACTGCGACTCACAGTGAGCCCCTGCCAACCTTCAAGGCAGTTCGATATGGGCTGGGTATCGGGGTTGGCGAGATACTCAGACGGGCTCATCATTCTGTCCGCTGGGAACGCCACCGGATGCGCTTTGC
The DNA here is from genome assembly GCF_029211125.1 of Curvibacter soli. Classification (GTDB taxonomy): domain Bacteria; phylum Pseudomonadota; class Gammaproteobacteria; order Burkholderiales; family Burkholderiaceae_C; genus Curvibacter_A; species Curvibacter_A soli. The sequence continues at coordinate 177,318 of NZ_JARGEN010000034.1, forward strand.
TTCAGTAGCCGATCAAAATCGCTCTCGAACAGCCTGTCCTGCACGATGCGGTAATCAGGAATTCGACACCAGAAGCGCGAGAACACCTCACCGATGACGATCCTGGCGCTCTCGATCTGACCTTTTTTGCTTGAATTCATCATCCCCCTGATTACTTGGCATCTGTCTGCAACGGATCGACTCGCTTCGCCTCGCCTCGCCTCGCCGATCTCAGGTTGCTCCAGGCTCATACCCAATACTGTTTAGTTAGATTAAT